>CAXBNV010000017.1:0-30327 GCA_963977185.1 uncultured Gammaproteobacteria bacterium | reverse complement strand
TAATTTAACATAAAACTCTACTTTTAGACTATCCTATTTTAGGGGATGGCTACCTTCTAATATTTGGCAGACCTCTCATTTCTGTCCAGTTTTCCCCACTATTTGTTGATTTAATTAATTTATCATTATAAGAGTAAGCATATAACGTATTAATATCTTTAGGATCAACATACATTGAATTTATATCTACTTCATTATTTAATTCATGCAGATATTTCCATGTTTGCCCCTCATCATAGGAGACATACATTACTTTTGGTGAGCTTCTATAATGTTGATGAGATACGGAGTAGATTTTTTCAGAGTTTGTTTTGGATACTAAAGTTAGCCGTTCTGTGGCTTTGGAATCAGGGATTTTGCCTTTATGCCAGAGCATTCCTATAGCAGCACCTCTATATTGTTCGTGTGTATCCCAATCTGCAAGCGCATCGGCAAATGCAATAGCAAATCCATCTTTTTTTATAACTTCTAATCTATTAATTTCTGGAGTATATGGCATCCAGTGATTTTTATCATTTAGTTCGCTGTTGGCGCTTAAGAAAAGAGACATGAACATTAAATATATAAAAATTAAAATTTTAATTTTTTTCATTTGAGTACTGCTGTATATTTTGTAATTTTAAAAGCTGTTAATTAAAGAATTTTTAAATGTATCACTATTAACGTATGTGTTACTGAATGTTTCTACGGAAGTTAAGTTCAGCTCTATTTTATCGTCATCTATCCAGGTAAAAATAGTATGCTGAGTTTCAAATGGATAGGTTTTTTCTGTTTTTTTAAGAACAGATACAGTTTTATTACCTATTGTTTTAAAACTATGAAAGAACTTGTCAAAACCCTCGTATTCTTCTTTCATTTTTTTCAATTTATACTCTATTAGATCGTCAAGTTTTACCTGATCAGGAAACTCAAAGCCACGTAATAAAATTATAGTAGATTTATCTTTTGAAGAAAATTCAATTAGAGATTTTTTATCCTCTGGATTATAAGAAAATAGGTTTTTAGGTATTTTGACCACTTTAGATGTAACAGGATTTATCCATTTTTTTGACTTTAAATACTCCATATACATTTTGACTGCTGTAGATGTAGTAGCAATTAATACTACTGAAGCAATATGCATTATATTCATATATTACCTTTTTATTATTATTTTTTATCATGATACACAAGCGCAAGTTTTAATTCAAACAAAATTCTTAAATTAAAACTTGCTTTTAGTTACATGTACTTTCTTGAATCAAAACAGATATCATAAAAAATATTAGAATTAACTTCATTTTCTAAGTTTTCATCAAGCATCTCTGGTGCAAACCATGTATCAATTGTTATGCTTTGACTCCTAATTTCGCCTTCAGGCCTTACAAAAACAGGAAGCTTAGCATCATCATCTAATCCATAGATACTTTTAAGCTGTATGGCAAATGCTTGATAAAATTTATTATGATTAGAATTTAATATTTTACTGTTACCAAATAGTAAAGATATCATTGGTATGTTTTGTACAAGTGACAAAGCTTTATCACCAATTTGAATTGCCGCTAAAAGCTCAAATGCTGTTGTTAGAAACATAATTACTTCCCATTATAAATAACTATTTAGAGACATGTTTAGAAAACTTATTAACCCATTCAAGAGAATCTTCACGAATTTCATGGATAATGTTTTTTGAAAGATCTTCATTTGCAGTAAGAGCAGATAAAATTTCTCTCAAAAGTTTTACTGATTGAGTTGTATGGGATAACATATGATACTCAGACTCTTTAAGAGATATATTTTCAATACCTTTTTCAATTAAATGTCTTGCAAGGTCAGAATAACTTCTATACCCAAGCTCACCAGCTTTTTCAATTAATCGTTTTTTTTGCTCACAAGATACTCTAATTGCTATTCTCTCGTTCATATTATTTCCTTATCTATTTGTTTATTTTGATTATTAATGCTAACTTGATTCTTAAAGGATTCTTTAACTTGGTTATCGATTTTAATTGGATTACTTTGCATCTTGATGCTTTTACTTAAAGAGTGACTGTTAATTTGATTTTTTTTAATATTAAAATCATTAGAGACGTCTTTTAAGATCTCAGCTTTATTAATGATGCTCCTTATACGCTCCTCACCTGTAATTCCTAGTTTCAAAATACTATTATAATCTTGCTTTTCTGTACTTGGTTGAGTTAAAAGTATATTTTTATTATTATCATCCAATCTTTTCGCGGCATTTAATATGCCTGGCATAGCTTTAATTTGCTTTCCATCATTATCTAGAGCAAACACTATATTTGGATATTTTTGAAATGTATTTTTTGGAATATTATTGAAATTAGATTTTCCTAAACATGCAAAAACATCTTTAGAGATATCGGTTTTTAAAATACTTAAAGCATCTTCAGGACCTTCGCAAACCACAGCTGTTTGAGATTTATACTTATCTTCTTTAGCACTGAAAACAGCACCTTTTAATACCCCAAAAGATTGTTTTTGTACATTAACATCTGCCTTTTTCCCATTAGAATCTAAATAGATTGCTTGCACTGCCTGAATGTTATTATCTTTATCTCGTGCAACAACTAAAAGAGCTGGGGTTTTAGATTGATTAAGTTTTGAATAAATACCACGATGATACTTTAAATCATCTGTAAAACTATTAAGCTTGATACCTCTTGTCTCTTTTAAGTATTTTTCAGCAATAGTCCCTTTGATATTTTTTGCTTCAGATGCAAGTTTTTGAGCAAACTGTACTTTTTGTTTTTGTTCATCAGTTAGCATTAATTTTGCATCATCTTTAAATTTTTCGATTTTTTGTATTTTATCTTGTATTTCTTGAACTGGGATATGATTTACAAGTTTTGCTGCATATTCAAGGGCATCTTTAAATCCGAGGCCAAGCTTTGTTTGAATTAGTTTAAGAAGATTACCCTTCTCTCCTGTATCAAAATCATGCCAAGTCCCTTGATAGTCTCCACTAATTGTTACTGCAAGAGAGCCTTTATTTGAGCCAAAAAAATAGTTCAAGCCATCTTGTTTTTTAGGGCTTCCTAAAATATGAGTTGCTATATTTTTAACATCATGACTTAAGGCTTTTGATATATTATTTACATTGTATTTGAAATAATTACTTTTTTGACTATATACTTTCTTATTTATTAATTTTGCATGGTTATTTTTTGATTCCTTACTTTGAAGATTGATAGCTATATTTTTAAAGCTTCCTGATTTGAGTTCTTTATTAGATTTAAATGCTTCTAGCGAGCTAGTTTTTATTCCAGAATTAACTTCTAATCTTTTAGCAAGTTCAGCTGTATCATCCGTCACTAACGTTCCATCTTGCATTGCTCTTGTGATAGCAACTAAAAAAGTTGGCTTGGATGCAAGCTTTGCTTGATTGCTACTCATTAGTATTGCAACATGCTTTGCCGTCTTGCCTTGCTCCGTATATGCAGTTCCTGCATAAGCATAATCCCAATGTTTAGAATTATCCTTTGTGTATTCTAATGTTTTCGTGTTGCCATCTTTGTCTTTTACGATAGCTTCTTTTTGATTGATACCAATAACAGACACTTCATCCATATTGACTCTATCCTGCTTCTTATCAGTATTAGACCATCTAATATTATCTCCAACAGCAATATTTCTTACTTCGGTGTTATATATAGTTGCCTTCCAGGCATTATCGCTTTTTAACGTACTCAAATTAAACGCAATACTTTTCCCTTTAGAGTTTTTTAAATTAAGATAATTTTTTGCATAATCTATGTCTTTAATTGTTAAGTAATCACCTTTTTTGATGTCGTTATCAGCAAAGTTTGAATTAAATTTCATAACTTGCCCTATATCGAAATTATGAGAATAAAATTTTTCAGAAGAGTTGAGTCTTGCATCTACTAAAATATCAGCTTTAAACTCTTTTTGTGATATCTCACCAATTTCTTGTAGCTTTTCTCTATATAAAGCATTAAATAACTTCCTGTCTTTATTAGCAGGAGTTACAACTCTTGTATTAATTCTTGTGTCTAAATCTTTTGCAATTAATGTGTCGCTTAAGAAATCACATCTTGCATATGCAAAGCCTGCTATATCGTCTTTATTAAGGTGAGTGTTTTGTTTTAATATGTCATCATTTGTAAATACACAGTTATCTTTTTGCATTTTGTTAATTACAGATGAGTAATTGCCTTTATATAGCTCTTTTACATAACCTAAATATTTAGGGCTATCTTTTTGTCTGATAATATCATTGACAAACGTCGTCTCAACACCTGCTTTTTGCAAGAAACGAAACATTTTTCCTTGCTCAATTGATGCTAATTGGTTTACATCACCAATAAATGCAAGTCTGTAGTTTGCATCTTTTGTTAAAGTTAATATTCTGTTTAATTTTTTAGTAGATGCCATTGAGGATTCATCTAAAACCAAAAGAACTTTCTCATTTTTATCAAAAGCTTTATCTTTATAAGCTTTTGCAAGTTTATTTAAAAAACTATCAACCGTATAAGACTCTATTCCTTTGTCTTTCACTTCATTGGCTGCAGAATTTGTAGGTGCAATACCTATCATTTTTACTTTATTCTCATCACATAAAGGCTTTATTGCTGATAACATTGTGGTTTTACCAACTCCTGCTAAACCATTAACTAAAGTTAAAGAGTTTTTAGTTATTGCAATTGTTTTTATTGCCTTAATTTGACTATCAGTAAGCTTGGTATTTTCTTTTTGCCATAAATTAAGATGATTATTTAAGGTATCAAGGTTTGTAAAATCAAAGCCTTTATTTATAGTGTTTTTAGCTAGATTCAATACGCTTGATTCTAATTTAACGGAGTTAGGTGTTGTGTAGCTTGTGTTTTTATATAAAGAACATGTATAAAGCTGTTTTTTATTAACTGTTTTATTAATTGATTTTTCTATTTCTTTTATAGTTAATGGCCTACTTAAATTTACACTTTCTTTTGAAATCAAATTTTTAAGCTCATATTCTGTAAATACGGCTTCTTTTTCTGATAATTGATTAATACAGTACTTTGTTAAAGAATATGCCAAAGCTTTATTGCTTATATTATTTGAAATAGCTTTGGTTATATTTGCAAGCTGAACATCTTTTTTTAAAGATATTTGCTCAGCGGTTTCAATTTTTGAAAGCATGTTATCAATAGGGTTTTTAATAATTTTATTATCTTTTACATACCCTTTATTATTTTGCTTAATTTGCTTTAAAAGCTCATTTACAATAGGTTTACTATCTCCTTTATACTTTTCTAATGTTTTAGCATGTAATGCTTTATCATCAGTATAGATATTTATCTTTTCTTTGCATTGACCTAAAACTTTATAAAATTGTTTTAAATTAGTTTGTCTTTTATTAGCGCACTGCTCTGTTAAAATAATATCAGGGGTATCGTTATAGGCATCGGATGCGGTTTTAGCATAACTTAAATCTATATGTTTTAGTAAAACATCGCCATTTTTAATAGAGATTTGTTTATTTTTATTAGTGTCTGTAAGTGTAACTTTTCTATCATCTATAGACTTAATTACAAACTCGAAGCCTTTAGATATGCTTAGCGATCTGTTAGAGTCGTTAATACATACTTTATCGCCTTCATGAAACTTACTGTTTTTGGGCTGATATATTCTAACTGCACCTTCAACTCTACCGCCGACTTTATCTGGGTTCCAGTAAATTATTTCATTATTTTTAGATAACTTAATAATATTATGTTTCTTGTCAATATTATCAATTTTATAGTACTCTCCTTTTTTAATATCTAAGCTTACATAGTTTTTATTAAATGAAATCAAGTGACCTTTTTTGTATTGATTTGCAATTGTATATTGCGCTTTAGTTAAAAATTGTGGGCTTAGAGTCTCCAAATTAAAAGAGTTCATGCTTTTATCTTGAGCCAGCTTTTCTTGAATCTTAGTATTTAGAATATTCTTTAATGTCTTATCTTGTGTGATAATTTTAATATCCTTATTAGGATTATCTTTTATATAACCTAGATAATCATTAACTATTGAATCAAATCTAATTGCATCATCTTTTTCTTGTTTAATATTAATATCTATAGGGTTAAGCTGTCTTATTGATTGGGTAATACGTCCTGTATTCAAACCTATATCTTTTAAAAGCTTCATACTGTTACCAGGTGCCATGCTTTCAGGTTGCTTGCTATCAAAAAGATATATTATTTTTAGTTTTTCATTTGCTGCAATTTTAGTTAATGATTGCTGCTGTCTTGCTGAGAGTCTTTGTGCAGAATCAACTATTAGCACTTGGTTTTTAAGATTAAGATTTTCTTTATTAGCAATGTTTTTTCTGATTTCAATATCTTTTAAATAACCACTAACAGTTTTACATGTAATGCCAGAGGATTTATCTTGAATATTTTCTACTTCTTTTTGACTTAAAGTTAAGACAATTGGGCTATACCAAGCCTTTTTGGTAAATTTCGCAATTGTTGGGATAAGATGAGTTTTGCCAGAGCCTATTCTACCATCTATTGCATTTATATTATTATTTGAACGCAGAACTTTAGCTAAAGAATCTTTTTGCTCTTTTGTTAAAAAATTTGCATGCTTAGCACAAAGCTTATTAAATTTATTGTCTGATGTAATAATAGGCCGCTTGGAATTATCAATAGCTTCTTTATAGTTACTAATAAGATTTTTTTCTAAATTAATTTGCTCTTGTGATATGTATACTGCTTCGCCATTTTCATTTTTAAATAAATTAATGTAACCTGCATCCTTTGCTGATTTTATAGCTTGCAAGCAGCTACCAATATTTGCTTTATTAGAATGATGCTTCATAGCAACTGATAAAAGTTTACTTTCTGTAAATATTCCTATGTATTCACTTAAATGAGCTATTGCATACTTTATCGCTAACAGATTGTCTTTTGACTTTTCAATATCAGAATTTGATAATGGTATAATGCTATTATTGTTTTTAAATGACTCGATATCTGTTTTTATATTATATTTTGCATATTTGGCATCAAGAGCCTCTGAAATTTCTTCTTTTGTTAGCTTTGCTTTTTGTGCCCTTGTGATTAAAGTTGCTGCAGCTGCGGCCTTGCCTCCTGAAGTATTATTATCTTCCATATGAGATACAATTTGCTGTCTTCTTGTTGATGAATCTTTAATCATCTCTTTTGAAATATGCTTTAACTCCCAAAAACCATCTTTCGTGAATTCAACTGCAAAGTTCTTTTCAATTGCAAGTCTTGCATGCTCTGCTCTGTAAATAGCTCCATAATCTTTCTTGCAAGCCCTTACTCGTTCAATGAATCCTTCACTATTCTCATGCTGCTTTTTATTTGGATCATCAGATTTTAAAGCACGCCACATGCCATCATATCTTTCTGTGGCATTCATAATTACAGCATGAACATGATCTTGTGGTTCTAATTCTCGAGATAACCTATGAAAATGAAGAGAAGCAACTAAGTTGCCTGTTTTTGACATATGCCCTATTCCCTTTTCATATCTATATGCCATGGCACAATCTTTTTCTATTAGATCAAGAGTATTCTTTACAGCTTGCTCCATTATTTCACCAAAAATAGGATCTTTATTTAAATAATGAGCAATAGACCAAGACTTTGGTGCAGAAAAAGTTAAATCAAATCCTGCTCGATGACTTATCTCGCCATTTTTCTTTTGGCCAACTTGAATACCGTTTGGAAGCTTTCCAGATAGAAGCTCTTTAAATTGTTCTTTTGACACCTCGCCTTGCAACTCTAGTTTTTCAGCTCCTTTGCCATACCAAATAGAAGGCTTTTCATCTAAACCACTCTCTTTTGTGTAATAATCATCTGTTTTAAAAAAATATTGCGTTGCTTGAGCTCCACTTTTAATTACTTTAGTTGATAACATTAGATTAACTCCATGTCTTCTGCAATGATATTATTTCTATTAGATGAACCCTTTTTATCTTTATTAAATTCATTATCTTTTACACCAATATTTTCTTTATTTTTTTTATCTTTAGCTTTTTTTGAACTATTTTGTTTAAACTCTGGCGCAGAATTTGGATTTTGAATATAAGTTTCTTCAAGCTTACTAATATCTTTAAAAACATCTTCATTAATATCGCTCTCAATAAAACCTTCCACATCATTATTCGATTGAAAGATTTTAAATTTAACTTTTACAATAGGATAATTACCAGAAACCCTAAGATATGCTTCTAAATCATTTAATTTTTGAATATCTGTATATGGCACAGCAGGCCTTCTTGTTCTATGCTTACTTAAAGATATTCCATCTCGCATGGTGTTAGCACCATATGAAATATTCTCATGCATTTCCTCAATTTCTGACTCTCCAAGCTCTTTAGATACCCAAGAGGCAGTCTCTGCCCTTGGGGTTCTAAAATAGATTGACGTATTAAATTGATCTAGTATTCCCCTTGCGCCATCTTTGCCATATATATCACAAATTCCTGCATATGATGTTGTACCTAATAATATACAACCACCAAACTTCCTAACTTCATTTGCACCATCAAAAAGACAAGGTAATCTATGTAAGCTATGAGCTTCATCTAATATTAACCAAATACGACGCTGTCTATCTGGAGTTAATGACATAGTTGCATTAATAGCGATATCTAACCACATTGAAATAAGTGGTCTTAAAGTTGCATGCTTATCAGCTAAAGAAGTTATAAATAACCCCTTAGAACTTGGATCAGCAACCCAATCTCTAATTGATAAAACATTTTTATCATTTGAAAGGTACTTTAATGATTTAAGATATGTTGCTAATACTGATTTAATAGATACAGCTGTTTTTTCAATCTTTTCAGAAACGAGTGTTGCAGCCTCAGTATCTTTTAAAAAATCTTCCATTTTCTCTAAATCAGCAGTTAGAAGATTACGCAATAAAGTTATATTTGATTTATTGACATCATCTCGCATTTTAAATGCAGTTGATGTAAAAATAGTGCGTGCTGCATTTACCCAAAATGGATCAGAGCTTCCTTTAGGCATAGGCATTAATGCTTCAGCAATACTATCAAAATCTGCTTGAGTTCTAGCATCACACCATACATTCCATGCTTTTGATCTCTTATCAAATGGATTTAGAATTAAATGCTTATCTTCTTGATAAAATGTTTTAGTTAAATCACAACTCTTATCTAATACAATAAATTTATCGCCTCGATCAATAATTTTTTGTAAAAGCTCTTTAATACAAGTTGATTTACCTGAGCCAGTTGAACCATGCAAAAATAAATGCTTTGTTTCACTTTCTTTAATTAAGGGTGCACCACCTAAAATTAAATCTGACATTGTCTTTTGTTTTTTTACTATTTTTTTATATTCTTTTAAAGATGCCAAGCTATGTTCATTTAACAGTTGGTCTTGAGTTAATGTTTTACCTTTTTTACGAATTAAATAAATAGCTATAGTTGATATTACAAAATACAAGATAATACTAAGGAAAAACCCTTTAGCAGCATTATCAAAAATAACTAGAGCTGCATCATTAACAGCTTTTGCTTTTAAAACATTTTTAGACAGCACCTGATAGACTCTGTCATCAGGTGATTTAAAATCTTGTACTGCTTTATCATCAAAAATTAACTTAGCTTTAGCAGTTAGCAATGAATTAAATAAATATTTTTGATATGATGTATTAATATTCATGTACCATAACACATTAAGAAGTATTAAAGATGCTAAAGAAATAGCTAACACAACTTTAATTACTTGAGAGAACATCCTGATGTTATGTAATGTTATCTGACCGCCTCTTATGAAGAATTTTGTTTTGTTATTTTCTTGCATATTCGCCCCTTGATGCTAGATATAGTGTTATAATTAAAATTAAATAAATTTCATCAAATGGAGTATTTATGGAAAATTTGACAATAAAAAATATGAATAAAGAAATTAACACATATAAAACTTTTTTATCTTTTTCTTGTTTATTTATATTTTCATTATCTTTAATATTACAAAGTGAACATAACCAACAATTTTTTCCTGTAATTTTTAACTCAGTTTTTGCTTTCGTAGGTACGTTAGTTGCCGGAACTGTATATTTAAATATGTATATTGAAAAGCAATACATTCCAGAATTACAAAAAAAGAACATCTCGACAAATGAGATAGGAAACAAAAATAACTTATCGTTCTTAAAGGTAGTGTTTTTTGTTTTGATATATTTTTCAGTAGTATTATTTTGTTTATCAAAATGCAAACCTAGCTCATTAGGATCAGGTATGGAAATAACTATACCTTTTCTTATGTTTAGTGCGTCACTAGGACAATTTAACTCTAATATGAGCAAAAAAACTGTAGATAACAATAACAGCTCCTCTGATGAATACAATTTTTCATCTAGTTCAGACATCAGCCACCATGATAATTGGGATTCTGATGCCGGACACCCTGTAAGCTTTAATAATCCTAATAGCCCTAATTTTCCATCATAATTAATCACGTGAGGCACCTCCTATTACTTGATTGTTATTATGTGGAGCATTGTCAAAGTGAACCGTATGATTGTCTATTTGGCTTTTGTATTCTTTAAGTACAGCATTTGATGATTTTTTTAGACTGTCATCTACTTCAGTCTTAGATAAATCTGAGCCTTCTTTGCTTTGAATTCTATTTTTATTATTTAAATAATCATTTTGAATTTGATTATTATTAGCCATACCAGACTTATATTCATTAAACTTAGTATTAACGGTATCTTGAGTAATGTTTTTACTACTCCATGACTCCATTAAGGATCTTGCTTTGTGCTGAACAAATCTGCCCGCATATGTCTCAACAACATCTGGATTATGTCTTATTAGAGCTTCAGCAGCATTCATGCCCATTCTTCCGTTACTATTAGGTAAGGTTTGATCAGATAAATGGTCTATAAATTCTTGATTGGCATTGTAGTCGATTGCAGCACCATTATCTTTTGAGTAACTAGCAAGCTCTCTATAATTTTCTGCCTCTTGTAAATGGGCTCTTAAATTATCACTAGATTGCATAGCTTTATCATAACTAGAACTAATGTTATCAACTAGCCTTGAACCACTATCAGTTGTAGCTCTGTATCCTTGTTCTTTAACTGCTCTTAAAGCACTATCTATAGTGTCATTATAACTATTATTTTGATATGACTCTGTAGACTCTGAATGATTTAAACTTGCTTGGTGAGTTGTCGAGCTGTCATTTTCAACCTTGTCCCCCATTGATCCTTTAACTCCAAGATCAACACCTGATAAAAGCTTTCCTAAACCTCCCGTCATAGATGAATTAGAATTCCACCCTAAATGAACTGATGTATTTTTATAATCACCTACCATGTGTTTCATAGCATCCTGAGCTGAGACACTATGATCTTGCGCATACTTATCTACATTAGATGCAAGTTCAGAAAGCGATTCTGTTTGCCCAGCCGTCAAATTAACCCCAAAATGCTCACTTATGCTTTTTCCTTGATTTACATGAGATCCCATCTCATAAAGATCCCTAACAGTAGATGTCATGTTTTCTGTATAAGATAAGTCTTCACTTTTTGCTGCATTTAATGATCTTTCTAATTGCTGAGTCCCATGTATTCCAATCTTATTAGAAAGATTAATACCAAACAAGCTTCTAGAGGTACTACCTTCCATATTAAAAGATGAGTTTCCCCCATAATTATCTGTAAAAGTAGTACCTTCCTTACTAGTTCCAGAAATACTATTATCAGCATATTGAACGTTATGATCATGCTTAAATGCGTTATCATTACTTAAAGCATGCGTATCCATATTAGTGCTTCCTATACTAAAATTACCAGCAACAGCCTCACTGCTTGATGCCATAGCAAGAGATTGTGTTGAACCTCCTACTAATTGCGACATCTGATTAAATACAACACCTAGCCCCTGCTTTGAAAGATTAACTAAGTTCCAAGCTATATAAGGCACTGTCATTGTAAAATACCCAAAAAGGGATGACATATCATATTGAACTTGTGAAAGATGAGAATTATCGTAAAACGATAATCCATAATGACCTGATTTAACACTTATTGCCCATGTAAAACCAAAGTTTAATATTGCATACACAACTGGCCATGATGCAACCCAAATTAAACTAATCACATAATTTCCAAAAACTTTTTCTCCATTTGGAAATAATGAGTACATAACAACCAAAATAAACATAGCATACATCATACACTCAGTAGCCCCCATCATTGCAGGAAGCCATCGACCCATCATAATACCTGTAGTTGTATTTGATACACTTTTTTGAGCATTAGCTCTAGCTACAGCATAAGAGTGTATTCCTAGTTCTGGATTTTGCAATGCAGCATCATTTATTGCGTTTACAAAAAGATTTTGGGTTAGTATAGAGCTTGCACCCTTAGAAAGATTTGTTAAATAACGGTAACTTGATGCAACAGAGATTAAGAACTGGTCTCTTATTTGCTTTGTTACATGTTCACTGCCATCATTTAAACCAGGGAAAAATACTTTACCATATTTTACAGCCGAGTCATTAATCGACTCATTCATTTTTTCCTTAAGAACTGTCACTCCATCTGAACAGATTGTAACTTTATTATCCAGCATAAAAGCTCTATTTCTTGATGGCCTTGATGTTACAAGAGTCCATGCATCATCTGTATTCATCAAATCTTTAATAGTATATCTTCCATGATAGATATCATAAAAAACACACTGCTCAATAAAACTATTTAAAGACCTTTTAAATTCAGGATTTACTATCCTAATATTAGATGCGCCTTTCACTAAATGCGATGCAAAAAGATAACCAGTTTTACTATATGATGGATCATCAGGATGATGAAGAGCTGTTTCAAAAAGCGTTGTTAACCCATAAAAAAAAGTTGTTATATAGCTTGCAGGTAACGCAAGGCCTAAAGGTACATTACTTACAGAAACATCACTTTTATTTATGGTATCTTTTACTATAACAGTATAGCTTTGAGATATAAGTAAAGTTAATACCACGGTGTAACGTAATGCAGATTTCATAAGTATAGATACATCTCTTGTTTTAGAGTACTGCACTGCTGAAATTAAACCAACAATCAAAAACATAGCCTGCATGATTGATGAAAAACCTGTTTTATAAATTATAGATGCTACAGCATTAAAGACTTGTGCAGTAAATTCACCTACGCCATAGCTATATACAATTACTTCACTCACATTCATCTCCTTATAAATTATCAGACCAGGTTAATGCATCTGAAATTGGTGTTTGTACTTGTGATGATAATTTTTTCTCAATTAACATCGTTTGCTCTATCATTTGAATTGCGCCTGAGCGCATTTCATAGGTATCTAGTTTTCTTTGTCTTATTATTCTTTTAGCCCTATCTAAACTTGAAATAAATTCTTTGTATTCATTTTCTGGAAGCTGCAAAGTTCTTGCTCTATCGGTAATTGAGTTTAATGATTCATCTAAGTACTGATACAAAATATCAGAAGCAATTAGCTCACTATAAGATGTAACATTTAATGAGCTTAAATCTTTCATAAAAGCACTTTGCACATTTAGCATTTTAAAAACAGGTAAAGATGTTGATTGAATAAACCCCTTTTCATCATCTGTTAAAGGCTCATCTCCTTCTCTAATTTTAGTGACAATTCTACCTATTAAATTTTCAACTTTATCTTTTAAAGATGCCTCTTTGGCTATTGTTATTTTTTTTAAAACAGGGTTTAGACATTGCTCAGGAAGATATGCATCGCAGCCATAAACTTCAACTTCACCTCCTTCAAGCAAGCTTTTCAAAAAATCAGCATTAACAGCTAATGATGAGTATATATTTTTTTGAGGTATCGAATCCTTATTACCTTCTTTGTCATATTTATAGACGATTGTTCCAGACAAGCTCATCATTACTTCTGATAATTCATTATCATTTTTAAACAAATCATTAGTTTTAATTGCTTTCCAAGCAAAGTTTAAACTTCCTGTAAGATAGTTGTCGTATCCATTTTTTTTGGCCGTATCAAAAATATCTTTTCTTTTAGTTGCATTAGCACAATCCATTCGTGCAGATGCATAATCATCCACATAACCAGAGCTTGTACCAATATCTTGACAGACTTGCTTTTGAGCAGCCTCAGTTTTAGGAAATACAGAGCCAACAAGACCTGTTGCTAGTTCACAGGAATTAATACTTGCATTATTAATAGTTGTTGCAACATTTCTCAAATCCTTCATGGTGTTTGATATCATAGGAGATACAGATTCAAGGGCTAAGTTAAAGGCATAAGCTCCAGCATTGTTCATAACTTCTTTTGCAAGAGTTATAGCCTCCTTTTTTTTGATATAAGATATTCCACCAAGATATAAATCTATACCGCCGCATCCTGCTCCAACTTTTGGCAAATTAATATGCATTATTTGCTGATTTCTTATCTGGTTTCTTGCAAAAACACTGCCCCCAGAGTAATGACCTGCTGATTGAGAATGATAAGCAGAAGAGATGTTATGAACTCCTGTTATTTTATTAAACGCATTTTCTAAATCTTTTTGAGCATTTGCATGCATTGCTAAACTTGATAAAGATAGAAAAGCCCCTAAAAATATTCTTGTTGATAATTTACTCATATCTTCCTCCACTTACATATTCAAGAAGAGTTTCAATATTGCTTTTTAACTCATTTTCAGAAAGATATCCCTCTGCAATTAAATATCTTTGGTTATTATTATCTTTAGCAATAATAGTTGGAAATGCTTTTATATTATTAGCTTTAATAAATTTTTCTGAATATACTGCATTCTCAAACCCTTGAATAAAGCCTCCATCAGCTGTTATGGATTCAACTCTTATCTTATTATTTTTTTGTAAATTATTTAAAACATACGAAAGCTTATGGCAAAACCCACACTTACTTGAATAAACAAACTCTATGGTGAAATCTTTGGTAAATTTTGTGAAGGCATCTTCTTGTTGAGGATAATTTATATCATTTATTTCTTTTAAAGCTTTTGCCTCATTAATCGATTGAAATATATCTAGTGAGAAAATATTTGAGCTTATAAAAAAAGTTACAAGTATTAATGTATTTTTATATATTCCTAATTTCATGACCTAATATCCTTAAAATCATTTAAAACATCATAGATTCTTTTTTGCAAATCTGACTCTGAAATAACACCAAATGCAATAGGAGTATATTTATTAGCTTTTGTATTAATAGCTATAATTGCCGGGAAGTTATTTATTCCGAGTTTTGAAGAGCGATTGTTATCTTTTTGAGGATTTGGAAAGTATTCATTTCCTATGCCATTTTTAGATACAGGAATTAAAGCAACGTTATATCTTTCGCTAAAGCTTTTAACAATCTTACTTTGAAGATTTGATAATTGATTATCGCTATCAAAGAAAAAGATAAGCCCATTATTTTTAGAAAACTTATTTATAGTCTTATCTAAAAGTTTTCTTTTTTCATCTCTAATTATTTGCTGTGCAAGCATGTTATCTGAACTGCTGGAATGGTCATTCAAATCAGGATTGCTAATTAATACTTTTGACCATGCCGCACTAAAATTACTCGATAATGATACTGCTTTTTGTTGAAGTTTTATAAATTTAACTATATTGACATCTGTTGGCTCTAATACAGCCTCAGCTTTTGCTTCATCGATTTCTTTTGATAACTCTTCTAATTGCTGCTTTTTAGTCTTATCAGCTTTAATTATTTTATGAGTTGCTTTTTTATTTGGCTTATTTTTTTCAAGAAGCCTTACATCATCTTTACCCCAATACCAACCATTGGCAAATGAGGTATCATTTAAACTAAAAATGTTTAACGAAGTTAAAAACAATAAAGCTAGTGTTATTAAAAATTTAAAAGGCATTAAAACTCACCTTCCATGCTTGTATAATCTTGATATTGATTATTTACATCTTGCATAAGCTTTTGCTTGATTAAAGATGTATCACGATTTTCACGACCATTCATTACATCATTTATAACTGGTGATAAATCTATTCCATCTAAATTAAGGCTTGATAACTGTATAGTAGAAATCCCTATGCAATTAGGATGCTTTGCATCACCAAAACCTATTCCTAACTGATTTCGTCTTCCTTGTTCTTGAATAATTTTGGCAAGCTTGGTGTCAAATGCACAATATACTTTCTTTTGCTTTTTCTTCTTTCCTTCTTTTTTCGTCTTGCCTATATAAATTACAACTTGACGATCTTTTGCATATCCAAGCTCTTCTTCTTCCTTATTGCAGTCTTTAAGACCAATATCTGTCCCCCAACCGCTATCTTTACAGCAATCAGCAAAACCATAGCCATATTTACGGCACTTCATAACTCTACCTGAAAAAATATAAGGCGTATTCGCATCTATAACTTGTGGCTTGGATTTAATAGTACTATCAATTACAGAAAATTTAGTTATAGCATTTTTAAGTTCAAAATCTCCAGCTTTATTATTCTCAGCGCATTCGTCTCCAACACAATATTTTTGTCCATCACAATTAATAGAATTATCATTGTTTTTATTTTTACTGCAATCTGCATAGTCATTTAAAATAACTTCGCTTTGATTTTGAGATGATGTAATCGTATTTGAATCAGTTTGCAAAGAGCCTTTATCAAAGCTTTTATCTCTTAATAAATAATTATCATTTAGAATTATCGCATGAATATCTGTTTTTGTTTTATCTTTAGCTTTTGATTCAAGCTCGCTATGCTTATAATTTATTTCATCTGGCTTTGCATTATAATTATTAATAAAAGAATCAGGATTTGCTTTAAATTCATTTATTGCATTATTAATAATATGCTTTTGATTAGCAAAACTAACTCCATGCAAACAAGATATAAGAGCTAAAGTAATTGTTATTTTAAAACTGAAATTCCAACTCATGCTTTTACATCTCCTTGCTCTTTAAATATTGATAGAGCATGCGCAATTCCAGATGCACCACTTAAAACATCATATTTCGCATCATAATGCGTGCTTTCTTTTAATATATAAGTTGGTACTTCTTTTATGCCATACTTATTAAAAAGAACTGGATCAATCTGAATCCCACCAATATTCCCAGATTTTTTAACTAATTTAGTTATTTTTTTAAGTGTCACATCAAATGAGTTATCAATTAATCCTTGGATAACCAAACTTGCATTATACTTTTGAGAATCAATTAACAACTCTTTAATAGCTTCATCTGGCATTGAAAAAGATATAAATACTAATAAATTAGTATCATATTTTTGCTTTGAATTTTGATTATTATTTTGATAAGTATCTTGCAATAATTTTTGTTGATTCTCTAAAAATTCTTTTTCTGATGCAATAACTTTCTTAGCTTTATTTTCAGCTCCTTTAGTTAAGGTATTTGCATTTTCTTGATATTGCATAGACTGTGCAATTGCTGCATTTTTCAATAAATTTATCTCATTATAATCAATGTTACTTGCAGTAACATTAATACTAAACAAAGTTATTAGGGTATAAATATATTTAATCATAGCGCGCAACAATTCCTCTTTCTCCATACTAAATAACCAAAATCTTCACCTTTTACTGGATATTCATGGCCTGACTCCCAAGTTGCTGTTGTTGCTCCAAATGGACGGCAACCATTTGAATTAGTTGTAGCTATAGGATTAACCATCTGGTAGCGATAACGCTCCTTAGGTATTACAGTCATTCTATGTTGAGAGCATAATCTAATCCCGTTTTCAGGAACACTGTCTTCAAGTAACGGAGGAAATCTATGCAGTTTATAAGCCAATCTTTCTGTTAAAAGTGTGCTAGCTTGAACTCCTCCAATATGATTTTGCACTCTTCCTGATAATGGATACATTGAGCCTTGCGCACCTGCACACCAAAACAAAGATGATATTGGTAAATTACCAGTCGATGCCGAAATTGCATCAGCAGCACATGAGCCTTGAGCTATTGGGTTTGCAAACAAAATGGCTTCAGGGTTAGTAATAAAAGCAAGCTCATCATCTTGCCAGGTTGGATCTAACTCTGATAAATATGCAACATCAAATTCACTCGTCTCAAGGCATGCAGCTGAAGTTAATAAATTTAACCAAAGCATTAATGGAAATTTATACCAATGTACATTATAAAAACTTGTAGAATTATTTCCTTGGTGTGAGTTTTGATAGCCATGCTTATAAGATGCCCCTAAATCAAGGCTTATACCCCCTAAATTTACCAAGCAATATGGTTTATGAGTTACATCAACAAGTGCAATCGGCTCCCAAAAACCAATTGATAACCCAATCCTTGGAGCATCCCCGCCACAAGCACAAATTGGGGATGATGGATTGCTTGTATCTGGTTTATCAGAATGAACGACTTTCGCTTGGCCGATAGACAATGGAAACAAACAGCTCCAACATACATCAGTTATTGGATTAGCAAAATGACCTTTACAAGTATTTGCAATAATACTGTTTGATATAAACATAATTAATATTATTATATATCTCATAGAGCAAGCTCCTCAATTTGCAAGAACTCACCCTTTTGCAAAACAACTGCTGGAGTATGCTCTATACCAAACTTTTTAATTAGATTTGCTTCTTGATCAAAATAAACTGGATATTGCAATTCTTTATTGGCATCTTTAATATTGCCACTAACTAAAATTATTTTATTATTGGTATTCTCTTTTAACTTATTTTTAGCAAATTCAATTTCTTTTTTATTATCAGCATTGATAAAAATTAAATCTTTAGACATCTTTACATAATGCAAAGGATTTACAGTTGTGCCGCCTTTCGCAACAATGACTCCTTCATGATTTAAAATGTCTTTTTTTAATGTTAAACTTGGGTCGAAAAGCCATCTTTTCGTTTGCATTGCGCTCCAAATATTTGCAGCTGATGGCTTTTCAATACTTTTTTTTACTTTATTTGCAAAATGTTCTTGAAGCTTGCCTAAATTACCTTCTTTTTGATGCTGTTTTAATTTTTGATAAATTAATTCAAGTAATGATTTTTCTTTAATGGGATATACAATACCAAGTTGCCCTAAATCTTTTGAATAGATATCAATATTGATATCTAATAAGACTAGAAATAATACTGTATAAACCCAAGGATATCTCATTACTTGATATCTCCAAATTCCTTCATTAAATTAGAGTTAACAGTGCTGGTGATATCTTCTGCTCCTGTAATTACCGCTCTTTTAGGTAAAACAGTATAATTATTTTTATCTGCTACATCTTCAATTTCACCTACAAGTCTTATAGTAAACATCCCTACTACAGTATCCATCTCCTTTTTGCTCATTGGCTTTACATTTACTTTTCTTACAAAATCATTGATGATTTTATCAACATCAATTTTCACAACTGTTTTACAACTTTTTACTTCCTTTAAATTAGTAGATGCAAAAATTACAGCAGTTGAAAAAACTGTAATCGTTCCTACCAATAATATTTTCTTGAATTTTTTATGCATCTTTATATACCTTTTTTGCCACGGTTTGTACGGCATCTTCAATCGCCATACCTTGATTAACTAAACCTTTTACTGCTTCAAACTCTTCACCTTTGGTTGAGTAAAGAATTCTAGTAAAAGGATCGAAAAGAACTCTAAAAACTGATGATCCTTGAGGTGTTCTAATTAAACATTCTTTATATTCAGCTGTTCCTTGAAATGAGCGAAGCAATCTTTCTTCATATGCTGAAAATTTTAATCTGTCATTATTTTTAAGCTGATCAATAGTTGAATCTAATTGCGCCATAATTATTTGAATATCTGAATTCTCAAATATTGCAATACCTACTTCATTTCTAAAATAATCATTTACAGATTGCACAATTGTTGCAAACGCGCCATTTTGTTTTGCAACACGTCTATAACCTGCTTCTATAAACTGCGCTGTTTGCTTGCTTGAATGCAATAAATCCCAAGCCTCATCAATAACACATAGTTTTTTAATATTACGAGGTAGTGAATAGAACTCTTCTGTTATTTGCAGCATTATTGATAAAACCGCAACTGATTTTAAATCAGGTTTGTTTTTTAGCTCTTCAAGCTCTAAAACTATAAATGGATTAGTATTATCAATTGTAGATTTACCTTCAAAGTAAGACTCGTACTGCCCACCTTTACCATACTTTTGTAATAAAATTACTAAATCAGATGCAACAGCATCATTAATACTTTTTAATTCATTAATAATATCTGTGACAGTTGCTGCATTTTGTTTTTTATCAAAAGCATGCTTTATAGCATTTGTTATAAAAGATAGCTCTTTATCAGATGCATCCCCTGATGGGTGAGCCATAGTTGCAACAATTGCTTTTATTTGACTTAAAGATTTATTTATCTCTACAACATGAGTGAAAGGATTAATACATACCCCTTCTGTCATTTCTATATATTGACCATTAACCAAGTTACAAAACTTTTCATATGAACGACCTAAATCAAGAACTCTTGCCATTCCGTTTTGGCATAGCAAATCAAATATTATTTCCTGCATTAAAAAACTTTTCCCAGCACGAGATTTTGCAGGAATTGCCATATTATAGTTTCCATCAGGATTTGCAAAATTACTAAAATTTGCAACTTGTCCTCGTCTTCCAGCAAACATAAGACCATCTGCATTATTTAATCCCTTATAATCAGATAGTAATGGCATAATATTTACAGCATTAAACATTGTCATGGTTTTCAAGCGTGAGAAGTATTTTAAATCTTGATATAATCCTTCTGTTGCCATAAAAGGCAGGTTTTGCATAAAACTTGGCAGCTGAAAATAAGTATCTAGCCTTAAATCCCAACCATTTGACTGGTATAAATCACGAAGCTTAATTGCATCTTTTTTGTAATTATTTTTTTGTGATATTGCTGTTACTTGATATGAAAGCTTAACTAGCCTTTCACCATCATCTAAAAGCTCACGTAAATGTGTCCACTCACTATGCTTTTTTGAGACCGATGGCATAATTCTAGCAAGAGGGCTATGCGCTTTATTATCATTTAACATAAACTGCGCTTGAGCTTTATTACGCCCTTCTGTTTTATCTACAGCACGTAAATTAATATTAATAATTATTGGACATGATAGCTGCATTGCAGGCTCTAATAGCTTGCCAATGTTATCAGATGATTGCCAAACTGCCGCCTCATTTGGAAGCTCTTCAAGATTAAAACACTGAATAACAGCTTTTTGAGAATCTTCAATTTTAGATGAGGTTTTATTAAACCCTAATTCAATTCGATTATCTTTAATATCAAAAGCTGTATCAGTTGAAACTAATTGCTCTGATATTCTCATGTATTTGTTATAATCTGAATTATGCCAATTAACATCTAAGCTGGGGTTTAAAATTTCTTTTAAATATTTGATAAACAATTTTATATCAATATCTAAAACTGATGTGATAGCACTTAAAGTTGTTTTAAATACTTCTCTTATATCATCCAAACGATTTAACTTAATATCTAAAGCTTCATCTAAAGGCTCTGAGTAATATAAAAATAATTTATGATCTTTTAAATAAAAGGGATATGCTTTATTAATAGATTCTTTAGTTGATTTAATATAATAATTAATTCTTTCATTAACTAATCTGGCATTCAGCTCTTTAGATATTCCATGGTAATATCTAGCCTTTTTAAATCGCTCTAAAGTATCTCCAATCTTATTAGTTACAAATAACTGAATATGTAAATCACCATTATTAGCAAGCTTATCATTTAGCATCGATACGATTCTAGATACCTCATCATCACTTGCTCCTAAAAGCGGCATTAGCTCTAAGCCAAAACCAACAGATGAATCATTTATAAATAACTTTCTATTGTTATCATATGCTGAATATGGCAATAAATGCTCAAACGGCTTAAATTCTGTTATTTTATTAAAATTTTTAAATATTGATGATGTGCCAACTCCATAGTCTTTTTTATCACCAAATTTATTTGCAATTTTTTCACCTAATTGGCTTAATGAAATCATCTATCAATCCTTATGATATTTTATTTTTGTTATTAGTATTTTTAACTTCCGTATACATAATGCTTTCATCATAAAAATTACCATCTTTATCTTTAAATGGCGCAACCCATACTTTCATATATTCTTTTTTTTTATTATTATCTTGAGTTGCGTTATATTGATTAGTTGCTTTAATATTATTTTTGGTTTCGATATACTCACCATGGTTTACTACATCATTCATATCTTTTAATGAAATACATGATGATATATCCTCAAGTGGGCAATCATAAGTACTATTCATACTCCCGCAACCAACTAAAAATAGAAATGGCAAAAAAGATGCTATTTTCACTAATCTCATGATTTTCTCTCCGATTGAACTAATGCTGCATTTACTATTTGGTTTACATCATTTTTTTGCTTGATGTTATTGTTATTAGAATTTGTATAATGATTCGATACACTATTGTTATCAACGTTATCATTTAAGAAAAAACCTTTTTGAATTACAACATCAACTAGTGTTCCACTACCAACTTGAATAATAGGCTGCAACTGCTCTGCCCTTTTAATATAATAATCCGATAATTTATCAAGGGATTTCCCAGCACCAGATGCTAAGCCATTTTTAAATACATCAGATGATGGCACTGTATTAGTTGTTCCTAATGGTGAAATAGATTGTGTAACAAATGAATTACTAAGACCTGTACTAAATCCTGATAATGCACCTGATGCAAAAGCACGACCTAGTAATTTTCCTTCAGGATAAACAACCCTCCCTCTTACATCTTGCCTACCATCTGGACCATAAATTGTGGCAATAATATCTTTTTCAAATATATCGCCCTTACCTCCAACACATGATAATCTTTCACCTCGCATAGCAACTCGCTCTGATGATGAGTTACCCCAAGCAGATGCTAGAAGGACGCAATTTTTTAAATAACCTTTAAATCCATTTGGCATATCTCCACCATCAGTAAATCTTATAGTTACAACTCTTGTTTGATTATTTCCATAAACTTCAGTTGGGGCATCAATACCACCTAAAATAACACCTCGAACAAAAGTGCCTGATGGCACATAGCTATTAATATCTTTAGTATTATTATTTACCTTTTCTAACTCAACGCTAACTTCTTCCATATCATTATCTTGAGTAAGTACAGCATTTTTTATCTCTACATTATTTTGCTCATATGCTGGTGGTAAAATATTTGGATCAAACTGAGTTTTAGTAAAATTTGGGCTATTTTTATTTTGAGATACTCCACTTTCTAATTTAGCTTTTAGCTTATTTATTTCATCTTGCAATACAAGATTTGATTTTTTTAAATTATCTAAATCATTATCTTTGATTTTTTGAATCTCTTTTAAATTATCTTCAAATAATTTAACTTTACTTTCTTGATCTTTAATTTTCTTATTAACCTGTTGGGTAAAATAAGTTTTTAAATCACTATGATTTACACCAGATGCAAAACTCTCATCTTTTTGAACTATTTTAGGAATATTTTCAATCTTACTATCAGCATTAAGTACTACAAAACAAATACCAGTAATTACACAAAAAGCAAAAACTAATACTCCAGCCCAGTTTTTCATCTCTTGTTTTTTGATTAACTCTTTTAACTTATCCATTTTTAATTACTCTATAGATTTTTGTTATTTCATTTGGCTTTAAAGTACTTTTATCAATAGATACAGCAAGAACTCCTTTAGAGATGAATTCTTTTTCATGAAGCTTAGTGTTATTTTTCAAAATATTTTTAAATTCAATTACCTCACCTACAAAGTCATTACCCATATAGCTTTTAATAAGAACATCTTTATTTTTCTTCAAATGAGACTTAATGAAATTTGGATTACCATTATATTCTTTTAACTTATATCCAAATGGAATATAATCGCTTTTCATTGCAACTAATAAATCAGATAACTTATCAGTTTTATAAGAGTTTTTTTCATCAGGCTTAATCTGAATATCTGTATTTTTAGCTTTAATAACTAAATCTTGAGATGGAATATCTTTAACTTGAGATAAAAGTGTGTAACGCTTACCTTTTTCAGTAAAAATAACTAATGAGAATACTTTTTTATTAATATCCTGAGGCTGCATAGTTAAAGCACCTGTTCTAGCATCTAATGAGCCTGCTATTACTCCTTTACGAGTTACATATTTTTGAATTCTATCATTATCAACTGATATGACATTTGGATCTTTAAAAGACAAGTTAACATATATAGTATCTTGAGCATTTGATACATTTATATCTAAACCAAAAGATATATTACCTACTAACATAAAAGATAAAATAGTTAATAATTTATACACGAGATAACTCCTTAAACTCATCTAAAAATAACCTTCCATTTTCAAATATGAACTTTAAGCGATAACTAACATCTAAAGTTTGATTAACTTCATCACCTATAAATATTTTTAATACACCTGTAACTTTAATTTCAGTATTATTGTCATCTAAAATTTTTGAATCTTTGGGATAAAAAACCATACTAATTTCATCTTGTGTTACTTGCTCTACTTCTTTTAAAAGGTGCTCTTTAAATGCCCCATATTTTTGTGGCGTTACATGCTCAAGTAATTTACTTTGCTTTTTAGACGCTGTATCTGGTGTAACATTTAGTTTTAAAGATGCTATATACTCAGCCCACTGCGTAAGGTATGCTGCATCAACTTGCTTTTCGGTGACGTTTACAGGGGAAGAAATTCCTACTGGGATAATTACAGTTGAGTGCTGATTGCTTTTCTTATAAATAATTAAAAGACATAAAATAATAATTACAGATAAAAACACATTTAATAAAAGTCCGTAATTACGCTGTGATTTAACAGCCTTTAAATTATTTTTCCAAACAGTTAAATCCATAACCTAACCTATCCTTTATATTTTTTTATAAATGCTCGAGGAATTGCTCGCATGCTTCCAACACTTAAAAACCAATATAATCTTCTTTGTAAAAATGCAGATGATTCTTGTTTTTTAAACTTTGTGTATATTCCATATGTAATAGCAGCAAATATTAAACCCATTAACTCATGACCCAATACAAAAGCTATAACCATTACAAAAGCCATAACCAGTACTTCATCAACTGTAAAAACAACTATTCTTGCTGGCTCATCAATATATTTAGGAATGTAGTATTTGTTGCTATTTTGCATATTCTAAAATCTATTAAACAATGCTAAATAAAACGCTCGTAAACAAAAACACTATTCCAATACCAGCCAGGTTTACCCAGTTTCTTGTTTGCATATAGGTGTAAACACCTGTTACACCTTCCAATGTGTAAATAAGGCTTTTACCAGGGCCTTTTAACTGAGTTGTTAAAGTACTAACCGCTGTAGCTAGAACATCAGCATCACCTGCTGCAAAAATAGAAGTTGGAATAAAAATAGATAAACTAATTAATATACTTAATTTTTTCAAAAAACTCATATGATTACCTTTAAATAATAATTATTTATTAATATATGAATATTATTATTTAAAAAAAATCATAAATCAAATATTTTATTCGAATAATGATATGTTTATTTATTTAATAATCTTATATCGTAATTTTATCGTTATATGACATTTATTATCACTCTATCTTCTAGTATATTTGTATGTTTCAAGTAATAAAACTACTTAACATGAGCTCTATTTTTATTGGTATAGGCATAGATAAATTTCAAGATTCGCAAATTCCTAATCTTGATTTTTGCGTTAGTGATCTGAAATTTATACAAAGAGTGTTTCAGATCTATAACATTTCCAACGAATTTCTTTTCCTAGTTAATGATAAAGCTTCTTTAAAGAACATTTATACTACTATTGGCAAGCACTCTGATTTTAATGGAAAAATAACTTTGTTTTTTTCTTCACATGGAGAAAAAATCAAAAATAAAACATTATTATTTTGTCATGACACCTCATCATTTAACATAGAAGATTCGTCTCTTGATTTAAAAGAATTAATAATATATCTAGGTCACTTTAAATCATCTAATATTAAAATATTTATTGATGCTTGTAATATTGATATCACCCTTTCTCCATTGCCCAATAATATTGAATTATCATATCCAAATGGTGATATTACATATGAAGATACTACTTTAAATCAAAGTATATTTGTTAATAGTTTAATTAAAGAGATTACTTGCTCTTATGAAAAAAATATTAATTCATCTAAAAACACTAGATATCAGTTTTTGAGGCATAAGCTGTCAAATTTTTATATTTTAAATAATAAAAATTTTGTTTGTATTTCTGGAACCTCTGGTGTTGGAAAAAGTTTTTTTCTAAAAAAGATCAAAAAACTAGAGACAGATACATACTATGTTAATATACCTAATATTAAGGGGTTAACATCAGAACTTATTTTAAATTTAATTAATCAAGAAATTACCAAAGCGCAAAATATAAATTTTGATATAGAACCTGAAAGCCATATCCTTTTTTTTGATTCACTGCATCCATATAGTTTAATTATTGTTGATCACTTAGAACACTTACCAAAACGAGAGATTTCTAAATTAATAAAATTTCTAAAATTACTAAAGTCACAAGTCATAGTAAGTACTAAACAAAAAAATAGTGAAATAAATAAAAATGAAGTTCTATTAATTCCCAACCTATCTAGAGAAAATATTATAGAAATTTCTCGAGAATTAAATATTGACCAATCTAATTTATATAACGACGAGTTATTAAATAGTAAAACATATATAAGCTTTCTTAAAAATGCTTATATTAATATCAATAAAAAGAAAGAACATGAAATTAATGCTATTCATGCAATTATCGCTAGTGGGGGATACAAAAACATTGAGACATTTTGTAAATGCTTCTCTCTAAATATTAACGATATTAGATCACTTAAACAAACTGGTGTTTTGATTGAGCACGACAATTTTTTTTATCCTCATGACTCGTTATATGAAACTATTAAAGAAGAAGAAGTAATAAAATTAAGTCATAAAGCATGCGAATACTGGAAATTAGAATCAAAAGCTAATTGTTTAAAATCAATTTACCAATATATATTAATAATTAATACTTTTAACCCAAATTTTAACCATATTAATACTTGTTTCTTTATAAAAATAATCAATAAGTTGAAAGGGAAAAATAATGTTAATTTTCTTTTATTAATTTATGAGTATTTAGTAAACAAGTCTATAAATAATGATCTGTGTATCGCTTTATCTAAAGCTTTAATTGAAGTTGATGAGTTTGCCTTAGCTAAATCAATTATACTAAAATCAAAATCAAAATCAAATTGTATAACTTTAAAAGCCATGTTAATTGAATGTATATGGTGGGAAGGAGATTTTGACAATTGTATAAAAAAAGCTAGTAATGCTTTACAAGATGATTTTTATTATAAAATTAAGTATGAATTACTCTGCTCTAGAGGAATTGCATACTTTTTTAAAGGCGAATGGAAAGAGTCATTAAAAGACTTGGAATCTGTTATAAAAAATTATTCTTCAGTCAACAATAAATCATTATTTCTATCACATTGTGTCTTGGCTACTATACATGGATTAAGAGGAACAAACTTTGAAGAAAGTATTATTCATTTTATTCACTCTCTTGAAATAGCAAAGAAAAACAATAGACATTCTTGGATTGCTATAGCATATGGTAATATCGGAGAAATTTTTTGGAAATCTGGTTTTACTGAAAGTGCTTTAAAAATATTGGAGATATCTGAGGAACTATCAGCATTGACTGGCAACAAAGCTTTAAATTTAGAAATTAATCGTAATTTATTACATGCTTATTATCGGGCAAACAATAAGGAAAAAGCACTTAATCACATAAAAAAATTAGAAGTTAACTACAATGAAACTCAAGATAGTTATGTAAGAATGCAATTATTAAATACTTTAATAACTCATTATATATTATTGCAAAAAAATATGTATAAAAAACTATTAGATTCTGCATATAAACTAACAAAAAATAATAAAGAATATAAAATATATACTTATGCGAATATTGCTCTTGTTTATCTTAATGATCATAAATATAAAAAAGCAAAATGTAAAATATTATCTGCTTTAAAACTATGCCACGAAGGCCAAAATTGGTTAGCTGCAAAACAAATAATATTCGACTGGGATAAAATGGTAAAGAAAATTAAAAGTGAAAGACTTAATTCAAAACAACTCTTTCCAAAATGGCATCAAATCCTTGAAACAAAGCTTTCACAACAATTTCATCATCTTGAACATTTATGCGGATATCTTGAACAATCTTATACATCATAGTTGCTAATTGAACTTTCACTTTATCTTCAATTTTAATTGATTTTTTACTGCACAGTAAATTTATCTCTTCATAAATAAGAGGAATCATGTTCATAAGGTTAGAGTCATCAGAGATGCTTACTTCATCATCATCACCCATTGAATCTACATGCTCTTCTATCAATTTTCTAAGTGGAACGTCCATTACCTTTGCAAGTTTTATTAACATTTCAATAGTCATAGAAGTTTCCCCCCTTTCTGCACGACCTATTTTTTGATAATCAACACCTGCTTTATCTGCTAATGCACTAATAGTAAATCCTTTTTCTTTTCTAATGTCTCTTAGTTTTAATATTACGCTATTTTCATTATCTTTTTTTTTAGACACAATAATTTCTCTGTTGTTTTAATAGAATCGTTAAATTTTTCTTGATCTTCATAAAAAGGGTAATGCCCTACTCCTTCTATAACTATAGTATTATCTTCTGGAAACATGTCAGGATAATAAAAAGGATCCTTTTCACCAACTATACAAACATAAGGACACTCTAGCTTTTCTATGGAAGAAATATGATTATACTCTTCAACTTGTGAAGACAAATAATCACACATTTTATTATTAAATTTAATATCAGGCAACATAACATGTTTACTATTAGAGTAAAATGGAAATATAGCTTTAAAAAGTGCGACTCCCATATCATCATCACATTTAGACATCAATTGAGAAATTTTATCTTTAAAAATATCAGGAACTCTATTTATAATTTTATTTAAAGACATTTTCCATTCCTCATACCTTGTAGGCATAGGGTTCAGGAATAACATAGCCTGTATTAATTCAGGTTTAATTTGATAAGCCTTAATAGATAAATATGTTCCGAAAGAATGTGATATTAATCCAAATTTTTTTAATCCCTTTTCATTTGCAAAACTAAATATTTGTTCAACCAATTCTGAAATATTAATATCTTTTTTACTATTATTTTCATAAGTTCCTAATGGATCATAAAAATGAAATTTATAGTTATCAGTTAAAAAAGACAATGGCATTTCTAAATATTCTCTAGATATACCAGGCCCCCCAGGAACAATAATCCAATCTATTTCTTCAAACATATTTATCTCTATAATTTTTCAAAAACACATATAAACAAACCAATTTGAGCATATGAATTCATATTCTCAAACCAATCTTGAATATCTTTATTTATTTCACTATTAATTCCAAATATTTTAGCTGTTTCTAGCATATACTCTTTAAAATATTCTTTATATTTGGGTAGAGTACTTGGGACATAATAATTCTGTTCGTCTATTAATTTAAATTCTCTTTTTTCAACCTCATAAATAATATCATTTTTTAAATTCCTACTAGCAGTTCTAGGGCTTAGTTTTTTTCTATGAGAAGATAAATGTTTAGAAAAAAACTCTAATTTTGGTATTAGCTTGAAATATTTATCATATGAATCAATTATTATTAATTTATTTCCAGTTTTTAATTTTCGACCAACTTCATCTATAAAATCATCTCTATCTTCAATTTGATGTAAAACTAATCTTGATATTAGTAGCTCTATATCACTAGGCAAACTTCTGATATCACCAACAGATGTTTTTATTTTAGAATTTATATTAGATGCTTTATTAAGGATTTTTTCGTCATGATCTATACAAATAAAATTAGCTTCATTAGTTAAACCAGTAAGTTTATTTGCATAGCTCGCATTTCCACAACCAATTTCACCAATTTTATTTAACTTATGAATAGAATGATTTAAATAAACTCCACTTTCAAATGGAAAACACATTTTAGCTTGTAAACTCAACATATTAGCATATGCATCATAGTTAATATTATTCATTAAGTGATTATTCCCATCATATTTATCAAAAAATGTCATCTAACTTGTAAAAATATCAAATTATGATAACATCTTAATGAAATTATGTTTTTTTTACAAGAATTAATTGATATTAGGAGTATAAAATGCCAACTTAAGTATTTTTATTTAATCAATGGTGGTACATTTAATATAATTTTTATGTGCCACTTTCTTTACTTTATTCCTTATTCCTTATTCCTTATTCCTTATTAATATTATACTTAAAATTGTAA
>CAXBNV010000016.1:0-32329 GCA_963977185.1 uncultured Gammaproteobacteria bacterium | reverse complement strand
AAGAACCTTTAAGGTTAAATCAATATTTTAACTCCTGAGAAATCCTTTTTCTGCTTACTACGGGAGCCTTTTTTCTTTACGAAAGAAAAATATTTATTCGCTACGCTCATGGACTTGTTATTGCTATGCAATATTTAATTTATGATTATATAGCAATAATATTAAACTTTAAAGCATAGAAAGAAAAAAGCGGAGAAACTCCGCTTTTTATTTGAAATAAGCAACTAATTTTAAACTACTTTTAGTCTTTTAGATTGTTCTGGCGATTCTTCATTACCTAAATCATTATCAGGCTTATCTTTAAGCTCTGCCGCTTTAAATAAAGATTCTATTTTTTCAACTCGATGTTCATAGGCTAATTTAAAACCATCAAATCTAGAATCTAATTCAGTAATATCATTACCATGCAAAGAGTTATAGATGCCATTATCTTTCTTAATTTTAGACAAATAATCTAACTCATCTTGATTTAATTCTGGAGCATCACTTGAGCCGCTTTTAGCTGATTTATTATATAAATTTCTATAATATTCTTCTAATGCTTCATCGGTTAATTTAGCACTTGGTGTACCCAAATATAAAGAAGTTACTTTAGGTGCTATATCATTAACATCTTTTACAGATAATAAATCTTGTAATTCTTTAATTATTCCACTGTCTGTTTTAGTCATATCAAGTTCTTTAATCCATGTCTCAACGTCAGAGCCACTTCTATCTGTTGGTAATGGCAAATGACATTCACCTAAAAGACCTGATTTTTTAAAACAATCTGCTAAATAATAAAACTGTTGCACCATCACTTTATCGCAACCACCATTTATTCTAATTTCTGGTTTTTGACCATCTGTAGCATATTCTAATGCTTGTAAATAAGCAGTTAAAAATACTTCAGTTGTTACTGCAAACTTTTCTTTAAATGATGCATCTTTTGGTGGACTTGAAAATATTGATATTTTTCCTGATTTATCTACTTCTAACTGAAGATCTATTTTATTAATAGTCTTCCATATAATAGAATCTTCCTTAATAGAGTCTTCCGTCTTATCTTCAAGAGAAGCTGCACTCAACGAATCATCATCTAAGGTACTTTCAGCGTTAGCTACCTGTAAAGAGCTAACATCTTCATTAGCTACCCTTACAGACAAAGATGACTGCTGAGCTGCTAACGCTTTTTCTCGTTCTTGTTTTTCTGCTAAATTTCTTGCATATTGAAACTCTTGTTGCTCATCTTGCTTTTTTCTTGCCTCTTCACTTGTATACGGCATAATATATTCCACCCTCATTAATAGATTAGTTATTATAACTAAAAATAAACTATGTGAGTAACTTTAAATGAAATATATTAGTTTTTTATTAACTTTTAATGCTTTTAATATTAATTTTAATTCAATACATTCTGATATCTTTTATAAAATCTTTTCTCTTGGCACATATTTGTAATTTCACTGCCTTTAGCAACTCTTGGAAAGCAATAACAACCGTCATTGTTTTTATGCAATCTGCGCACCGAACAAGTTGGTTTACCTTCTGATTTACGCTGTTTATTATAAGTTCTTAATGCATCTAAACAAGTTTTTTCTTTAATAGATACTTTCTTTTCTTTTAAATCATCGCAAAGATACTCTTTATAACCATCATCATTTAATTCTGTCTGCTCCTTAAACGTACCAGCATAATTATTGCTGTAATTTTCATTTGCTCCATATGAACTAAAAGACAATAAGCTTATAACAGATATAATTGCAGATGATAATATTTTCGCTTTAATCATATATAACTATCCTTAAAATTATCCAATTATTAATTACTTTATTATAGACATTTTAAAGCAACATAATTTGCATAAAACTTATTTATTCGCAAATAAAAACAATTGATTAGATTTATTTAGGATAAACGACGAGAACTATTAGCTAAACTATCTTCGCTATGAACAGCTTTAATATCACTTAGATGATCAAGAGCTAAAGATGTTTCATTTATTATATTTGAAGATTTTACTTTTCTGATATCTCTATAACTACCTGCAAGTGCTGCTGCAGACTCAAATGCTGACACAGTTTCCAATATAGTTGTCCCATCCAATGTAATGTCAGTAATATCTTGATGACAATCTGTATGAGATTTATCTAAGCTGGCAAGACCAATATGTTTTGATGCTACACTAAAAAATGTATGAGCAAAAAAACTACACGTCATAATTGAAGTCGATACTAAAATATAAGAATCCCACGCTTGCTTATAAGTAATAGATCTTGTCTCAACCTCATCAGATTTAGATTTAACGATCAGGCTTTCTTTATTATCTCTATTAAAAGCATTAGGTATTACATCCATAGCCTCAGGAATAGATTCTAAATAATCGGTGAGCAACCTAGCCTTGGCAATAGAACTGAAAAACATTGATATAATAGGTATTGTAGATATAAAATAAATTACTGATACTGGTAATTTACTAAATACAACTGATGCATTTAAAGATGCTAATATACTCTTATATGCAAAAAATACCCCTAAGCATGAGATTGCTAGTATAGCTAAACTTAATATAGAATTATATACACATTTAATTGTGGTTTTAGCTAAATTTAAAGAAAATGTTCCTATTGTTTGACCTTCATAGTCATTTTTTAAATCTTTCCACGGTTTAATAAATTTTTTATGGAAATAGTCCGTGAATTTCTGAACCTGCTCCATGCTTAATATTGTTTTTAATGCCGATGTGATAAAAAAACTACTGCTAATAAAAGCAATTCCTGCGATTATTCCTGATATAATTTCTGATACAAAACCTGCTCCAATAAAAGATCCCCAAAGAACGCCGCCAGAAACAAACGATAAATAGCCAAGTATAGAGGCACTCACAACACCAAGACATACAATAGATGCTCTATATAAATTATCTAAAGATAAGCTCAAATCTAGCTTATTTTTATATAATTTTTTAAAAAACCCTGAAGCCACTTCATATACTTGAGTTTCAAAAAAGTATTTACTACTAAATCCTATCGATACACCTAATACTACAGCTAAACATATAGCTCCCGCACCTAAATATGGAAAAAGTAAGAAAACAATAACTGATGCTAAAGATGCTCCTTCACTAATACCTATAATAGTAGACATATGTTTAATACTACTTTTAAGTATTTTTTTCCATTTTCTCAGCTTTTTTTTATAATCTTGTTTTGTTTTATATGTAACCGGTATATCTTTATAATTTGTTAAATTATATAAAGAATAATTATAGAATGCTTTATCATCGTTATTTTCTGCTATTAAATCTAAATCTTTAGATATTAATTTTTTAAGCTCATCATTGGTAACTTGATGATTAATGTCATATTTTAATTTATGAGTTAATGATGCTAAAAAACCATAATTAGAAAAAAGCCTATTTATACATATTTTAACAGGTTTAACATGCTTTTCTTGATAGGAAAGAATGTTTTGAACAAGCTCGTTTTTATCTTTTTTTGATTGCTTTGATAAATTATTTAAAGTATTTTGATCTATTTCATATTTATCAATTTTTTCAAAATAAAGCAGTAATTTTTGAAAAACTGTTTTAACTATCTTTTCTTTTTCAAGACCTGCTTTTTTAGATTTATTATAATAACTTTCTAAATCATCTATAATATCTTCAGCGCCTTGAAAGTCTATAGCATTAACTAAATCAACAAAAATATTTACTTTTTTATCAATGAAATCATTGCTAAGATTTTCTCGAACTCGAGTATGCGGGGTTTTTTTATGCTGCGCAAAACCTAACTCAAAATCTTTACAGATTTTATCGTACTTTATGTTATTGTCTATAAACAACAAATTTAAATGAATCAACTTCAACACCCTTTTGTAAAAAAAATATTTTTCTAAAATAAATCATGATATGATGTTATTTAAAATTATATTTATTAAATTATCCTTAATTAAATTTTGAGTATAACTTTATTTTTCAATATTAAGCCCAATGCAGTATTTCAAAAAGACCTTAAAATATTTAATAATTATTTTAGCATATTTTAGCTTTTATAATATAAATGCTATAAATTTTCAAACTGAAGATGTATATAAAATTACTATAGTTAGTAGTAAAAATTATAAACCAACTGTAGACGCCTTACTCAAAAACTTACATGAATCAAAATATAATGTAAAAATTATATATTTAAGTAATAAACCGTTAAAGATATTATCAACTGATCTTGTTATTAGCTTAGGAAGAACATCTACAAAAAAAGCATTTGAACATTTATTTAAAACGCATAATTCTGAAGTACCCATTCAATATAAATCTCCTGCTCTTTTAAGCGTATTAATCCCTAAATTCCAATATGAAAAGTATTTAGAAGAAATAAAAAAATTAAAATATGATTTACCTAAAGATCAGGGCTTTTTTTCAGCTATATATAGAGAGCAGCCTATTAGTAGAATATTAGAATCTATCCAAGAAATATTTCCTAAAGTAAAAAATATTGGTGTTTTAATTAGCAACTATGATAAATCTGTACTAAAAGCTCTTAATCAAGAAACAAAAAAAAGGGATCTTAATTTAATATTAACTAAAAACCAGTATTCTCATACTTTAATCAAATCTTTGATAAAGACTTTAGAGCAATGCGATATATTATTAGCATTACCAGATCCTAATATATTTAACCCTTTTACATCAAAAGGTATATTCGTTTCTAGTTTCAGACGAGGCGTTCCAGTTTTTGGGTATACCAAAACTTATGTTGATGCAGGAGCAGTTGCAGCAATTTATTCAACTCCTGCTCAAATAGCAAAACAACTTGTTGATACTATTAATGTATTCTTTAAAAATTCTCATAAACTTCCAAGAGTCAGTAGCCCAAAATATTTTTCTCTTGCTAAAAATAAAAAAATATTAAATTTATTAGACTCAGTTAAACCTCAAGGTGAATCAATAAAAAATCTAGAAAATAAAAAATTAAAAGAGCTTAATAATAATGAGTAAGATTGGAATTAAAACTAGAGTTGTCGTAATATCACTAATACCAACTATCATCATTGCTGCTTTATTAGGCTTTTATTTTATCACTGCACGATTAAATAATTTAGAAAATTCATTAAAGGATCATGGTACAGCAATGATCACACAGCTTGCCTCATCAAGCGAATATGGTGTTTTTGCACAAAATAAAAGCATTATTAACAATATATTAGAAGTTACTGAAGAAGAGCCTGATGTAATGGGAATCGCGGTCTATGATCAAGATGGTAATGAAATAAGTCATATTGGTCACCCTATTCCAAAAGAAAAACTATTACTACAATATGATCCTCCTGTTAATATTATAAATAATGATGCTAAAAAATCTCTTATTTTTACATCCCCTATTTTATTAAGAGACGTTATTATTGAAGATTACCCTGATGGGATTACGATTGAGAAGCACGATACAACTAATTCAGCTATTGATCAAAAAATTATTGGTTGGGTTGTTTTAGAGTTAGCCAAAACAAATACAACTATACAACAATACCATACTTTATTTACAGGTGGGTTGATCTTAATTCTTGGATTAATTTTATCTGCACTACTTTCTAGAAAACTTGCATCTGATGTAACAACTCCAATATTAGAATTGGCTAATGCAGTTGAAAAAATCAAAGATGGTAAATTAGATACAAAAGTAACTTTTGATACAATTACAGAGTTAAATATTTTAAAAGATGGCATTAACTCTATGGCCAGTTCTTTAAAAACAGCTCACGATGAATTACAGCAAAATATTGATCAAGCAACTGCTGATTTAAGACAAACTTTAGAGACCATTGAAATACAAAATGCCGAATTAGATATAGCAAGAAAAGAAGCCATTACTGCAAGTAGCGTAAAATCAGAATTTTTAGCAAATGTAAGTCATGAAATTAGAACACCAATGAACGGCATAATAGGCTTTACTAACTTGCTATTAAAAACTAAATTAACTGAACAGCAAAATGATTATTTAATTACAATTCAAGACTCAGCTAAAAATTTATTGCAAATAATTAATGATATTTTAGATTTTTCAAAAATTGAAGCTGGAAAATTAATTTTAGAGAAAACTGTTCTTAATATTAAAGACTGCATAGATGATGCCCTACATATACTAGCTCCAAACGCCCATAAAAAAAACTTAGAACTTGCTCATATAGTTTATTATGATGTGCCAAATAAAGTTATTGGTGATCCATTAAGGATAAAACAAGTTTTAATTAACCTAGTAAATAATGCTATAAAATTTACAGAACAAGGCAATATAATTGTTCGAGTAATGTTAGAAACAAAAACTGATAACTCTGCTTTAATTAAAGTATCTATTACTGATACAGGAATAGGACTAACCTCATTTGAGCAAAATAAACTATTTAAAGCATTTTCTCAAGCCGATAATACAACAGCTCGTAAATATGGCGGAACAGGGTTAGGATTAGTTATTTCTAAAAAAATAGTTGAGACTATGGGTGGAAAAATCGGCGTTGAAAGCTCTCATCAAAAAGGCTCAACTTTCTGGTTTACTTTTTGGAGTGAAATTAATGAAGATACTGAAAATCATCATGTGTCTGAAGAGCTAAAAAATAAAAATATTTTAATATGTGAACAACACCCCATAACTAAATTAAACATTAAACATCAATTATTAGAATGGTCAATTAAAGTAAAGGAAACATCTAATATTGATAATATTGAGGCACAAATTGAATCTATAAAACAAAATAATATTTGTTTTGATTATATCATAGTTGGCATTAATAATTTAAACACAAGCTTGAATCTACAAGGTGATAAAATTAAAAATGTAATCGCTCTTGCAACAAAAAATAATATTAAAATAGGATTTTTGCTTAATACAACTGATCAAAAGTATTATGACAAAATAATAAAAATGGGGGCAAACTTCTGTTTAAGTAAACCTGTGAATCATAAAAAACTTTATGATGCTTTAATAAAATGTCATGACTCAAATTTAATAAACCAAGTAATTATATCTAGTAAAAATAATTTACTAGAACTAAATAGGTCCAAAAAATCACTTGATTCAAATAGCCAAGAAAATATTACCAAACAAACTGTTCTTGCTGTCGATGATAATAAAGCTAATTTAAAATTATTATCCATAATGATAGAAAATTTTAAACTGAATGTTATTTCAGCTACAAGTGGCTTTAAAGCATTAGACATCATTAAACAAAATGAAAATATTTCTTTAATTTTCATGGATATTCATATGCCAGAAATAGATGGTATTGAAACTATGAAACAAATAAGAAAAATAGAAAAATTTAAAAACATTCCTATTATAGCTTTAACTGCTCATGCAATATTAGGAGAAAGAGAAAAGCTCCTAGCATCAGGAATGAATGACTATCTATCAAAACCGCTTTGCGAATCTGAGCTTGAAAAAACTTTACACCAATGGATTAATTTTAATAATACGGAATTAACATCAAATAATTCTACATTAAATAAAAAATTACCTGTATATAATGAAAAACATAATAATATTATTGATCTTAATTTAGGATTAAAACTTGCCAATAATAACGAAGAATTAGCAGCAGATTTACTTTCAATGCTTATTAAAGAGCTACCTAATACTAAAAAAGATATAAGTCATGCTTTAAAATCAAGAAACTTAAGTAATTTAAAACATTTTGTACATAAATTACATGGGTCATGTTGTTATTGCGGCGTACCACAATTAAAAACAGCAGCTTTTGATTTAGAAAATACATTAAATAAAATCAAAGATCCTGAAAAATTAATTGACCAAAACATAATTAACCAAGTTAATAATTTTATTGAATCTATTAATGTAGTATTAGATACTTATATCTTAATAGAAAACAAATCTGATGCTATTTAAATATATTAAAAATAAAATATATTTAAAATCCAATTTTTAGCTATACTAAATAAAATAATTGTATTATTTTTTAAAAAGGATTTAAAAAATATGGCTGTAAATCATGTCATTAATGATTATAAAGTTGCAGATGTTAATCTTGCTGAATTTGGTAGGAAAGAAATTTCTATAGCAGAAACAGAAATGCCAGGCCTTATGTCTATTCGTCATGAATATAAAAATAAATTTCCTTTAAAAGGCGCAAAAATAGCAGGATGTTTGCATATGACTATTCAAACAGCTGTGCTAATAGAAACTTTAATAGAACTAGGTGCGCAAGTAAGATGGTCTTCTTGTAATATATTCTCAACTCAAGATCATGCAGCTGCAGCAATGGCTAAAGCAGGTGTTTCTGTATTTGCTTGGAAAGGTGAAACTGAAGAAGATTACATTTGGTGTGTTAAACAAACTATACAAGGCCCTAATAATTGGTCTCCAAATTTATTATTAGATGATGGTGCTGATTTATCTTTATATGTACATGAACATCATCATGACTTATTAAAAACTATAAAGGGAATATCAGAAGAAACTACTACTGGTATTAAAAGACTTATTCAACTTGAAAAAGAAAATAAATTATTTGTTCCTGTTATTAACGTTAATGATTCTGTAACTAAGTCAAAATTTGATAATTTATATGGCTGCCGCGAATCTTTAGTTGATGGTATAAAACGTGCAACTGATGTAATGATAGCAGGAAAAACTTCTCTAGTATTAGGATTTGGCAATGTTGGTAAAGGTTGCGCACAAAGTCTAAAAGCATTAGGCTCAAATGTTTGGATTGCTGAATGTGATCCTATATGTGCCTTGCAAGCTGCTATGGAAGGATATAAAGTTGTAGATTTAAATGATAAAAATATCGTTGAACAAGTCGACATTTTTGTAACAGCTACAGGGAATGAAAGCGTCATTACTCATGAACATGTTTTAAGAATGCGTAATGAAGCTATATTATGTAATATAGGTCATTTTGATTCAGAAATTGAAGTAGAAAAATTAAGGCAGTATAAATGGGAAAATATCAAACCACAAGTTGATCATATATCTTTACCAAATGGTCATAAAATTATCTTACTTGCTGAAGGAAGATTAGTAAATTTAGGATGTGCAACAGGTCACCCTAGCTTTGTTATGTCCAGCTCTTTTACTAATCAAGTTCTGGCTCAAATAGAACTTTGGCAAAACCATGAAAAATATCAAAATAAAGTATATACCCTTCCTAAAAAATTAGATGAAAAAGTAGCAAGATTACACCTTGATAGATTAGGTGCAAAATTGACTAAATTAACCGAAAAACAAGCTAAATATATCGATGTTAATATAACTGGTCCGTTTAAACCTGATGATTACAGATATTAAAGCATAACTGCTATACCAAATAGGAGTTGGTATAATTAATCATGCTCTCCTATATCTTCATTCCATAATTCAGGATTATCACTAATAAATTTTTTCATCATATTTTTAGTTTTTATATCATCCAAAATAATAACCTCAACACCTCTTTCTTTTAGAAGCTTTTCATTACCCATAAAATTATGATTTTCCCCGATTACAACTTTTGGTATTTTATAAAGCAATATTGCTCCTGTACACATATCACAAGGTGATAAAGTGGTATAAAGTATACTGTTTTGATAAACTTCTGCTTTTTGTCTGCCAGCATTTTCAAAGCAGTCTGTTTCACCATGTTTAATGGCACTATCTTCTTGAATACGTTTATTATGTCCTAAACCTATTACTTTATTATTATGTACTAATGCAGCCCCTATAGGGATACCACCTTCTTTAAGTCCTTTTTCTGCCTCTTTTAATGCTTCATTATAAAAAAATTGATCTGACATAACTTTCCTTTGGGTTGTAATTAATTCAATTTTATATTATTTATTAAAGTATAGATAATATAAAAAGGACTTCAATTGCAATCATTAAATAAGAAATCAGAAATCAAAATAGTATTAATAGTAATGCTATTAGCTATAGGAAGTTTTTTAGGTGTTGATATTCATTTAGCATCAATGCCATATATTATGAAATATATGCATACTTCCCAGCATTATATACAATTATCTGTTTCTATTTTTTTGTTAGGTCTTGGTGCTAGTATTTTAGTTTATGGGCCATTATCTGATAAGTACGGCAGAAAACCTATTATGCTTATTGGTCTTATTATCGCTATTTTTTCAAGCTTTGGTGCAGCTTTTACCGAAAATATTGAAGCTTTCTTATTTATGCGTTTACTGCAAGGAATTGGTTCAGGAGTTTGTACTGGTATTGGCAGAATAATAATAGCAGATATTGCTCATGGGAAAAAATTAGCTGTCCTTGGATCTTATGTAAGTTTATTTCAATCTATATCTCCCGTACTAGCACCAGTAATTGGATCTTATATTCAAAAAAAATTATATTGGCAAGCCAATTTTATAGTCTTAGGTGGATATTTTACTTTAATTTTATTTATTTACTTATTTTTATGCCAAGAAACAAATTTATTCAAAAATCCTTATGCTACTAAAATTAAAAATATATTTAAACAATACAAAGAATTATTACTGAACCCAACTTTTATTGGTAGCACTATATTAAGTGGCTGTGTTATGGGTTCATTTATTTCATTTTCAACTTTAAGTTCATTTATATTACAAATAAGATTTCATGTCTCCCCTGTAAATTATGGTTTAATCATAGGCCTTCTTGGTGTTCTAAGCATGTTTTACAAAGCAATTTTTAGCTCTATTTTAAATGCAATAGGAAGTAAAAAAACTATTCAATTAGGCATTGCTTGCTTATTTATATCTGGTTTTTGGATACTAATAATTGAAACTTTAGGAATAATGACAATACCATTATTAATAACTGGCGTTGCTATTAATTTTTTTGGAGGCCCTTTAATTGTATTTAATGCTCTATCATATGCTCTTAGCCCGTTTCAAAAGAAAATGGGCGCTGCTGGAGCATTATATAGCAGCATTCAGATCCTTATAGGTTTTATAGCAAGTACGACCGTTGCATCTCTTTCATTCCATTCGGGTGCATTAATACTGGGTATATCTTACTTAGCTTTAGCTATAACTTGTATTGTTAGCTATATTTATTTTATATCTGATTTTTCTCCAACAAAAAATTAATGATAATATGCTATATTCTTTATATACAAACAAAGGTATATAAATAATGAAGAAATTACTAATATTTAAACTATTTTTAATAATTTTATTATCTAACTCAGCATTTGCTGAACAAAGTTTACCAAAAAATATAATCATTTATGGGAATGATTTTACTGTAAAAAAAAATGAAACATTTAATAATATTACCGTTTTAGGTGGTAATTTAGATTTAGAAGGAACTATTACAAATAATGTAACTGTTTTTGGTGGCGATTTAACTATTACTAGAAATGCTAAAATTAATGGGGCTATTAATATTTTTGGAGGGAAAATAATTACTGAGTCTGGGGTACAACTACCTAAAAATTATAATACCACTACGCTACCTGATGAATTAAAAAAATTAGCAACATCTCCAAAAATGCTCTTTTCCGGAATTACTGCTTATAATTTATTTAAAATTAATTTAAACATAACAAAGCATTTATTATTCTTAGTTCTTGGTATGTTATGTATTTGGTTTTTTGAAAAAAATATTATTTCAATGGTTGCAGGTGTAAAAAAACATCCCATAAAAAGTTTTTCTTTTGGTCTTTTGGCCTGGATTTTATTTATCCCAATATTAATTCTCTTAATAATAAGTCTACTTGGAATACCATTAATTCCTTTTTTAATTATATTTTATCTAGTTGCAAGTATCTTTGGATGGACAGCAATTTCATGTTTTGTTGGAGAAAAAATTATTCAAAAATGGAGTTCAAGTAAAAAACAATATACAGCATTTATAATGGGAGCTATAGTCTTAATGGTTTTCTCATTTATACCTATTTTATCTATGGTAATTACTTTTATAGGCTCTATTTTTGCAATGGGCACTGTATTTATGACTAAATTTGGACAAAAACATTTTTTAACGTATTAAAATCATAAATATTTTTATAAATTAATTTAATAACCTACTACAATTATATATAAGTACTCTAATTATGGATTAAAGCATGAAAAAATGGATGTTTATTATGATACTGCTAGTAATAGTAATATTTGGCAGCGTCATTGGATTCAATATATATAAACAAAGAGCCATAGCTTATTATTTTGCTCACTTTCCTGTGCAAAAATTTCCTGTAACAGCTATGATAGTTGAACCTACAACATGGAATCCTGAAATCGATGCAATAGGATTTATTGAGCCTAATCAAGGTGTCGATTTAGCAGCTGAAAAAGCTGGTAAAGTTATTGCCTTAAAATTTAATTCAGGCGAAGAAGTAAAAAAAGGACAAATTCTTCTTAAGCAATATCAAAGTGTAGAAGTTGCTAATTTAGAACAAGCCCAAGCTCAAATGATTTTTTCAAAAGTAAATTTTGAGCGAATGAAAAAATTAGTTAAAACTGGAGCTATTTCAAAAGAACAATATGATAAATCTCGTTCTGACTATTTGGCTCTTGTTAGTCAAATAAAAAGCCTTGAGGCAACGATTGACCAATTAAACATTAACGCACCTTTTACTGGAGTTGTAGGAATTAGAAATGTATATCTAGGCCAATACTTAAATCCTGGTGATGCGATTACTCATTTAGAAGACTTATCATTAATGCGTATTAGATTTACTGTGCCACAAACAGATTTTGAAAAAATATATGTTGGGCAAGATGTTAGCATTGATGTTGATCCATTTCCTAACAACAAATTTTTTGGAAAAATAACAGCCATAGATTCTGCTGTAAACCTTCAAAGCGGTGTTATACAAGCACAAGCATCAATACCAAATAGTGATAAAAAACTAAGATCTGGAATGTTTGCTAAAATTTCTATAGCTTTACCTTCTGAAAAAAATCAAGTCGTAATACCTCTTACAGCCATCAACTTTGCTCTTTATGGTCAATCTGTTTATATAATAAATAACACTAAAGATAAAGATGACAAAACTGTACAAACAGTAAAACAAGTCGTTGTAAATGTTGGTTCACGAAAAGGAAACACAGCAAAAATAAGTAATGGCATTAAAGTAGGAGATAAAATAGTTACAAGCGGCCAAGTTCGCTTGAGTAATGGTAGTCAAATAAAAATAGTAAAAAGTGATACATTGAAAACACCTGACAAGTTGCCAAAATTATAAAACTATTATATGAAAAAATTTACAGATACCTTTATTAGACGTCCAATATTATCCATATCAATTAGCTTATTAATCGTATTGCTTGGATTACAGGCACTAAGCAGCCTACAAATTCGACAATATCCTCAAATGACTAACACTGTTGTTACAGTAACAACAAGTTATTATGGTGCAGGTGGAGATCAAATCCAAGGATTTATTACACAACCATTAGAACAGGCAATTGCTCAAGCTAATAATATTGACTTTATGACCTCCCAAAGTTTATTTGGAAGCTCGGTAATTACTGTTTATATGAAATTAGATACTGACCCAGATGGAGCGGTTGCTAATATTCTAGCTAAAGTAAATAGTGTCTTATCACAACTCCCAAAAGCGGCTGAAAATCCGACCATAAGCGTATCAACAGGCTCTACTACTTCTTTAATTTATATAGCCTTCTCTAGTAATGTATTAAATGATAGTGAAATTACTGATTATCTTGAACGTGTTGTACAACCACAAATCTTAACAGTTGCTGGAGTATCTACAGTAAACCTTTATGGTGGTAATGACTTTGCGATGCGTATTTGGATTGATCCTCAAAAAATGGCAGCATATGAGTTATCAGCTACAGAAGTTACTGAAATATTACAAGCAAATAACTTTCAATCATCACCAGGAATGTCAAATGGATATTTTACCCAATTAGATGGTGAAGCTGAAACTCAAGTACAAACCATTGATAGTTTAAAAAACATTGTAATATCTACTTATAAAGGAACCGTTGTCCGATTAAAAGATATTGCCTCTGTATCTATGAGCAAAAGCCATGATACCGTAAGAGCTCAAGCCAATGGAAAAGATGCAGTAATTGTTGCAGTTAATCCTACTCCAACAGCAAACCCATTAGAGATCACAAAACAAATTAGAGAAATGCTACCCAGTATTAAACGAAACAAACCAGATACTATTAATATGGACGTAGTTTATGATTCTACTATAGCTATCAAAGATTCGATTAACGAAGTAATAAAAACTTTAGTTGAAGCAGTTATTATTGTTTTGATAGTTATCATATTATTTTTAGGATCAATGAGAGCAGCAAGTATACCTATTATTACTATTCCATTATCTCTCATCGGCGTTATGCTTATGATGCAAATATTTGGTTTTTCAATAAATCTTTTAACATTACTTGCAATGGTATTAGCAATTGGTTTGGTTGTAGATGATGCTATTGTAGTGTTAGAAAATGTTGACAGACATATAAAGCTTGGTCAAAAACCATATGCAGCGGCAATAATTGGAACAAGAGAAATTGCTATTCCGGTAATTACTATGACAATTACACTTGCTGCTGTCTATGCTCCTATTGCATTAATGGGTGGTATTACAGGAGCATTATTTAAAGAATTTGCACTTACTCTAGCTGGAGCGGTTTTTATATCAGGTATCGTTGCTCTTACTTTATCACCTATGATAAGTTCTAAATTATTAGTACACAACAATAATCCAAATTATTTTGAAAAAACTGTTAACAAAGCCCAAGATAAAGTTGTACATATGTATAGCAAAGCTTTAAATTCAGTGATGAATCATCGAATAGTTATTATAATTTTTGCAATAATAGTCTTTACTATATTACCTGTATTATTTAGTTTTATTCCAACAGAACTTGCGCCAAAAGAAGATGATAGCGCCTTTATGATGATAGGCACCGCCCCTAGTAATTCTAATCTAGATTATATTCAGGCAACAATGGGAAAAATGTCTAAAGACTTAGGTAAACAAAAAGAAACGGTTGCAACTATTGCAATCGCAGGCGTTCCTGCTGGTAACCAAGGTCTTGGCGTTGGAGTGATAACTCCATGGGGAGATCGCTCTAATAGCCAGCAAGAATTTATGAATAACTTTACTAAAACAACATTAAAAACAATACCAGAAATGGCTATTTCAGCCATAAATTTTCCTGCTCTACCAGGCTCTTCTAGCGGTTTGCCTGTGCAGTTTGTAATTTCTACGGCAAATGATTTTAAAAGTTTAAATAATATTGCAAGTAATATTTTAAGTCTAGCAACACAAAATCCTATCTTTGATTTTACAACAATTGATCTTAAATTTGATTCAGGCGGTATGAGAATCAATATAAATAGAGACAAAGCTGGAGCTTATGGAGTAACAATGCAGGCAATTGGTAATACTCTTACAACAATGATAAGCGATGCCTATATAAACAGAGTAACCCTTCTTGGAAGAAGTTATGAGGTTATTCCACAAGTAATTAGAAAAAATAGAATGAATCCTGAATCATTAAAAAATTATTATGTAAAAGCATCTGATAAAAATATGATTCCTTTATCAAATTTAGTAGACGTAGAAATTTTTAGTAAACCACTAGCATACACTCATTTTAATCAGATGAATTCAGCTACTATTAGCGCTGTAATTTCACCAGAATACAGTATGGGAGATGCAGTTAATTATTTTAATCAAACTATAGCCCCTACTTTACCACAAGGTTATTCTTATAGTTTTCTTGGAGAAGCAAGGCAGTATGTTGAAGAAGGAAACTCTTTATATGTCGTTTTTTTATTATCATTATGTGTGATTTATTTAGTATTAGCATCTCAATTTGAAAGCCTAAGAGATCCTTTAGTCATTTTAGTATCTGTTCCTTTAGCTATTAGCGGAGCGTTACTAGTCCTTGCATGGGGTGCGGCAACTATGAATATTTATTCACAAGTAGGCTTAATTACGCTGATTGGTCTTATTAGTAAACATGGTATTTTAATTTGCGAGGTTGCAAAAGAAGTTCAATTAAGTGAAGGTTTGAATAGAATAGACGCTGTAACACATGCAGCTAAAATAAGGTTGCGTCCTATTATGATGACAACAGCAGCAATGGTTGCAGGCCTAATACCATTATTATATGCATCTGGATCTGGTGCTGCCAGTAGATTTAGCATAGGTGTAGTGATAGTTTCTGGTCTTTCTCTTGGAACTTTATTTACTTTGTTTATATTGCCAGTTGTTTATACTTATATAGCATCTATACATAAGCCTCTTCCTGATGATCTTGAATAATATTTGCCTTAATTAAATAAAATATTTTCCCAAAAAATCTATAACTTTAGAAATATCTCTAGTTCTTTTCATGTTTGGCAAACTATTAACAAATTCACCTCCATATTCTTTAGTAACAATCCTAGGATCGGCTAATACTAATACACCATAATCATCAAAGTCTCTAATTAACCTTCCTGCCCCTTGCTTTAAAGCAATCGCTGCCATAGGACATTGTAACTTAGCAAAAGGATCTTTTCCTTGAGACCTTAAATATTTTATTTTTCCTTGAGTAATAGGATCTTGAGGTGATGCAAATGGTAATTTATCAATAACTACACACTGCAAAGCATCCCCTTTAATATCAACTCCTTCCCAAAAACTACTTGTTCCTAATAATAAACAATTATCAAGACTGCGAAATTTTTTTAATATATCAGATTTATTCATCTGTCCTTGAATTAATAAATTAAATTCTGGATGTTCATCTTCTAAAATGTCTGCAGCTATATTTAATGATTTATAACTTGTGAATAATAAAAATGCCCGACCTTTTGTTTCCTTAAGTATTGGTAAAATTTTTTCAATTAATTTTTCTATATAACAAGAATTATCTGGATTAGGTAAATCTCTTGGAGAATATAATATTGCCTGTTTTTTATAATCAAATGGGCTATCATAAATTCTAGTTTTTAAACCATTTCTATTATTTAAACCTAAATTTTTGATAAAATAATCAAAAGTATGATTTGTTGCTAAAGTTGCAGAGGTATAAATCATAGATACATTTAATCTATTAAGAATCTCAGTATACTCAACACTTATATCTATTGGAGTAATATTTAAACTAAAATTTTTATTAAAAATTTCGTACCAATATATTTTAGATGCATCATATTTAAAAACTTCACAATAAACTATAAAATGTTTAATCACGGATAAAAAATCAGTTGCTCTTAAAAAATAAGTTTCTATATCTCGATTTTTATCCTTATTAGCATCTAATATAATATTAAGTTTTTCTAATTCTATTTTTATATTTAGTAAATTTTGATAAAATTTTTCATGTTTTTTTACAATCTGTAAATTATTTTTATTAATATTTCCTGCATCTAAAATATTAAATATATTGTTTAAATAAGCTTCAACTGTCATAGCTATATTATCAATACCTAATATATCAACAGTATTATTTTTTATATAAAATTTAATTTCTTTAAAAAAGTCTTTTAAAGCTAAACTTGAAAAATAATCGCCAAAGTAATCATATGCTAGATCAGGGACCTGATGTGCCTCATCTAAAATAATAGTATCAGCTTTTGGCAAAAAAGCTGTCTCGCTCTTTAATAACTTCCAGTCTGATAAAAGTAAATGATGATTTACTATAATAACATCGGCATTTTGAGCTCTTTTTTTTATATCCATTACAAAACAATTTTGAAAATAAGGGCAGTCTTTATTTAAGCAACTATCTTTACCGACTGTTACTTTATTCCAAATTAATGACTTTTCATTAACTTTTTTAACTTCAGAAATATCACCGGTTTTAGTTTCATCATGCCAATTTAAAATATACTTAATATCTTTAGCAAGCTCTTTAGTTTCAAAGGTATCTTCAATTAAAACTTGCTCCAAACGATATTTACAAAGATAATTTCTGCGACCTTTTAATAGAACTACATTTTTAGGGTTACTAATTAATTTATTTATAACAGGAAGATCTTTTTTAAAAAGCTGATCTTGTAATGTTTTAGTTCCTGTAGAAATAATGATTTTTTTATCAGATAATAAAGCTGGGACCAAATATGCAAAAGTTTTACCAACCCCAGTTCCTGCTTCTATGATAATATCAGTTTGATTATTAATAGATTCAGCAATATCTATTGCCATTTTAGATTGAATATCACGAAAACTATAATTTGTGATACTTTTACTTAAAACACCATCTTTTTTGAAAAATTTCTTTACTGATGATAACAAATTAAGCTTAGACATACTTTAAAGTTATAAATTAAAAATATATCATACCATATATATTTTTAATTTATAACTTCAACAATTACTCTATATAAAACATTTCACAAAGCTTACTTTTTAAAAATATATTTCTTATATCTTGAGAGCCATTAATAATTTTTATATCAGCATGCTCTCCCCCTGCATAATCTCTTAATGCTAAAAGCATGCCCAATGCAGAACTATCAATATATTCAGCTTTATCTAAATCAACAACATAGCTTTTTGCAATAGCTTGTTTTTTTTCATAACTTTCTCGAAATTCTTGCAAACACGAAAAATCAAAACTACCATCCACTGCAATGACTAACTCATTACCTTTAACTGATTTTGACCTAATAGCCATATTTATTTCCCCCTAATGCTATATTATTAAATTATAATAATTTTATTTTTATTAAAACCTTTACTACATTAATCTTAGTATACTAACTGCAAAAAATCTTATTTGATTTACTTATAAGCTTAATAACTTTTTATATTTCTTTTATCACAACTAAACCTAACTGGCTATTTTATTGAGATTTATAAATAATTCTACTTTCTTTTGTTCGACTAACTTTGCAAATTCTTTCAAAATTTCTCTTTGAGCAAACTCAACTTCAGATATTTTAACAGGAGAATATGAGTCTAATTTTTCTTTTAATTCAATAGATATATTTTTATCTAAATTATTAATAAATTTATTTAAAATAACTGGATCACAGCCTTTTAAAGAGTGTAGCAAATTTTTCATGGATATATTTTTTAATAATAATTTACAATCTGAATCTTCAAGATTAATTAAATCTTCAAAATAAAATAATTTTTCAAAGATTTTTTCTGCAATTCTAGAATTATACTCTTTAACTTCATTTAATAAATTATTATCAGATAAGTCAGCAAAAAATAAAATTCCTGATATTGCTTTTATACCATCAAACTTTGTTATTAATTTGAATTTTTCTGGAATTTTAATTTCTAATTTAGTTTCTATAACATTATATATTTTTTTAATAGATTCTATATTTAATCTATCTAATATAAAAAACTTTGTAATTATAATTAATTTATTTGTTTTTCTAAATTTTAATAAAACATTACTAGCTTTATATGGCTCTAATATAGATAAAATAATCATTTGAACTTGCATATGAGTATTTTTTATCTTATAAAATATATCTTCATCTGATAATTCATTCAATGATTTAACTCTATTATCTTTATCTTTATCTTTATCTTTATCTTTAATCTTATTATTACCTTTATTTTTTGGCTTACTTAAAACTATCTTATTTTTAATACCTGTACTTTTGTTATGCTTAAATAAATAAACGAATAATAACGCTAAAATTACTAAACTAATTATTGATATATTATTGGTAACTGGTATGGTTCCATTAGGATTTTTAATTAGTTTATTACTTAAAATACTATTGTCTACAAATACCATGTCCCCTCTTTTTTGGTCAAATGCAACAACACTTTTAATTAAATTTTCTACTTTTAATAAATCTTGTTTAGAATAAGGTTGACTAATATTTATATTATTATTTGTAGATAATTCTTTATTTCCCAATAAAATCATACTGGTAATATTAATTATCTTCAAATCACCATATTTAGTATTTATAATATTGTCTAAATGTTGATCTTGTTTAATATTATTATTAATAAACTTCAAATTGACATCTACAGTTACTGTAAAATGATTTTTCCCTAAAAATGGTATTAAAACATTGTTAATTTCTGCTGAATATTCCTTTACTAATTTTTCTTGGTACCTATGTTTTAATTTTTCTTGTTTAATTGGTAATGATGAATTCTTATTTTCAGATAATAAGTTGCCGTTTTGATCTACTACTGTTACATTTTCTATTTTCATTCCTGTAATACTAGTTGCAATCAAACTAGTAATCGATTCTACTATATCTGAATCAAAATTATCCTCTTTTTCTGTCCTTATAAATACTGATGCTGATGCCGGCGTTATATCTCTAATAAATGCTGTTTTTTTAGGTATAGCAAGATGTACTCTTGCTGATTTAATATTTGACATACCTGATATTGTTCTTGCAAGCTCGCCTTCCAAGGCTCTTCTATATCTAATAGACTCCATAAACTGACTACTACCAAAACTTCTAGCTTTATCTAATAATTCAAAACCAATTAATTTGTTATTAGTAGATACCTCTTGGGAATCATTTAATTTTTGATATATTTTTGGGTAATCTGCAGAATAAACATAAACTAAATTATCCTTAGAATTAAATTTATATTTATAATTATTTTTATCAAGCCATTTGATTAGTTGCTTTTCTGAATCAAAAGCAGATAAATTCTCATCTTTAAAATCAATAGCTATATAACTATTAATATTTGTAAACAAAAAACCAGAAACAATTAATGCAACTAGAGCCGTTACAATAACAATTGATGCAATTTGATTTTTATATATAAAATGCCTTATTTTTAATAATAAGTTATTTATATTTTCTGCGTTAATTCCATTTATACTAGTCATAAATATTTTTAAAAAGCCTATAATGATTATCCTTTATATAATATATTATAGACTTTTTTATGAAGCTTAATGTCGAGATTATACCAAATCTAATATATTTCTAATATTTTATTTAATTTAATTAGGTTTAAAAAATATTAAAAATAAAATTGTTTTACAGATTCCTTCACTGATTTTAGTGTATTTTCTGCAACTTCATTAGCTTTATCAGAGCCTTGCTTTAAAACATTAATTAGTAAGTCTTCATTATTTTCATAATGTTTACGCTTTTGTCTTATTGGTTCTAATAAATCATTAATAACATCTACTAGTTTTTTCTTACAAACAACATCTCCAGTTTGACCTTTTCGGTATTGCTCCTTGGCATCCTCAACCCAAGATTTATCATGATTAAAAGCATCGTGAAATATCCATAATGGATTATTTTCAACTGTGCCAGGATCAGTTGCTCTTAATCTATTAGGATCTGTATACATTTTCATTATTTTTTTACTAACAGTATCAGCATCATCGCTTAATAAAATAGAGTTATTAAGTGATTTACTCATTTTTAACAAATTACCATTACCATCAGGTCCAGTTATTCCAACTAGTCTTTTAATTCGTCCAACCAGTGGTTTTACATGAGGAAACAATCCTCCTAGTGATACATAATCTATATCTTGATTATCTTCAGTTAAATTAACTCCACAATATAAATTATTAAACTTTCTTACTACTTCATTAGCTAATTCTAAATGTGGTAATTGATCTTCTCCAACTGGGACAATATTTGCTCGAAAAGCTAAAATGTCAGCTATTTGACCTATTGGGTATAATAAAAATCCAAAGGGGTACTTATCACCTAAGCCTTTATCTTGAATCTCAGACTTAATTGTTGGATTACGCATTAATCTAGAATGTGATATAAGCATGGAAAAATAAAAAGTAAGATCAGCAATTGCTGGAATTTCTGATTGTAAAAATATGGTACTTTTATCTGGATCTAAGCCTACTGATAAATAATCTAAAGTTATATCCAAAACACTTTTTCTTATTAATTCAGGATTCGTTATATTCGTTGTAAAAGCATGCATATTCGCTATTATGAAAAAACAATCATATTCATCTTGTAATCTTAACCTGCTTTCTAATGAGCCGACATAATGACCTAAATGTAATTTACCAGTTGGTGTATCACCAGTTAATAAAATTTCTTTCATAATAATTTTTAATCCTTTTGCATCTTTAAGTAATGCCTTTATCTCAATCCTTCGTTGCAATCTAACGAAGGATGAGAAAATAGCATCATTATTTAAAAATAAACATCTATAGTAGCAGATACAATTTTATCATTTGTACCAAAAAATCTCGACATTAATGCAGCTTGTGCAGCTGGATCTAAAGCTCCACCTGAAATCGTAGTATTTTTTCCATAAAATTTACGATTTGCAATCTCGGCACTTAATAAAGTATAAGAATATAAATGCCAAGTAGCACTAACCCCATATTGAGATTTAACAGGTATAGCTACAGCTGTATCACTCCCACTAGTATATATCGCATTGAGAGAAAATAGCCTGTTACTCAACGTTGTATCATAATTTAATTCATACGCATAAGCTCTTGGCTTAACAGAGCGACCATTTTGCATCAAATCAAGAGTTGAATATTTTTTTAAACTATTAACATACTCAATTCTAAAAGATACTTTACCTATAGTAAATTTACCAGCAGCTTCAGATCCAGGTACAAAATGATGTAATTTAAAATTATTTGCATATTTTAAATTAACCCATAATGAATCAGCTTCTGCTAAATTATTAGTGTAACTAAAAGTTAAATCATATTGCATTGGTATATTTTTATATTTCCAATCTCTTCTTAATTTTAAACTTGTAGCATATTGGTCAATTTGCATATGCGAAACATCATTTTGTAATTTACCTCTATATGTAGCTCCAGAAACATAAAAAGTATGGCCTAATGCTTCGTTATAGTAAGCTAATTTGGCAGCTCTTTCTTTAATTCTTCCTATAGCTTTTGGGATAGGTCCTGTTTTTGACATTCCTGTTCCAAAATATCCAAACGGTACATACAATTGTCCTGCTGTCATAAACCAATTTGAATAATCTAAATTACCAACTGTGATGAAGCCTAAAAACATTTCAAAATTACTAAGTGGCGTTTGTCTATCATCAAAACCAAAATTAGTATATCCGGTCATCCATTTGCTAACCCAGCCTGCAAAATCTAATTCAGCAGCATTGAGCCTAATAGAGCTATTATTCATATCTTGAAATTCAGCTTGCGACTCTACATATCCAGATACTGCTATATGGGGTACCATGTGATCAACTGCATCAGAGCCAAATTCAGCAATATCATGCCTTACCATAGATTGAACGCCTTTTAAAACACCCAAATCTCGATGAACCTCTGGCTGTAAAACTATTAAAGAACTACCATCATAGTATGCTCCTAAACCAAAATATCCAGCTGTCGCCACAACTCCAGAAATTCTAGAACGTCGTACATCTCTTGATTTTTGTACATCAATTTTTAGTTTTTCAACTTCAGCCTCTAACCTATCAGCTTTACCATTTAAGCTATTAATTTCATCTTGATTATTATAATTATAATTAGAATTAGAATCAGAACTGGCGTTTAGATAAAAAAAATGATTTGAACAAAAAAAAATTAAAAATGTCCCTAAAAAACTTTTAAAAAGTTTTTTCAATATACTACCGTACTTCACAACTACTCCTTACTGCTTACTTTACTTCCTGACTATGTACTTATTTTTTGTAAAAGCCTTTAATATTTTCCCTCTTCTTACCTGATTACAGATAAGAAGAAGGAATAACTTCTAATTTATATTAAAATTAAAGATTATCTGCATTTTCTGCTAAATAAGTAGCAACACCTTCAGGTGTGTCTTTCATACCTTTGTCACCTTTTTTCCAACCAGCAGGACATACTTCACCGTGCTTTTCAAAAAACTGTAAGGCTTCAACTAAACGAACTAATTCATCAATTTCACGACCTAAAGGTAAGTCATTTACAATCTGTGATCTAACAACATTTTGTTTATCAACTAAAAAAGCTCCTCTAAGTGCAACTCCTGCTTCTGGGTGCTCAATACCATAAGATTGACAAATACTATGTGTAACGTCAGCTGCCATTGTATATTGTACTTGACCAATACCTCCGTCTTTTATAGCAGTATTACGCCATGCATTATGAGCAAACTGTGAATCAATTGACACAGCAGTAACTTCAACATTTAATTCTTTAAATTTATCCATTCTTTTATCTAAAGCTATTAATTCAGATGGGCAAACAAATGTGAAATCTAATGGATAGAAGAAAACTATCCCATACTTATTTTTTTTTGCTTCGTAGAAATTGTAGTCACCAACTAACTCGCCTGAACCTAAAACAGCAGGAACTGTAAAATCAGGCGCTTGTCTTGTTATTAAAACGCTCATTAAGCTATCTCCTCTTTGATTTAATTACTTAATTAGAAAAATAAATAAGATATATATTTAATATTAAAGCTAATTTTAGCAGCTTTAAATTAAAATACTACTAGTCCGACTTGGGTTACCATAATTATTTCATAAATAATGTGAGCGACAATAACCGCATAAAGATTTTTATATTTAGCATAGAGATAACCAAAAAATAAACCTGAGATTAACATCATAAAATAAAATTCATAAAATAAACTCTGGTAGAATATAGCACCTATAATATTTACAACTATTATAGACTTCCAGGCCCTTACCCAGAAACTGCCTTTGAACAATGACATTAACCAATTTTGCCAAATACCACGTAAAATTATTTCATAAATAACGATATATATCATAGCTAATAAAATATAATACCAATAAAAACCTCCATATAAATCTTTCTTGGTAACAAATTCTGGATATATAAATTTCAATTGTATCTTATTTTGAAACAACTCTATTATTAACTCATTCCATACTAAAGAAATAATAATTAACGCAACAGTAACTATGATAGACTCAATGTAAGCCTTATTATTTTTAGAGCAAAAACCTATACTTTTTAAGTTCAGATTATTTTTTTTTATAATTGCAAAGACACTGCATATACCAACTAAAGATAAAAATTTATGTAATAAAACTTTATAATCGCCAAAAATATGTAAGTGATTATCAAAATATAAGCATAAATGTATAACAGACAATACAATTATCATTTTTAAACTTAAAAGAGACATTTTTTTAATATGCGAGTAATTAACTTCATAATCTTTAACTAAATTACTGAAGTTATTTTTTGTATCTTTAAGCTCTTTATTTGCTTTATTAATAAACTTTTTATATATTTTATTTTTTAGCTCATTTAAATCTGAAACCAATAAATTTTTAATTTGAAATTTTAAAACTAGTGTTGGCGTTATAGTATTAATATTTTCAGACGCATAGCCTGTGTTAAAAAAATCAGTATCTCCTATAATATCATCTGAGAGGATTGGAGTATTATGATTATTATGCTCAACAACAACTTGCCCTGTTTTAATAAAATAAAAATTATCAATTAGCGCGTTTTTTGTTAATATTTCTGTTTTATCTTTAAAAAAGATAAATTTAATATTGTTTCTTATAAAATCTAATTCTTCTTTTGATAAAGAATCTAAAAAATTATCAAAAAATTTTAATGGTAGGATTTCTTTTAATTTTATATTATGTTGCAATCTGTGATTATTTATTTCAGCTGTTAACACCCCTAATTCTGAATGTATCATATTAAATAAAAATTCATACATTTCATAATTTTGAGTAGTATGTTCAATTAAATCTAAATCAATTGCTAACACACTAGTTTTAGTGAGTGTTCTTAATCCAAAGCTCCATGATTGACCAAATATAGCTTGAACATCACCAATTGTCATTCCTTGAGTAAATTTACATATAGAAATTAATTTCGCATCATCTTTTGTAACGGTATAAGCTTCAATATCTCCTGCTAATATTACATAAACAACCCGATTAACAGATTCATCATTCTGAATTAAAATATTTTCACTAAAATCTTGAACTTTGGCATATTCTTCAAAATCACGCCAATAATCTTTAATAAAATTTTTCCAAAAAGAGTTTTGTTTTAAAATCTCTTTAGCTTCAGGTATATCCATGCCTATAAAATATCCAATATTGAACTTTCCTATTATTTATCAGTATAGTATAAGTAATAAATATTTTTTCAATAACGCTTGATTAATAAAAAATTATTTTTAATGGTGATGATGATATGGCTTTATATGCTCAATATCTCCCTCACCATCCTCATCACTTTCAGAATCCTTATTAATAATCTTATCTTCTGACTTGACGTGTTTAATCTCACCCTCACCTTCATCTTCGCTTTCATTATCAACTTCTAAATTTTTTATTTCTTTTTCAATTTTCCCTATTTTAGCTTTTTTATAATATCCAAAAGCAAGAGCAGCTCCTGCTGATAGTGCAACAAATAAAAAAGGTAGTGCTACAGGACAGAAAAAAGTACATGGAATTGCAACAATTGCTATGGCAGCCAAACCTAGACATGCAATACCTAAATTTCTCTTGTTTCTTGCTAACTCACTTTTTTTAGAAAGAATGACTTTTTCTTTATTAATAGCTTCAATATTTTTATCTAATCTACCAATTTCACTTTTTGTTTTATCTTGTTTTTCAATTAAATCATTTATTGTGTTTAATATTGGTTCATCTGATGCTACATCTATTTTATCTTGCCTTAATTGTTCTGCTTCTTCTTTAAGAATTTCTAATTTATCTTGATGAGATGCCAAATGATACTCAGAAGGATTAGTAATGTCTTGAATATTCTTTATTAATGTTTCTGTTTCTTCTATTTCGATTAATTTTAACTCTAACTTTTCTTCTATATGTGTTATTTTATTACATAATTCTTGTAGTTTACTTTGATTTTCTACTAGTTGTTGATTAAAAATACCCTGATTATAAAGCATCTTATTTCTTGCTTCATTTAATTCATTTTCAAGTAAATCTATTTCATTACGCCTTTTGTTAATTTCTTTTTCTTCTTTATAGCTACTTCTAATTAATTGAATTCCATTTTTAAGGAACATTGCTGCTAAAAGTGGCGTAATAATTTGTCCTAATAAAGGTGCAAATGCTATAAAAAAAGAACTTGCTGCAGTCTTAAATGTTCCAGCTAAAAATGGGATTGCAGGCAACCATTGTCCTGCATTAGCAATCAGGCCATCTATAAAACCTTCTACATGGCCTAGAGTTAAATTAAAACTTGCATTAGAAACAGCATGCAATAACTCGCCTGAGTCTACTAAAGTTTTGATATTTGCAGCAGCAAGTAACACCCCACTTCCTATAGCAATCACAGGAACAGCTGTTGATGCAGCCAATAAAGCAAAACCTACTACCCCTAATCCACTTAACATAGTCTCTTTTAAGTCTATGTTTTCTTGAATGCTTTCTTTAATTAATTCTTTAGACATAATTTCTTTCCGATTATTATTATAATTTTATTTATCATAATTAACATATAATCTATTAAGATGAACTATTCCTGAATTTTAGTAATTATCTTTAAATTTTACTTAAAATAATTATTAATTGACTATATTATTATTTAATAAGACAATATAAAATTACATAAGTTCTTCAAATTTAAAGAAAATAGTAAAATATAATGAAAAATCGGCTTCTAAAATTAGAAAATATCAGCAAATCATTTAAAAAAGGTTTAAATAACAACCTATTAGTTCTTGATGACATTAATTTTACTATGTATGAAGGTGAAATTATTGCTCTTTTAGGAAAATCTGGCTCGGGAAAATCAACTCTGCTTAGAATTATTTCAGGATTAATGAATCCATGCTGTGGCCAAAATTTTTTTAAAAATTCTTTAGTAAAATCTCCAGTTCCAGGTATAGCAATGGTTTTTCAAAGCTTTGCATTAATGCCTTGGCTTACTGTCTTAGAAAATGTAGAACTAGGACTTGAAGCATTAGGGATCGAACCTACTTTAAGGCGTAAAAAAGCTCTAAAAGCTATTGATACTATTGGTCTTGATGGTTTTGAGTCTGCATATCCAAAAGAGCTTTCAGGAGGCATGAGACAACGTGTAGGTATAGCAAGAGCTCTTGTTGTAGAGCCAGATTTATTATTACTAGATGAAGCTTTCTCTGCTTTAGATGTATTAACATCAGAAAACTTAAGAACTGATATTATGGACTTATGGTCTGAGAGACAAACTAAAATTAAAGGCATAATTCAAGTAACTCATAATATTGAAGAAGCAGCCCTTATGGCTGATAGAATTTTTATTTTTGATTCTGATCCTGGAAAAATCAAATATGAATTATCTGTTAATATTGCTCACCCAAGGAATACAGATGATCCTAAAGTAGATAAGTTAATTGATACTATCTATATGCATATGACAGAAAAACGTAAAAAAGCTTCATTATTTTCGCTACCAACCACTGCGAGTGTAGAAGATACAGAAATATCTATTGGATACAGACTTCCAGATACGGAAATATCTGAGCTTATGGGCTTAATAGAAGAAATTGCTTCAACAGAGTCTGAACGAGGTAATATTATCGAGCTACCTGATCTTGCCGATGATTTACATTTGGGTATTGATGATTTATTCCCTAATTTGGAAATCTTAGAAATATTAAGATTTATTCAAGTATCAGAAGGTAAAGTAAAACCAACTGTAATTGGTAAAAAATTTGCTGATGCTGATATTTTGGAAAAGAAAAAAATATTTGCTAAGCACTTATTAAGTTATGTTCCTCTTGCAAAACATATCAGAGTAGAAATTGATCAATCTGAAAATAAGGCTATTAGCCAAGATATTATCTTAGATAAACTTGAGCAATATTTTAGCAAACAAGAATCTGAGAAAATATTAAAAACAGTTATAAATTGGGGTAGATATGCAGAATTATTTGCCTTTAATTATAATGCTGGTGAATTAAGTTTAGAGAACCCTAATTGATCTTGACTATAGCCGTCTCACACAAAGTGTATTGACGCCAGAATCTTAAGGTGACAGCGCGGTATAACTTTTGCCTTGTGATGAATCATCATTAATATTTATATTAATCCTAATTTTTCCCAAAGATTCTATAATAGCATCTTGATCTCCTTCCATCTTTGACTTAGTCATTATCTCATTAATATTTCCTTCAATAAACTTACGCACAGAGATATCTTTGTCTTTATTCCAAGGAAATGAAAAATTAAATAAATTATAATCGTTTAACTTATAATCAAGATCAATTACATCATATTGTTTGTTTGCTAATAAGCTATATATTGTTGAGAATTCTAAGTCATCTTTTATTTTTGGAGACCTTTTAAACAACTTAAAAACAGAAGTAAATTCTTTTTTTGATTTTATTATATTTTTTAAGTTATCTTTTAATGCAGTTAATACTACAGTTTTTTGAGCTTCATTAAGATTTCGAAAAGCGTCATCAAAATCTTTTTCTGATTTAATTATAACTTTTAAATTATCTTTGAATGCAGTGCATAATGCGAGTATTTGAGCTTCATTAAGATATCGAAGAACAGTACCAAAATCTTCTCCTGATTTTATTATATCTTTTAAATTAACTTTTAATGCAGTACATATTACAGTTATTTGAGCTTCATTAAGATATTCAAGGGCGTCACCAAAGTCTTCTCCTGATTTTATTATATCTTTTAAATTAGCTTTTAATGCAGTGCATAATGCGAGTATTTGGGCTTTATTAAGATATTCAAGAGCGTAACCAAAATCTTCTCCTGATTTTATTATATCTTTTAAATTATTTTTTAATGCAGTACATATTACAATTATTTGAGCTTCATTAAGATATTCAAGAGCGTAACCAAAATCTTCTCCTGATTTTATTATATTTTTTAAATCATTTTTTAATGCTTCAAGTATAATCTTTGTCTTTTCATTATTTGATGCAAAATTAATAACTATCCCTAATGTTTGAGCAGAATCAAAAAAATCTGTTATACGACCTTTCTTTGAAATCACTTTAAGTAAAGCTCTTAAATTATCTTCTGAGCAATCCAAAACGAAATAAATTAAATTTTCAATATTATTTTTAATTGGACCTATAAATTGCTCAAAATTTTCATCTTTTTCACATAAACTTGAAATTTCATCTGTAGTTAAACCTTTAACAATATCAACTAATTCATTTAAATTTTGAATTTTAAAATCAACGTTAAATTCCTCTAGTAACTTAACGGATATATCTAGGGAATCTTTGCCTTGGTAACCATCAGATTCCTGTAATTTATTTCTCAAAGCATCTTTAGCTATTTTAAGGTTAGATTCCAGCTCTTCTATAAGGTTTTGTTTAAATATATCTGATATGTTTATTTTTCTAAGTAACTGCTTTTGATCTTCACTTGACATTAGCTTTTCTAATGCTGCTCTTCTGTTAGCTATACATGTCTCTATATTTTCTGTTGCATTCTTATTTTTTGATGGATCACTTGATAAACTTAATAGTTTGTCAATTTCACTTTTTAGCTCTGTTGGAATCTTCTTTTTTTCTTCATCTTCTAATGAAGCATTTCCTTGAGCTATAATTACTTTTAATATTTCTTCTTTATAATCTTTTGCTTGTTCAACAGAAAGTATATTTTTATCCTTACTGTTTTTAGAAAAAAAATCCTCAATAGTTTCTTGTTTAATAATACCTTGTTTTACGCCGGCATCTTTTGATTTAGCTGCATAGGTAAGTTTTTTTGCAGGATCATCATTAAGTTTTATATATATAAATCCTTCTTGAAATACTTGATTATCTTGCCACTGTCTTAACTGATACCCTAATGAATCATAATACTCTTTAAAAGATATAATAGCAGGATAAGCTCCTTTTCCTGCGCTATCACCCCTACCTGCACCACTATAAGCGTCATTAAATCTTAATTGATTACAAAGCCACTTTAAGTTATCTAAAAAATTATTTTTTTCATCTTTTGCGCTCCGAAGTTTTTCTTCAGCATTATGCACCGACAAGGTTTCATCTGAATGTGATATTATTAGTTGGTTTGTTCTTTTTTTTATTTTCTCATCAAATACTACACATGAAAAATCATAAGGTCTTAGACTTAAATCTTCTAAAATAACTGAAACAGGAATTAAAGAACTAGAATCTTCGTTCAATACGAAAGTTTTTAAAATAATTTCAAGAGGTATATTAGGAATGCAGTAGTCTTCTTTTACAATAAATCTATTTTGTCTTATGTGCTCTTGCTGAGCATCAAATAAAGATTTTTCTCGCTCTAACTTATCTTTCTCATCTTTTAACAGACCAGGTTCAAGTCGTGAAAGTTGTTGTTGATCTTCGCTGTTTGATTTTAATAATTCAACAGGCTCTAAGTCATTGTAATGGGGAATAAGTGAAAAAAGCTCCATTCCAGGCATTAAAAACTGTAATGGTACAAAAGGTAATGACTCTGTATCAAGCTTGCTGTTCTTAAATTCACAAATTAACTCTGAAGCTTTACATAAAACTTTTGTTACTTCAGTATTATTTATTGAGGTATAACTTAATAATGAATCTTTAGTTGACTCCCAATTATTTTCTAAAAAAGTCTCTAATTTAGAATACTTTTGTTCATCACTATCTTTAGACTCTAGCATTTTTTTAAGCGATTGTTTTACTGATGCTTGATAATTTATGATTAAATCATTTTTTAATTTAAATATATTATATCTACCTGAATCTGGTGTCTTTTCAACTTCATTTAATAGCTCTGCTAATGTCATATGTACTACCTTAAAAACGCAATAATATCTATTTGGTATTAAAATATTCAAACTAAATATAAAATTAAGATTTAACTATATTTACTTGATTTGAACTTTAGACATTTGTATATGAGGAAAGTTTCTTGTTAGCTAGAATATTATAGAGGTAATTAATATCGTTCATCATCTAAGAACAACCTTTATTTTTTTGAAAATTTACTACGTGATTCATCACCAGCATCTTCATCCAATTTATTGACGCCCAAATCTTCAGGTGGCAGCACGCTATAACTTTCGCCTTGTGACAAATCATCACTAACCTTAACATTAATCCCAATTTGTTTCAAAGATTCTATAATAATATCTTGCTCTCCTTTCGTCTTTGACTCAAACATTAGCTCGTTAATATTTCCTTCAATAAACTTACGCACAGAGATATCTTTGTCTTTATTCAAATGAAATGAAGAATTAACTAAGGGATAATCTCTTAACTTATAATCAAGATCAATTACATCATATTGTTTGTTTGCTAATAAGCTATGTATTGTTGATAATTCTAATTCATCTTGTATTTCTGGAAAATATGATTTAAACAACTCAAAAACAGAAGTAAATTCTTTTTTTGATTTTATTATATCTTTTAAATTATCTTTTAATGCGGCGCATACTGTAATTACTTGAATCTCATTAAGATATAAAAGAACACTACCAAAATCTTCTCCTGATTTTATTATATCTTTTAAATTATCTTTTAATTCAGTTAATACTGCAGTTCTTTGAGCTTTATTAAGATATTGAAGAACATTACCAAAATCTTGTCCTGATTTTATTATATCTTTT
>CAXBNV010000015.1:0-35040 GCA_963977185.1 uncultured Gammaproteobacteria bacterium | reverse complement strand
TTCTGCTCACTACGTGAGCCTTTTTTCTTTACGAAAGAAAAAATATTTATTCGCTGCGCTCATGTTTTTGTTATTGCTTTATTATATATCCAAACAAACTCCATTCAATCTATCAGGATTACTCATAAGATATAAATAATAGCCTACAATATTTTCAGGTAATAATAAATTTCTTTTATCTTCACCAGGAAAAGATTTATTTCTTAATTTAGTTAATACTTTATTGGGATTAATAGTATTTACATTAATATTAGTATTTGATTCTAGCTCTAAAGATAATATTTCTGCAAGATTATTTATTCCAGCTTTTGATATAGCATATGCGCCATAGTATGCCTGTGAATTAAATCCTTCAGGAGCTGTTGTAAATATTAATTCAGCTTGGTTTGATTTTTTTAATAAAGGTAATAATGTTTGAGTTAAAATAAAAGGGCTATTTAGATTAACTTGCATGGTTTTAAACCAATCTAAAATAGGGTAATTATTAATGTCTGTTTTAACACCTAAGATAGCGGCGTTATGTAATAAAATATCTAGCTTTTGATGTTTTTGTGAAAGAGTATTTGCAAGCTCTTCATAATGTTCAAAGCCTGCTTTTTCTAAATCAAATAATAATAAATCAGGGGTATTGTTATATAACTCTTGAATTTCTGTTTTAAGCTTATCTAATTTTCTTGCATTTTTGCCAAGTAAAATTAAATTAGCATTATGTTTAGCACATTCAAGGGCAACAGCTTTGCCAATGCCATCAGTACAACCTGTGATTAAAATACTTTTATTGTTAAAAGCATTATAATTTAAAGTGATATTATCAAGATTAATTATTTGAGACTGCAACATATTTATCTACTTTGAATATTAATAAAAATTCTAAAAAATGAATTTTAACATTATTTAAATAGATTTTAAAAAATATATTGCACAGCAATTACAAAAAATAAGCAGTCTAATTGATTTATCTCTTATTTTTTAAACCTTTCCCAAGTATTCACAATTGTACAAAAAAGCTCTGCGGTTTTAGTTGCGTCATATAAAGCTCCGTGAGCTTCGTTATCATCAAATTCAATATTTGCAGCTTTTACAGCTTTAGCAAGAACAGTCTGGCCATAAGCCACTCCAGCCAAAGTTGCTGTGTCAAAAGTTGTAAATTTATGAAAAGGTAGTTTTACTTTATTTCTGTCGCTTGCTTCAACAAGAAAACTTAAATCAAATGCTGGGTTATGGCCAACTAACACAGCTCTTGAGCATCGATAATCTTTTAATTTTTGTCTTACAACTGAAAAAGCATCTTCTAAAGCGTTTTTTTCATCACGAGCTCCTCGAAAAGGATGAAAAGGCTCTATCTTATTGAATTTTAAAGCTTCTGGATCTAGATGAGCACCTTTAAATGGAGCAATATGATCATGAATTATTTCATCAAATGTTAAGATATTATCTTTATACTTGAGAAAAATATATGCGACTTCTAATAATGCATCAGTCTTTGGGTTAAACCCACCTGTTTCTACGTCAATAACGACGGGCATAAAGCCCCTAAATCGATTATTTATGTTATTATTATAAGTCATAAATTTGTTGTAATGTTGTGAAAATAGCTTGTAGTATGGCACATAAATTAATTTTTCGAAATATATTATTGATATTAATTATCATAAGCTTTTTATTTAAAGCTATTTATGCTGAAAATAACAGTTTAGATAATAATCTTTGTGATTCTAGCATATCTTATCATGCACAAGATATAGGATTTTCATCACAAAAACGAGTTACTAGATTTGAGCAGTTGCTTAAAAAAACTAAGCTTACTGTTGCAAATTTCGAGAAAAAGCTTGTTGCAAGTAAAAAAGAAGGCACGAGCTATAGTAGTAATATGCAATCTAGAGCCAAACTAGAGATTTCACAAATCGAATTACAGCTTGAGGATTTAAAGTTAGAGCAAGATATACTAAAGCATGATGTAGGTAATCTAGATAATGGCTCACAAAATATTAAATTATTAATTAATAATTCTGATAAAATAAAACAAGACAAAAAATCGCTTATATTAATCAATGAAAATATAGAGCTTACTACAAAGTTATTGGATTATAGCAAGGCTTACTATAGCCAAGTTTCAAAAAATATAGATTATCAAAGCACTAGCAAAAAAGTATCTAATTATAAAACTCAAGAAAATGAATTAAATGATAAAATTGAAAACCTTAAGCATAAAATATTAGAATTAAATGCAGCTGAGCATAATTTAGAAATCAAATACAATAACAGTCCAAATTTTAATAACTCTAATAACCCAATTTCTATTGAAATAGATAAAATACAAAATGAAGTCTTTGATAATGACAGCCAACTAGGTATTTATAAAATATCTTTAGATACATTAAGAATTAGAAATAATTTATCTCAGTTATATTTAGAGTATGATTCAGGATTGCAAGAAACTAATATTCAAAAAAAATATTTAGATAGAATAAAGTCTATTAATGAAGATTATGTCAAAACAGAAGATTATTTTTATAAAAAAACAAAGTTAATTAGCGATGAAGTTTTAATTTTAGATCAAAGTTTAAAACTTAAAAATAGTAAAGATAAAATTCTTATTTTAAAAAATAAATTAGAAAGAGCAAACTATTATTTAAAACAATATAATAATGAAAAAAATAATTTACTAGAATTGAGAGAAAAAATTCAAAAACAATATAATAATAATTTATCTGTTTTACAAAAAGGTATTTGGGTTCGTCAAAAATTACCTAATAACTCTTTTGAATGGAAGCTATTATATTTTGATATGTTAAAACTACCCCATATGCTTTTTCTTAAAGTTACAGATGTATATAAATCTTTTCAAGAAAGAGTAAGTATTCAGCATGATAATTTCAGTACATCTTCTGTTTTTAATTGGTTAAGTATACTGGGAATTTGGTTATCGATAACTTTTGTTTTAAAAAAATATATATCTAAACAGGTAAGAAGTACAAATAAAGATAAGTTAAAATATCATTCAAAAATATTATATGTATTTAGGATTATTTTTAGTAAAAATATAGTTTTCACAAGTATGCTTGTTTTGGTTAATTTTATATTTTATATGAGTGATATAAGTTTTGTCACTATATCATTACTTTTATCATTAGGAGGAGTATATCTTTTTTGTTCTGTTGTGCTGCAAATTGCAAAATTTTTCTTAATAGAGCATAAAAATTATGATAAGAGTTCTAAACAATACATAAAGTATAAAAAAATATATAGATTTTTATTGTTTTCAATATCAATTATAGGATTTTTTATCTCTTTATTAACTTTAACTTATTATCTTGATGCTAATTATTACTTAACAGTTTTTATAGAAAGATTGTTCATGTTTTGTTTGTTAGGATTTTCTATTCCATTGCTTAAATATTGGAAGTTAATTCCAGAAGTAGTGCAAAAAAATATTTTATCAAAAAAAGAATATTTGAGAAAATCAATAATTTTTTTTAGTTTTTTACTTCCTGTCACTGTTTTTACTAATTCTGTGTTAGGCTTTTTAGGTTATGTTAACTTAGCATGGAAGATTGCAACTGCTGAATTGCAAATTATAGCTATTTTATCTATTTGGTTTATTACTCGTGGTCTTTTAAAAGATTTAATGAGCTTTGTTTCAGATTATTTTGTCAAAGAAGTCGCTAATGGTTGGCTTTGGTCTCAAGCGATATTAAAGCCATTACACAAATTACTAAAAGTATTGTTGTTTTTTGGTGTGGGATTTGTATTTTTCTTTATTTATGGTTGGTTCACAGAAGCACAAGTTTTATCAATAATAATATCTTTTTTAGATTATACATGGATAGATATAGGTCAAGTAATAATTAATACAAAGAGTATTTTAATTTTTATTATTGTAGTTATGGTTTCTGTTTGGTGGACTTTTTGGAGTCGAGAATTTGCATACAGATGGCTTTATGCAAAAGTACAAGATTTATCTATAAGAAACAGCTTATCTGTATTTACTCAATATACTGTTTTATTAATCAGTGTGTTAATTATTCTTCAAATATTAGGTATTGGTCTTGCAACTTTAACGGTTGCATTTGGTGGTGTTTTAGTTGTTATTGGTTTTGGAGCAAAAGATATTTCTAGTAATTTATTTAGTGGATTGATGCTCTTATTAGAAAGACATGTTCGAGTAGGTGATTTTATTTGTGTTGGTGAGCACGAAGGAAAAGTAACTAAAATAGGTATGAGATCTTTTACTCTGCAAACATGGGATAATATGGAAGTAATCGTTCCTAATAGTGAAACTATAACTAAAAGTTTAAAGAATTTAACTTATAATGATTCTATTGTTAGGAATAGTTTTTTAATAAGGGTCGCTTATGAAGAAAAAGTAGAACATGTAAGAGATGTTATTTTATCTGCATTAGTAGAAAATAAAGATGTGTTAAAAATTCCAGAGCCTAGTGTATTACTAGAAGAATTTCTTGAAAATGCGATTATTTTTAGAGTTTATTATTATGTGGATTTACAAAGAACTCCGTTAAGGCCTAAAGTTAAATCTTCTGTTATGGTTGATGTAACAAAAGTATTAGAGCAGGCTAAAATTAAAATACCTTACCCTAAACAGGTTATTAATTTTATGGAAGATAAATCTTTTACTAAAAATAAGGAAATGAATAAAGATGATGATAAATAATATATAGCAGCATGGTTATTAGGGTTGCTATATAATATTTTACATAATTAGTAATATTTTTAGATATTTGATATAATTAATGTTTTGAAATTTTATCAAGATAATCATAAAATTATGTCCATAAATTTTGAAAGCTTAGCTCAAGCTAAAATTAAAATATCAGAGTTACAAGATAGCGTTGTTGCTATTAGGGGGTATCTTTGACTATGATGTTAAATTAGAAAGACTTCAAGAATTATCTTTAGAATTAGAAGCTCCTGATATTTGGAGTAATATAGAAAAAGCTACCCAAATAAATCAAGAAAAAGCTAGCATCGAAAGCTCTATTAATTCAATAAATACTGCTAATGAAAAATTAGAATATTTACATGAATTAATAAGCATTATTGATACCGATGATGATCCCGATTTAAAGGATGAGTTATATATTGAACTTGATAAACTGGATATTCTAGTTAAAAATCTTGAATTTTTAAGAATGTTTAATGGGAAAATGGATAATTCTAATGCTTTTTTAGAAATCCAATCAGGCTCAGGTGGTACTGAGGCTCAAGATTGGGCGGAAATGTTGTTAAGAATGTATTTAAGATGGGGCGATTCTCATAAATTTAAAACAGAAATATTAGAAGTATCGGCAGGTGATGTTGCTGGGATAAAAGGTGCTACTGTCAAATTTACTGGAGACTATGCTTTTGGTTGGCTTCGAACAGAGACTGGTGTTCATCGATTAGTTAGAAAATCGCCATTTGATTCTGGTAGTAGAAGACATACATCTTTTGCATCAGTATTTGTATCTCCTGAAGTTGATGAAAAAATAGATATAGATATTAATCCTGCAGATTTAAAAATAGATACTTATCGGGCAAGTGGAGCAGGTGGTCAGCATGTTAATAGAACAGATTCAGCTGTAAGAATCACTCACATTCCAACTAATACTGTAGTACAATGTCAATCTGATAGATCTCAGCATAAAAATAAAGCGCAAGCAATGAATCAGTTGCGTTCTAAATTATATGAATTAGAGTTAAATAAGCAAAATGAAGATAAGCAGAAATTAGAAGATAGCAAACTGGAAATTACTTGGGGCAGTCAAATTAGATCTTATGTTCTAGATTCATCAAGAATTAAAGATTTGCGAACAGGAGTTGAAACTGGAAATACAGCAGCTGTATTAGATGGCGGTATAGATTTATTTATTAAAGAATGTTTAAAGCAAGGGGTTTAATAAAATTATGAGTGACAGTTTAAATCAAGATAAAAGTATACAAAGCACTGATAATGCTTTATTAGACGTTAATTCACAAATGTTAGTACGTAAAGATAAACTAAAAAAGTTACGTGAAAAAGCTGAAAAAGAAAATAAAAGTCCCTTTCCAAATGATTTTAAAAGAATAGATTACGCTGATAATTTGATAGTTAAATATAGTGATGTTTCTAAAGAAGAGTTAGAGTCACAAAATATCAAAGTAAGTCTTGCTGGTCGCACCATGACCCGAAGATTCATGGGCAAAGCAGCTTTTGTTCATTTGCAAGATTCAAGCGGCAAAATTCAAATTTATTTAAAAAGCAGTGATATCGGAGCTGATTTATTTGAAGAAGTAAAACACTGGGATATAGGTGATATTCTTGGTGTTGAAGGTGTTTTATTTAAAACTAAAACGAATGAATTAACTATAAAAGTTACAGATGTAAGACTTTTGACTAAATCATTAAGACCACTTCCTGATAAATATCATGGTTTATCTGATCAAGAAGCTAAATATAGACAAAGATATGTTGATTTAATTATTAATGAATCCTCAAGAAAAGTTTTTAATATAAGATCTAAAACAGTTCAAGCGATAAGAGAATATTTAAATAATAGTAATTTTATTGAAGTAGAAACTCCAATGATGCAAGCTATTCCAGGTGGAGCAGTTGCTAAGCCATTTATAACTCATCATAATGCCTTAGATATGGAGTTATTTTTAAGAATAGCACCAGAATTATATCTAAAAAGATTAGTAGTTGGCGGAATAGAAAATGTTTATGAGATAAACAGAAACTTTAGAAATGAAGGTTTATCTACAAGACATAATCCAGAATTTACAATGCTTGAATTTTATCAAGCATATGCAGATTATAATGATGCTATGCAACATGTTGAAAACTTGATTAGATATGTAGCAAAAAATGTACTAGGTACTTTACAAGTAGAATATCAAGGTGAAAAAATAGACTTTGAAAAACCATTTGAAAGATTAACTGTCGTTGATGCAATAGTAAAATATGGCAAAAATATTACACATGATGATTTAAGTACTAAAGAGAAAGCTTTAAAAGTAGTAGAATCATTAGGTATGAAAATGATGCATTCAAACAATGGTCTTGGTCGAATTCAAACAGAAATTTTTGAAGAAGTGGCAGAGCATAAATTAATGCAGCCAGTATTTATAACTCAATTTGCAACAGAAGTTTCTCCTTTAGCTAGAAAAAGTGATGCTAACCCTGATTATACTGATAGAGCAGAATTTTTCTGTACAGGGCGTGAGCTTGCTAATATGTTCTCTGAATTAAATGATGCACAAGATCAGGCTGAAAGGTTTAAAGCGCAAGTAGCCAATAAAGATGCAGGTGATGAAGAAGCAATGCATTATGATGCTGATTATATTAATGCCTTAGAATACGGGTTACCACCAACAGCTGGTTGTGGAATTGGTATTGATAGGTTAATTATGTTATTAGCTGATCAGCCATCAATTAAAGATGTCATTTTGTTTCCACATATGAGAAAGAAATAAGTTTATTATGGCGCTATAGATTTAGCGCCAATAATTCCGCTTCTAATTGCACTTTCTAGTGTGGCAGGATATTTGTGATAATTATAATCTCCAGCAATACATAAATTTTTATATGGATTTATTTTTTTAAAGTCGATTTTTTTACTATTATAATCACATCTATAAGCTGCAAATTTTTCGGTAATGATTTTATAGCTATCTATTTCATTAAATTCAGGAAATAAATTTTTAATTTCATTGTATGCTATCTCAAGCATTTTATCCTTTGGTAGATTATTAAAATTATTATTACTACTTGATACGACCGAAATTAAACCAGGATGTTCAATTTTTTTATCAAATATAAAATCAATATTATGCTGAAGAAGTCCAGTAATAAGATGAGGTAGCTTTGGATTGTTTTTATATTTTAAATAAAGAGTAGTTATTTTTTCTGAATCTAAATTAATATTGATATTATTAAATAGTTTATTAGTTACAAAATATGGTAAAGCTGAAATAATTTTTTCTGATGAATAGTTACCTTTATTCGTTTCTATATTAGTAATAATATTATTTTTAGAGTTAGTAATGATTTTTTTTGCTCGAGTATTATAATGTATTTCGCCACCATTGTTTATTATGTATTTTACAGCAGGTTTAACGAATAACTCAGAAAGACTCACTTTTGGTATTAATAAATCTGAAAAAATTTTATTTTTGAATATAGAGCTTTTTAAAGTATTTGCAAATGTTTCAGCGTGTGCTGAGTGAATATTTGTTGTTAATGCTGATACACAAATATTGTTCCATAAATTATATAACTTGGTGTTTTGTTTTGATTTGATTAAAAAATCATTAACAGAATTATTATTTAAATATTTATTTAAATAAATATTTTTAATTAAATTTAATGTTAAAATTTTTTCTTTAAAAGATAAGCCTTTAGTTTGATAATAAAAATTATTTTTTCTGGAAATAGAAACTAAATTTTTTCTTTGGTCATAAAAATTTAATTCAAATGGCATTCTGTGTAATACCGAATTTATATCAAAATTTTTTGGATTAATTATTTCTAATAATTCTATAAAACTAGTGTAGGCACCTAATAAAAGATGTTGACCATTATCTATTTTAAGATCATTCCAAATAACTTCTCTTGCTCTACCTCCAGCATGAGGAGATGCTTCTAATAGAATGGGCTTAACATTATTTTGAATTAATGTAATAGCTGCTGCAAGACCCGACCAACCAGTGCCAAGTATTATTGCGTGCATGTTTTTAAATAATTATTATATTGCTTTTTGATGTATCTATTTGTTTTCCAGGCAATATAAAGCTTTTTAATAGGTGGTATGCTAATTTTATTTGGTTTGAGTAATAAATTTTTATTTTTTTTAATTTTATTTAATAAAGATTTATATATTTCTCCCATTATATAGCCAGAAAATTGATTATTTAAGTCTTGAGGAGAAATTAATTTTTTATAATTATTATAGTAGTTTTCTGCAAGCTCAATTAATTCTGATATTAAATCTAAAAGATTATTATTTAATTTATTACTTGATTTACTAGATTGATCTTTATTAATGATACTTTGTAAGTCTTGATGAGATAAATTATGTTTATTTAATAAATTATTAGGAATATATATTCTTTTGTATTTATTAATATCTTCTTGCAAATCTCTAATTATATTAACTAATTGTAAAAAATTAGCTAAATTTTCAGCATATTCAAAAGTTTTTTGGTTTGAGTAACCAAATATATTAACGCATAAAATACCAACGGTTCCAGCAACACAATAACAATATTTTAATAAATCATCTACAGTACTATATTGAGTTTTATTTAAATCCATTTGCATACCATAGAGCAAATCTTCAAATATTTTTTTATCTAAATTATATTTTTTTATTATTGGTTTTAGTTCAATATTAACAGGATGTTCCGGAGATAACTTGTTATTATAGCACTTATTAAAATCATTGGCCCACCATGATAATTTTGTTTGCGAGACTGTTGGGTCTTGTATGTTATCAACAATGTCATCAATTTCACGACAAAAAGCATATATAGCAAATATTTCTCGTTTTTTTACTTCATCTAAAAACAAAAAGCTATAATAAAAGCTACTCCCACTTTGTTTTACTTTATCCTCACAATACTTTTCTGGTGTCATTTAGGTATGGTCCATAATGTTATAATAAGTAATATAAAAAAAACTTGCGAAGCAAACACAAAACCAATATTTGCTTTGCAAATATAAAATTTTTTTCTTTTGTAAAGAAAAAGGCCAACTTTAGTTGGCACAAAAGGATTTCGATGGACTTTAAGGCTAACAAAAAAATCACTCAGAATCCTTTAAGTCTGTCTAAATCCTTCTTCTGCTCGCTATGCGAGCCTTCTTTCTTTACAAAAGAAAGAAAATTTATTCGATACTCTCATGTTTTTGTTATTGCTACGCAATACTATATAAATATTTACTCACATTCCTCATAAGCTTGCAATTTTTGTGCATTGTAAAATAATTCTTTTGCATGCTCTAAAGTTTGTTTAGTTATTTTTACACCGCCTAGAATTCTGGCAAGCTCCTGTATTCTGTTATCTTTATCAAGACTTAATACTTGGCTTCTTGTTTTATTATCAATATTCTTTTTAGAAACCAGTAAGTGATCATCTGCTTGAGCTGCAACTTGGGGCAGGTGGGTTATACAAATTATTTGAGTATTTGCTCCTATTTCTTTTAATAGCTTACCAACAATTTCTGCTGTTGCGCCGCTAATTCCAACATCTACTTCATCAAAAATTAGGCTAGGTGTATTTTCTATTTTAGAACAAATTATTTGTATAGCAAGTGCAAGCCTAGATAGTTCACCACCAGATAATACTTTTGAAAGAATATCTTTTGGCGTGTCTTTATTAGTTACTACTTTGAATTCTATGCTATCTAAACCAAATGCCGAAGGGGTTTCTAGTGGCTTTACATTAATTTCTAATTCAAAATCTGGAATGCCTAAAGTTGGCATGATTGATTTTAGGTCTTTAATAAAATAACTAGAAATATTAGTTCGAGCCTTAGTTAATTTATCAGCAATGCTTCTATAATTATTTAATATTATTTCTAATTCTTTTTCTGCTTTATTTAATATTTCTTCAGAATTTCTAAAATCATTGATTTTTTGTTCTAACTCTAATTGTTTATTATATAAATCTTTAGATTGAACTTTATGTTTTCTTGCTAAATCATGAAATAAAGTTAATTTTTTATCTAGTTCTTCTAGTTGACTTAAGTCATTCGACGTTACATTTAATTTATTTAAATCATTTTGACTTTCATTTATAGCTATTAAAGCATCATTTAATAATTGACTTGAATTTTTAATATTTTTAGATGGAGCTTTAAAATTATTTAAATTATTAATAACTTTTTCTAAAGACTGAGTTATATTGGGTAGATAATCATGAGTAATATTATTTATTAAACTTTGATTATCTTTAAGCTCTAATAGATTTTTATATTCTAAATTTATTGATTCAAATTCATTGGGCTGTAAATTAGCATTATATAATTCATTTAATTGATATTCATAAAAATCTATACTTTCTAAATAAAAATTAAAATTATTTTTTAAATTAGATAATGCTTGTTTTTGAGAATTATACTTATGATAAATTTCTTTTATGCTATTTAAAAAGTTTTGCAGCTTCCCATAAACATCAATAATGCTTCTTTGATAATCTGTTTTAAACAAGTTTAAGTGTTGATGTTGGCCGTGAATATATAATAATTTATTACCAATATATTTTAATACTTGTAAAGTAACAGGGATATTGTTTATATAATTTTTAGAACGACCCTCTTTAGTTATAATTCTTCTTAAGATGCAACTATTATTATCAGATGCAATATTTAAAAAGTCATTTTCACTAAGATATTCAAGGATACTGTTTGATTTATTTAATATGAAACTTGCGCTAATCTCAGCTTTTTCTTGTTCATGCTTTATTAATTTTGAATCAGCTTTGGCGCCAGAAATTAAATTTAATGATGTGAGGATTACTGATTTTCCTGCTCCAGTATCTCCTGTTATAGCTGTCATATTATTTTTGAAATTAATAGTAACATCATCAAAAATAATTAAATTTTTTATATTTAATTCGATTAGCATAATTATTTATTTAAGTTAATTTCTTGCTCCAGTGAAGTTTAGTTCTTAAAGTTTCAAAATAACTATAATTTGCCGGATGTAGTAAACGTAATTTATTATTAGACATGGAAATTTTAATAGTCTCATGAGGTTTTAAATGAATTAATTTGCCCCCATCACAACTAATTCCTGGATTTAATTTAAAATTAGAGTCCCGCGCAGCAAGATGTGAGTTTACAATAATTTTAATTTCAGAACTAGCAGGTATAACAATAGGGCGGCTATTTAAGTTATGTGGAAACATTGGTACAAGTGTTATTGCATCAAGCTCAGGAGTTAATATAGGACCTCCAGCAGATAGTGAATATGCTGTTGACCCAGTTGGAGTTGCAATAATAATACCGTCTGATTTTTGATTGCATACAAACTGGTTGTCTATATATAAGTCAAAATCAATCATGCGAGTGATATTACCAGCATTAAGAACTATATCATTAATAGCATAAGATTCTGAGATGGTTTTAGAGCTTGCTTCTTTATCATTATATAAATCAGCTTTTAAAGATAACAGTTGAGATTCTATAAATTGTCCTTGTAAAATCTCATCAAGCGCATTAGTAAAGTTTTGCGCAGGTAAATCGGTTAAGAATCCTAATTTACCTCGATTGATTCCAACTATAGGAATATTATAATCTGATAATTTATGTGCTGCATATAAAATACTACCATCTCCGCCAACAACAATAGCTAAATCACATGATTCTCCTATGCTCTTGTAGTCTGATATAGGATGGTTTAATGAATCAGAACAAACAGGATCAGTAAAAATTTTCGTGCTTGTAGACTCTAAATGTTTATACAAATTTTTAACAGTATCTAGAATATCAGTGTTTGAAATATCTCTAGCAATAATGCCGATATTTTGAAATTTTTTTTTCAACATATTTCTTTCTTTAGTATTTTAATAAGCTTTAGCATAAATAATTTTATTACAATTAGGCTTATCAGTAAAAATACAGGTTCCTAAATCATCTTTAAATTTATTGGGTATACAGCGAGCTGATATTTTTAGTGATTTCAATAATTTTTGATGCTCATCATTTAATTTATCAGAACTGTAGCAATAAACAAAGCCAGATGAGCTATCTTTTTTAAAAAACTTTTTTAATTCATTTAGATTATTAACAACATGGGAGTTTTTATCTAAAAAAGTTTTAGCTTTATTATATAAATTACTTTGAATATCTTCTAAAATATTACTTACTGTATCTAGGAAATCTTGATTAGTTAAAAATAACTTTTCTTTTGGTTCTTTATCTCGTCTAGTTACGCATATTTGATTTTTTTCTAAATCACGTGGGCCTATTTCAATTCTAATAGGGACGCCAGTTTTAATGGCTTTCCATGAGCGTTCACCGGATGTCATATCTTTGTCATCTATTTTAGTAATAATATTAGTATTATTATAAAATATTTTAGATAATTTGTTTTGTAACTCATTACAAGCAGATAAAATCTTTTCTTTATCTATATCGTTTTTATAAATAGGAATAATTACAATATGGTGTGGAGCAAGTTTTGGAGGAATTACTAAGCCATTATCATCACTATGGGTCATTATTAAACCACCAATAAGCCTTGTTGATACTCCCCAAGATGTGGTCCAAGCATGCTTTAAATCGCCATCTTTATCAGTAAAGGTTATATTGCTTGCTTTAGCAAAATTTTGTCCTAAAAAATGAGAAGTCCCAGATTGTAAAGCTTTGCCATCTTGCATCATAGCTTCAATAGTATAAGTTTCTAATGCGCCAGGAAAACGTTCATCTTCAGTTTTTTGACCTGTTATTACCGGCATAGCCATGACATTTTCTGCAAAGTCTTCATATACATTAATCATTTTTTGAGTTTCAGTTATGGCTTCTTCTTTTGTTGCATGAGCAGTATGACCTTCTTGCCATAAAAATTCAGAGGTTCTTAAAAATAACCTTGTACGCATCTCCCAACGCATGACATTAGCCCATTGATTTATTAAAATAGGCAAATCTCTATAAGATTGAACCCATCTTGAATAACATTCACCGACTATTGTTTCACTTGTGGGTCTAATAATTAAAGGCTCTTCTAATTTACCAGCAGGAACTAATTTACCATCTTTTTCTTCTAATTTATGGTGCGTTACAACAGCGCACTCTTTAGCAAAGCCTGTTACATGCTCTGCTTCTTTTTCAATATAACTAAGAGGGATTAATAAAGGAAAATAAGCATTCACATGTCCTGTTTGCTTAAAAGCTTGATCTAAAAATTTTTGCATATTTTCCCATATTGTATAACCATATGGTTTAATGATCATACAACCTCTAACAGGAGAGTTTTCAGCAAGTTCCGCAGTATGGATAACTTGTTGATACCACTCAGGATAATTTTGTTCACGAGTTGGGTTTATTGCAGTTTTTTTATTCATGTGATTTTGCTAGTATTTTTAACCTGATTAATAATAAATGATAGATAGAAATAATAAATCAAATTATAATAACTGGCAAGAGATGTGATTAATAAGCTAAAATAATAATGTATATAAAAAAGGAATTTTAGGACAACTTATGGCTATAGAACTTTTAGGCTTTATTATATTATCAGTTATTATCTTATTTGTGTTTTTTACCATTAGAACTTATTACTTTTGTCGGACCAATAAAGAAAATATAGATATTATTTTTAACGGAATACATTGGGTAATTGGACAAAGAAATATTGTTTTAGAAAATCTAGTTGTTTTTCTAAATAAAGTTGTTTTTAATCATTTAGATCAAACGTTTGAGACATTAGCTAGAGATATAAAGAATACAGGAAAATTAATTCAAGATGATTTTTTAAAGCTTGATGTTGATAAAATATCATCAGACGAAGCGCATCTTAGAGAAAAAATGTTCAAGCTCTTTGATAAAATATATACTATTCCTAATATGGAGCATAATTTAGATATTCATGAGTTTAGAAAATCATTAACTGATTTAAATACTGATTTATTAAATTTACAAGATAAATATAATGAGTATGTTAGTTACAATAATAAGTTAATGGTAAAGTTTCCATATAAGTATTACAATAGCTACTTAGATATTTTTAAGTTGCCAAAGTTAAAATTTAAAAAAATAGTAGAGATGTAGAATTATAAAGTGAAGTTATCATATACAGACTATATAAAATATAATTATTATAATATCTATATAGCATTAAATTCTTTAAGTTATTATTGTATTTGGTTTTTATGTTTATTTTATGTGATAAAGCATAATTTTGATTATTATTTGCAGGTAGCTTTTTTATTAAATATTATTCAATATGTAATATATTTGAATTTAACTGATCATAAGTTAAGATTTAACATATTTATAATAACTATAACATTATTAGCTATTATCATTGACAGTATTTTTTATAATTTAGGCTGGGTTTTATTTAATAATAATGATTTTTATTATATATCACCAATTTGGCTAATGATAATGTGGAATAATTTTTCAGTAACTTTTTATATAACTTCTCAATATTTTTTTAATAAGCCTTATATCTTATCTATCTTAGTTTTAATTTTTGTACCACTTGCTTATTTTTACATAGAATTTTTTAAGGCTATGTACATCAAGTCTTCTTTTATTTTACTATGTTATGGTCTTATTTGGGCAATTCTTTTTCCTTGTATTTGTGTTTTTACTAAAGATAATAAAATACTCTCAAAAGTAAATTAATTTATTATTGTAAATTAATATTATCAATTAATCGAACACCGTAAAAATTACAGGCGATAAATAGGCGAGATGAATTTTTTTTAATAGAATTATAATCCGTAATTATATTTAAAGTAGTATTTGATCTTACCTCTATATAATCTATTTCAAAATTATTATTTTTAAAAGATTCTTTAGAATCTAAAATATATTTATTAATATTAGTAACATTTTCTGAATTATTAATAATATTGTTTTTTAAATTATTTAATAATTTATATAACATTGCAGCCTGAGCTCTTTGAGATTCAGAAAAGTAATTATTGCGTGAGCTCATTGCTAATCCTGATGGCTCTCTTACTATTTTTCCTGACAGTATTTTAATATTAAAGTGTAAGTTTTTGACTAATTTTTTGATTACTAATAATTGCTGATAATCTTTTTCACCAAATATAGCTATATCAGGTTTTATTATATTAAATAATGCAGTGACAACAGTTGCAACACCGCTAAAAAAATCAGGTCTAGATACAGCACATAACATTGTTTCAAATTCTTTAATATAAATTCTTGGGGCATTGCTTTTGCCATCAGGGTATATCGTGGTTACATTAGGTGTAAATACAGCGCTTACTTTAAGAGCTTTTAATTTATTTAAATCGTCTTGAATTGTTTTTGGATAATTATTAATATCTTCTTTAGCAGAAAATTGTAAAGGGTTTAGAAAAATAGATACTAATACTATATCAGCATGTTTTTGAGCTATTTTAACTAGACTTAAGTGTCCTTCATGAAGGTTTCCCATAGTTGGGACAAATGCTATTACTTTATTAAGCTTTTTGTGTTTTTTATGATAAATTTGTATGTCTTTAATTGACTCTATGATCTGCATTTTTTGTTTATTATTAAAAAATTAAAATGTATGTTCTTTTGCAGGAAATAAACATTGCTCTACAGCATTTTTATAATTTAAAATAGCTTTTTCAATAGTATAATTTTGTTTATCTAAAAATACTTTTGAAAATTTAAAAGATTTATTTCTTAAATTACCATAAATTCCTAAAATATCATATAAGACTAATACTTGCCCATCAGTTTCAGGACCAGCTCCAATACCTATAGTTGGAATTGTTAATAATTTAGTTATATTATCAGCAAGTTCACTAGGAACGCATTCTATTACTATTAGATTTGCTCCAGCTTTTTCTAGTTTTAATGCTGTATTTATTATGTCTTCTTGAGCTGCTTGGGTTTTACCTTGAACTTTATAACCGGATTCAATATTAACGTATTGAGGATTTAATCCTATATGAGCACATACAGGAATTCCTTTTTCAACAAGATTTTTAATTATTGGGGCAAGCCATTTTCCGCCTTCTAATTTAATCATTTGGGCTCCAGCTTGAATTAGTTTTGCTGCATTTTGCATAGCTATATCTTGGTTATAATAGCTCATAAAAGGCATGTCAGCGATAAGAAAGCTGTGAAGATTATTTTTATGTACGCACTTTGTGTGATAGATAAGATCATCTATGGATACAGGAATAGTTGAATCATGCCCTTGGATAACATTTCCAATACTGTCTCCAACTAAAATTGCATCTATTTTAGCTTGATTCAAAGCATGACTAAAAGTAGCATCATAGCATGTAAGGGTGGTTATTTTTTTACGTTCTTTTTTAAATTTTTGTAATTGAGATAATGTTATCTTATTCATGATGATATTTTCATACTTTATAAGAAAATTAGAATATAAATTTTATACTGTTTTAGCAAGTTTTTTAGTGAAAAAAGCAATAAAAAACGGGCTAATGACAAAAAGGATAAAGCTAATAATTAAATATGATTCGTAGATATAAATATCGCCTAAATTAATGTGCTCAGGAGGTAAAAAACTTAAGCCTATAGTACTAATGCAAGTTATAATTGCCATTAAGCTTAAAATCCAAACAGTAGTATTTCCACCTGGAGCTTTAAAAGGTCTTGGTGTTTCTGGGTATTTATATCGTAATTTAATAAATGCGGCAAAAAGAAATATGTAACTAACTAGAGCTAATTGAGCTGTTAATATAGATAAAATAAAGAATGCGCTGTTAACGCTAGGCATAGCTATGTATAGGAAAGATAAAATACTAAAAATGATGCCTTGAATAATTAAAATACCAATAGGAGCATTATGCTTATTTTGTTTTTGGAATACTTTTGGTAATGCTATATCTTGAGCTGCTAATAATAAACCTTTGCTTGGACCAACTATCCAAGCTCCAACGCTACCAATTATACCCAAAATTATTAACATGCTAATAATTGGCATAATCCAAGTTAAATTAAAATAGCCAAAAAATAATGCAAAGGCATCTAAAAGACCACTATTTAAGCTGTTTTTTAAGCTATATTCAGGGATTATTATAGCAACAGCTAAAGATGAGAAAATTAGACTAAAAAGAATAATTGCGCTGGCACTGAATAAAGCAATTGGATAATTTTTTTTAGGGTTAGATACATTTTTAACATGATAAGCTGATATTTCAACTCCAATGAGGCTGTATAAAATATTACTTAATAAGACCCAGTTATTCGTTGCATTCATATCAGGCATGAGTTTATTAAACGAAAAGTTAATTTCAGGAATATTACCTTTGTAAAGCCAAGCTAAACATAAAAAGCAGATAAACAGCATAGGAAATATAGTGCCTAATAATGCAGTAATACTGCTCATTTTACTTGATGCAGAAACTCCTCTAGCATTAATCCAAGTTATTAGCCAATATGCAATATTTATAGTAACAAAAGTATAAAGTTTATTATCAGCAAGACTAGGATTAATAATATAAGCAAGTGTTGTTGCAAGTAAAGCTAAAATAGTTGGGTACCAGCAAATATTATAAACCCATTGCAGCCATATGGTAAAAAAACCAACTTTTTCACCGAAAGCCTTTTTAACCCATAAATAAACGCCGCCTTCTTCAGGCCAAGCACTAACTAACTCAGCGGATGCTATAGCAGAGGGAATCATGAAAGTTATAGCTGAAATTATATAGAAAAAAATTAAATGGTAGCCATATTGAGCACTAATCGGAATATTTCTTAAACTGTCAGTTGCAATAACAGTTATCATGATTAGAGAAAAGATACTAATTTTTTTATTAGAAGGATTTATTATAGCCATTTTATTATTATTAATTTTGAAAATAATTTACATAATAACAACTTATAAAAATGATTGCTATAATTATTATAAAATATTGATTTTTAATTTGAATATTAATTACTATTGGTTACAATAGCAAAATTAGAATAAATTTAGATATTATCTTAAGGATTGTAAAAGTGTTTGAGAATATTGATGATATAACCGTAACCTATGAAGATGGCGGTATCGAGACAGTAAAAGAATTAGATAAGCATATATTGACAAAAGGTGCGTGGACCACTATTTGTTTCAAGTATCAAGATTGGGTAGCTAAAGATGAGGCTTATGGGCCAATCAAATATACTATTAGAAGATATCAAAAAAGAAATGGTTCTTTTAATTTAAAGTCTAAATTTAATATATCTAGTATTGCCCAGGCTAAATCTGTTATTGAGATTTTAACTACTTGGACTGGCGAAGACTCTGTTGCGGCTGAATAGCTTATAAAATGAGCGAAGCATAAGAATGATTTTGACGGACTTAAAGGTTTCTGAGTAAATTTTTAGTACATCAAAATCCTTTTATGCAAACTAAAGTTTGCCTTTTTCTTTTAAAAAGAAAAAAATTATATATTTGCTATGCAAATATTGGTTTTGTTATTTGCTGCGCAAATTTATTTATAAGATTTGATATATTAGCATATGATAATTTCAGATTTAAAATCAAAAAATAAAGTATTAGATCAATTTAAACATAAAGTTATTGTGACTAATAAATCATTAGGCATAGATTTAGATTACTTAAGTAACTTAATCTTGCCTATGCAATATGAAGCAACTGACAATATTATTGCTGAAGATAAAGATGTTTATGGGCGAAATATTGTTATTCAAGAAAATGCTTATCAAGCTTTTAAGCAGATGCAAAAGGCCGCAGCAATGGAATCTAATCTTGATTTGCAAATTTTATCAGCTTTTAGATCTGTAGAATATCAAAAAAATTTGATAATAAATAAATTAAAAAAAGATTTAAAATTAAAAGATATTCTTGCGGTATTAGCGCCACCAGGATTTAGTGAGCATCATACTGGCAGAGCCTTAGATTTGACTACTAGTAAATTAAAGACATTAACATCTGAGTTCGATCAAACAGAAGAATTTTTATGGCTAGAAAATAATGCTGATAAATTTAATTTTGTCTTATCTTATCCTAAAAATAATGCTTATGGCATGATATATGAGCCTTGGCATTGGTGTTTTGTTGCTTAAGGCAAATTATATAGATAATTATGGGCTCAAAATTTTACCAATTTGCTGCCCAAAATAAATCAAAAAAATAACGCTTATAAACCAGATAATAATAACACTAAGCAAAAGCTTATCTTTTATCACTATCTCAGTTACATCATCTTCATTGCTTTTAACAAAAATAAGATATAAATATCTAAATATTCCATAAACAACTATAGGCACAGTATAAATTAAATTATCATGGTTAAATTTATTTATAGTAGCAGGAGATATAGTATATAAAGCATACATTATAATAGTTAAAGTTAAAGATATTATTATAAAAATAGTTAATAGTTTTTCTGAATATAAATTTAAAACAGAACGTTTAGGTAATAAATTATCTTTTAATAAAATATATTCACTACGTCTTTTACCAAATCCTAAAAATAAAGATATAAAAAAAGTCGTTAAAATAATCCAATGCGATACAGAAATAGATATTACAAAAGCTCCAGCATAGACTCTTAGAACAAAACCTAAGGCTATGAAAAAAACATCAAAAATAACAAGGTTCTTAAATTTAATCGAGTATAAAATATTTAAAATTAAATATAATGAAAATGCTATAAAGGTATTTATGTTTAAATATAACGCTATCATTAAAGATATAATGCTGAACAAACCAAATAAGCAGTAAGCTTTTTTTATTGATATAGAATTTTGTGCAATTGGCCTGTGTTTTTTTATAGGATGATTTTGATCTTTATCTTTATCAAAAATATCATTTAATATATATATTGCTGACGCTAATAGACAAAAAGCTATAAAGACAATTAAAACATTAATAATTGATGTTATTTCAGTAAATTTTAATGAAAATATTAAAGGAATAAATACAAAAATATTTTTTAGCCAGTGTTTAGGTCTAATTAATTTTATTATGTTATGCATCATTTTCAATATAAATTAAATTTTTTTGAACACAAGAGATAAAAGTATTTTCAAAATCTGAGTTTTTTATATATTTTGATGAAATACTTTCAATAGATGAATCTTTTGATTTATTAATTAAATTTAAAAACGTTAATATCTGATGATTAATCAATATTGTATAAATATTATGATTAAAGCAGGTCATAAATAATAATTGTTTAGTTTTGATAATTTTATGGGGCTTAAATTCTTTATAAGTTATAAAATAATCCCAAAGGTCTATTATGTCATAATCTAGTTCAATAATTTTATATATATCGGGTGTAGTTATATATATTTGTTTTGGGTTACAATTATCAATATTTTGTAATATTGAATAATCAGGCAAAATATTGTTTTTTTGCATTAATAATTGTGAGTAATTAATATCAAGTTTCATTAAACAATTTAAATATTCTATATTTGGTGTTAATGTAATTTCTTTTAAGAATATAATAAATTTTTCAGCATATTCTAAATAATCAGAATTTCCACAAGGAATATTTTTTACAAATACTTTTATAATATTTTGTAAATTATATTTTAAATCTAAGTTATGCGGGTTTTGTGTTAAGTATTCTGAAGCTGTGTTAAATATAGTATTTAATGCTTCTGTTTGTGTTATAAATATACTGTTTTTGTATATATCAAGATTTTCTTCAGGAGTAACTAAATCTTTAATTATACCATTATCATTTTTATAAATATAATCTATAAAATGATTCTGTAATTCTTGAAGATTAGGTGTAGATAATGATTTAAGATTGTTTAACGTATCCATGTTAATGTGCTAAAATCGTTTATTAAATAGTTAGTTTGTTAATATTTAAAGATAACTTAATATAAAAGAATATAAATTAAGTATATATTATGAAAAATATAATTGTAAGTAATTTTGGAAATGACTCTATTGCTTTAATACAGTGGTGTATTAATCATAAAATAGAAAATCTTGAAGTAGTATGTGTAGATACTAAATGGGCTAATGCTATCTGGAAAGATAGGTGTATAGAAGTTAAGCAATTTTTAAATAAAAATAAAATTAATTTAAAAATATTAGAATCTGCTGTTAGCTTTTCAGATGCTGTTATTGAAAAAAAAGAGTTCCCGAATCAAAAATTTCAATGGTGTGCGGGTATATTAAAAGGGTTGCCTATTTTAGAGTGGCTAGATGAAATAGATTCATTTTGTGAAGCTAATATATTAATAGCAGCACTTAAATCTAGCTCAAGAGGGTATTTCAATACTATTGAAATTATTGATGAAAGCGAGCATTTTGGAGACAGAAAAGTTTGGCATCCTATTTTAGAGCTATCAAGACAACAAAGAGATGAATTAATTTTACAATCTGGAATATCTTTATTGTCATTTAATAGAAGCTTAGAGTGTGATCCATGTGTTAATTGTCAAATTAAAGACTTAACAAGTTTATCTGATAATAAAGATATTGAAAAAGTAGTAAATTTAGAAAAAACATTAAATAAGACTTTATTTGAAGTAGATATTAAAACAGCAGTTAATCAATCGAAAAAGCTTAAAGGTCAAGACACTAAAAATATTGATAATAGTTTGGATAGTTATAATATGGGATGTGGTTCGGTGTATGGTTGTGGAACCTAAGTAAGTTATCAGTCTTGATTAATAGTTGTTTTGATGATACTATCTTAATTCCAATGAATATAAACATTATTTAATTTTTATTTTTATAATATTATGCCAATTTATTTTGATTCTACCCACTTAGCAACATTGGGTTTATCTATACAAGACCTTAATAATTTAGAAGAAAAAGAACAAAAGCAGATAATTAATAAGGCTTGGCAAAAACTAATTCTCAAATATCATCCAGATAAAAATTTAAATAATGAATTCTCTAATCAAAAATTTCTTGAGATAAATCAGGCACATAATGAATTATTAAAACAAAATCCTCAACAAGATATTGGATATACTCTAGAGATAAATAAATACTTTATTAAAAAAGATATTATTATTCCAAAAACTGCTTTTAGTCTTGAGATGCGAGAAAATCTATCAGTAAAATATAATGAGCTAAGACAAATGTTTTTGATGTTAGATAACGAAAATGATAGAAAAATTTTTGGAGCTAATTATGCTGCATTTTTGAATCTTGTGCAAAAATTAGAGGAGATGGAGCCTGAGCTTAATGTAGATCTGGCTAATCATATCTATAACCATGAAGTAAATAGAAATCTTGAACAGCTTCTTAAATTCAGAATAAAAGAATTTATAATTAGCCTTTTTGGGGAAGAATATCTAGATGATTTTAAATATAGAGATGTTCTTGGTGGTAATGAGAATTTAACTTCAGTTTTGGCAACTCGTAAATTGTTAATGCCTTTAAAATGGGCTGTGGCTATAATAAATGGTAGTTATTTAATATTTTCTACAATTGGTTGTTATGTATATGAACAACAAGTACAGATAATAATTAATGATTTACTGAAACTTAAAAGTGAATATGATCAAGAAATAGCCATAGATATACAAATGGCTATATTTGTAGCTATAAAAATCAGCGTTGCTATAACCTGTTTATTATCAATTCCTTATATTGGCATCAATATCTTTTATATAGCAATGAGCTTACCTTTTATTTCTAGATTGTTGAATATTATTGCATCTCCTGTAAATAACATAATAAGGCCTTTGGCAAGTTTGATTAAATGTGAGCCTTACATTTTAACTGCATTATTACCAATTTTATCTGGAATATTAACATATAGTGTATTTAGTACGGTACCTATGTATGGAATGATAACTTTTTTTCAATATATAGAAAAAGCAATAGTATTATTTACGTTGTATGAAATGACAAGATTGTATAGAAATCTATATGAATTAAACCCTGTTTTTTGTGTATTTTTAGCTGTAAATAATCTTATTACTCTTGTGTTGAATATTGTTTATCCAATTGCTGCTGAGCAAGTTTTAGATTTTGCCAGGATTATAAATAAAATATCCGCATGTTTTATGATACATAGCGCAAATTATGTATTAGAAAACATTAAAGAAGAGCAAGGAAAAGTAGCCGAAGTTTTACCTTTTCCCAAAGAGAGTATTTCAAATGACATTAAGTCTGCAGCATTAAAGTTTAATAAAGAAGCAAATATTTCTTATAAATTTTTTAATACTCCTAAAAAAGCGGATTATTTGGAAAGTCCAAATGGTGGATTTTTAAACCAAACATTTTGTTTATTTGGTTATGATTTGAATAATACAGTATTATCAGAATCGCCAAAACCAGACGATTCTGTTCCAACTATGGCTATTTGTTTTTAAATTAATGAGAATGCATCGCTACGCCTTCAGATACTAAAATTTGTGCTGCAAGCAACGCATTGATTTTAGTAAACGGATCAGCGTCGTCTAGATCTTTTCTTATCTTATTAACTAAAGAATCAGAGTTCCCAGAATGATTTAGATATACTATAAGATCATCTAATTCGTCTTTAACTTCTTCAACTTGTTCTAAAAACTTAGACATTTTTTACCCTTTTAATTGTTGAATAATCATATTGTTGTTATTATTAATAATTATTATATTTTTATATTGTACACACTATTAATTAAAAAGAAATTAAAAAAGTTATGAACAAGGATGCTCATTCAGGACAAGATGCTTTTAAAATTTTAAAGCATGTTTTTGCTTTTACTTTACTTGCATCTTTTATTTTAATATTGTTTTATGGTTTAGGAAATGCGCTTGTTCCTTTGCTTTTCGCTGCTGTTATTGCTTATTTGTTATATCCGGCTTTTAATTTACTAGAGAAATATAAAATTACTCGTAGGTTTTCTGTTATATTTATAATATTTCTATTTATAATTATTTTCTTATTCATAGTTTTAGTGGTTTTACCGATATTATTAAAAGACTTTCAGGCTTTTTTAAGAACTATTCCTGATTATGTTAAAAGTTTTATCGAATATGCACAAAAATTATCAGAGGAATATAAGGTTCCTTTATATTGGAATGTTAATGAAATTGTAGATAATATAAAAAGTTACGTACAAAATATATCATTGAAGACTATTAATGTTATCACTGGGGTTTTACAAAATACAGTATCAACAATTATAGGAGTATTAATATTTTTCATGAATCTATTTTTATTTCCTTTATTTTTTTATTATTTATCAACAGATTATAAAAGTTTTATTAATTTTTTTGATGGATTAATTTCACCAAAGTATAAAGAAGACGTTTATTATTACGTTAATAATTGTAATAGAATAATTAGTGCTTATATTAGAGGGCAATTGATAGTTGTTATAGTTGAGATGCTTATTTATTCTATAGGCCTTACGATATTGGGCTTACCATTTGGATTGGTTGTTGGTATAGGAATAGGCGCTTTAACTATTATTCCATATGTAGGACCATTTATTGGTTACTCTACTTGTATTATTATTATTTTGGCTACTGAACCAACTTGGCTATTATTTTCAAAAGTAACAGGAATTTTTGCTTTTGTATTAACACTTGAAAACTTTTTCTTAATGCCGAATATAGTTGGTGATAAAGTTGGTCTTGATCCATTGATAACCATAATCGCTTTAGTTATTTTTGGTAATTACTTTGGATTTTTAGGTATTATTTTTGCAATTCCTGTTGCAGGAATGATGAAGTTTATTTTAAGTGAACTTATTAAAAAATTACATCAAAATTATAAAGAGAAATATTTAACTTAATTACTATTTGAATTATAAAATTTAAGAACAAGAGGAATATATGGTTAATATTATAAATGATCTACCTAGTTTTGCTAATGTAGATGTAAAAGAAATTGAAGCTAAAATAAATACAGTCTTAAAGAATAATATTTTAATATTCAAAGAGCTTAAAAATAAAATAGGAAAAAGAGTAGAATCTTTTGATGATGTTATAAGACCTTTTGAGCATTTAAATCTTGAATTAGAAAACCTTTGGTCTCCATTTAGGCATTTGCATGGTGTTGCTGATACTAAAGAATTAAGAGAGACTTATGAAAGATTAGAGCAGAAAATAGTAGATTATTACACTAAGTTAGAGCAAGACACTGAGCTTTGCAATTTATATAAAAAATTACAAATAAATGATAAGTTATATTTAGATAGTACCCAAGAGCGTTATCTTAAGTTGAAAATTCAAGGGGCAAAACTATCAGGCGTTGATTTGGAGCATGAACAAAAATTACAATTTAAAAAGTTAGATGAAGATTTAGCAGGATTAGGCTCGCGGTTTAATAATAATATTTTAGATTGCACAGATAGTTGGGGTCATTATATAAAAGAAACTGATCAAGATCATGTAAAAGGCATTCCAAGTCATACATTATTTCAAGCAAAAGATAATGCTGAAAAAGAAGGTAAACCTGGTTATTTATTTGGTTTAGATATGCCAACCTATATTAGTGTAATGGGTTATGCGGATAGTTCTGAATTAAGAAAAATATTTCATGAAGCGTTCTCTACAAGAGCATCTAATCTTTCAGTGGCTCATGATATAAAGCATGATAATACTTCGGCTTTATATAATATTTTAATGAACAGACACGAGCAAGCTAAAATATTAGGCTTTGATAATTATGCTGAGTATTCTTTAGCACCAAAGATGGCAAACTCAGTTGATGAAGTAAAAGATTTTTTATGGGGATTGGCAGATAAAGCAAAAAATTTCGCGATAAAAGATTATGAGCAGTTAAAAAATTATGCAAAAAACAAGCATGGTAAAGATAGTTTAAATGCTTGGGATATTGGATATTACTCTGAAAAGCAACGAAAAGATTTATTTGATCTTACTCAAGAAGAGTTAAGAAAGTATTTTCCTCTCCCAAAAGTTTTAGATGGTTTATATAAAATATTGAATAAATTATATGGTCTTAAAATTAAAACTAATGTAGATGTTAAAGCATGGCATAACGATGTTTTTTATATTGATATTTATAATAAGTATAATGAATTACTTGGCGGAATTTATTTAGACTTATTTGCAAGAAAGCATAAACGTGGTGGCGCATGGATGGATGAGTGCCGAGTTAGAATGAAGTGTACAAATAATAAAATTCAAGCACCTGTTGCATTTGTTACTTGTAATTTTAATCCTCCTGAAGGAGATAAAAAGGCCTTATTAACTCATGAAGATGTTTTAACTTTATTCCATGAAACAGGTCATGCTTTACATCATGTTTTAACTAAAATAGATTATGCTGCGATATCTGGCATTAATGGTGTTCCTTGGGATGTTGTAGAGCTTCCTAGTCAAATTCATGAATATTGGTGCTGGGAAGAAAAAGGTTTAGAAATGATTTCTGAGCATGTTGATTCTAAAGAATCTTTACCAAAAGAAATTTTAACTCAATTAAAAAGAGCCAAAAATTATCAATCAGGTTTATTTCTTTCAAGACAATTAGAGTTTGCTTTGTTTGATATAATATTACATGAAAGCTTTGTTCCAGATAAAGGTGATAGCCAAATTTATGATGTCTTGAAACAAATAAGAGACAGAGTATCTGTAATACCTAAAGAAGATTATGATAGGTTTGCTCATGGTTTTTCTCATATTTTTGGGGGAGGTTATGCCGCAGGATATTACAGTTATCTTTGGGCTGATATGTTGGCCTCTGATGCTTTTTATAAATTTAAAGAAGAAGGAATTTTTTCACCTAAAGTTGGGCCAAGTTTTTTACATAATATATTAGAAGTAGGTGGTAGTATTGAGCCTTTAAATATGTTTGAAAAATTCAGAGGTAGAGAGCCTGATATTAAATTTCTACTTAAAGAATATGGAGTAAATTAGTTTATAAGTAAATTATTATAATTTGTTTAATAGATATTTTTAATCTCTCCCGAAGCTTTGGGAGAGATTATTTTTAATAAATTTATATTTTTGATTAAATCAAACAGGTATTAAGCTGAAGGAGCAAAGTTGTAACCAGGTTCTCTACTATCTGGAACATTATTATTATCATTTTTATCCTGTGTCACTTTACCAAAACTATTTTGATAAGCATCATAGCAAGTACAAAATAAATTTTTAGATTCAATGCAAAATTCCCCAATCACTGTTTCTTTATTAAACACAATGTCATTATTTTCATTTTTACTATAAGTATGTAATAAATTATTTTTTAAAGAAAGCATGAGATTGCTTGCAGATTCATATAAAACTCTACCAGGGAAATAACCAACGACAGTAGCTAAGACTAGCTTTATTACGCCATCTAGAGCTGTTGTTGAAATAACAGGATTTATAAAACTTAAATTTATATAACCTAAAACTAATAATCCTAAGCCTACAGATACTAATAATTTGCCTATAGACTCTTGGCCTTGAAATGTATTATAGATTTTAACAAGATTAAATCCTTCAAAAAAACCATCAGATATTATATCTAATAATTTATAGACACAGCTAAGAGAAAGAGTAAGACTTAAGCTATTTATTAAAAGATTATCTGTTAAATTAAATGAAAAAATAGAGCTAACAGAACTTATAGGATGCAGTAATGCTAAAGTAATTAATAATGTAAGTATTCTTTGAGTATGAGAGCATTGTTCTTTTTCTACATAGTCTTTTGTGTCTGAAAACATATGTGTAAAAGAATCAACAAATTTTTCAAATGGTCTTTCTAGCGAACTATAAGTAAATCCAGCGATTAAAGCTTTTTCTAAAAAAACAGAGAAAATAAAAGGAGCGCCATAAGTAATACACATTAAAGATGTAATTGAAGCACCGCCTATAATCCACCAATTTTCATTGAATAAATTTTTATATATAAGATTTAACCCATTGCTCAATAAGCTAAATATAGTCGTTTGTTGTTTTGAATTTAGTATATGCCTTTGCTCTTCTAGTAAATTATTTTGATTATTTGTAGGCATAATTTCCTCTTTGCTTCTAATAAGTTAAATAACAAATAGAGTACTGTATAAACTTGTTTTTGTCTAGATATACTTGTGATAATATATTGTTTATGAAAATAAAACTAAAAAGCAAAACATACAAATGATAAAGTCTTGTAATTTTTTTATTGCATCAAGATATTTAAGAGCTAAAAAGTTTAAATATGGATTGTCATTTCTACCTTTAGTTGTCATTTTAGCAGTGGCAATTAGTCTTTTTATTGTCTTAACTGTGAAATTCGTCTTTAATGGTTTTCAAGACCAAATAGGTAGGCGCATAAGTGATCTGTCACCAAACATAGAGATTATGAATAAAGATAAATCATCTATCCATGATTTAGATACAATATTAAATTTACTTAAGAAGCACGCTTATATAAAAACAATAGAACCAGTTTTAGAAGTTCCATCTTTAATGGAATTTGGTAGCTTTAAACTTCCAGTAAAAGTTATATCTTTTGTTAATAATAATTACCATTTAAATAAAAAAGATATTGTGCTAAATAGCAATATCGCGAAAAGAGTAGGGGCTTTTTATGATGATAGAATTACCATTATATCTCCAAGGATAGGTGTTACTTTATTTGGTTTAAATATCAGAGAAAAAGTTTTTAATTTAGTAAATATAGAAGCCAGTAATGCAAGAGAAAATGCTTTTGACAATAAAGTTTATATTTCTTTTGATATAGCTAAAAAATTATTTTTACATAATAATGTTAATAAAATAAATATTTATGTTGATGATGTTTTTAATGTTATTAAGTACAAAAAAAATATTAATAAACTTTTGCTGACAAATAATATTAATAATTTAGATGTGACAGACTGGATTGATAAAAACAAAATGCTATTTGATGCTATAAAAATAGAGCATACAGCTATAATGATTTTAATATCATTAATTATTTTAGTAGCAGCGGTTAATATTTTTTCTGTTTTAATTATGCTTATTAATAATAGAAAAAATGACATTGGAATATTATTATCTATGGGGTTAAATAAAATAGATATAGCAAAAATTTATTTTTATGCGGCTATAATTATGGGGTTGCTTGGAATAATTATAGGTGATATATCAGCTGTATTATTTTCAAAAAGTATTCCCATGATTAGCCAGTTTTTAGAAAAGTATTTTAATTTTTACATGCTAAATGGAGAAAGGTTTGGTTTAAATTATATGCCTTCGTCCATAGCATCAATGGATATTTTAGTTGTATCTAGCTTATCTTTATTAATTATTATTTTGTCTGCAATATATCCTGTATATAAAATTGCGCAAGTATCTCCAGTTAAGGTTTTAAATTATGATAAATAATAACATTATTTTAAAATGTACTGATGTTTCTAAATTCTATCAAGAAGAGAAGAAACAATTAGATATATTAAAAAATGTTTCTTTTTCTATAAACGCATCTTCAAGTAATGCTATTTTAGGGAGCTCTGGTTCTGGAAAGTCTACTTTGTTACATATTTTAGCAGGATTAGATTCTTTAAATTCTGGTGAAATTATTTTTAATAATAAAAATATTAGTAATCTTAATTCAAAAGAAAAAGCTAAAATGCGAAATTATGAAATAGGATTCATTTATCAATTTCATCATTTATTACCAGATTTTACAGCACTTGAAAATGCAATGATGCCATTATTAATAAGAGCGCAACTAGATAAAAAATCTGGCCTTTCTAAGAAAAGTATAAAAGAGAAAGCAATGTATGTCATGAATAAGGTAGGGTTATCGCATAGATTAAACCATAAACCAAGTAAGCTTTCAGGAGGAGAAAAGCAAAGAGTTGCAATTGCAAGAGCAGTTATAACTCAACCAAAAATTATTTTTGCAGATGAGCCAACAGGAAATTTAGATAATAAGACCTCAAATGAGGTTTTTGAGCTACTTATGGGGTTAAAGTCTGAATTTAATACAACTTTGTTAATAGTGACTCATGATATGAATCTGGCAAAGCAGTTAGATTGTATTTATATGTTACAAAATGGACATTTAGCGCCTTGTTAAATAACAACTATAATACTAAAATATTAGTGCAATATTAAAAATAAATACTTATCAATAAAAGGATGTATATGGAATCTAATCATCAAACAAAGCAATCAAAAAATATGGCAACGACTAAGAATAAAGATGTCTATATAGTATCAGGAGCAAGAACACCTTTTTTAAAAACTAAGGGTAAGCCTAATGATTTTTCAGCTTCTGATCTCGCAGTAAATTGTGGTAAGCAGCTATTGCAAGAGCTAGATATTCCTCTTGACGCTATAGGAGAAGTTGTCTTAGGTTGTGCTATGCCTTCATGTGATGAGGCTAATATAGCAAGGCTTGTTGCTTTAAGATTGGGGTTGCCTGATAGTGTTCCAGCATGGACTGTAATGCGTAATTGCGCATCAGGAATTCAGGCAGTTGATAGTGCTTATAAAGATATTCAATCTGGAAGACATGATCTGGTTCTTGCTGGTGGAACAGAAGCTATGAGTCATGCTCCTTTAAATTATAATAATCACATGACTAATTGGTTTGCAAATTTAGCATCACAAAAAAGTATGGTAGGAAAATTAAAAACATTAGCTAGTTTTAGGCCTGGGTATTTAAAACCAGTTATTACTTTATTACATGGTTTAACTGATCCTTATGTTGCTATGAACATGGGGCAAACAGCTGAAGAATTAGCGTATAGATTTAACATTTCAAGAGATGAAATGGATGAGTTTTCTGCAAATAGCCACTATAAATTAGCAAAATCAATTGATGATGATGAGTTATCTGAAGTAAAATCAATGAGTTCTATAAAATCAGGAAAAGTATTTGATTATGATGATGGTTTAAGGCGTGATACTAGCTCAGATAAATTACATAGTTTAAAACCAATATTTGACAGAAAGTTTGGAAATATTACGGCAGGAAATAGCTCCCAAGTAACAGATGGTGCAGCATTAATGATGCTTGCAAGTGAAGAAGCTGTTAAAAAATATAAATTAAATGTTTTAGCAAAAATTAAAGATGTAAATTGGGCAGGATTAGATCCTAGAGTTATGGGACTTGGGCCAGTTTATTCAACTACAGATATGCTTATAAGAAATAATTTAACCTTGGATGATATAGATTTATTTGAAATCAATGAAGCTTTTGCAGCTCAGGTTTTAGGGTGTAAAAAAGCCTGGGAAGAAGATACTTTTTGCCGTGAACACTTAGGCCTTAAAGGTGCTTTTGGTAGTTTAGATATGAATAAACTAAATGTTTCAGGCGGAGCAATAGCAGTTGGGCACCCAATTGCAGCAACTGGTGGTCGAATAATTTTAAGACTAGCTAATTTATTAAAAGAAAATAAAACATCAGCAAAAACAGCTGTAGCAACTTTATGCATCGGTGGTGGGCAAGGTGGTGCTGTTTTATTAGAAGCTGTTTAATAATAAGCAAATAATACCAAGCTAAATGAATTAACTCTTACTTTATTTTAATATTAATAATTTGTATAGAGTGAAGGGTATTTATTGGAATTAGTATAAGTTAAAAAATAATTATAAGGTTCATTATATGGAATATAAAAACTGGCGTATAGAAAAAAAAGATGGCTTAATAAATTTATATTTTGATAGGCGCGATTCAAAAGTAAATTCTCTTAATACTGAATCAATGGAAGAATTAAATGATGTTTTAGATTGTATAGAAGAGAATGATTTAAACAATATTAAAGCACTTTTAATTAAGTCTGGTAAAAAAACAGGTTTTATAGCAGGGGCAGACATAACGGAGTTTAATTCTTTTGCAGATTTAGATACTGTAGATGCCGTGTTAAAAAGAGGTCATAAAGCTTTTGCTAAATTAGAAAAAATGGGTAAACAAATACCTGTTATTGCGGTGATAGATGGTTTTTGTCTAGGGGGCGGTGCAGAGCTTTCTCTTGCATGTAAATATAGAATAGCTGTTGATGATAGTAAAACTAAAATAGGATTGCCTGAAGTTTTATTAGGTCTTCAACCTGGTTGGGGTGGAACAGTTCGACTTGCTAAATTAATTGGTGGTCAAAATGCTTTAACCATAATGATGCAAGGAAGAGCTTTAAGTGCAAAAGCTGCAAAAAAATTAGGCGTAGTAAATGAGGCGGTACCAAGAAGAGTATTAGAGAATACTATTAATTATTATATAAATAATAAACCAAAGCCTAAAAAACTATCATTATGGGATAAGCTGACTAATCAGCCTTTTGTTAAGCGTCCATTGGCTAATATTGTACGCAATAAAACCAAAAAATTAGCAAATCCTCTTCATTATCCAGCGCCTTATGCGATTATCAATACATGGGAGAGTCAGAACTTAAATTCTCAGTCGGCATATGATAGTGAAATTAAATCGTTTAAAAAATTATTAGAGCATCCAACTGCACAAAATTTAATTCGAGTTTTTTTTCTTCAAGAAAATTTGAAATCTCAAGGCAAAAAGACTACGCAGAAGTTTAATCATGTTCATGTAATTGGAGCAGGTACTATGGGTGGAGATATAGCTGCTTATTGCGCTTATAAAGGAATAAAGGTTACTTTACAAGATAGAGATTACTTATCAATAGCTCCTGCTATAAAACGCGCTAATGAGTTATTTAAAAAGAAACTTAAATTGCCTCATTTGGTGCAAAAAGCAAATGATTTACTTATTCCTGATATAAAAGGCTTGGGCTTAAAAAAAGCTGACTTAATTATTGAAGCTGTATTTGAAGATTTAAAAGTAAAACAAGAGATTTTTAAAAATGCAGAAAAAAATGCTAAACCTGATGCAATATTAGCAACTAACACATCAAGTATTCCGTTAGACGAAATTAATACTATATTAAAAAAACCAGAAAGGCTTGTTGGTATACATTTCTTTAATCCAGTTCCTAAAATGCAATTAGTTGAAGTGGTTCATGGCGCTAAAACTAGTCAAGACATAGTTGATAATGCAACAGGATTTGTGAATCAAATTGGCAAATTGCCTTTGCCTGTTAAAAGTGAGCCAGGCTTTTTAGTAAATAGAGTTTTATTGCCTTATTTAATGGAAGCAATGCAGTTATTAGAAGAAGGAGTGCCAGGAGCATCTCTTGATAAAGCTATGTTAGAATTTGGTATGCCAATGGGGCCTGTTGAATTAGCTGATGTTGTAGGATTAGATGTATGTTTATCAGTTGCTGAAAACTTATCACAGCACTTTGAGTTAAATATCCCTGAGAAATTAAAGGAAATGGTATCTAAGGGAAATTTAGGTAAAAAAACAGGTAAAGGTTTTTATAATTATAAAAAAGGTAAAACTGTTAAGCCTCCTTTAGACAAAAACTACAAAGTTCCAGAAGATCTAACTGATAGGTTAGTGTTACGTATGCTAAATGAACTTGTTATATGCTTAAGAGAAGGCATTGTAGCTAATGAAGATTTAGCTGATGCAGGAATGATTTTTGGTACAGGATTTGCACCATTTAGAGGTGGCCCAATGAATTATATTAAAAATTCAGAAAAGCAAAAAATTCTAGATAAATTTAAATCTTTAGAAACTAGATACGGTAATAGATTTGAGCTAGATGCTGGTTGGCAGAAAGTTTAAACAGTGATGTTAATTGTTTAGTTCCAATTTGATTTGACAGTAACCACAGATTTAGAAAATCTGGAACTGCCACATCAAATTGGGATTATTACAATATACTCATGAAGTACTTATGTATTATATTGGCCTTAATAAAGATGAGTAATTAAATAAATTTTTGTATTAATGCTTACCTTTACAAGTGATTGGCAACGTATTAAAGCAATATAGATGTGATGCCAATAGATGTATTGAAAAAACATTGAAATCTTAATTGTCTTATTTCTACTTTTGATACATAGTAATTTCTTTTATTTAGAAAAATTATATATGATTTATTAATTTTTCTAGAGATAAGATTGACTAGTGGATGCAACGCAATAGTTGTAATTACAATGTATGAATTAAATAGTTCATAATTATAGTTATTAACAAAATGATTAAATAAATCATTAGCAATAGGATATTTAAAAGTGCGGGATTTCATTGATATGGCTAAGCATGAAATCCAAACAGGGATGAATAAGCAGGCAAATGTCAAAAGATAAAATATCCATTTAGATAAATATATTTTATCATTGAGTTCATTAAGTGTTTTCTTACTATGGATGGGAATCTTTTGTTTGTTATTCTTTTTATTTGTTCTTTTTTTTTATATTTTGATGATTTATAAAAAAAAATATTTAATATCTTATCAAAAATAACAGTGATAAAGCTTATAATAAGGTTCTGATAAAGGTTATTCATATGTTTAATTGCTAGAAATAAGATCTATTATAATAAAATAATTTAAAAATGAAATAATATCTATATAATTATTTCATTTAAGCCTAAGCAATAACTAAATTATTAGGTCGTGATGTATAAATATTATTAACTTGTTTTTGTAACTGGATGAGATGGAAAATTAGAAGTATCTTGAACTACATC
>CAXBNV010000014.1:0-36874 GCA_963977185.1 uncultured Gammaproteobacteria bacterium | reverse complement strand
TTAATTATATGTTAAAGTTTCGTGGAAAAAAAGAAGTTGTTAGCTCAGAAGGTTGTTGGAGTTACGGTAGTAAAGATATATATACAGAAGAGTATACTGATGAAAATAAAAATATTTACTCTATAAATGTCGAGCGTTATTTTGATGATAATGGTAAATACAAAGAAAATATTTTTTTTGATACATTATGTCCCAATAATCAAAATAATATATTTACCACTTTACAAAAAGAGTTAATCAAATTAAGAATAAGAAAAGCATTAAAATTTATGGGAACTCAATTTCGAGAATGTGATGGCCCCCTTTATCCAGAACATAACTTTGATCCAAATAGTAAAACAGTTGATTTTAATGCATTAGCTCTAGAAAAAACAGATATATTCTCAACTCAAGAAGAGTATCAAAAATGTAAAGAATATATAGAGCTGCAAATAAAAAGGAAGTTTTTTGAAACAATTGATATAGAAGTTGATAAAAACAATATTGATAAAGCAGATGACGAATGGTTTAGATTTAGAGTTATAGAAAAATATTGGCGTTTAAAAGAGCCGGATAATAATTCAAATGGGTTTTGTGAAGTTTATTATAGGATTGAATACTATAATAAATAATAACAATAATTAGCTGATTTCAAGTTATAAAAAAGGAAAAAAATTAATGGCTGGGTTTATAATCTAACAAGCTATATTATGCAGAAAAATATAAACATAAATTATCATGGTTATATGATTTTAGCGCAAGACATTATGATGCAAAAATTGGGAGGTTTACAACTCCTGATCAAATTAATTTCATCCCAAAAAAATCTAGCAAATTTTAATCGATATGTTTATGCGAATAATAATCCTTATAAGTATGTTAATCCTGATGGAAAGTTTCCTGTATTTGCAGTATGCCGTAGACTTAGCATTAGATCCTGAATGGAAAAATACGGCAGTAAAATTAATAACAGCTAAAATTCTCGCTGGTAAACAGATATATTTAAATTTTATAAGTAAAAGTTGAATACAATAATGAAAAAAATACAATGGGAAGAAATCAGAAAGTTAAATCTCCTGGGGAGTTTCGTAGATTTCAAAATTATTTGAAAAATCAGATAGATGCTGGATTAGTTGAAAAGGTTGAGGTCGATCCTAATTATTCTAAAGGAATATTATCCGGAGGAAAGTGGTTTCGGAATAAAGAATCTGGTGATATCTGGCGACTTATAGAACCAGATTTTCCTTTTAAGGGCAAATGGGAGCATGTTTGTCTTTTTGAGAAATAAATATTTAAAAACAGCCTCATCTTATAATATATGGTCGAGTTGTTAACGTACTAACTTTGTGGTTTTAATAGTTATGCTAAAATGGGTTAACAAACAAAAAATTGAAAGTACAGAAGGATGGAGTTTTGGAAGTAAAAATAGATTTTATTTTAAGTATATTAGTGAAAATAATAATAACTATACTGTTGCAGCTGAAGCTTTCTATGCAAATAAAACTTATACAGGGGAGTCTATTTTTTTTGATACTTTAAAACCAGATGATCCTAACTTGGCCTTTTCTGATTTACAAAAAGAGCTTGTTAAAACTAGGATAAGGAAAGCTTTGAATTTTATGGGAATAGTATATAAAGAGAGTTCAACCGAACAGAACAATTTAACCCAAGATTATGCAGTAAGAAGAAGAAACGCTTTAGTTCTTGAAGAAATCTTTGCATTTTCATCACAAGAAGAATTTAAATGCTTTGAAGAATTTATTGATAAACAGATAAAAAAAGGCTTTCTGGAAGAAATGGCAATTGATTTTAATTATAGCTTTAAAAATAGAACTGGTGGTAGATGGTTTAAAGAAGAATTAACTAATCAACATTGGAGATTAATTGAACCTAGCAACTCTTTTAAAGGATGTTGGGAGCTTGTTAGAAAAAAATTACTAAAGGAGTAGCTGGAGCTATTGGCAGTGTTGCTTTCAATGAGGAAAAAATGACACCTGGTGGCAAGTATTTAGACATTTTTAATGTTATTTGAAACACATCATCATTATAACATGACTCAGGATGATTCTTATTATTTATGATCTAAATTATCTAAAAGATATGCTGAGCAAGCTTCTGGAAATGCATTTGGATCTTTGAACAATCTAAAAACATAAAGTATTTTTGATACAGTGGATTTTCCAGCTTTAACTGACAATAAACTTGTTGTTGATGTTATTATAAAAAGGCTTTAATTATATGTTAAAGTTTCGTGGAAAAAAAGAAGTTGTTAGCTCAGAAGGTTGGAGTTACGGTAGTAAAGATATGTATACAGAAGAGTATACTGATGAAAATAAAAAGACATTTTTTTGAAAAAATTGATATAGAAGTTGATAAAAATAATATTGATAAAGCAGATGGAGAATGGTTTAGATTTAGAGTTATAGAAAAGTATTGGCGTTTAAAAGAGCCGGATAATAATTCAAATGGGTTTTGTGAAGTTTATTATAGGATTGAATACTATAATAAATAATAACAATAATTAGTTAATTTCAAGTTATAAAAAAGGAAAAAAATTAATGGCTGGGTTTATAATTTAACAAGCTATATTATACAGAAAATAGTATGTATAAGTATTATGATCATGATAGGCAATTTGCTGTGCTTGCTACAAACGATGTGTGTTTGAATTTTTAAAATTAAGTTTTAATATTTTGTTACAAGATAAATTTATTAAAGTGTATAATTATTTACTGTTAAAAATTAAATTAATAAAGAAGATCATACATGCATGTTGAATCCATGATGCTTCCTTTAATGGGGGCTGTTTTAATTATATTAGTTGTTGGGGGATTAATCCGTTATTTTCAACAACCATATGTAGTTGCATATATTGTATCTGGAATCATTATGGGGCCTTTTGTTTTTGAAATTGTATCAAATCCCGATGCAATAAGTAAATTTAGTGATTTTGGTGTAATAATTTTACTGTTTTTTTTAGGTATGGAAATTTCTATTGATGATCTTCTAAAATATTGGAAATCTTCATTTTTAGTTATTACTTTGCAGCTTATTATTAGCTTTGTTTTGATTTATATAATTGCATATTACTTAAACTGGCCTATATCTAGAGTCGTGTTAATGTCTTATGTTATTTGCTTGAGTAGTACTGCAGTAGTTATTAAAATACTTCAGGAATGGGGGGAAATATATACTGAAGCAGGGAAAAATATTGTAGCAATATTAATTATACAAGATATTTTACTTGCCCCAATGTTGTTGACTATTAATTTTTTTGACAGCGCAGAATTTGATTATGTTAGTCTTTTAACGCAATTATTTGGTATAGGTCTTATATCAGTTGTCATGTATTTTTTGTTAAGCAAGAAGAATATTAAATTACCTCTTGCTAAAATATTAAGAAAAGATCATGAGTTACAAACATTTACAGCTTTTTTTATATGTTTTGGTGCAGCTTTCATTACTAATTTAATTCATTTATCTTCAGGACTTGGAGCATTTATAGGGGGAATGATAGTTTCATCGGCAAAAGAAACAGATTGGATTGAAAAAAGTTTAGAATCCCTGAAAGTCTTATTTATAGCTTTCTTTTTTGTTTCTGTTGGTATGATGATTGATTTAAATTTTGTCAGAGATAATATTTTTGTACTATCTTTATTAATGTTAACAGTTTTTTTTGTTAAAAGTTTTACTCTTACTGTTCTTTTAAGATTAACTGGATATGGATGGCTAGAAAGTCTTTATGTTGGAGCTATTTTGTCACAAATAGGAGAATTTAGCTTTGTGTTAGTGGCAACCGGAAAATTAACAGGAATAGTATCAAATTATGCATATCAAATGAGTTTATCATTAATCACCATCAGTTTGTTAATTAGCCCGTTATGGGTGTTTTTTATTAAAAAAATAACAACTAGAGATATAATCATAAATGATGATATTGTTAATTTAAACGTTGATTAGTTATTAATTTATTATAAAAGGAAATCAAAAGGTAGTTATGAAAATAGCAATATTATCTAGAAATGAAAAATTATACTCTACTAAAAGACTTGTTGAAGCAAGTATTCAAAGAGGCCATGATGTTAAAGTCATAGATTATTTGAGATGTTATATGAATATAACATCGAAAAAGCCAACTGTTCAGTATGGTGGTGAAGTTTTAGAAACTTTTGATGCAATTATCCCAAGAATTGGAGCTAATCGAACTTTTTATGGAACTGCTATTTTAAGACAGTTTGAAACAATGAACGTAACTTGTTTAAACTCATCAATTGGTATAAGTCGCTCTAGAGATAAATTAAGATCCTTACAATTACTTGCAATGAAAGGCGTAAATATGCCTAGAACTGGTTTTGCGCATCATGTTGATGATACTGATTATTTAATTAAAACCGTTGGAGGAGCCCCATTGGTAATTAAATTAATAGAAGGTACTCAAGGTTTAGGCGTTGTTTTAGCTGAAACGAAGAAAGCTGCTGAAAGTGTAATTCAAGCTTTTAGAGGAATAAATAGTAATATTATTGTCCAAGAATTTATCGCAGAATCTAAAGGCGCAGATATTAGATGTTTTGTTGTTGGAGGTAAGGTTGTTGCTGCAATTAAAAGGCAATCTGCTGGAGATGATTTTAGATCTAATATTCATAGAGGCGGTAGCGCAACATTAGTTAAAATTTCTAAAGAAGAAAGAGCTGCTGCTTTGACAGCTGCTAAAGTATTAGGTTTAAATTGTGCTGGTGTTGATTTATTGCAATCAAAAAGCGGCCCTATGATTCTTGAAGTAAATTCATCTCCAGGTTTAGAGGGAATTGAAACCGCAACAAAAATGGATGTAGCATCAAAAATCATTAAAAATCTTGAGATGGAAGTTGCGGCTAATAAAAAAAGGCGTTATGAAGGGTAGACTTTGTCTACAATAATATATATTAAAATGTATAAATTTTAAAATTATAATAAGCTTTATTATAAAAATTATGAATAATAATATTATTAATATCTTTGGGAATACAATTAATCCAGGCGAAAGAAAAGAAATTTTGCTTCCAATGCCATCATTATATGATGGTTCCCCTTTATACAGTCATATTCATGTAATCAATGGTAAAAAACCAGGGCCTGTATTATGTTTAACTGCTGCAATTCATGGAGATGAGTTAAATGGGGTTGAAATTATTAATAAAGTTCTTTCATCAAAAAAATTAAAAGATATTAATGGTACTCTTATAGCTGTACCTGTAGTAAATGTATATGGATTTTTATATCAACAAAGATATCTAATGGATAGAAGAGATTTAAATAGATTTTTTCCTGGAGATAGTAGAGGTTCTTTGGCTTCAAAGATAGCAAACTTATTTTATGAAAATGTTTTTAAGCAAAGTACCCATATTGTAGATTTTCATACTGGATCATTGCATCGAGTTAATTTCCCACAAATAAGGGCGGTGCTAGATGATGATTATATGAAAAGCTTTGCCAAATCATTCGGAGCTCCAATAATATTAAATTCAAGTATACGAGCAGGATCATTAAGAGCAATAGCTCATAAGCATAATAAACCTTTATTAGTTTATGAAGCAGGAGAATCTTTAAGGTTTGATTCATTATCTATTAAATATGGTATACATGGAGTTTTTAATGTCATGCATTTTCTTGGTATGTTAGATAAGAAATACAAAGATACTTCAAGTCCTGTTTTTTGTGAATCTTCAGTATGGATAAGAGCTAAATATAGTGGATTTTTTATAAGTAAGAAAAAACTAGGTTCTTTTATTAAAGAAAATGATATTCTTGGTCATGTGACGAATCCAATGAGTTTAAAAAATAATACTATTATTTCTCCTATATCAGGATTCATTATCGGTATTAATAATAATGCATTGGTTCATGATGGAGGAGCTATATTTAATATTGCGCTACTTAATAAAATTAATAAAAAACAAATAAGAACATTAGAGCTTTTAGATAGTGATGAGATGGATAATTTAAATAATTAAGGTTTGTATGATAAAAAGTGAACTTAAAACATTAATCGGTTGGCAAGAATGGTGTTCATTACCAGAGTTAAAGACAAAATATATTAAAGCTAAAATTGATACTGGTGCAAAAACTTCTGCTTTACATGCTTTTAATATAAAAGAAAAAATTATAAATAAAAAAAAGTTTGTTGTTTTTGATATTCATCCAGTGCAAGACAATGATAAAATTATTGTTTCCACTAAAGCTGAGGTTGTTGATAGAAGATATGTAATAAGCTCCAACGGTACAAAAGAAAAAAGATATGTTATTAAAACAAAATTGCATATTGCAGATATTGATTATGACATAGAATTAACTTTGACTAATAGAGATTCTTTAAGGTTTAGAATGTTATTAGGTCGAGAAGCATTGAAACCATATTTTATTATAGATCCTGAAAAAATGAGCTGTTTAACAAAATATTCAAGTAGTTTTGTTAAAAAATTTTACAGTTAATTTTTTTTGTTTTTAAAAAACTCTATAGCTTAGTTTAAATATAAATTATTACTAAAAACTTTTGTTTGTTATTGTTTTAAAAGAGTTTAATGTTAGTTGTTAATATGGGCACTAGTTCTATTATTTGCGTCTTAAGTTATTTCTTATGAACATACAGAATATTCATCTGTCTTTATAATATAGCTCAACTTTATGTTTGGTATTATTATTATGAAGAATGAAAAACAAAAAACATTAGATAAAATTAATAAAATTAAAAAAGAAATTAAAGAAAGAGAAGCAGTTCATAATCAAGAATTAAAAGCAGAGCATGTAAATTACGCTGAAGCAGATTATGACAATGATTTAAATGACCTTAATATTGAATTAGAAAAGCTGATAGCAAGTCAAAGACAAAGAAAAGTTAAAAATAAAAAATAAATATATTTATTATTTTTAGTGTAATAAGATGAAATTTATATGACTCAAGATTTAGACTTCATATTCTTATCAGGAGGATGTTTTTGGGGGATGGAAGATTTATTATCTAAACTCAAAGGTGTGGTTGATACTGAAGTTGGTTATACAGGAGGTTATTTAGACAACCCAAAATATGACGATGTTAAAACTGGAAAAACAGGTCATGTAGAAACAGTTAAAGTTAATTATGATAAAAACTTAATTTCTCTTGCTGAAATTTTACATTTTTATTTTAAAATACATAATCCTACAACAGTAAATCAACAAGGTAATGATATAGGATCACAGTATAGATCAGTTATTTTTATAAAAGATTCTTATCAAAAAAAAATAGCAGAACAAATAATAATAGAAGTTAATAATTTAAATAGATTCGATCAGCCTATAGTTACAACAATAGAACCATTTGAGAAATTTTATTCAGCAGAAAATTACCATCAAGATTATTTAAAAAAATATCCCGATGGTTACACCTGCCATTTTATAAGGAAATAAAAAATATTATTAAGAATTACTGATTTTTTTTGCGTATATTATAGCAAATATTGCCGCTAACATTGAACCTGTCATAGTAGCAAATTTGGTAATTGCTATTATATTTTCATCAGTATAGGTTAAATTAGCCATAAAAGAAGATATTGTATAACCAATTCCTGTTAACATTCCGACCAATAAGACTTCTTTTTTTGTATTTTTAAATGGTATTTCGCCTAACTTTAGTTTTAATACTATCCATGTAAATATCATTAAGCCTAATGGTTTGCCAGCTACAAGAGCTAATAAAATTCCCCAAAATATTGTTGAATGCAATGCATTATTTATAGAGTATAAATTAATCTCAAGAGTTCCATTAATAATAATAAATAAAGGGAGTATTATTAATAATACCGGTTTCATTAAAGAGTTATACCATCTTTGTAAAGGAGTCGTTGCTTTAATTGATTCATCTTTTAATTTTAAAAAATTTTTTTGTAATTTTTCTTGCTTAAGCATATGTTCAGAAGGCTCGTAGTCAGATTCTAATTTAAATAAAAGTCTTCTGATTTTTTTTATAAATATATTAGGATTATCTTTTGGTCTAGCAGGTATTGCCATTGCCGTTATAAGTCCTGCTGTTGTACCATGTATACCTGCTTTCTCAAAACATAACCATAATAAAAAGCCTAATAAAAAATATGAGAAGACATTTCTAATTCCAGAAAAATTGGCTAGCAACATAATGCTAAATATGATTAAACCTAATCCTATAAACTCAAAATTAACAGAAGTATTTAAATAGATAGTAATGATGGCTATAGAAATTAAGTCATCAATAACAGAGACGCATGAAATATAATGAAAGAGTCTACTTGGAAAATATTTTTTAAAAAGACTCATTATTCCAATTGCTATAGCTGTATCTGTTGATATAGGGATAACAAAACCTTTCATTGATAATTCATCATGATAATTAAACGCTAAATAAATTAACATTGGGATTATGACTCCACCAATAGAAGACACAATTAGAGTCACTGATGTTTTAATATTTGCAAGATCTCCAATGACAAATTCTTTTTTTATTTCTAAGCCTAAAATGAAAAAGAAAAAAAGCACTAATACTTTACTGATGAAATCTTTAATTGTTAATGAGTAAGTGTTACCGCTCGTGTATAATCCGATTTGGTATTCTGTTATAGAGTCATAAAGACTATGTAATGAAGAAAAATTAAAGATACTGATAGAAAAAATTACACTTAAGATAAGTATTATGCCGCTTATCTTTTGAAAATTAAATTTAATGTTTTTTCCATAGTTTATCTCATTAAAGTTTCTTTCTATTGAAGTTTTATATTCCATAATCTATTTATCCTTCAAATAAGTGAAACTAATTTTTTATTCTAACAAATATATACTTAAAATTCAATGCAGCTTGATGTGCCATCAGTAACCCATATTGATTATTATTGATAATTTATAACTTTAGCTTTATATGTTAAATCTTAATATGTTTAATAATTTTTTATTATTTAATAATAATTAACTATAATTAATATTTATAATAATTAATTATTTACTAATAATATAGGAATAAAAATGATTAAAGCTAAAGGAGTTATGGCAGAATCTTCCAGCTCGGACTTAAAGTCATTTTCTTTTGATAGAAGAGAACCAAGAGTTAATGATGTTGTGATTGATATTTTATACTGTGGCATTTGTCACTCTGATATTCATTCAGCTCGTAATGAATGGAGTGGCACGCACTATCCATTTGTACCAGGACATGAAATTATAGGACGTATTACAACTGTTGGTAGTGAAATAAGTAAATTTAAAATAGGTGATTTAGTTGGAGTTGGTTGTTTAGTTGATAGTTGTCGTCATTGCAATTCTTGTAGTGATGGTCTTGAGCAGTATTGCGATAATGGTTTTACTGGTACATATAACTCTGAGGATAAAATTGGTGGTACGTCTCATGCTTATACTTTAGGTGGGTATTCGGACAAAATTACTGTGGATGAACGTTTTGTTTTACAAATTCCTGATAATTTAGATTCAGCTGCTGCAGCACCGTTACTTTGTGCAGGAATTACAACATATTCTCCATTAAAACACTGGGATATTGGGGTAGGCCATAAAGTTGGTATTATAGGACTTGGTGGATTAGGTCATATGGGTGTAAAGTTTGCTCATGCAATGGGTGCAAAAGTAGTTATGATTACCACTTCACCAGAAAAAGGTAAAGATGCTAAAAAGCTTGGCGCCGATGAGGTTCTTTTATCAACAGATAAATCAGCAATGAAAGCTGCACAAAATAGCTTTGATTTTCTCTTAAATACTATTCCTGTTGGTCATGATACCGATCCTTATATGGAGCTTCTTAAAAGAGAGGCAACTATGGTAATTGTTGGAGCAATTGAAGTATTAACAAAAGTAAGCGGGATTCCTCTTATTTTTCGTCGCCGTAATATGGCAGGATCTTTTATTGGTGGATTGCCTGAAACTCAGGAAATGTTAGATTTTTGTGGTAAGCATAATATTACTTGTGATATTGAAATGATTGATATGCAAAATGTTAATATAGCATATGATCGCACTATTAAAGGAGATGTTAAATATCGATTTGTAATTGATATGGCCACATTAAAAACAGTTGATGACAAATTATAAGTATTTTTATTTAGAAGTTTTATAGTCATATTATAATACCTATTTATAGTTAAATTTTTGTAAATTAATTAAATTAAAAATATATGAAAAAATATAAAGTAGCCATAATTGGCGCAGGGACTGCAGGACTTTCTGCAAGACAAGAAGTTGCTAAAATAACCGATGATTATGTTGTTATTGATTCAGGTCCTCTTGGAACAACTTGCGCTCGTGTTGGGTGTATGCCATCCAAAGCTTTAATTCAAATTGCTAATGATTATACTTTAAAAAAAGTATATCCGTTAGAAGGTATAATTGGGGCTGATAATCTTAGCCCCAATTACATTGATATATTAAAAAGTGTTAGAAAAAAAAGAGATAGATTTGTTAATAGCTTATTAGATGACATGAGCAAATGGCAAAATAAATTAATTAATAAACAAGCAAGTTTTGTTGATGCTCATATTTTAAATTTAGGCGATGAGAAAATTTATGCAGAAAAAATTATTATAGCAACTGGTTCCAAACCATTAATTCCTAAAGATTGGGAGAAATATCAAAAGTTCTTTATAGATACTAATGATTTTTTTGATTTAGAAAATTTTCCTAATAATCTTTTAGTTATTGGAATTGGGGTTATTGGTTTAGAGCTTGGTCAAGCGCTACATAATTTAGATTTAGATTTAACTTTAGCTGGACCTGATACTAATATTGGTGGTATTAGTGATCCTCAAATAAAAAATTATATTAAGAATGATTTAAAAAATAAACTAAATGTCTTTTATGATAGAGTTAATATTTCTGGAATATCTAAAGATGGAAAGTTAGAGGTTAATTTAAATAATAAAATTTTAAATTTTGATAAAGCTCTTTTAGCTGTAGGTAGAATACCTAATGTTGATAATCTTAATTTAGATAAATTAGAAGTAGACTTAAATGCTAAAGGCATACCAAGTTTTAATGATTCTTCTTTTAATTTAGTTCATCATGAACATATTTTTATAACAGGAGATGTTAATGCTAAAAGACAGCTATTACATGAAGCGGCTGATCAAGGGCGTATAGCAGGTTATAATGCTGTGCGAGAGGAACTACAATGTTTTAAAACAAGAACATTACTTAGCATTACTTTTACGGATCCAAATATAGCTTTATTAGGTCAAACTTATAAAGAATTAACAGATAAAAATATCGAGTTTGTTATAGGAGAAGTATCTTATGAGGGGCAAGGCCGTAGTATTATAAAAAATAAAGAAAAAGGTCTTTTGCATATATATATAAGTAAAGATACAGGTGTTATTTTAGGTGCAGAACTTTATGCTCCAGAAGGAGAGCATTTAGCTCATTTATTATCATGGGCTGTAGCTTCTAAAATGACAATTAAAGAAGCGTTAGCTATGCCTTTTTATCATCCGGTATTAGAAGAAGGTATAAGAACTGCTTTGCAAGATGCTTATAAAAAATTAAATCTTAAAAAAAATAGTCTTGAGTTATTTAGATGTAATGATATGCCTATAAGATAAATTTATTATAAAAGATGATTTTTAAATATAGTTTACTATACTTGTGTACTTAATAAATAAATATTCAAGGAGAGATCTATAAAATGATAATATTTAGCTTTCTTGTCTCTTTAGCTTTATTTACTGTAATTGGAGTGTTATCGTATTTCAAAAATAAACATAACACTTCTGATTATTTATTAGCTGACCAAAGTGTCAAACCATGGTTGGTTGCATTATCTGGAGTTGCAACTAATAATAGCGGATACATGTTTATTGGTATGATAGGCTATACTTACGCTGTAGGATTATCATCAATTTGGTTAATGATTGGCTGGGTTGCTGGTGACTTTCTCTCCTCACTATATATTCACAAAAAATTAAGAATTAAAACAGAAAAACATAAAGCTTTAAGTTACCCTGAAATAATCAGTAGTTGGAATGGCAATAATTTTAAATTACTGCAAAAAATTGGAGCAATTATTTCAATTATTTTTTTAGGGATTTATGCTGCAGCACAATTAAAAGCTGGTAGTAAAGGCTTATTTGTTTTGTTTGGTTGGCATGAAAGTGTTGGAGCAGTTATTGGTGCCATAATCGTTCTTTTATATTGTTTTGCTGGGGGAATTAGGGCATCGATATGGACAGATGCTGCTCAATCAATGGTAATGATAGTAGGTATGTTTTTATTAATTTATTTTGCAATAAATAATACTGGAGGATTTGAAAGTTTTTATACGCAATTAAATGAAGTATCTCCTAGTTATATGAGCATTATTCCTGATAAAAGTTATTTTTCATCTATTTTATTTATAATGGGTTGGGTATTTGCTGGAGTTGGAGTTATTGGTCAACCACATATAATGATAAGATTTATGGCTATGAATAAACCAAATGATTTAAAAAAAGTTAGATTCTTTTATTATGGCTGGTATATATTGTTTTATGGTTTAACAATTAGTGTTGGTTTAGCAGCAAAGCTTATTCTTAGTCAACAGGAGATTACCGATGTTGAGCTTGCATTACCAATATTAGCGCAAAAAATACTTCCAGATATTCTTATTGGTGTCGTAATAGCTGGTTTATTTGCTGCAACAATGTCAACTGCTGACTCACAAATTCTAAGTTGCACGGCATCTTTATCAAGAGATATGGGGTTCAAAAAAAGAATGACATATTTTAAAACCAAATTAATAACTGTAGGAATAACTTTATTTGCTTTATTTGTTGCATTATTTGGGAACGAAAATGTTTTTGAACTTGTACTAATATCATGGTCAGCATTAGCTAGTTCATTTGCGCCATTACTAATTTTACTTACTTTAAATAAAAGGCCTTCTGAGACTCAATCAATCATTATAATGATTGTTGGGTTATTAACAATGTTAATCTGGCGTTACTTAGGTCTAAGTAGTTTTATTTATGAAGCTATGCCTGGTATTTTATCAGGACTTATAATGTATTTTGTTTTAATAAAACTTAATGCTCCAATGAAAGAAGCAAGGTTATCAATATTAAATAATTTTAAGTAATAATATTTAAAGTTACTATAAAATAATAGATCTATTATCTTTAAATAGAGCATAATAGATTTATTATATTACAAGACAAGATAATACAAGCATGAATCAAAAGAATACCAGACATTTAATCAAAGCAATTTTAAATAATGATATAAGTCGTGATTTAAAAAAAGAAATAAATAAACTTCATCCAGCTGAAATAAGTGAATTAATAGAGCAATTACCAAAAGAAAAACGTGAACCGTTGTGGAAAATTATACCTCCACAACTTAAAGGTGAAATATTTTTAGAAGTGCATGGAGAGGTAAAAAAGTATTTAATTAAAATTACTCCTGAATCAGAATTAATAAAAACTATTTCTAATTTACAACTGGATGAAATTGCTGATCTAGATGAAGATTTGCCAATTAAAGTAGTAAATGCAGTTATAAAACAAATGGATTCTAGAAAAAAAGAAGGGTATGAATCCATAAAAACTTATCCTCATAACACCGCAGGTGGATTAATGGATCTTGATACTATATCAATAAGACAAGATATAACCATTAGTGTAGCATTGAGATTTATAAGATATTTGAGAAATAAATATAAATTATTACCAGAGCATTTTGATAGTATTTATATTGTTGATAACTCAAATAAATTTATAGGAACAGTAAGTTTAGTAGAATTAGTCTCATTATCCCCTGATATATATATAAATAAGATAGTAAATAAAAAAACTCAAGCCTTAATAGACACATTACCTAGTAATAAAGTAGCTAAAATATTTGAAGATCAGGATTTAATTTCTGCACCAGTTGTTGATTCAGTAAATAGACTACTAGGACGTATAACAGTTGATGATATAGTTGATATTATTAGACATGAGGGTGAAAAACTAACAATGCGTCCTGTTGGATTGAGTGAAAAAACTGATATTTTTGACTCGATAAATAGAACTATAAAACTTCGTAGTCTGTGGTACAGTATAAATTTAATCAATGCATTTATCGCTGCTTTAACGATAAGTTTTTTTTCAGATTCAATAGATCAGATAGTATCTCTTGCAATACTAATGCCGATAATTGCTAGCATGAGTGGAGTTGCTGGCAATCAAACTTTAACTTTAGTAATAAGAGGACTAGCTCTTGAGCAAATTACACCAGAAAATCAAAAAATATTATTTAAAAAAGAATTACTAGTAGGTTTTTTAAATGGTCTTATTTGGGCAGTTATAGTAATAATCATAACATATAGCTGGATGAGAAACTTCCCACTTAGTTTAGTTTTCGGAGTTTCTTTATTATTAAGTTTATTTTTAAGTACTACAGCAGGGACAGTAATCCCCTTTTTCTTAAAAAAACTTAAAATTGATCCAGCACTTGCAGGGAGTGTAATTATGGTTGCAATAAGTGATGTAGCAGGTTTTTTTATCTTTTTAAGCATAGCAACATTTTTTTTGATAAATTAATATTTGAATATAACAATATTTAAACACATACTTAATATATGCATAATAAATTTTTTCAATCTATATCATTAAAGATGGTATACAAAGTTTTCTTATTGGTTATTATTGTTTTTAATGCTAAATTTGCTCAAAATTTAGTAAACAATGATGAGAATAGTATTAACTTTAAAAATATTAAAGTAGAGTTAGAAAATATTGAGGGATTTTTTAATCGTGATTTAAGTATTAAAAAATCCAAGCAATATATTAACCAGTTAAATCTTTATAGAGCTACTACAAATGAGTGTGTTGAAGCCAATGAAAAAAAAATTAATTATATAGATAATCAAATAAAGCAATATTTTGGGGCTTCATCAGTACTTGAAAGCAATGTATCAGACAAAATTGACAAGCAATATTTAGAAACACAAAAAGCTGAATTAAATAAAAAACTATCGTTGTGCCGATTTTATAAAATCAGAATAGATGAAACACTAGATTTATATCATAAAAAACTTCTAGGAAAAGAAAAAGAGAGAGCCTTAGCATGGGAAAAAGATATTATTTCTCTTTTTATTTCTTCACCAAATGATTTAAGTGATTTAAATATTCCTAAGATAAAAAAGCTAGATTTTAATTTTTACTTTTTCCAATTTATATATTTTTTTATGAGCTGTATATTGTCTATATATATATTTTGGCAGTTAGTTTTAAATAAAAAATTTTTTTCATATAGTAATAAAAAAAGCTTTATTATTTTTTGTGTGTTAGTTATTGCTTTTTATTTGGGTTTAAATTGTCTTTTTCCAAAAAATATATTTGTCTCTAATGATGTAAATGAAATATTTTATTTAATGTTATTTAATATTTTTCTTTTAAGTTTTAGTGGTTTATTTACTCTTTGGCTCTTTACAACTTCTAAAGTTATAATATTACTTAAATGGCAGGGTATTGATGTCAAGCTTATAAAGAATTCTTGTTTAATTTTTATATTTTTATATTTTTTTAGTCAAATAAATGTACAGTTATTAGAAATAATGGGAGCTCAAGAAACTTTAGCTCAATTAATAGGTAGTTGTTATTTTATAATAGAATTAATTGTTGTTTTAATTTTATTAGTGAAATTTAGGAAAAATAACTTACCATTATTTCTTAAATATAAATTTTTAAATTTTTTATTTCATCCAATAGTCATATTAACTTTTTTATTAATTATCATTGAATTGGTAGGGTATTCAAATCTGTCACGTTATGGAGCAGATATAATTTACTCATTTGTAGGGGTGTTTTTAATCGGACTTTTAATTCTATCTGGAATTAATATATTTTATAAAATTATTAATAATCAAACTTTGTATAAAAAGAAGTTAAAATATCTTTTTGGTTATAATAGCGAGCCGCCTTTTTATGAATTATTAATATTAAAAATGCTGCTTCAAACTTTTATTGTGATTTTTTTAATATATTCTTATTTTTACTTTATTGATCAATTAAGTGTTTTTAATTTTTATTTTTATGATTATATAAAAGATGGTTTTTCTGTTTATGGGTTTTTATTTACACCCATGCAATTTTTTATAGCAATATTGTTTTTTTGTTTTTTATCTTTATTATCTAGATTTATTTCAAAAAAAATCAGTTTAAATGAGGATTATGATGAAGAAAATGATAATCAAGTTGCTCTTGCATCGATATTTTTATATATAGGATTGTCTGTATCATTTATAATGAGCTTATTAGTTGCAGGGTTTAATTTTACGTCATTAGCTATTATAGCTGGAGCTTTATCTGTAGGTATTGGCTTGGGATTACAGTCTATAGTAAATAATTTTGTTTCTGGAATAATATTGTTAATTGAAAAACCAATAAAAGTTGGAGATAGAATTATTGTTAATGGTTTTGAGGGTTATGTAAAAAAAGTTCGAATTAGATCTACTCAAATAGAAACTGTTAGCTTAGAAGATGTTATTATTCCTAATTCAGAATTAATAACTCAATATGTTACAAATTATATGTTTAGTAATAATAAATGGAAAGTTAAGGTCGAAGTAGGCGTTGCTTATGGCAGTGATATAGATAAAGTAAAACAGGTATTATATGATACAGTAATAGAAAATGCAGAAGTTATAAAAAACAATAAAGATAAACCAACAGTATATTTCTCTGCTTTTCAAGAAAGCTCTTTATTGTTTGAAGTATGGTGTTCTATAAAAAATGTTAATAAAAAGTATATGGTTTTATCAGATCTTAATTGCGCGGTAGATAAAGCATTTAAAGAGCATAATATTGTAATAGCATTTCCACAAAGAGATATTAATATCAATACCAAAAGTGAAGATTAAAATAAAAAATGACCGAGTTAAAAGACTATGTTATTTATGGTTCTGAAAAAATATATTTTGAATTAAAATCAAAAAATAATAATAGTAAAAGCATTACAATAAAAATAAAACCAGATGGTCTTGTTATTATTAGCTCCCCTAAAAAAGTAACTAAAGTTCAACTTTTAAATATAATTAATAAGCGTGTAGAGTGGATATATAAGAAAAGAAAAGAATTTAAAGCAAGATATGGAAATATACATTCACTTAAATATATTAGTGGAGAAAGTCATTACTATTTAGGCACTAAATATTTATTAAAAATTATTGATGAATCATCAGATGCTAAAGTAAATTTATCTTATAATCAAATAGAAATTATAACTAATAATAAAAAAAATATTAAACAAGAATTAGCAAACTGGTATAAAAATCAAGCTCTAGAAATATTTGATTTAAGATTTAATGAGCTTTTATCAAAAACATATTGGGTTAAAAATCGTCCTAATTTAGTTTTAAAATTTATGAAGTCTCAATGGGGTAGCTACTCATCAAATGGTAATATAGCTTTAAATATACATTTAATAAAAACACCTATAGAGTGCATCGATTATGTTATTTTTCATGAGTTGTGTCATGTTTTAATAAAAAATCATAGTAAAAAATTCTATGAGCTTTTAGAACAAGTATGTCCAAATTGGAAAACAATGAAAAAATATCTTGATCAAAATGTGTATTTACTTATAAATTAATAAATAAAAAACTGATAAAAATTAATTAATAAGCATTTAAATATTTAATATATTATTACTTAGATAATCTTTGATTTATGTTTGTGTTATAATTATAAAGTATATTTTAAATAAGCTAATATTATATAAATTTTATTTATAAGAGGATTAATTACATGAATAATGAAGAAACAATTGAAGATCAGATTAATAAAATTAAACAAGAAATAAAAGAGCGAGAAAGAGTGCATAAGCAAGAGTTAGAAGAAAATAGCAGGAATTATGCTGAAGCAGATTATGATGATGATTTGAATAAACTTAATGTTAAATTAGAAGAGTTGCTTGCAAAAAAAAGAAAAAATAAATAATAATATTTTATGCAGCTATAAAATCATAATATAAACCTATATGGTTTATATCTAATAAAACAGAATTATTTATGCCATTAATAAATAATCGAAGCTTTCGAGTTGAGTGTAGTTTTAATAATATTAATTTAGTTTTGTCTTAATAGTAACCAATTTGTTAATATTATATTTATTTATTTGTTTCATTAAATAAATATGTGAGGTAAATGTCAAAACATATACTAGAATAAGGTATATGTTAAATAAAACATAAAATAAAATTTAATACTAAACAAACAAAAATAGGAAAATATTATGTCACACCATAAAAACTCTAATCATGAAAACAACTCTAATCATAAAAACAACTCTAATCATGAAATCAAATCTAATCATGAAAACAACTCTAATTATGAAAAAAATTCTAATCATGAAAAAAATTATAATAATGAAAACAACTCTAAGCACGCAGCGCAGAATTTAAAAAATTCTAATCAAAAGCAAGCTGAAGGACGTGATAATAACAATAATGAAAAAAAATCTCCTCGCAAAAGCAGATAAGATAAATTTAATAAATAAATTGTTTTAGAATTCATGAATTAATTTGAATTATTAAATCATGAGAAAAGAAGAGCAAATTAGATGTTATAGTTATATCAAAATGGTAAACATCCTATTTTAAAGGATGTTTACCAGATTAATTTGTACCATATATTATTACGGAGTAATTGGGGTGCTCTTAGTTTTACACACTGCAAAAGATGAAATATCTGATACGGAGTTAAAACCTGATGCATCCATACTTAGAGCATAAATATTTTTTGTTGCAGCTCCAACAGGGATAGTGAACTCTACTGTATTTGTGCCATCTCTACGATTTCCTCCTATACTTGTGCATTGACTTACTACGGATGCACTTATGTCAATAGCATCACAAAGCCAAATACCACCGTCTTTATCGGGTGCATCAGCAGTTGTTTTAGTTGCAGTAAAAGTATAACCTAATAAATTTGTAGGTGGGGCAGCAGAATTAAAATCAGCTGTACCATAACAGAAATTTGCTGGCGTACAAGCGTTTGTTGGCTGAGTCGATAAAGCGGTACAATCTCCTGTTGTTAAATAGGCATCAATATTTGATGTAGGAATACCTGGTCCTAGTTTTTTATCAACTTTAGTCTCTAGTTTTGCCATTTTGGCTTTTAGTTCAGCAAGTTCTTGCCCGATTGTAATGCCGGCAAATATATTTTGAGTAAATATTAATGGCGCGCTGCTAAGAATTAAAAATTTTAATATTTTCATTTGTATAAATTTCCTTTATATTAATACACATGTTCAATTATAACTTATACAAATATAGCATAAAGATGATAAAATTATCTAGATATATACTGATTGTTACTTTTTTTTTCTTCAATAAAGCACACGCAAGTGTTTTAATTAACTCAGAAATTGGTGTTAAGTATTATTTTAATTCTATAGATCACAGTGATCGAGAAGATGCTGCAATAAATTTAAATATAGGTATCATTGATGAAAATTATTTTTCTTATGTAGTTGGATTTATTTCAGGGTCAATGAAAAGAGAAGATAATGTTGTTGTTTGTGAGTCATTTTGTGGAGAATATCCTGTTAGTGTGACGCTTTCAAATTCTTTAGATTTTTTAATAGGAAAAAATTTGCATAAAAAAGACATTTATTTACACGTGCAAGCTGGAGTTAATGTTTCTGTATTAAAAATTGATGCAATTAATGAGAAAATTCAAGGAAGGTACAAAGTTTTACCTAAAGTTAAAATAAGCTTAGGTAAAGAGTTTTCTAAAAATACAATATTAAATATAAATTATCATCAAATTATACCTGATCAAAAATTAAAAGTATTTTCTAATCCACCTTTCAATTCTAATCCACCTTTTAACTTTTCTGGTTACCCTTCACAAGGAATTTTAAGTTTGGGAATAACTCACATATTTTAGATATTAATTATTTTTTACAATATTTAATTAATATATTAAGAACCAATGACAATCCTACAATAATTTGTGCAATGCTAATACTTAGAAATTTTTCTTCTGAAATATAATTAATGCTATAACCGAAGCTAAGAATAGTAAGCAAAATAAGAAAAAATAAATGAGGTTCAATATGAACATATAAACCAAGTAATATCACTTTAAACTTTTGTATAGGAGATACTGTCTTTTTTGCAATAAAAGCTTTGAGTTTTTTATTTAAAATTAAACTTAAAAAGAAAGCAATTATAATAAAAATTAGTTGAAAATAAAAAGTTGTTTTTGACTGTAAGTCCATGTATAAATTTCCTTTAATTTGATATAATTATTATCCAGCAACTTTATATAATGTCAATAATATTTATACCTGATTTTATGAGAAAGCTTTATTAATATTAATAATAGGTGTTTTTATCAGCACACAGTTTAGTTCTGGATATGAATCAATTAGTAAATTTAGTAATGTTTTTTTTAAAATAACTGAATTTGTTCTTACAAAATTTGATCATCATATAATATTAAAAGCATCTTGGCTTGATACATATCTTGGTCCAATGCTTGCCATAAGTGATGATGAAGGGATTTATCTTTTAGAGTTTGTTGATAGACTAGGGTTAGAGAGAAAAATTGAAAAGTTATGTATTAAAAAAAAAGCAATAATTGTTCCTGGATTGTCTGGTCCGATTGATTCTATTAAGATTGAACTGGATTTGTATTTTAGTGGTAAACTAAAAAAGTTTAAATCTCCTGTTCATGTAATTGGTAGTTTTTTTCAAAAAAGTGTATGGCATGAGTTAACTAATATCCCTTATGGAGAAATCAAAAGTTATCTTCAACAAGCATTAGCTGTAGGTAACCCAAAAGCTGTTCGTGCAGTTGCAAATGCAAATGGTGCAAATCAACTGGCTATTGTTATTCCATGTCATAGAATTATTAAAAGTAGCGGTGAGCTTGGTGGATATGGTGGGGGCTTAAAAAAGAAAAAGTGGCTTATAGAGCATGAGAAAACCATAAAGGAATGTAATTAATATATAGATATGAGTAGTAAAAAGCTTATGAGCAGATTGAATGTACTAACTGAAATTAAAGCTACTTTAAATAAATTATCTACAGTCCCTATCAGTCGAGTATCTTCATTTTATAAAACTGGTGCAGGTGAATATGCAGAGCATGATAAATTTATAGGTGTTAGAGTTCCAGATTTGCGTAAAATTGCAAAAAAATATAATGATTTAACCTTAAATGAAATACAAGTATTTATTGAATCGCCTATTAATGAGGAAAGGTTATTAGCTTTACTTATTTTAATTAATCAATATGTAAAATCTGGTGTTGATGTTAAAGAAGAATTATATCAATACTATATGAAAAATATAAAACATATAAATAATTGGAATCTAGTTGATACATCAGCACATTTAATCATCGGCGCAACTTTGTTAGAAAAAAATAAAGATATTTTAATTTCATTAGCTAAATCTAAAAATATGTGGGAAAGACGTATCTCAATTGTTTCTACATGGTATTTTATAAAAAATAATAAAGTAATATGGACTTTTAAAATTGCAGAAGTTTTACTTAGAGATAAAGAAGATTTAATTCACAAAGCTGTTGGTTGGATGTTAAGAGAAGCAGGTAAACATGATAAAGACATGCTTATTAAATTTCTTGATAAGCATTTATTTGAAATGCCAAGAACTATGTTAAGATATTCAATTGAAAGATTTCCTGAAAATTTAAGGAAAGAGTATTTAAAAAAATAAATAAAATTTCATATAAAAGTGTGTTTTTAATAGGTTTTGTTACAGTTACATCTCTTTCTTTGTTGCCTTTGCCAACAGTGTTGAATCGTCACTTGTTATTATTATCATATTTGAAGTCATTCATTAAAGGTTTACAGCGCTAATTGTCACAAGTCTCAGATATATAAAGATACATAGAATAAAGAGCTGGTATTATGAAAAAAATTCTTTCATGGTTTTCGAGATTTTTATTAGCTGTTAAAAATAATGTCTACTGTTTGTCATTTAAGCTATAAATTAAATTAAGGACGGTTTTGTTTTTGTAGATAATATATTGATTAAAAATCATGTTACTGTGATTAATTTTTTTAACAAAAAGGGGGTTAAATTTTTTTAATAAATATTGTGAAGGTAAATTTTTCTCATGAATTAATACTAGTATTTTATTAAGATTTAAATCATAAAATGTATAATTAATTAACCCGTTAACTATTTCTGTTCCATATCCTTTGCCCCAAAATTGAGGAAGCAAAAGATATACAAGAGTAAGATGCATTTCATTTTCAAATTTATTATAAAAAAGCCCAGCACGTCCTATAAACTCTAAAGAATGATTTAATCTTATTATTCCAACAGAAAATTTATGTTTCTTATAATGCTCTAAAACCTTGTCTAAGTCATTTTGAACTTGTGCGTCATCATTATACTTGTAAGTGTACTTAGTTACTTTTTCGTTTTTTAAAAGGGACAGATAGTCTTCGTAATCAGAGATGGATGGGTGAAAAATTTTTAATCGTTTTGTTTCAAACCAAATGTTCTTTTTATTCATATGTTCTGACGTATAGATTTGAATTTAAGTGATTTTGAAAAAAAATTTTGATATAATGCATCGATACTGTTTTAAGTATAACCTAATAGCATTAACACTGATATATTATAATATATTTTTCAGTGAGCGTTAGTATGAGTTCATGTAATCAAAATAGCGAGGAGAATAACTATGTTAAATAAAATTAGAAATTACTTAGCCACTAGAGCTAAAGTTTATAGCAATGATATGACTGTATGCATAGGTCAACATTAATATAAATTATAAACCTTTTATTATAGATTTAATAAAAGGTTCCTTCGCTTTTATTCCTTCCTAAATACTTATACTCCAAACCATATATTGCTATAACATAAATTCCAAGATTAAAAAATTATCATATATATTTTTTACAAAATTCTTTTCTTAAGTTTAATCTAAGAAAGTTAGTGTTAAATATAACAACAATAACGCAGGATGATTTGGAATCAGTAAAGGATTTAATTTTTAATTTACGAGGAGTAAAATTTATGTTAAAACAATTTAGAAACTATTTAGCAACTAAAGCAAAAGTTTATAGTAATGATATGACTGTATGTATAGGAGATATGCCTTAGTCGTAATCAAGTTTTGATGAGCTATTATTGCCTAAATCTATCATTTAGGTAATAATAGTTTTTTTTATGTCTATAGTAGTTAGGTAAGTGATATGTCTTTAGTTACTTCAGTTGATGATAAAAAGAAAGTTATTTTTAACTTTGATTTGCAACCAATTATAAATAAATTAGTCAGGGTTCATAAGTGGACAAAAGAAGATGTTTTGGCATGTGAGACATTATACAGGAATTTTTTATATTTAAATTTTGCTTATGGCGATAAATACAAGATAGCTCCAACTCATGAGGTTGATCTTTTTTGGCACGAACATATTTTAGATACAAAAAAATATATTGAAGATTGTAATATTATATTTGGTGATGTATTGCATCATTATCCATATGCTGGTATGGATGGATCTGAAATCAATGAAAGTAGACTCAAGGAAATTTTCCAAAAGACACAAGAGTTACACAACGTTGAATTCGGATATTATATGTATAAAATAAGGCTTAGTTGTATTGATATGATCAAAGCTTGTTTTAAACTATTTAAAAAAAGTGTTTAGTAGATAAAACACAAATACAAGAGTATATAGCCCTGCAAAAATTTTAGCTAATAGCATTGATGCAAAAAAACCAGGATGATGATGAGTATTAGAATTGTGCTGCATCAATTTAATGGTAGCTTCTCCAAATGCTTTCATAGGTAAGTATTCTTGGCACTGTCTAATAACTGCAAAGCTCCCTGCATTCTGCATGAAGCAACTTTTTATTGTGTGATGCCACAAATAGCATATTGCATAACTCAAGAATAATAGCACTAGGTAGAATATAAACCCATCTATAAAAACTGTAGATGTTGCATAACTATATATTGTTAAAAACAAAATATTAAGTTTAATGTTTTGCTGGTCTGCTTCTGATCTTGCTACGGAATGATGTTTAATTAATTCTAGTTCTTGATCAATTAGGTATAATGCATATTCTGTAAAATCATTTTTTTGAAATTCATCATTAACTTTTATATTTTTATTCCATATATACATGCCCATAGGTTCATCTATATTTTTATGGATGTTTTTCCAGTACTTTTTTATCTCTTCTTCTTTTTGAGAATCAGATAGCTTGTTTTTTTTATTTAAAATTTTACTTAAATGTTTTGCAAAAAGTTTAGTTAATATAGACATATTTTTTAGACCTCTATAATAAAGTTAACTTGCTTCAAAGTTTAATGCCTTAACGAATCTAAGCAAATTTAATGGTAATGTATTTTATAATATTTTATGATGATTAATGTTATTATTTTAATTATAGATTATTTTTAAGGCTAAATTGTAATTTATAGAATATTTTGAATGCTATTTACTTTTTAATTTTAAGTAGCCTGATAATATTAAAGAAATAAACGATACTATTACATTAATTAACATGATGAGATAAATAGCATCAAAAAAATAATTACTTTCTGATACTTGATAATAAGATTCTATATTACTGAATATAGCTAAACTGATACATCCAAATATTTGCCTAAGGTTTCCAAGTAATCCTAAAGATACACCTAGTTCATTTTGTGACGTCATATTTATTACAATGACTCTAATAGAGTTAAGAATGATAGAGAAACCAATCCCTGTTCCTATAATTGCTGGAATTAGTGTCCAGTAGTCTTTATATGATAATACTAAAGTTGTTATGGTGCAGCCAGTGAAGGTTGCAAATACACCAAAGAAAAGAGGGAGGGACGGACCTTTGCTATCTATCCACTTTCCTGAAATAAAGCTAAATAATGATATTAAAGAGTAGAGTGGTAACATTAACATAGCGGTTTCTGCTGGAGTATATAATAAACCTGTTTGCATATATGTAATCCAAAAAATAACTGATATTGAAATAGTTTGTCCTGAGAAACTAATTATATTAGCCGCAATAAACCTTTTCCTTTTCAATATTTTAAAGTTAATCAATGGTGTCTTTTTGCCTTTTTCACTATAAACAAAAAGGATTAAAGCTAAAATAGAAATAATAAATGTAAATGTTAAAACTAGTTTATTCCATTGTTCTGAGTTACTTTCCATAATGCTGAAAACCATTAAAAAAAGAAATAATGATATATAAGCAAATCCTGCGTAATCAGTTGGGGATTTTTTAATATTTTCTTTCGATATATTCTCTTCTTTTATTTTTAAAAGAGATAAAATTGCAATCACACACAGAGGTAAGCTTATTAAAAATATCCATCTCCAATCTAAAAGCTCTATAATCCATCCCCCAAAAGGAGGGGCAACAATTAATCCAATAGATGCTACTCCAGTAGCTGTTCCTATTGCTCTTCCTAATTCGTTATGATTAAACATTTTTGATAATAAATTTAAGGCAGGGGTAGAGAATAATACACTAGCTGCTCCTTGAATAGCTCTAAAAAATATTAATACGACATAATTTGATGAATAAAAACAGCCAAACGAGCTAATGATAAATAAGAAAAGTCCTATAATCATTATATTTTTAGATTTAAAAAGATCACTTAATTTTCCAGAAATTAATCCAAAAGAAGTCATGGATAAAATATAGGCATTAATTATCCATTGAGGAGATAATTTTGTAAATTGCAATGAGTTACTTATTTTTGGAAGGGCTATGGCAATAATAGAAATATTGATCATAGTAATGGCTAAACTTAATGTTACTGCAATAATAGAATATAATTTATTTTTTTCATTTATTTGAAACAAGTTTTTTACGCCTTGACAGTATAGCCAGTTTTCTCATAGTTTTTAATATCTTATTCTTTAACTTTAACATTTTTTAAACAACTAGTACCAAAATAATTTGTTTTGCCTATTAGTTTTGGGTTAAATTTTTTAAGTAATTTTTGAGAGGCAAGATTGTTCTCATGAATTAAAACTAGAATTCTTTCATTATCTAGAGCGTTAAATCGGTAGCCATCCCCTAAAATAGGATAGTATTATTTAAAATTTTTATAGGAATAAATTATCGGCCACTTTAGAATGAATTTTTAATTTATTCTAAAGTGGTCTGAAAATATGCAGTAAAACTGCCAATCATAAACCCTATAAGGTACTAGTTAAAATTTATAAAGACACAAAGTTATTTATAGCCTCTATAATTTTTCTAACATTGTTAACTGGATCAATTCCATTTAAAATAAAATATTGTCTTTGTTTATCATGTAAACAATATTCATTTATATAAAGATCTTGCCTACATAATTTTTTAATATTTACTTGATTAGATACCAAATTAGCTAGTTCTTTGTTAGAAGATATGATACCACCTCCAATTATTTTATAATCTGTAATATTACCTAATAAACCAAATTCCACAGTAAATAAGAATAATCTCGATATAGCTTTTTTCTTGCTTATTTTTTGATCAGCCAGAATTTCATGTATTATATTTTTATCATTTTCATTTTTAGCGTTAATAGATATTATTTTATTTATTTTTTTATCAATATTATTATATTCATGTAGTAAAAATTGATTAGCTAGAATTAAAATGAGGTCAGAAATTAGTTTATTACTCAAAAGAGGAATATGCCCCCATAAGTCATGTATAAAATCAGGGTATATAGATCTATCTAATTGGTTAATGTCTCTACAATGTGAAGTTATAGCAAAAATTTTATTAGCAGCCAAATAGAAAAAATCTTCCTCTGATAGTTTATAACTCCAGCAACAAGCCCAACCATAATCATTTAAAAATTTGTTTAGTGCTGATAACGTTGGAATTTTATTATAATTATAGTTTAGTATTGATATATCCTTAATATAGCTATAAGGTAGCAATTTCATATATTTCTCAATACTATCCATTCTAATGGTATAAAGCTTTTGCCATATCTTATTTGCAGTATTATTATCAAGATCTTTATGTATATCACTAAATGATATTTTTTTTTCTTTGATTAAGGATAATAATTTTTCTTCTTTGGTAATTTCTCTAGTCTCCACTACATAACCCCAAATTTTCTAATTGGGATCTACTTTTTTTAGAGAATTTGCTCTTATACATTTAAATAATTTAATGAATATACACCAAGCTTGTTCACATGTTTCTTTTGCTAGGTTAAAATTTTGGTTACAATAGGTCAATAGATATTCAGCGCCTAATAGCGAATGTTTTTCATCAGCATCGTTATGAATATCTACATATTCTTTTGTTTTTTTATCATAAGCATCATATTTTTTAAAATAACTTGAAAAAACATCACCTGCTCTTTCTAAAACCATATTAACTAATATTAACTTCCTATAATCACATAGCGACATCATTTGATTGCTAAACCAGCTACAATATGCTTCTAGTTCCGGGCACCATTGATAATTATAACTTTCTAATAATTTATTATGACCAAATTCTTCTATTAAATGATCCATAAATATTGACTCAAGTTCGGGAACAGACACTAGCGATTGTCTAATATACAAAATGTTCTGAAAAACTGTTGACCATCTGCTGATTTGTCCAAATAAATGGTTTATATACGGTTGTCCTAATTTTATAGTATCTTGATGAATTTCATTGCATAAATTAGCAAATAATTTAGTTTTAGAATCACAAATTTTTAATAGTTTATAATATGAACTTTGCTGCCCAAACTCAACAAGCTCTTTATTTTTATGTGAATAAAGTCCAAATTTTTCAAATTGAATCGACAGGCACTTTAAATCATTAGAACCAGCTCTAAAACCGTGTAGAGCATTTGACTTTACATATACCACATCACCAGGTTTTAAATCATGGTCAAATTCACCAAAATAATTGCCATCACCACTACAAATTATAATCATACTATCAATAGGGTGTTTATGCGCAGGTAACTCTTGATAAGGGGCTAACATCGTCCATGCAAAAGAAACATGGTGTTTTTCATTTGGCATCAAGTTAGCTAATTTTGGATGCTTCCTAAACTCAGCAAGTTTTCCTATATCTATTATTCCATTTTCAGTGTTAACAGTACTAATAAATGGTATATCATTAAAGTTTATTATTGTGATTCTATCAATCTGACACATACTATCACCTAATTTAATTTATCTAGATTTTACATTCAGTTAAATATTTTTCTTCAGCTTCATTAATTAACTTATTAATTTTTAATATATTTTTATTAAACTCATTGATGTCTTTAGACCCTATTACTAAAAATCCAAATCTATCCCATGAGTTTGAAATATTATAATTATTACGCTGTGTATTATTGCAATTAAACCTCACAATGTCACATAAGCTAGATATGTCATATTTAAGATCTTTAAGAGCAATAGGGGCAAATAATCCAATTGATGACATGACTTTATATTTAATTTTATTTGATATGTTAGTGTTATCGTAATTATTATTGTAAGCATAGTTAAGCGTTTCGCGTATAACATCTACTCCAGATACTAATAAAACCATCTGCCAAATAAAATCACCACCGCCACGGTTATTTATTTCTACTAATGAAATTGAATCATCATTTGTTATTACTTCAATATGACATGGACCATGTTTATGATTAATATAATCTAACAGTTCTAATGAAAATTTTTTTAATTTATTTTCTAATTGTTTTGACATATTTTGAGCAGGATATATATGCTGTCTTTCAATAACTGTATTTTTATAAAGAATTTTTTGAGTGATTCCTAGGCATTCATGATGACCATTTATAGTCATGGTTTCAATGCTAAATTCTGTTCCATTTAAAAATTTTTCTGCTAATGCTCTATTACAGCCACTGCCTCTTAATTTATGCAAAGCTAGTATAGCCTCTTTGTAATCAGGACATATATAAACGTCCTTGCTACCTGATCCTAGAGAGTCTTTTAATACTAGAGGTCCATTAATTACTTTATAGAAACTCTTTATATCCAGCTCATTAGAACAGACTTTAGCTGGAACCTCAAAAATACTATTTTTAAGATATTCTCTTAACTTTTCTTTATCTCTACATAATAGACATGATTCAAAATCTATCCCTGGAATATTAAGATTTTTTGCCGCATTCGCGGCTGGTAACAACCCATTTTCAGTAAAGGAAAAAATATAATCTATCTTATATTTAACATGCAGTTTTTTTGTTTCTTTAAGAACACTTTCTAGATCTAGACATTCTACAATTTTAATGCATTTGGCTATACTTTTTTGTTGTTCTCCAAGCATTTGTGGGATTTGTATTATAACAAATTCAACGTCCATATTTTTTATATATGAAAATGACTCATCATGTCCGCCGACTATTAAATATGTTTTCATTGCAAAATCTTAACTGTAGTTTATAGTATTCTAATAATTTTATTTCTTAATACCTATTATGAACATTGTAATCCCAATAAACATGCAACGCAGTTCAATAATTTACAAAGCATACCTAGGGGTTATTGAACAAGATTATGATAATTTACTAAAAGAGTCAAAGTATTTTTTACATACAAAAGAGCTTAAAACTATAGAAAGCTTGCCTGCATTGTCCAGAAGACATAGTTATTTATTAGGTAGAGCTGCAAGTAAAAATGCAATAAAAGAATATTTAAAAAACAATGTGCGAAAGAACTCATTTGTATATAACCATAATATTTTACAGAAGATTAATATTACTAATGGTATATTTGAGCAACCAATTTTAGAAAATAATTTTATAAATAATTTAGAGCTTAGTATATCTCATTGTGAAAATATCGGCGTATCTACGTTATTCCCATCTGTTCATCCTATTGGTATCGATCTAGAAGTTATAGATAATAAAAAGTTAGAAATAATTAATAATTTTATTAGTAAAGCTGAATCTGATTTCATAAAGCTCAGTAGTAATAGAGATACATTGGCTGCAGGCATTTGGTCAGCCAGGGAGGCGTTGTCAAAAGTGTTTAAAACAGGCCTTATGGTCTCTAACGATATATTTGCTGTAACTAATATAAAAAAAATAAATAATATGATTATAACATACATGTATAAAAATTTTTTTCAGTATAAAGCTGCATCCATTAGATTAAATAATGGTTTTATACTGACTATTGCGTATCCTAAGAATACTGTAATTAATTTAATTTTTTTATATAATGAACTAAATAGGGGAATTAAAAAAGGTAAAGTATGTTAACAGCATGCAATGCAAATATAAACGATGTATTAGATGTATCGCTTTTCACAAAAATTCATTGCAAAAGACATGTTTTAAAATTATAGAGAGGAGTTACTTGGATAATTTAGCAGTTAAATATATCATAAATTAGTGTTAAAATTTAAGCATAATACATTATAGTTTACCGTCTAGAGTGTATGCCTAAAGCTTAGATTATTTATTATAATAGGATATGAGGAAAAATCATTTATACTTTGATCCCACACGCTACAAGACATTAATGTTTCTGAATTTTTTGTCAATAATGCTGTAACAAGATTTAATATTGATTCACTTGGCCCAAATATTGGCGGTTTCTTATTATGATATAAAATATTACCACCTTCTTTCTGCGCCATAGTACTCCAGTCACTATGTTCTATTATATTATGCGAACTTGAACCATCATTAGCTAGGATATACTTACCTGTTTCGTTATGTTTACCTAAGTAACAAAAACTCTCAATATTATAAGTGTTTTTACAATTTCGTAATAGATATTTGTAGCCTCTTGTAGAATCTAGCTCAGCAGAACAACCAATGACTTTGTTATTATTATAACCATAATCCACAACAAGATATTTGCATATTTCCTCTATTGGATTAACTATATTAATTAATAAAGGAGAAGGTTGTAAATTAAACATAAGTTGGTCAGTAAGGCTATCTAGTATTTTTTTATGCTCTAAAAACAAAGTATGTCTTTGACTAGTATGCAGGACTTTATCGTAATCTATATGCTCGCTAATTTTTACACCGAATGATAAAATAACTATACTTAACGATAAATTTTCTGATAAATCTGCACATTGTAACATCTCTTCCACTGCCAAATAATTTTCCACGTCGATCTTTTCTCTTTTAGCAATCAATAAGGTACTTGACAATATGTCTTCACGAATAGCATTCAATTTATATTTATCTTTGTTTAAGATGTAAATTTTATTTAAACTAATCTTATTGCGTAAACGCATAGCACATAGTTCTTTAGTTGTTTGCTGGCCTATGTTACCCAGACCAATTATTAATATATTAATTTTATCTGTCATCATTTACTAAGAAATCATTGGTAAGGAATGTTATGCTGTATATGAAAAATATTAAAGTAACACTAACGGTAAACATAAGTGCAATTATATTTGTGTTACTAAAAGGTAATAAACTTATTATTAAGCAGAATATGCTTGAAAGTCCAAATCTAATCGTTCCTGAAGCCGAAGAGGCGGTGCCAGCTATCTCTGGCAGTTTGGTTAAAAGCCCAGCCATGCAATTACTATTGATTAATGGAACACATCCATTAAATAAAACAATAGCAAAAATAATATTAACAATGGAGAGACTAAAATATAAAGTGACTAATAAATACAATACAGATAAAAGCTGTATCATTATGCCTACTTGCAACATCTGATGATAACTTAACTTATTTACCAATTTACTATTAATAATGCTAAAAACTGTTAATGAAATAATATTTAATGAATAAACAAATCCAAAATATATAACAGGAATCTTAAATTCATTAATATATAAATTTGATGAAACTGATATAAATCCGAACATAGCAGCAAATGATAAACTATTGATTAAAATATAAGCTACAATGGTTTTATCAGATAAAATAATTTTGAAATTATGGTATATGATTTTAGGTTTTAAGTCTTGTTTAGGTTTTGAAGATTTAGGGATTGGTAAATATAGTGTCATTAATAATAAACAAGAAATAGAAAAGCATATGTTAACACTGAGTATTGATTTCCAACCATAATTAAGTAATAAAATACTGCCTAAAGAAGGACCAACTAAAGGGCCTATTGTTACGATTTGTGTGATTAATGAAATTATTTTGGATAATTCATTTTTCACAAAATATTCTCTCAAGTAAGAATTTATTGCGACACTAATTGCTGATGCTGCAACTCCTTGGCATAATCTCATTAGTAGCAAAAAGCCATAGTATTCGGATAATATTGATAATACATTTATAATCAGATAACAAAAAACCCCTTTAAATAAAATAGTTTTACTGCCAACATGATCAACAATAGGACCAAATATTAACTGCCCAATAGTAAATCCTATTAAAAAACTAGTTATAATGTACTCAGTATATTTTATGTTTATATTGAAATAGTGGCTGATTTCTGAGAATGCTGGTAATAAGATATCAACTGATAAGCTTGTTGTCATAGCTAGCATTCCTAGTACAACTGGCAATGGTACTGATAATCTAATTTTATTCATAATAGATGTAAAGTATTAATGTTATTTTTGATTTCTTATATTATACAGTAATCAATTTTACTTGCATATAAAGAAATAATGCGGTATTTTTTGCTGATAATAATAATAATAAAAAAAGAAATAATTATGTTATCTGTTAAAGAATTCAGCTCTATTATAAACAAATACCCTATATATAATCATTGCTTTTCTCTAATTGGTGGTTTAACTATTCTTGAAACTGATTATTTAGAAAAATTATTAAAATTTAATAATCATCATCCTGTATTTAAGTTATGCTCGTTATTATTTAATAAGAGTCAGTTTTGTGATCTTTCCACAAATAGTCTATTTAACACCAGTGAATTAACAGAAATTATATTCTATATTCATCAGTATTATTCATCCAAAGATAAAACAGCTTACCAAGATAAAATTAACAACATGTTAAGGCATGGATTATTTTCTAAGTATAATAAAAATAATATAGAAACATTACAAAATCTAATTTTAACCAAACAGAAAGATCATTTTTTAATTTATTATATATTTCAAGCGTATATATCTAAAACTATAACCTGTATTGAAGATTATCTTGAATATTATAGACTATGTAATAATTTTATTATTAATCATGAATATTTTTTTAGTAAAGTAAATCAAAGACAGGTTATAAGTATATTAACAAACAGGCATTATTCATCTGGGATTATGCAGTTATGCTATACCAGGTTAGTATTAATTAATTCACAAAATATAATATTTCCTGATTGTTGTATTACTAGTCTTAGAAACTTTGTTAATAATTTAATTTATGATCCTGTTAATAATATTTTTAATGTAGACTTATTTCATAAAGTAAAATTAGATATTAATTCTAACATAATAGAATTTTATGAAAATAATCAAAATATTGAATGCATACAGAATCAATCTGTACATAATATATGGGCAGATTTAACAAAAGGATTAAATAAATATGATAAGATGATTGCTTATAATAGCCCTCAAGATAATCCAATTTGTGAATTATTACCTGGGGTTGTAAATATGTTAAGTGTCTGTAAAGTTGTACTTGGATCAAATGATTTAAATAATATTGTTAATAAATTTAATGAGTTTAGAGCTATAAAGTTATCAATCGATACTAGCAGTTTAAATATCAATACTAATAATATTGTTGATTATAAAAACAAAGTAGTTTTATCTGTTAATAATGAAAATTTAAATTGGTATTTTTTAAAGCAACACTTTAGAACGGATAAAACAAGTAAAAATGAATCTATAGTCAATGAGAGACTACTTCTAGAAAACAACAATACATGTTTACTTACCATATTATTAAGAAATTCTAATAAGCCGCCTGATGATTCAGCATGGGCAAATAACTACGATATATCCGATTTGTTTTATTTATTAAGTTTTTGCATGCGAACCCCTGAAGATAGCATAGAATTAATATATCAATATACTAAACAAAAACAATTAATCATATGTGAATTCATGCAGCAAATGCTCAGTAAAATATTCATAGAAATACCAAATGATGCTTATCACCTCTATAATAAATACGCACTACTTGATGCATTAAATAAGAGTTCACATAATTTAATTGAATATTTGAATATTGATGAAGAGCAGTCTTATTATGAACAATATTATTAGTAATATACTAAATAAATGTGAGTTTCAACCTAATAAAGTAGCCATAAAATTTAATGAGGTAGAAATATCATATTCACAATTAGAATATAAAAGCAGGCTTTTATCCTTGTATTTAAAAAGTATAGGGTTAAAGGCTAAAGATTACATTGGCTTATTTGTAGATAAAGATGAAAGTCTAGTTATCATGATACTTGCAGTTTTACGTATAGGCGCAATATATGTCCCCATTGATATTAACAGTCCTAAGGATCGTATAAAATATATAATTTCAAATGCTAATCTAAGCGCTATATTAACTAATAAAAAATTATTGTTAGATTTTGATATATTAAATAACACTTCTATAATTGAAATGACGGCTAATAGAATTGATAATATTGTACTAGATTCTTGCTCTAAATTAACTGTAGAATATAACATTAAAATTTCAGACACTGCTTATATAATATATACCTCAGGTACAACAGGAAATCCTAAAGGGGTTATCATTAGTCATTTTAATTTAGCATCGCTATTTAATGTGGTGATAAATGATAAAATATTTAATTTTACAAGTGATGATAACTGGTCTCAGTTATCATCATATGCATTTGATTTTTCTATTTGGGAAATATTTGGCTCCTTGGTTACTGGTGGAACCTTACACATTATTCCAGATTATATTAAACTTAATCCTAAAAAATTTTATGAGTATTTACTTTATAAAAACATCACCATCTTAAATAATACGCCTTCTTATTTTTATAACCTTAGTTCCGTAGCTATTGATCATACTGATATGCATAATAACTTACGGCTGGTGATTTTTGGCGGTGAAGCCCTCAATTTTAGTGCGTTAAAGCCATGGTATGACAAATTCACTCATAATCTAACTAAATTCATAAACATGTATGGTATTACAGAAACTACTATTCATGCTACTATATATAAGATATCTAAAAGTGATATTACACAAAATCAAAGCATTATCGGTAAACCGTTGCCTAGTCATAAAATTTATATATTAGATAATAATAAAAATCCTGTAAAAAAAGGTCAAATTGGAGAATTATATGTTGCCGGTCTATCGGTCTCACAAGGGTATCTTAATAATATACTAGCTAACAAAAAAAACTTTATTGATAAATTAATTATCAATGATGAGCATCTTGAGCATATATATGCTTCAGGTGACCTTGTTAAAATAAATACTAATAATGATATTGAATACCATGGTCGCAAAGATAGTCAAATAAAAATAAGAGGTTATAGAATTGAGATTGGTGAAGTAGAATCTATATTAAATAGTTATGAATATATTGAGCATGCTCATGTATTTAAACAAAACTTGACTAACAATAATTGTACATTATCTGCAATAGTTATACCCTCCAAGAAAATTTGTAATAACATTAAACAATTAAAAGTTATAAAAAACCAAGCTGATCAAAAACAAATACCACTTATGTGTCTACCAAATGGTCTGCCTATTTTTTACTTAAATATTGATGAAGTAAACTATATGTATGATGAGCTATTTATTCAAAACAACTATTTAAAAAATGGCATAACTATAAATGATAATGATGTTATTTTTGATGTTGGTGCTAATATAGGTATGTTTTCAATTTTTGCTTCTAATGTCGCAAAAAATTTAAATATATATGCTTTTGAGCCCGCTCAAAATGTTTATGATATACTAAAACTGAATTTACAATATTATAATAAAAATGCATTAATCTTTTCATATGGTATTAGTAATAAAATAGGTATTTCTAAATTTACTTATTTGCCTGAAGTATCCGTTATGTCTTCAATTTATTCAAGTAAAGAAGAGTCAAGATCGTTAATAAAGAATACATTATCTAAAAAATTTAAGGCTATTAATAGTGATGAAATTGAACAATATGTAGAATCAAAATTAAATGAAATTAAAACGACCATATCATTAACGACAATCTCAAATATAATTGAAGAATATAATATTACTACAATTAATTTATTAAAAGTTGATGTTGAAAAAAGTGAGCTGGATGTAATTAATGGTATTAAATCTAAACATTGGGCCATAATAAATCAAGTTGTTCTTGAAGTTCATGGTAAGAAAAAGTCTCGCCAAATTGCTAAAATTTTGCAACATAATGATTTTGATGTGGCTATTGATAGTGCGCAATACTTAGATACTACAAATTTACAAGTTATATATGCGAAAAAATCTAATCTTATTAGGAAAGACTACAATCGTAAGCAAGTCTTTGTTAATCATTCATTTAAACTTGCTTATGAAAACAATTTAATAAAAATGATTAAAAAGTTCTGTAATGTTAACTTATTGCCTTACATGATACCTTCAAAAATAACTATTTTATCTCGTCTGCCTACAAATATTAATGGTAAAATAGATACCAGTAGATTAATTAATATTAATAATAAAAAATTACCGTTGACTGAGACTCAAAAACAATTGCATATTATTTTTAAAAGGTTGCTTAATTTAAATGATATTTCAATAGATGCAAAATTTAACGATTGTGGGGGGTATTCTTTATTATCATTTCAACTATTAATTGAGATTAAAAAGACCTTTAATCTTTTATTAAAACCATCTGACGTGCAAAATGTTACTATTTTTGATTTATCAAAATATATAAATAATATTTGTGACCATCAAAAATGATTAATGGACAAGATATTATATGTCAGCATTATCCAGCAACAGGAGCTGAATTAAAAATTTTCAAAAATTAGATGAGGAAGTAAATATTATGTATGGGTAGCCATCCCATTCTTAGGACAACTCTAAAGTAGAGTTTCTATATTTATAAT
>CAXBNV010000013.1:0-39466 GCA_963977185.1 uncultured Gammaproteobacteria bacterium | reverse complement strand
CATCACACTTATGGGGCGATTAAATAATTTGAAGGATTCTAATGTTTTTATCACAGAAGGAACATTAACCTGACGAGCGTCAGCACCAAGATAAGGCCCCATAATATCGATTATATATTTTTTCATATCATTACAAAGCTTATGATTAGGATCTATAAACTCATTCCATGAAGTATTGTCTAATTTGTTTAGTCGCTCTGTAGAAATAAGAAAACAGTACAGTATTTTATTTAATACATTATATTTTTGTTTAAATGGAATATTTCTAAATGCATATCGTATATCAATAAGCGTTTTTGGCCTATTGTTCATATGCATAATAGTACCTTGATCGGCGATAAGGTAATCAGTTATATCAACAAGATTGTCATGTACTGTTTTTTCAGGATCATTTGTTAATGGAATTTTTTTTAGAATTGATCTTAGATTGTCGTAATTTGGCCCATAAATTCTCCAACAATATTCTGTAGGCAGCTTAATTCCATTTCTAATTTTTACACCACTTCGTGCCATCCCACCGATAATTATATTTTTGTCATATATATGAATATCATATTTATTCCTACTTTCTAATAGTTCATGAGCAACTGTTAAGCCTCCAATTCCAGCTCCCATGATGATTACTTTTTGTCGTTGATGTTTACTCATAATATATCCCAAAATCCTTTGTTAATTTAAGAACAGCTACCCTGACAAACCGTCACGACATGATTATTTTTTGCTAGAATAATAATGATAAACCAATACTGTATCTGTTTTCGCTGGTAGATTTGTTGTCTTGCTGTAATAAGCTTTTTACCTCACCATAGCTGCCTGTATATTTATATTGTAAATATACAGCGGCGGTGGGGTTGATTTGGTAATAAGGTCGCAGTGTAAATTCAAATGTATTTAAACCCTTACCCACTTCATCTTGAGGGGTTCTTTTAGTTGAAAATATCCCTCGAAACGCAGTGCGAATAAAAAAGTTATGTGCGATGAGAGTATTTCGAGAAAACTCTAAATCTGCTTTAGCGCCTCCATCATGATAATAAAGGCGGAAATCAGTATCAATAAAATAAGGCATTAAACCTTCAATTCCTATTCCTGGTTGTACATAAGGTGTTTTAGCAGGTCGATAAACATAATTGACACCGCCTTTAACAGCCCAGAATTGACTAATCAAGCGCCAGTAAAAAATATCAAGATTAGCGTTATCGATAGTTCCTTTATTGATTTCAGCTTCATTCATATAAAGTTCAAGCTTGTTATAATCATCACCAAATAATCCTTTATAAGTGATTTCTTGGCTGTTGTTAAAAGGATCCTCATCCGCATCTAAAAAACTTGCCATAAAAAGATATGCTGGATGTCCTAATGGGTCACGCACTAAATTAAAATTAATTGGTGCTTTATCAACGCGAATAATAGCTTGGTTGGTGTAGGGTAATGGATTGATTATTTTTTCGAGTCTGCCTTTTCCTTTTTCAAGATCAATTAAAGTGGAATATTGAAAAATACGATTCATCCCAGCCATCATATGATACAGCTGATGACAATGGAAAAACCATTGCCCATTTGCATCTGTATCAATATCAGTAACTATGGTAGCGCCTGGTGGTACATCAATAGTATGTAACAATGGGTCATAAACTCCATGGCCGTTTCTTAAAATAAACCAGTGCCCATGAATATGCATGGGATGATGCATCATTGATGTATTACTAAAGATAATACGATACCGCTGCCCAGGTTGTAATACAATGGGTTTGGCTTGATATCCAGGGATACCATTAATGAACCAAACATAATGATCCATGTATCCAAATAACTCCATCCTAATAACTCCGTTAATAGGTTTGTTAGGGTCATTGGTTTTAACTGCGGCAACAAGCGACTGATATTTTGTATTTGAAGATGTTTTTATTTCTGGTAATGTCTCTGGTGCAACAATTGAATCTCCTTGAATAGTTGATTCCGTTGGCATATTCATTGAATTGTTCGTCGCTGGCATAGTATTTGCGGCATTGGATTGTATTGATTTTTGAGAATGAGTCATGTCATCCATTTTTGACATATTTTTTGATGATCCTAAATTATGGCTCATGTTAACACCCATCATGTTATCCATCATTTCTCGAGTTATCGGCAAAGGCTCAGGAAAAGGTTTTACCTTTTGATAATTAATGGGTTGCTGAGGTGACGTGGTTAGTGCACCAACAGTATGACCTAATGTATCAATAGATTCAGCATAAATTATATAAGGAATTGGTTTCTTAATTGAAACTAAAACATCATAAGTTTCTCCTGGAGCAACACTAATATTATTAACTATAAGAGGTTTAACATTATTACCATCAACTTGTATAATTTTCATTAAGGTATCAGGTATTCTAACATTAAAAATAGTGCTGCCACCAGCATCAATAAATCTCAATCGTACAACATCTCCAACTTTCACAGTAGCTGTCCATGGGTCTTTTGTCGTTTTGCCATTGAGTAAATAAGCATCATAAGCAACGTCGCTATAATCATAAATGCTCATACGCATTTGTTGCATCATTTTATAATCGTCGACGAGTTGTTTTCTTTCTTTAGGTGATGCATTTTTGGAGTCGTAAAGAAACTTTTTTAATGATGGTTGTAATGGGAATCTTGGATTGTAATAATCACCTTCCTTTTTTAAATTAGCGTAAACTTTTTCAGGAAGGACATTATTCCAATCTGATAATACAACAACAAAATCTTTGTTATAGTGATACGGTGATGATTTTTTGGGGTCGATAATAATACTACCGTATAAGCCCTGTTGTTCTTGAAACTCCTCATGAGCATGATACCAATAAGTACCAGATTGATAGAGTGTAAATGAATAATGAAAAACGCCACCTGGTGGTATTGCTGTTTGGCTAATGCCAGCAACACCGTCCATTTGCCACGGTACCAATAAGCCATGCCAATGAATACTAGTGCCAACCTTTAGATGATTGTAAACATTGATAGTGACATGATCACCTTCTTTAAAATGTAAGGTAGGGGCTGGAATTTGGTTATTGACAGCAATGGCTTTTGCTGGGGTTCCGTTGAAATTAACTGTTTTATAATCTACTATTAAATTAACTACATGATGTTCTGCGTGGGTATTGATTGTCAATAAAGATAAAAGCGCTATTCCACAAATCCAACGTAATGTTTTTTTTATTTTCATTTTGATCTTATTTATGCCGTAAATTTATTGAAACTTATCATAACATTAAGGTATCATTAATAAATTACCTAAACAAGAGATTATTATTCCATGCCAGAAATCATTCCAAACTATCATCCTGTGCTAGTACATTTCACGATTGCGTTAATTACTACCTCTTTAGGGACGTTAATTTTAGGCTGGTTATTAGCACGATGTCAAACACTACAACAAGAGTGCTTTATAGTATCACGCTGGTGTTTATGGTTAGGAGGTTTATTCTCTATTTTGACCATATCAGCTGGATTTTATGCATATTATACTGTAGCCCATGACGCGATTTCACATAGGGTGATGACAACGCACCGAAATTTTGCATTAACTACATTTGGATTTATTTGGATAATGGTAATTTGGTCGTGGTTATTATGGATTAAAGCGCTAGCTCCTAAATGGATTTATGCTGCTGGAATGACTATTACTTTTGGTTTTATGATAACAACTGGGTGGTATGGTTCTGAACTAGTGTACCGATATGGAATAGGAGTGAGGTCTTTGCCACAAGCAGAAGAAACAGGGCATACTCATACTAATATAAACCCAGATAACGACTTCCAAGATCATGGCCAGCACGAACATTAACCTCAAGTAAAAAATTTATTTATAATTTATATTTTTGCTTGAGGCGCTTTATCATACATGCTGAATAATGTCATCTTACAGCATGTATGATAAAATAATTTTTATGGATTCATATGATCCATATGGTTTAATTTATGCTGTTTCATATATTGCATTTTAATTGGTTTATCAAAGTAACCAAGACTCAAATATTTTATTGAATAATAAGTAGTGCATATAATAGATATTGCTCCTAAAATTAAAACAAAATATCCTAAATACTTAGCGGCTAAAATTCCAGCTCCTTCATTTCTATAAGACCAAATAATAAAAGCCACCCCAATACTTATTGCTATTAGTTCAACAGCAAATGCTAGATCAGCTTGAAACATGTTCATGATTTTATCCTTGTTTAAATTATAATAAATACTTATAATTTTAGCACATAATCTATATATAGATATTTAGATAAATAAAAGATAAGGTGTTTTTTATTATAGCTATATCAATTTGTTTATAAACATTGTATGTCTTATCCAATTATGGAATTTCACCTTATTATTTTTTTGATAAAAAGTTAGTATGAAAATTTTACAAATTAATCTACAATATTAAATATAAATAAAAAATATTTGACTTTTATTATATTAATTGTATAATTATCTTCTTCAAAATTTAATAACGCGCCTTGTTTTCGTAAAACGATGTAATTCCGGCGCTTTGTGATAAGCAAGGTGTGTATGAGTTTTACTAAAATTAAATCTAAATTGCTGTGTAATGTTCGCGGTGATTTGCTTTCTGGCATGGTTGTAGCGTTAGCACTTATTCCTGAAGCTATAGCTTTTTCTATTATAGCTGGTGTTGATCCTCAGGTTGGTTTATATGCTTCTTTTTGTATTTCCATAGTTATAGCTATTGTGGGTGGCCGGCCTGGAATGATTTCTGCTGCCACCGGTGCAATGGCGCTAGTTATGGTAACTTTAGTAAAAGAACATGGGCTTGAGTATTTGCTTGCTGCTACGGTGCTTACCGGTATAATACAGGTTTTTGCTGGTTTTTTTCGTTTAGGATCTTTGCTAAGATTTGTTTCCCGATCTGTGATAACAGGTTTCATTAATGCATTGGCGATTCTGATTTTTATGGCACAGTTGTCAGAATTTACAGGGGCTGGTTGGCAGATGTATGCAATGGTAGCTGCAGGACTTTTTATAATATATGGTTTTCCTTATGTTAGTCGGGCGATTCCTTCACCGCTAGTTGCAATTATTACACTAACAGCGTTTAGCATAGTTGTAGGTTTGGATTTACGTTCTGTAGGAGACATGGGCCAGTTGCCTGATAAGCTTCCTATGTTTCTTATTCCAAATATTCCACTTTCCTTTGAGACATTGATGATTATTTTACCTTATTCTTTAACGTTAGCAGTGGTCGGGTTGCTGGAATCTCTTATGACATCAGTTATTGTAGATGATCTAACTGACACTTTGAGTGAAAAAAATCGCGAATGTACAGGACAAGGTATTGCAAATATCGTTGCTGGATTTTTTGGTGGTATGGCAGGTTGCGCTATGATTGGTCAGTCTGTCATTAACGTTAAATCCGGCGGGCGTGGTAGATTGTCTACATTCTTTGCAGGGGCATTCTTATTGTTTTTGATTTTGGTTCTTGGTAAATGGGTAAAACAGATTCCTATGGCTGCGCTTGTAGCAGTAATGATTATGGTATCAATTAGCACATTTGATTGGTCATCTATAAAAAACCTTCGTACTCACCCAAGAACATCTAGTCTTGTGATGTTAGTAACAGTTGGAGTAGTTGTTTTTACACATAATCTTGCACTGGGGGTGTTTACTGGTGTACTGATGAGTGCTTTGTTTTTTGCTAGAAAAGTATCACACTTGATGCAGGTGGAGTCAGAACTCACAACAGTAGGAAAGCATCGTATCTATAAAGTTTATGGTCAAATATTTTTTGCTTCAGCAGAGTATTTTTCAGCGCAGTTTGACTTCAAAGAACAGCTTGAAAAAATTATAATTGATATGACACAGGCACATTTCTGGGATTTGTCTGGAGTAGGCGCATTGGATAAGGTTGTGCTTAAGTTTCGTCGTGAAGGAGTAGAAGTTGAAGTTCTTGGCATGAATGAAGCAAGCACAACGATTGTTGAAAAGCTTGGAGTTTATGATGAGAAGAAGAATGAACAGCTATGTTAAAATAGGCTCTGTGTGTCTTTAAAACTCAATTAATATTATAAAAAACTATTCTGAATTTAATATAAAAAAATACTATCTGTAATTTTTACGTGTTGCTATTTATGTTAATGCTATAATTATATTTGCAATATACGAATAAGTTACGGGAATACATAATGAAATATAAAGGATCTTGTCCTATTATACATGGCGGTATTACGTCAGTGAATAGTTCAGTAATGGATTGGTGGCCAAAAGCTTTAAATCTAGATATTCTCCATCAACATGATACAAAAACAAACCCAATGGGAAAGAATTTTAACTATCGTGAAGAGTTAAAAAAATTAGATATAGCTGCACTAAAAAAAGATATGCATGCACTTATGACTAATAGTCAAGAATGGTGGCCTGCTGACTGGGGACATTATGGAGGCTTAATGATTCGAATGTCTTGGCATGCTGCAGGATCATATCGTATATCTGATGGTCGAGGTGGTGGGGGCACTGGAAATCAACGATTTGCTCCTCTAAATTCATGGCCTGATAATGTTAATCTAGATAAAGCTCGTAGACTACTTTGGCCTATTAAAAAAAAATACGGCAATAAAATAAGCTGGGCAGACTTAATTATTCTTTCGGGAAATATAGCTTATGAATCAATGGGGCTTAAAACTTTTGGATTTAGTTTTGGCCGTGAGGATATTTGGCATCCAGAAAAAGATGTATATTGGGGATCAGAAAAAGATTGGTTAGGAGCAGATAGATATGATGGTGAAAATCGAGATACACTAGAAAATCCTCTAGCGTCTGTTCAAATGGGATTGATATATGTAAATCCAGAAGGGGTTAATGGCAAGCCTGATCCATTAAAAACAGCTGAAGATGTTCGAGTTACATTTGAGCGTATGGCAATGAATGATGAGGAAACTGTTGCTTTAACAGCTGGTGGTCATACAGTTGGTAAGTGTCATGGCAATGGTGATTCTAAGCTGTTATGTTCTGAACCTGAAGCTGCTGATGTTGAAGATCAAGGTCTAGGTTGGATAAATAAAACTACAAGAGGTATAGGTAGAAATACTGTCTCAAGTGGTATTGAAGGAGCATGGACAACTCATCCTACTAAGTGGGACAATGGTTATTTTAAGTTATTACTAAATTATGAATGGGAAAGTAAAAAAAGCCCAGCTGGAGCATTCCAGTGGGAGCCAATAAATATCAAAGAAGAAGATAAGCCTGTTGATGTCGAAGATCCTTCTATACGTTATAACCCGATTATGACTGATGCAGATATGGCAATGAGAGAAGATCCTATTTATCGTAAAATTTCAGAAAAGTTTTATAAAGATCCAGAATATTTTTCTAAAGTCTTTGCTCAAGCTTGGTTTAAATTAATACATCGTGATATGGGACCTAAAGCTAGATATTTTGGCCCAGATGTTCCTGAAGAAGATTTAATTTGGCAAGATTTAGTTCCTCAAGGTACAGTTGATTATGATATTGAAGCTGTAAAACAAAAAATTGCACAAAGTGATTTAACCATAAGTGAAATGGTTGCAACTGCATGGGATAGTGCTAGAACTTTTAGAGGTTCAGATATGCGTGGCGGCGCCAATGGTGCTCGTATTCGCCTTGCTCCACAAAAAGACTGGGAAGGTAATGAGCCTAAAAGGCTTGCTAATGTTTTAAAAGTTCTTGAAAAAATTGCATCTGAATCAGATTGCAGTGTTGCTGATACTATAATACTTGCAGGTAATGTTGGAATTGAACAAGCAGCTAAAAAAGCTGGATTTGATATTAAGGTTCCTTTTTCTTCAGGTAGAGGAGACGCTACTGATGAAATGACTGATGCTGCATCTTTTGAGTTCTTAGAACCAATACACGATGGTTATAGAAATTGGCTGAAAGAAGATTATTCTGTAAGCCCTGAAGAGTTGATGCTTGATCGTACACAGCTTATGGGATTAACTGCTTGTGAAATGACTTTATTAGTTGGTGGTATGCGTGTATTAGGTGCTAATTATGATGGTACAAAACATGGTGTATTTACTAAAAATGAAGGTTCTTTAACAAATGATTTTTTTGTTAACTTAACAGACATGGCATATCAATGGAAACCTATTGATAAAAATTTATATGAAATCTGTGACAGAACAACAGGAAAAGTTAAATGGACAGCGACAAGAATTGATCTTGTTTTTGGTTCTAACAGTATTCTTAGAGCTTATTCAGAAGTTTATGCGCAAGATGATAATAAAAAGAAATTTATCGATGATTTTGTTGCTGTTTGGGTAAAAGTTATGAATGCTGATCGATTTGATTAAAATAGTATCATGAAAAACCCTCTTGTTGACTAAATTAAGTCAACAAGAGGGTTTTATTGCTTATAAATTACTTCTTATCAGGTGTTTTATTTAATATCTCATCTTGAGTAAACTCATCAACAGCAATAACTTTTAGCATTAAATCATAGCTTTTAGATATTATTTTATATTCTTCTTTATTAATGATTTTTTTATCATATGCCATTTCTAATCTGTCATGATAAGGAAGTTCTTTACTGATAATACCGGCTTTACATGCTTTAGAAATTTTACTATCTAGTGGTTCAGCAAGAATTGTTGCTGCTAAAGCTTCATCTAAAAGATGTAAATGATTATTTTTCTCATTAGGGTGCGTTAAATTTACACCAAGCTGGGTTCTTGCTTCTGATGGTCTTGTAAATAAATCACAAACTTGTTTATTGTTTTTATCAGAAGGTTTTTTAGTATGCTTTCCTGTAGGAAAGACTACTAATTTCAATAATTTTCCTATAAATTTATTAGGGAAGTTATCTAAAAAATCATCTATAGTTGTTTGTGTTTTATTAAACAAGTATTTCATGCTCCAATCAACTAAAGGTAAGCTTTCTGCTTTACTGCCTTGATCTGCATAATATTTTAATGTAGCCGTGGCAAGATAAGTATAGCTTAGCATGTCTCCTAATTTAGCAGATAGTGATTCTCGTCGTTTTAATGAGCCACCAAGCATGGCTAGTGATATATCACTTAAAAGACTTGTAGCCGCACTAAAGCGATTTATTTGCTGGTAATATCTTTTAGTTTTAGTATCTTTTGCATAACTAGGAGTTTTACTAAATCTCCCATTAGTCAAACCAAGCCATAGTGTTTTTACAAAATTACTTACGCTATACCCTAAGTGCGTGAAGAAAACTTTATCAAATTGTATTAAGTCTTCATCTCTAATTGTTTGCATTTCTTCTAAAAGGTAAGGGTGGCATCTTATAGCTCCTTGACCAAATATAATCATGCATCTAGTTAAAATATTAGCACCTTCTACAGTCACTGCGATAGGAGTGCTCTGGAACGGTCTTCCTGTATAATTATTAGGTCCAAGACAAATACCTTTACCGCCTTGTATATCCATTGCATCGATTCCAGCAAGTCTTGCAAACTCTGTTGTATGATACTTAGTAATTGCTGATACAATAGATGGCTTTATACCCTGATCTATGCCAACTGTTGCAATTGTTCTTGCTGAATCAGCAAGGTAAGTATAACCAATTACACGTGCTAAAGATTCTTGAATACCTTCGAACTCACAAAGAGGCACGCCAAATTGTTTTCTGATTTTGCTGTATGCTGAAGTAGCTAATGCAGTAAATCTTGCAAGGCCTGTTGAAGCAGAAGGTAAAGATATACCACGACCTACAGCTAAACATTCAACAAGCATTTTCCAGCCTTTACCAGCCATTTCTACATCACCAATGATGTAATCTAAAGGAATGAATACATTTTCACCTCTGACAGGTCCATTTGAAAAAGGGACATTAAGTGGTAAATGTCTTGTTCCAGTTGAAACACCTTTGGTTTCTTTAGGAATTAAAGCGCATGTAATGCCGTATTCTTTAATATTTTCGCCTAAAAGATTATCAGGGTCATATAATTTAAAAGCAAGACCAATAACTGTTGCAATAGGAGCTAGTGTTATATATCTTTTATTAAAATTAAGATTGATTCCTATTATTTCTTTGCCATTAAAAGTACCTTTGCAAACAACACCACTATCAGGAATAGCTCCTGCATCTGAGCCTGCTTCAGGATTAGTTAGTGCAAAGCAAGGAATGTCTTCCCCTTTTGCTAACCTAGGTAAATAATGTTTTTTTTGTTTATCTGTTCCATAATGCATTAATAACTCAGCAGGTCCTAATGAATTAGGTACTGAGACTGATATTCCAACTGTAATACTTTTTGATGATAATCTTGAGACTATTTCTGAGTGGGCGTATGCTGAAAATTCTAATCCACCATATTCTTTAGGAATAATAATACTTAAGAATTTATTTTTCTTAATAAAATCCCATATTTTAGGGCTTATTCCATAATCTTTATGGGTTGCATCCCAGTCATCAACCATAGAACATAATTCTGTTAAGGGACCATCTATAAAATCTTGCTCTTCTTTTGTTAATGTCGCACTAGGGAGCTTTTCAAATGCATTCCAATCTGGTTTACCTCTAAATAACTCAGCTTCTAGCCATACATGTCCTGCATCTATTGCAGTCTGTTCAGTTTTTGACAGAGTAGGTAGAGTTTTTTTTATTAATTTGTAAACAGGTTTTGATAAATATTCGATCCTGAACGTGTTATAATTTAACGGTATTACTATTGCTAAAAAAAGTAGCCAGAAGACCACCAAAGAAATTACCGAAAAGGAGCTAAGTGCAGATATTATTATTAAAAGTACCGTTGAGGCTATTGAGCCGGTGTATAAATCTATCCTGTTATAAAAAATATAACCTAATGCTCCAAGCCAAATTACTATCCAAAGTAATGTTTCCACTATAATCTCCTTATTTACTAATATGTTCTCTAAATTATAAAGTATATTTGAATTATTGAATAGCGATTTTGAAAATTAATAATATTTAAAAAATAATAAAATGTATTAATTTTCAAAAATATATTAAAATCTAAGTGTTTTTAAGCAAAATTATTAAATATTTATTTAAATCTAATGACCAAGTTTGTACATCTAAATTTACATACAGAATATTCATTAATTGATGGTTTAATTAAAGTTAAATCATTAATTGAAAAAACAGTTGAAAATCAAATGCCTGCTGTAGCTATCACTGATCATAGTAATTTATTTAGCTTGGTTAAGTTTTATAAAGCTGCTTTAAATTCAGGTGTTAAACCAATTATTGGAGCAAATATTTTAATTTATGATGATTTAGATATAGATAATAAACTTAATTCTAAATCTAATGTAAATTCTGGTTTTAAGTCACAACAGGATATTTCTAAACAAGTAAGTTCCTTGATTTTGTTATGTAAATCAACTCAAGGTTATAAAAACTTAACGGTTTTGTTATCAAAAGCTTATACAAAAGGACAAATGTTAAGTAATAAGCCTTTATTATATAAAAGTTGGTTAGATGATGAAAACACTAGTGAGCTTATTGTATTATCAGGAGAGTTATCGGGTGATATTGGTATTGATATCATTAATGAGCATTATGATAAAGCTGAAGAAAAATTAAAATATTGGCAAAATTTATTTAAAGATAATTTTTATATAGAGATACAACGAATAGGTAAACCATTTGAAGAAGTATATATTAATAAAGTTATAGAATTATCTGAAAGATTTAAAGTTCCATTAGTTGCAACAAATAGTGTAAGGTTTTTAGCTAAAGAGGATTTTGAAGCCCATGAAGCTAGGATTTGTATTAATCAAGGAATTGTTCTTGCTGATCCTAATCGTCCTAAAGGTTATTATAATGAGCAGTATTTTAAATCTACAAATGAAATGGATGAACTTTTTGCCGATATTCCATCAGCAATTGAAAATTCTTATAATATAGCAAAAAGATGTTCTACAGTTGTAAGTCTTGGTGAAACTTTTTTACCTGATTTTCCTATTCCAGATAATTTTACAGTTGGAGATTATTTAACAAATATTTCTAATCAAGGTTTATTGAAAAGACTAGAAGATAGCTCAGATAAAGATATTAATATTTACCAAAAAAGATTAAATCTAGAGCTTGATGTTATTGTCAAAATGGGGTTTCCTGGATATTTTTTAATTGTTGCTGATTTTATACAGTGGGCAAAGGATAATGATATCCCTGTTGGTCCTGGACGCGGTTCAGGTGCTGGTTCATTAGTGGCATATGTATTAGGAATTACGGATTTAGACCCATTAGATTATGATTTGCTTTTTGAAAGATTCTTAAATCCAGAAAGGGTATCAATGCCCGATTTTGATATAGATTTTTGCATGGATAATCGAGATAAAGTTATAGACTATGTTGCAAAAAAATATGGTCGAGAAAGCGTATCACAAATTATAACTTATGGAACTATGGCTGCAAAAGCAGTAATTAGAGATGTAGGAAGAGTTCAAGGTCATCCTTATGGTTTTGTAGATCAAATAGCAAAATTAATACCTTTTGAAATAGGTATGACATTAGATAAAGCTTTGGAGCAAGAAGAAAAATTAAAAGAAAGATATAATGATGAAGAAGATGTAAAAGACTTAATTGATTTAGCAAAAAAATTAGAAGGTGTCGTCCGTAATGTTGGTAAACATGCCGGAGGAGTTGTTATATCTCCTGGAAAATTAACAGATTTTTCACCTTTATATTGCGAACCTAGTGGTGAAAATCTTGTTACACAATTTGATAAAGATGATGTTGAATCAATTGGGCTTGTTAAGTTTGACTTTCTTGGTTTGAGAACTTTGACTATTATCAAATGGACTTTAGATATAGTAAATGAATTAAGAGTTAAAAATAATGAAAATATTGTAGATATAAATTCCATAGTATTAAATGATAAAAAAACATTTAAATTGCTTAAAGCATATAATACTACAGCGGTATTTCAGTTAGAGTCATCTGGAATGAAAGACTTAATTAAACGATTACAACCAGATTGTTTTGAAGATATTATCGCTTTAGTTGCCTTATTTAGACCAGGTCCTTTGCAATCTGGAATGGTAGATGATTTTATTAATAGAAAGCATGGTCGTGCTAAGGTTGAGTATCCTCATCCAGATTTGGAGCCAATTTTAAAACCTACTTATGGTGTTATTTTATATCAAGAGCAAGTAATGCAAATTGCGCAGATTTTAGCTAAATATTCTTTAGGCGCAGCTGATTTATTAAGAAGAGCTATGGGTAAGAAAAAGCCAGAAGAGATGGCTAAACAACGTAAGATTTTTTTAGAAGGTTCTCAAAAAAATAATATAGCTAAAGATACCGCTGAATATATATTTGATTTAATGGAAAAATTTGCAGGGTATGGATTCAATAAATCTCATTCAGCTGCATATGCTTTAATATCTTATCAAACAGCGTGGTTGAAAACGTATTACCCTGCTGCATTTATGGCATCGGTATTATCATCTGATCTTGATAATACTGAAAAAGTTGTTAATTTTCTTAATGATAGTAAAAAACTAGATTTAAAAATATTACTTCCAAATATAAATACAGATCAATATAAGTTTACAGTTTTAGAATTGAATAGTATTTATTATGGGTTAGGAGCAATTAAAGGTGTAGGTTTTTCTGCTATTGAAAATATTATTGAAGAAAGAAAAGCACAAGGTGAATTTAAAGATTTATTTGATTTTTGTATGAGAGTTGATTTACGTAGAGTAAATCGAAGAGTAATTGAAGCATTAATTAAAGCAGGGGCTATGGATGTATTATCTAGTAATAGATCAATATTATTTAATAGCATTGACAGAGCAATAAACTGGGCTGAGCAGAATAAGAAGAATTTAAGTAAGGGGCAGACAGATTTATTTATAAATTCATCAGAAGTTACAATAGATAATTCATGTAAAAATCAATATATAGATATATCTCCATGGGGTATTAAACAAAAGTTGTTTTTTGAAAGAGAAGTTCTTGGTTTATTTTTAAGCGGTCACCCTTTAGATGAATATAAAGAAAATATTAACAAAATAAAACCAGATAAAATTATTAATATTTTAACAATGGCAAAAAAAGTTAAATTGGTGGGTATAGTTACATCAGTAAGAAAACGTAAAACAAAGTTTGGTAAAGACATGCTTATTGCTTCCATTGATGACACCAGCTCTATTTTAGAAATAGTTTTATTTCAAAAAGATTTAGAAAAGTATGAAGGCTTTTTAGAAAAAGATACAGTAATAGTAGTTTCAGGAAACATGGTTAAAGATAGGTTTAATGATAATCTTAGAATAAAGGTTGAAAGTATCACTAGTTTAAATCAAGCAGTATTAGATAAAATTAAAGCTATAGAAATTAAATTATCGGAAAGTAATTTAAATTCTAATAATAATCTAGTTATTAAATATATAGCAGAAATTTTGGCTAAATATCCTGATGGTAATACTAAATTAGACTTTAAATATATTGGAGAGAGTTATAAAATAATTATTAATGCTGGAAAAAAATGGCATAAAAAGGTAGAGCAAGGTTTATTAAAAGAGCTTGAAGATTTACTTGATAAAGAAAATATAAATATTATAACTTAAATTAGTGCTAATTTTTATATTTCAGCGTTTGTTTATTAAAAATCAGATATAAATTGTTTGTAAATTATTTTTTATAAAATTATTGATTTAAAAATAAGCTATATTGTTGTATAATAAATTCTTGTAAAAAAAATATATTTATTATTATGAAAAACACAAAGCTGAAAATATGCGATGTGACTATTCATCCAGGGGAAGTTACCAATTTAGCTTTGCCATTACCTGAGCGCTATAGTTGCGCGCCTATGTACATGCCAATAAAAGTTATTCATGGTAGAAAAAAAGGTCCTTGCTTACTTATTTTTTCATCATTAAATGGTGACGAACTAAATGGAATCGAAATAGTTAATCGTGTAGTTACATCTCTTAGTCCTGAAAAAATAAATGGCACAGTTATAGCCATACCTATTGTTAATGTGTATGGGTTAACTAGATCAACAAATATGCTTCCTGGAGGCATGAGCTTGGTTGATTGTTTTCCCGGAAAACAAGATGGAACATTTGGTGAACGATTTGCTTATCTTTTTACTGAAGAAATTTTAAAAAAAGCTGACTTTTGTATAGAATTACAAACTGGAGCGCTGAATCATAATATTTTGCCTCAAGTTTACTGTAATTTTGATAATAAAGACTCTAAGAAATTAGCCAAAGTATTCCAAGCTCCTGTTGTGACGAACGTTACTGTAGATAATCATAAATTAAGAAAAACTACTGATGAGTTACAAATTCCGTTTTTAGCTTATGAAGCAGGAGAAGCTATGCGTTTTGATGAAAATGCAATTAGTGTTGGGGTTAATGGCGTTATCAATGTGATGATTGAAATAGGAGTTATGTCTAATGAAGCAATTACAGATATAAATCCTATTTTCTCTCAAGATGAAGATTGGTTAAGAGCTCATAAGTGTGGAATTTTATATAGTAATGTTGGTTTAGGCCAAACAATAGAAAAAAATGAAATTATAGGAACGATTGTAGATCCATTTGGTAATGAGCCAAATGAGCCTGTCAAGGCAACTACAAAAGGTATTGTTGTTGGTATAAATACAACTCCTTTAATTTATGAAGGAATGTCTATTTTTAAAATAACATCTTTTCTTGATTATGATAAAGCTGAAAATATCATTGAGAAGTGGGATCAAAAACAAGAAGACAGCATTTTAAATTAATTATGGAAGAGAAGAAAATAACTGCAACAGGCCTAGTGGTTTGGTTGACTTGCGCGATATTTTTTTTATATGAGTTCCTATTGCGCACCGTGATAGGAACATTTCAGCATCCTATAATGGCTGATTTAGAATTAACCACTTTTAAGTTTTCATTATTAAGTTCTACAACCTATTTAATTGTTTATGGGTTCATGCAAATTCCAGTTGGTATTATTGTAGATAATTTTGGTTTAAAACTAACGCTAGGATTTGCTGTAATTGTTTGTAGTCTTGCCACGCTTGGTTTTGCTTTTACTTATAATTATCATTATGCCATTATTTTTCGAATGCTTACGGGGTTTGGATCTGCATTTGGTTTAATATGTTTATTTATGGCTGTTTATGAATGGTTACCATCAAATAGAATTGGCTTATTTATAGGGTTATCGCAGTTTATTGGAACATTAGGGCCTATAGTTGCAGCAGGCCCATTAGACTCATTATCAAACTCAGGCTCTGTGCATTGGCGGTTAATTTTTATTTATCTATCTTTTATTGGAGCAATTATTTCATTATTAGTTTTTCTTTTTGTAAAAAATAATCATATAAAATCAGGAAAATATACTATTCTTTATAAACCATTAGGTATAAAAAAAAATATTTTAACTCTGTTTAGATCATCTCAACCATGGTTTATCGCTATATTCTGTGGAATTATTTATTTTTCTATAGAATATTTTTCAGAGAACGAAGGTAAAAACTTTATTGAATTAAAAGGCCATAGCTCAAATTTTGCATCTTATTTAATAACATTGTCCTGGGTAGGGTATGGAATTGGATGTCCAACTTTAGGTTTTTTTTCAGATTATTTTCAAAGAAGGCGTATTTTTTTATTGATATCTTCAATATTTTCTTTCGTTGGAGTTGTTTTTTTAGTGTATTTTATTAATAAGTATTTTTTAATTTTAGGATTTTTTTTCATAGGATTAGGAGCTAGTGGTGTGAGTATTGGTTTTGCGTTAATGGCTGAGCAATTTAAAAGCAACTTTACTGCAGCGGGGCTAGGCCTTAATAATGCTGTAGTAACTACATTATCAGCATTTTTAGCGCCATTATTTGGTTATATTCTTGAACATCATTCTGTTAATAATATGCAATTAAGTGATTATTCTTTTACATTTTCTTTTTTAGTCTTATTAGTATTATTATCCATATTTATTCCCCTTTTCTTTATTAAAGAAAGTTATTGTAAATCATTAGCTAGTTTTACTGTTTTAAAAACCTAATGAGTTTTTTAAAAATCATTGAGAAATGGGAGCAACCACAATAAAATAGTATTTTAAATTAATTATGCAAGAAAAAAAAATAACTGCAACAGGTCTGGTGGTTTGGTTAACTTGCGCCATATTCTTTTTATATGAATTTTTATTACGTACCGTGATAGGAACATTTCAGCATCCGATAATGGCTGACTTAGAGTTAACTACTTTTAAGTTTTCATTATTAAGCTCTACTACCTATTTAATTGTTTATGGTTTTATGCAAATCCCAGTTGGTATTATAGTAGAGCATTTTGGGTTAAAACTAACGTTAGGATCTGCTGTAATTATTTGTAGTCTTGCTACACTAGGCTTTTCTTTTACTTATAATTATCACTATGCTATTGTTTTTCGAATGATAACTGGTTTTGGCTCTGCATTTGGTTTCATTTGTTTGCTAGTGGCTGTTTATGACTGGTTGCCATCTAATAGAATAGCTTTATTCATTGGGTTGTCGCAATTTATTGGAACAATAGGACCTATTGTTGCTGCAGGACCATTAGACTCTTTAGCAAGCTCAGGAGGGGGGCATTGGCGATTAATTTTTATTTATTTATCTATAATTGGATTATTTATTGCTTTATTAGTTTTTCTTTTTGTAAAAAATAATCATATAAAATCAGGAAAATACATCATTCTTTATAAGCCATTAAGTATTAAACAAAGTATTTTAAATTTATTTAGAACAACTCAACCATGGATTATTGCTATATTTTGTGGAATGATTTATTTTTCTATAGAATATTTTTCAGAGAATGAAGGTAAAAATTTTATTGAATTAAAAGGTTATAGTTCAAATTTTGCATCTTATTTAATAACATTATCTTGGGTAGGATATGCAATTGGTTGCCCGTCTCTAGGTTTTTTCTCAGATTATTTTCAAAGAAGACGTATTTTTTTATTGATATCAGCAATATTTTCTTTAATAGGAGTTGTGTTTTTAGTATATTTTAATAATAAATATACTTTAATTTTAGGATTTTTCTTAATTGGTTTAGGAGCTAGTGGTGTAAGTATTGGATATGCATTAATAGCTGAGCAATTTAAAAGTAATTTTGTCGCTGTAGGACTAGGTCTTAATAATGCTGTTTTAACGACATTATCAGCATTATTAGCTCCATTATTTGGATTGATTCTTGAGCATCATTCTGTTAATAATATACAATTAAGTGATTATTATTTTACATTTTCTTTTTTAGTCTTATTGGTACTATCATCCGTATTTATTCCTCTTTTCTTTATTAAAGAAAGTTATTGTAAATCGCTCGCTCATTTTACTTTTTTAAAAACCTAATGAGTTTTTTCTAGATCATAATTAGGATAATAGTTTTTGATATTTTTATATCTTTTTCCATCGAGATTTTCAGTGTAACCTCCAGTTAAAATCATTTTATTAAAGGTAATATTTGAATTAAAAATATTATTAACAAAATTACCTGAAGTTTTATCTCCAAAATATTGTTTTATAGTATGCCATTCAATAGAATATTGTGCATAGGGGAAAAAGTTCATTATCTCAACAGTAAATAAAGTAGCTATGTCTTCAATCGTTTTAGTATTAAAATTATCAGTATTTTTTTTTACAACTACATCATTTGCTAGTTCAGATTCTAAAGTATATAATTTAATCGTGCATTTTTGAGAGTTAAATCCATCTTCAATTAAAGAGTTTATGAGAGCTTGTACTTTTGATTTAAGTTCAAGATAAGAGCTTTGTTTAATGTTTATATTGGTTAAAAATATTTGAAGAGTATCTGCATCACTTAATAGTAATAATGGATTATTATTTATGCCTTTTTGAACCAAAAAAGTAGTCTTGCCATTTTCATATCTATATTTAGCAAAAGCATGAGCTAAATGTGAACTTAGAATGTCTTTATATTGATGATTTGATATATAAATTATATGCTTATGCAAAATTAAACTCTCTAAAATTACTTAATTATCTTAATCATGAGACAAAGAGCTAATATAGAAAGTTTAAAAAAAACATATAATGTTGATTTGCTATAATAAATTTATATAATTATAAATATGATATTGTTGGATATAAAAAAATGAAACTTAAATATTATGCTGAAGAGCAGTCTAATTATACAAAAAATTATGCTTATTTTTTAGACGGAACAGGTTCTGGTAAAAAAATACTTATTAAAGATATTGAGTCATTTAAGGATAAAAAAACAGGATTTTTATGGATAAGTCTTGATTATACTTTGGATGAAAGTAAAGATATCTTAGAGAAATTAGACATAGATGAGTTTGCTGTGAAATTATTAACAGAAGAAGAGACTAGGCCAAGAAGTATTATTTTTAATGATTTTATTTTAACTATCCTTAGAGGAATTAATCTTACTCCTGGCCATGAGCCAGAAGACATGGTATCTGTTAGGATTTATCTTGATAAAAATAAAATAATTACAACAAGACGAAGAAAGCTTTTATCATTTCATGATTTAAGACATGATATTTTAAATCATAAGGCGCCAAAAACAACAAGTGAATTTTTAGTTACTCTTAACTACAAGTTGTTAAATAGAATAGATGATGCTGTTGAAAGTGTTGATGCTGATTTAGATGTATTAGAAGATTTAGTGTCAGATGCTGATACTTTAGATTGTCGTGCTAAAATAGCTGATTTAAGACGAGAGGCCATTTTAATCAAAAGATATATTTCTCCACAAAAAGATGCTTTAGGAAAGTTATATTTAGAAGAGCATAGATTATTAACTCAAAAAGATAGACTTTATTTACGTGAGTGTATTGATAAACTACAAAGATGCATTGAAGACTTAGATTCTTTTAGAGATAGAGCAAGTGTTATTCATGAAGAATTAAATAATAAAATTAATGAAGATATGAATAATAAATTATTTTTTCTATCATTAATTGCTATTATATTTTTACCCATTACTTTTTTAACCGGACTTTTAGGTGTTAACCTAAACGGTATTCCAGGAGCTACTGAAGGACCATCATTTTGGATATTTTGTGGGATTTTAGTATTTATAATAGCACTTACTATGTTTGTTCTATATAAAATAAAATGGTTTAAGTAACTAGGGTTTAATAAATAATGTATTTCAATTTTTTAAGCAAAACTTAATATATAAACTTTAATATTCTATTACTAATTATTAATTAAATAAAAGATATAAGTATTAGGGTGAGGTATGAAATTATATTATGTTGGTATAACTTATTGGGGAATAAAGGAATCACCATATTCATTAAAAGATAGAATGGATAGTCATCAAGGTATAATGCTTGTTGAAGAAGATATTATTGCAAATACAACTAAAATTGATATAGCAAGAGGATTACAAGTTAAAGATGATAATACTCAACCTGATTCGTCATCTTATTATTATGGCCATAAAGAAGGATTTGTTGGTAATGAAGATTTTTTTATAAATAAAAGAGAATTAAAGGGAGTAGAATATCTTCCTGTTTCTGAAGAACAATATAAAAAAGTAAAAGACCAAATAATAGCTGATTCTAAAAAAGAATCAATTACAATGAATATGCTTAGTGTTAGTGGAGCTACGAATTGTAAAAATTATGTCATGAGTATTATTGGCGAAATATTACTAGAGAAAAATTGTCGTTCCTTGTCTTTCTTACCTGAAAAGACTAAGTATATGCAGAAATTTAAATTAAAAAAGCACTCACAAGAAGAGCTTGATGAAAAATTGGCTAAGTTTCGTGAAGAATATGACCATTATAAAGTGAATAGAGAAAGCAATAAGGAATTAGCTCAACCAAAAGGGCCTTGCTATGATGGGTTGTTAATAGAGGAAGATAGCATTGTAATAGATCAAGAGCATTATTTAAAAATTATGAGAAAATGGGATGATGAGCAAAAAAAGAAATATATTATTGCTTGTTTAGCAAAAAATATTAGAAAATTAAATAGTATTTTAGATATTACTTTTGACTTTGATGATTTGTCTACCAAAGATGATAATGAAAAGTTGGAATATTTAAATATTAAGATTAATGAAACTGATGAAAAAATAAAAAATCCCTCATCATTGACGCATAGTATCTCTAATCGAGACTTCGAAGATTTTAATAAATTAAAAAAAATATCTAACTTGCTGTTATTCAGTGATAAAAAAGAATCTTTATATGATAATTTCACTTTTTTCTTTAAAGAATTATTAGATAAATTTTTAAAAATAGTCTCTAAAATAGTGGGTAGCAAAGAATATGAATTAAATTGTTATCATGATAATGATAATGATAATGATAATGATAATACTGATTCATCTCAACCAATAGAGCAAGCTGAAATAATGAGAAACAGTCTAATTTAATATTTCTACTCTAGCAGTTTATTATGAATTTAAAATTTTGAACTAAATATCTTTAGTGTATATAATATTTAATTACACAGTATTATAAAGGACTAAACAAATGCGCTTCAAAAAAACTCTATCTGTTATTATGATGTTTTCATCAATAAATGCTTTTTCTAAAATATATGAGGAAGATTTATATAAAACTAAAAGCGCTATCTATGTGCAAGAAAGACATACTCATTATAAGTTATCGGCAAGCTTAAATGCAGGTTATTCTTATTTTTCAAAAAGAAATTTAGATATATATTATTTAAGAGATTTTTCTTTAGGTGAAGATGAAATATACGTTCAAGATGGATATAAAGATGCAACTGTTGGTGGAGCTTTAGGTTTAATTGTTCCTGCAAATGAAAATGATTATATAAAAGAGATTTTTTATGGAGTTAGTGCTTTATATTTTAAAGGCTCTTCCTACGGCGAAATTGAAATTTTAAAAGACAAACGACTTAGACTTAAAGATTCTAAGGCTAAACTCCCATTAAAAAGTTTAAATGTAATGTTAAATAGCAAGTTCTATTTTCATTATGAAGAAAGCGGGGTTAGACCTTATGTCGAATTAGGTGTAGGTGCGAATCTTTATGAGTTGGGTTTAACAGTTACAGGTGGCCCTGAGTTTATTGATACTAGGTTGAAAACTAATAAACAAACAGCATTAGCATATAATGCTGGTATTGGAATAACAAAAGAGTTTAATAATAATTGGCATTGGAGTCTTGGTTACAATTACTATGGCTCAGAATCATTAAAGACTAAAAAAATAGCAATATCTGGGCTAGATTTAAAAAAATCAGTAAAAGTGCATTATGGAAATAATAATTTGAGTTTAAATTTATCTAAATATTTTATGTTTTTTTAATTTAAATAAATATAAAAATTATTTAACTTCAGTTTTAGATTTTTCACCAGGTATTTCTTGCATTAGTTTAGGGACAAGATAACCTGGTAACATAGCTTTTATTTTGTGCATTATATCTAAAGCTGTTTTTTTATCTACTTGAAAATGACCGGCATTTTGCACAGGATCTAACATATGAATATAATAAGGCATTATATTACAATCAAATAATTTATAGCTTAATTTAGTTAAAATATTTGGATCATTATTTATGTTTTTTAATAATACTGATTGATTAAGTACAGTAATATTGTTGTTTTTTAATAATTGCATTTTAGATTTTATATAATCATCTAGTTCATCCGGGTGATTACAATGCGTTACTAATATAGTCTTAATATGAGCTAAGTCATGATTATTAAAAATATCGCAAAAAGATTGATTTATTCTATCTGGATCAACTATAGGGATTCTTGAATGAATTCTAATATATTTAATATGGTCTATTTTAGAGATTTTATTAGTTATATTTTGAATGTATTTATTGGGAGCTAATAATGGATCACCACCACTATAAATAACTTCGTTTATATTTTTATTCTTTTTTATGTAATCAATAATACTATCAAAATTTTTCAAGGATATATTATTAGTTTTATAATCAAAATGCCTTCTAAAGCAATACCTGCAATTAATCGAGCAGTTTGTAGCAAGCGTAATTAAGACTCTGGTTTTATATTTATGTAATAATCCAGGAATATTGTTATATTTAGTCTCGTTTAGAGGATCATAATTAAACCCAGGAGTAATTAATCCTTCTGCAGCCTGAGGCATTACTTGCAATAATAAAGGATCATTTGGATTATCAAAGTTAATTTTATTTTTAAAATATTCAGGAATTTTAATTTTAAAATTATAATCGTTAATATCGTCCAGCATATTATTAACGCATTATGATATAGCGGTATTATTATTTATATAATATTGACCAATATGTTCTTGTTTAACTCCGCTACCTTTAATAGAAATTAATTTATTAGTTTTATCAAACCCTAAAATTAATTTTTTTTCATGGAAATCTTTTTGAGCATTTTGTTCGGTGTATATATATGTATACTCGTTACTACCTAAAAGATTTTCTAATATAGGAGACCCAAGAATATATTTGGCTTGTTGTTTTGTCATACCAACTTTTAATTGTTTAACCATATCTTTAGTTATTAGATTACCTTGTTGGACATGCAGTTTATGGCCAGGAACAATATCATAACTGGTTGAACAGCCACCTAAGATAAATAAAACTAATATTGTCAAAAATGTTTTATAATAAGGGCTAGAAATAAAGTTAGGTGCTTTCATAAAAATATTAAAATCATTGATTGTTGTAACTTACTGTAAGTTATCATTAATTTGTTATAAAATAAATAGATATTTGGACATTATATAAGGGATACTAATGAGTGATCAAGAATTAAAAAAATCAGGCCTTAAGGTTACAACCCAAAGGCTTAGAATTTTAGAAATTTTAGAAAAAGATCGAACGGGGCATTTAAAAGCAGAAGATATTTATAGTAAATTAAAAGAGCACAGTCATGATGCAAGTTTAGCAACAGTATATAGAGTTTTAATTAGTTTTGAAGAAGTTGGTTTAATTAAAAAGCATAATTTTTCAGATGGTCATGCAGTGTTTGAATTAAATAAAGGAGAGCATCACGATCATTTGGTTTGTAATGGTTGTGGTAAAATAGAAGAGTTTTTTGATAAAATTATAGAATTAAAACAAGAAGAGATAGCTAAAAAACATAGCTTTAGAATGGATGAGCATACTTTGATAATTTATGGGTTATGTCAAAACTGCCAGAATAAATAATTTAATATAAACAAATATGACTATTTTATCCAAATTAGAAAAAAATTTTGATTTATTTAAAATTAAAGTTAAAAAAGAAATAAAAGGCAAAGTAGAGTTTTCTCATAGTCTTGCTAAATATACTTCTTGGCGAGTTGGGGGCGATGGAGATATAGTTTTTTGGCCTGATGACCTTGCTGATTTACAAAAATTTTTAGCTATTTTAAATTATGATTTAGTTGATATCCCTATAAGTTTCTTAGGTTTAGGTAGTAATGTTTTAATTAGAGATGGTGGTATTAGGGGTGTAGTTATTATTACACAAGGTCTATTAAATAATTTAATTTTAGCTGATGAAAAATATATTTATGCCGAAGCCGGAGTCCCATGCGCTAAAGTTTCAAAATTCATGGCAAGCAATGGCTTTACTAAAGGAGAGTTTTTATCAGGAATACCAGGAACTGTTGGCGGCGCATTAGCAATGAATGCTGGTGCGTATAAAGGCGAGACTTGGGATTTTGTAGCTAAGGTTCAAATGATAAACAAGCAAGGGCAATTGATTTTTAAAGATTCTCATGAATTTGAAATTTCATATAGGACAGTCAAACATAAATCTATTGAACAAGAATGGTTTGTTGCTGCTTGGTTTGCTTTTGACAAAGGTGTCAAAGAAGAAAGTTTGGCTAGAATAAAAAACCTATTAAAATCACGTAATGAATCTCAACCGATAGGGAAGTTTTCAGGTGGATCAGTATTTAGAAATCCAAAAGATAATTATGCAGCTAAAATAATAGAAAACTTGGGGCTAAAAAATTATAGTATTGGTGGGGCGCAAGTTTCTGAAAAACATGCTAACTTTATCATTAATGATAAAACAGCAACCGCAAAAGATATTGAAAGCTTAATATTTTATGTGAAAGATATGGTATTTAAAGAATATAATATAAACCTAGAACCAGAGGTGCATTTTTTAGGAGATTATTTGTATAATGAACAAATTTAATAAAATTGAAAAAATTAATCCTAAGAAATTAGGTAAAATTTTAGTAATAGCTGGAGGATTGTCAAAAGAGCGAGATATATCTCTTTTAACTGGTAAGGCTGCATATCAAGCATTAAAAAATCAAGGTTGTAATGTTGAGCTTTTAGACTGGATGGGTGTTTCTGATTTAAAAAAATTATATGAAATGGCTGAGAAGAATTTAGTTGATCGAGTATTTATAGCTTTGCATGGTCTATTAGGTGAAGATGGTTGTATTCAAGGTTTATTAGAGTGTTTACAGATTCCATATACTGGTTCTGGAGTTTTATCTAGTAGCTTATGTATGGATAAAGTTTATGCTAAAGCTGTATTAAGAGCGCATGGTTTACCTGTATTAGATGATTTCTTATTAAATAAGAAAACTTATGATGAGACTTCAATAGCTCAAATTGAGAGTAAATTAGGTATGCCGCTTTGTATAAAACCAGTATTTGAAGGATCAAGTCTTGGCGTTAGAAAAGCAAATAATATAGATGAGTTATTATCTAATGTTAAGGATCTTCTTGAGCAATATGGCGATATTATGATTGAAAGATGGATTGATGGACGAGAAATCACAGTTGGATTTTCTGATAATAAAGCCTTGCCAATAATAGAAATAGAAGCAATTAAGAATAAAAGTTCTGATTTTTACGATTATCAAGCAAAGTATTTTTCAGATGAAACAAAATATCATTGCCCTGCTAATTTATCGGATAGTCAGGAAAATATTATCACTAACATTTCTAAAAAAGCTTTTGATATTTTGCAATGTCATGATTGGGCTCGAGTTGATTTAATTTTAGATAATAACTCCAATAGTATTTATATTTTAGAGGTAAATACTATACCAGGATTAACTGCTCATAGTTTAGTTCCTATGGGAGCTAAAGAAATAGATTTGAGTTTTGAAGAGTTGGTTTTAAAAATTGCCTATAAAGCAACACTAAAAAATAAAGAAAAACAAGCAAATAGAGGAAAAGCACAGGTTAATTAACTATAATGAATATAAAAAGACTTGGGTTTATTATTTTTGTTAGCTTTATTTTTGCAATATGCATTTATTTGCTTATAGGAAAAATAACTTTTTTTAAAATTAAACACGTTCAAATAGAATCAAAAATGGAATTTTTGGACAAGAAAAAAATACAAAAAGCATTAAGCAATGACGTTTCAGGAAATTTTTTTACTGTTAGTCTTAAAAGTATGCAAGAGAAATTACAGGCTTTGCCTTTTGTTGAAGAAATAAAGATTGTGCGTATTTGGCCTAATACTATAAAAATAAGAATTTCAGAAATTAAATCGATAGCTAAAGTTAAATTAAATCAAAACCACTTATTTGTTCTTGCGAATAATTGTGGCTTTGTAAATATATCTAATAATAAATATAATGATCTAGAAAACTTAGCGTCTATTGACTTACATAATAATTTTTTAGATAATACCCAGCAAAACAAAGTTTGCCAAATCTTTAAATCTCTTAATTCAAATATTTCTAAAATAAATAGCTTTAAAGATCAGTCTTTAGATAAAAAATTAAATTTAACAAGTATCAACTTCAATTCCATAAACTCAGTAAGTTTTGTTATAAATAATAGTTTCACTGTTAATCTTGGTAAGCTTAACTTTAATAACAAGGATATTGATTTAAAAATTTCTAAACTAGGTCGTTATTTAAATAAAAAAAATAATATAGAAAATATCAAATATGTGGATTTAAGATATACTAATGGGATTGCTGTTAAATAAGGAGATATTGACTAAATGTCTAATAAAATAAATGATAAACAATTAGTAGTTGCCCTTGATATAGGTACTACAAAAGTTGTTGCAATGATAGCAGAATTATCTGATACCAGAGAAGTTGAGATTATAGGTGTTGGGCATGCTGAATCTCGAGGTCTAAAAAAAGGAGTGATAGTTAATATTGAGATGACAGTAAAAGCTATTTCTGAAGCTCTTGTTGATGCTGAGTTAATGGCTGGATGTAAAGTTCACTCAGTATATGTTGGCATTTCAGGGGCTCATATTAACAGCATTAATTCTCATGGAATAGTAGCTATTAAGAACAAAGAAGTTAGTTTGTCTGATGTAGAAAGAGTTATTGATGCTGCAAAAGCTATATCTTTGTCTGCAGATCAAAAAATTATACATATTTTACCTCAAGAATTTATTATTGATGAACAAAGAGATATTAAAGAACCAATAGGGATGTCAGGAGTTAGACTTGAGGCGAAAGTTCATATTGTAACAGGATCAGTTAGCGCAACTCAAAACATTATAACAGGTGTAAGAAGATCTGGTATTGATGTAGAGCATATAGTTTTACAACAATTAGCGTCTAGCCATGCTGTCTTAACAGATGATGAAAAAGAATTAGGTGTCTGTCTTGTTGATATAGGAGGAGGTACAACTGATATAGCTATTTTCACTAAAGGGGCGATTAGGTATACTTCTGTTATTCCAATTGGGGGTAATCATGTAACTAATGATATAGCTGTGGCACTTAGAACTCCACCTAAAGCTAGTGAAAAAATTAAGATAAAATATGGTCTAATAGGAAATAAACTTGCAGCTGAAGAAGATGAATTTATTAACATACCTAAAATAGGTGAGCAGCAATATATTCCAGTTAAGCGTAAAAAACTAATAAATGTAATGGACTGTAGATACGAAGAGCTTTTGCAATTAATATACAATGAAGTAATGAGATTAGGTTTTGTTAACTTATTATCAGCAGGTATTGTTTTAACAGGAGGAAGCGCTAAAGTTTCTGGTATAGTTGATGTTGCTGAAAAAATATTTGATATGCCTGTTAGGATTGGTTTTCCAGGTAATGTTTCTGGAATGGATGATATTGTGAAAAATCCAAGTTACGCTACAGCTATTGGAATATTGCATTATGCAAGTCATCAAGAATCAATAAAAAAGACAAGTGGTAAATTTAACTCATTTAAGTTTAACCCTGCTTGGAGTAAGATTAAAGCATGGGTTAAAAATAATATTGTTAAAGAAATTATGGATTTTAAAAATAATTAATTAAAAAGTAATTGATGAGAACTCTAAATAGAGTAAAATAATTATTTAAGGGCTTATAATCATTTGATTAAAGGAGAATTTATGTTCGAATTAATGGATAGCTTTCAACAATCTGCTGTTATTAAAGTAATAGGTGTTGGCGGCGGCGGTGGCAATGCTGTTGACTACATGGTAACAGAAAATATTGAAGGTGTAGAGTTTGTTTGTGCTAATACAGATGCTCAAGCCCTTAAAAACTCTAAAGCAAAAACGTTAATGCAGTTAGGAACTTCTATTACTAAAGGTTTAGGAGCTGGTGCAAACCCAGAAATAGGTAAGCAATCTGCTTTAGAAGACAGAGAAAGAATTCAAGAAGTGTTAAATGGCTCTGATATGGTTTTTATAACTGCAGGCATGGGTGGCGGTACAGGCACTGGAGCAGCTCCTGTTGTTGCTGAACTTGCAAAAGAAATGGGTATCTTAACGGTAGCTGTTGTGACAAAACCATTTGCTTTTGAAGGTAAAAAAAGAGTATATATAGCAGAGCAAGGTATTTTAGAGTTAGGTAAGCACGTTGACTCTTTAATTACAATACCCAATACTAAATTATTAAATGTATTAGGTAAAGGTGTTACTTTATTAGATGCATTTAAAGCTGCAAATAATGTCCTTTTAGGTGCTGTACAAGGCATAGCTGAATTAATTACAAGACCTGGGCTTATTAACGTTGATTTTGCAGATGTTCGTACCGTTATGTCTGAAATGGGAATGGCAATGATGGGGACAGGATCTGCTACTGGGGAAAAAAGAGCTATTGAAGCTGCTGAAATGGCTATATCTAGTCCTTTATTAGAAGATATTGATATAGCTGGAGCCAAAGGAGTCTTGGTTAATATTACAGCTGGTATGGATATGTCTATAGGTGAATTTGAAGCTGTTGGTGAAGTTATAAAAGGATTTACTTCAGATGATGCAACAGTTGTAGTTGGTACAGTAATTGATCCAGAAATGAGTGAAGATTTAAAAGTAACAGTTGTTGCTACAGGCTTAGGTAAAAATGCTTTTGATTCAAAAACAGAAACGGTATTAAAAAGTACTCAAGCTGATGGTAGTTTAGATTATGATAGTTTAGATAGACCAACTATCATGAGACAGCAAAATAAATCTAATTTAATGAATAATCAAACTAGAGATAATAAAGATTTAGATTATTTAGATATACCAGCGTTTTTAAGAAGACAAGCTGACGAATAAATTAGAAGGGTTCTTATCAATCAGATTAAAAACTCACAATAACTCTTTATTATTGTGAAGATTTTACATTATAAAGTTGTTATATGTTGTAATTTAAACTAAAATAACAGTAATTTGTTTTGGTTAGTTTATTTAGTGTGCACATGTTAGGGATATAAAAATGATTTGGCAAAGAACCATCAGGAATTCAGTAAAAGCAACAGGGGTTGGAATCCATACAGGACATAAAGTCTTATTGGTATTAAGGCCTGCTCCTGTAAATACAGGTATTATTTTTAGAAGAATAGATTTAAATCCTGTAGTCATCATACCATCTATTCCAAGTAGTGTTGGTGATACAACTTTATCAACAACATTAGTAAAAAATAATACAAAAATTGCTACAGTTGAGCATTTACTTGCAGCGGTATGTGGTTTAGGAATAGATAATCTATATATTGATGTTTCCGCAGATGAAATTCCAATAATGGACGGTAGTGCTGGGCCATTTGTCTTTTTATTGCAATCAGCAGGTATTGATGTACAAAAATCACCGAAACAATTTATTAAAATTAAAAAGAAAATAAAAGTTACGGAAGATGATAAGTTTGCTCAATTAGAGCCTTATAATGGCTTTAGAGTGGATTTTAAAATTAATTATTCTCATCCCGTTATATCTTCAGGGATTCAAAACTGTGAGTGTGACTTTGGAAAAGTATCGTTTGAAAGAGAAGTTAGTCGTGCTAGAACCTTTGGTTTTATTAATGATTATGAAATGCTTCGTGCTCAAAATTTAGCTTTAGGAGCAAACTTTAATAATGCTTTAGTACTTGATGATTACCGTATAGTAAATGAAGATGGTTTAAGGTATGAAGATGAATTTGTTAAGCACAAAATCTTAGATGCTGTAGGAGATTTATATTTATTAGGTAAGGTAATTTTAGGTAAGTTTTCAGGTTATAAATCAGGGCATGCTTTAAATAATTTATTATTAAAGGAATTGTTAGCTGATCAATTAGCATGGGAAATGGTTAGTTTTGAGAAAGAAAGTCAAATTCTAACAAATGACTATTTATTACCAGTTTATGCAACCTAATATAAAATAGTTTTTCTAGTTTATATTGGGTTATTATTTTACTGAGCTAAATTATGTATAAATTAATTTTTATAGTAATAAACATATTTTTTAGTTGTAGTTATTATTCTCTTAATAAAGTTCAAGACATAAGAATTTGGAGGCAGCCTGATGGAATTCGAGTTGTTTTTGACTTAGACAGTCAGGTTGATTATTCCAAAATTTTTTTAAAAAATCCTTCAAGATTAGTCATAGATTTAAATCAAGTATCGAATTTAGATGGCCGTTTAAAACAAAAAATACAAGAAATTCCTAAAGTAAATCATCTTTTAAATAAAACAAGATTTGGATATTATCAAAATAAAGATAAATTAAGACTTGTTTTTGATTTAGATAAAAATATATCAAATATTGATTATAAAGTATTTAAATTAAATCCAAATACAATATATAGCCATAGATTAGTAGTGGATTTAAATATACAAGAAAACCAAAATCAAAATCATATAGTAAAACACAATAAAAAATTTATTATTGCAATAGATGCAGGGCACGGTGGTGAGGATCCTGGAGCCATAGGTCCTGGGGGTACTTATGAAAAAGATGTAACGTATAATATAGCAAAAAATTTATATAATTATTTAAAATTATATAAAGATATAGAGCCTATTTTGATCAGAAAAGGTGATTATTATATTGGTTTAAGAAAAAGAATTCAGCTTGCAAGAGATTATAACGCCAATTTATTTATATCAATACACGCAGATGGGTTTACAGATAAAAGAGTTCATGGTGCATCTGTATTTACTTTATCAGATAAAGGGGCTACCAGTGAGCTTGCAAGATGGCTTGCTGATAGTGAGAATAATGCAGATTTATTAGGAGGAGTTAATTTGGATGATAAAGATGATATGTTGGCACATGTATTATTAGATTTATCTCAAACGGCAACAAAAACATATAGTTATAATTTAGCTAGTACAGTATTAGCTAGTTTAAGAAATATAACAACTATACATAAACGTTATGTTGAACAGGCGGGTTTTTTAGTTTTAAAGTCACCAGATATACCTTCTATATTAATAGAAACAGGATTTATATCAAATTACAAAGGTGAGTTAAAATTAAGATCTTCACAATTTCAAAATAAAATAGCTAAAAACATAGCAGAAAGCATATATCAATACTTTAATAAATTTGAGAAATATAATATAAATCAGAATAAATTTAATGACATTCTTCAGGCAAGCAATGTAAAATCAAAGTATCAGAATAAAAGTTAGAAGATTTATATAAAATGGCTATAGAAGTAAATAACCACGCACGCATTAGTAAATTAGATAGTATAGTAGCTAATCAAATCGCAGCAGGAGAAGTTATTGAGCGTCCAGCTAATGTTATAAAAGAGCTTGTTGAAAATTCTTTAGATGCAAAAGCTAACAATATTAGGATAGAAGTTAAAAATTACGGTATTGATTTAATACATATTAAAGATGATGGTGTAGGTATTCATAAAAATGATTTACCTTTAGCTATGTCAGAGCATGCCACAAGTAAAATTTCAAAGATTAATGATTTAAACAGTTTGTCTAGTTTTGGTTTTAGAGGTGAGGCTTTATCAAGCATTGCATCAGTATCTAATTTTAAATTAATATCTAAGAATATAAATTCTGATAAAGCTTATGAAATATCTAATGAGCTACAAATATATGCAGCAAGCCATAATCAAGGAACTAGCCTTATTATAGAAAATTTATTTTATAATACTCCAGCTAGGAAAAGATTTTTAAAATCAGAAAAAACAGAAAATCAGCATATTTTAGATATTGTGAACAGAATAATTTTAAGTAATTTTTCAGTTGGATTTACTTTTATTAATAACAGTAAGCAAATTTATCGATTTAATAAAGCAGATATCCAAGATATCAAAGATCAAAGAATTAAAAAAATATTAGGCTCTCAGTTTTTGAATAATTCTAAATATTTTGAATCTTTTGATGGAGATATTAAGCTTTCAGGTTGGATTGGTAATACTGATATTAATTATAGTAACTCTGATAAGCAATATGTTTTTTTAAATAATCGAATAGTTAAAGATAAATTATTATCAAGCGCAATCAAAAGTATATATCAAGATAAAATACCAAAAGGTCGTTATCCAAGTTTTGTTATTTTTATAGATATAGATCCTAAATTAGTAGATGTGAATGTGCATCCAAGCAAATATGAAGTCAGATTCCAGAACTCTTATTATATATATAGTATTATTAGACAAAAATTAATAACGGTTTTAGATGAATGTGATCAAAAAGATAATATTATATCAAGCAGTATAATAGAAAATAATTTAATCAATCATAATATAAAAGAAAAAAACAGCAGAGCTGATTTATTTAAAAATATATCTGAAAATCAAAGTAATAATAATAAATATAATTATAGTGTTTTAGATAAATTAAATACTAGTCATAGTAGTTTTAAAGCAAATAAATCAAACAAATCATATAATCTTTTTGAAATTGAAAATAAGCATGTAGAAAAAAGCTTGTTATCAAATCATGAGGAAAGTTATTTTGGTGAAATTATTGAGCAAATAGATAATAAATTTTTATTAACTAAAAATTCAGATAACAAATTATTTATTTTGAATATATCTAATGCTTATGCGTATTATGTTTATTTACAAATAATGAATAAAATAAATTTAAATCAAAAACTTTCTAATTTTAATTTAATTGTTTTTCCTAAAGTTATTATTAGTAATAAATTAATATTAAAGTTTGAAAATCAAAATGTAAAAGACGCTTTAGATAATTTAGGTTTTGAGTTTGAAATATATAATAATGTTTTTATATTAAAAAAAATACCAGATGAATTAAAATATGCAGATATAGATATATTATTAGATATCTTATATAAGTTTTTAGAGAATCATATTGTCGATGCTAGTATATTTAAACAAGATATTATTCATAATTTTGTTTTTAAACTCGCCAGTATTGCTTTTGGTAGGTTATGTAATAACTATAGTATTACAGAGCAAACTAAGATGATTACAAGTTTAGGGGATAAGGTTATTAAAAATAAAGATGTTAAATCAATAAATAAATTTAAATTTTATTCAGAACTAAATGCATCAATTCTTATGCAAATCAATTTATTGGCTCATGATGATGTCTAATATATTAATCTGTGTTATTATGCGGCAATGATTTACTTAGATTTATTACTAGTATTTTTATGAGCACAATGAAAGTTTTATGTCTTTTAGGACCAACAGCATCAGGAAAAACTAATTTAGCAATAGAATTAGTTAAAAAATCTAATTATGAAATAATTAGTGTTGATTCAGCAATGATTTATAAAGGTATGAATATCGGTACAGGCAAGCCAGGTAGTGATATATTAAAGCAAGTTCCTCATAGATTAGTTGATATATTAGAGCCATATGATTCTTATTCTGTTGGTGACTTTTGTAAAGATGTTAAAACTAATATTATAGAAATACATGGCAATAATAAAATTCCGATATTAGTTGGCGGAACAATGATGTATTTTAATGCTTTATTTAATGGCTTAGGAGATATGCCGCCTAGCGACATAAATATTAGAAAAAAATTAGATATATTATTAAAAGCTAAAGGTCTTGACTATTTATATGAAGAGTTATCTAAAATAGATCAAGAATCTGTTAAAAAAATTCATGGAAATGATACACAAAGAATTTTAAGAGCTTTAGAAGTTTATTATGTTTCAGGCAAACCTATATCTAGCTTTAAAAATAATTCAGAAAGTATTTTAAGTAATTATGATGTTACAAATATAGTTATATATCCTGAATCAAGAAAAGAATTACATGAAAATATAGCAAAAAGATTCCATGATATGTTAGATCAGGGATTTATTAAAGAAGTAGAAAATTTATATAATAGAAAAGATTTAGATTTAAATATGCCTTCTATTAGAAGTGTTGGTTATAAACAAGCATGGCAATACTTGAAAGGTGAGTTAGATTATGATGAAATGGTAGAAAAATCTATAGCAGCAACAAGACAGCTTGCCAAACGTCAGTTTACATGGATTAGAAAATTAGAAAAAGATAATAAATTTTTTTACTTAGATAATTTAAAAGATGATATATTAGACAAAGTACTATTAAATCAGTTAATATAAAATATTAATATTTTTGTTAATTTAATAATTAGCGTGTATACTACGTTATAGTACCTAATAGGAAAATCTATGAGGTGTTAATTGTTCATAATAATAATAAGTTAGGAGAGAATAATAATGTCCAACAAAGGCCAAGCGTTACAAGACCCATTTTTAAATTCCCTTAGAAAAGAAAAAGTTTCTGTTTCTATTTATTTAGTTAATGGAATAAAGCTTCAAGGACTAGTTGATTCATTTGATCAATTTGTTATTATTCTTAAAAACACTGTTAACCAAATGGTTTACAAGCACGCTATATCCACTATAGTTCCAGCTAGAAATGTAAAAATGATCACTTCTGATTCTATGGAAGTAGAATCTGAATAAAGTTATATATTATTTTATCTTTCATTCGTATTAATAATAAGAGGTTTATGTGTTAGAGCGTCCTAAAGGCGGCGAAATTTGTGTATTAGTACATGTCAATTTTGGAGATATTGATTTTCAAGAAAATAATCAAGAATTTATCGAGTTAGTCAATTCAACTGACGCAGAGATTAAAGATTACGCAACTGGCACAAGAAGTTCGCCAGATCCTAAATATTATGTTGGGTCTGGTAAATTAGAAGAAATCAAACAATCTGTAGATGCAAATAAAGCTAATTTAATCATATTTAATCATGAATTATCACCTGCTCAGGAACGTAATATAGAAAAAGCTTGTTGCTGTAGAGTTGTAGATAGAATAGGGTTAATTTTAGATATATTTGCTAAAAGAGCTCAAACTTTTGAAGGTAAACTTCAAGTAGAATTAGCGCAATTAGAGCATATGTCAACAAGATTAATTAGAGGATGGACTCATCTAGAAAGACAAAAAGGCGGCATAGGTTTAAGAGGGCCTGGAGAAACTCAATTAGAAACAGATAGAAGATTACTAGCTGGTAGAATTTCTCATATAAAACAGCGCTTAGATAAGGTTAGAAAAAAACGTAATTTAAGTCGTGTTTCTAGAAAAAAGGCAGAAGTTTATACTGTATCTCTAATAGGGTATACCAATGCTGGAAAATCTACACTGTTTAATTCATTATTAAATGCCAAGCAAGCATATACCGCTAATAAATTATTCGCAACTTTAGATCCTAAAATTAGAAGACTAAATGTTCCAGGAATAGGTAATGTCATTTTGGTTGATACAGTGGGATTTATAAATAATTTACCACATAAATTAGTTTCTGCTTTTAGAGCTACATTAGAAGAAACTGTTCTTTCTGATTTGTTATTACACGTTATAGACTTAAGTGATCCAAACTATATTAATAAAATACATCATGTGAAAACAGTGCTAAAAGAAATTAAAGCATTGAACATTGCTACGATTGAGGTTTATAATAAAATTGATAAGCTTAGAAATATAGAAAAACCATATACGGAATTAGATAAATCTGGAGATATTCAGAAAGTATGGGTTTCTTCTGTATTAAGAAAAGGAATGAATTTAGTTAAAGATGCAATAGCTAATCGTCTTAGTTATGGAGTTGTTCATTTAATTTTAAAATTGCCTTTTGAGTATGCTAAAGAACGATCAGAGTTATATTATGAAAATGCAGTTGTAAATTGCGAGTGTATAGATAATAATTATTGGGAGCTGGAAATAAAAATATCAATTCATAAATTAAATAAAATTTTTATTGATGATATCTGGCAAAAATTTGTAACAAGCAAATAAATATTTAGAATAAGTGATAGGAATCTTCTTAGGATAATTATGAATATCTTTAAAAAAAATAAAGAGTCTTCTTCTACGTTGTATAACTGGAATCAGAATGATGACAAAAATAAAAATGATCAAGGGCCACCAAATCTTGATGAAGTATTTAAAAAATTTCAAAAGCAGCTAAGCAGCATTTTTGGAAATAAAAAATCAGGTGGATCTGGTGGTAACTTTAATTGGGGTAATGGAGTAAACAACACAGGGATAGGATTTATACTAGGACTTATCGCTGTTGTTTTAGTTTTAATGATAGGGATAATGGGTTTTTATAAAGTAAATCCAAGTGAAGAAGCTGCTGTTTTTAGATTTGGTAAATATACAAATACAGAAGGACCAGGACCACACTGGGTTTTTCCTTTTATCTATAGAACAGAAATAGTAAACACAAGCGCAGTAAATCAAAAAAGTTTTGAAGATGAGTTAATTACAAAGAATGTTAATATAGTTAAGCTATCATTAGTTGTACAATATAAAATTGGTAATTTACATGATTATTTATTTAATGTTAAAGATCCTGTAGAAAGTTTAACAGAAGCAACAAGAAGCTCAATAAGACAAGTTATTGCTGATTCTAGTTTAGATGAGGTTTTAACCACTGTAAGTAAAGGCGGTCAACTAGGTGATAAGATATATGATTCTTTAGCGCCTATTCTTAAAAGCTATAAATCAGGGCTTGATATTAAAGGAGTTGAAATTCTTTCTGTTCAACCACCTAATGCAGTGAAAGAAGCTTTTAATGATGCAATACAAGCGCAAGAAGATGAAGTTAAGTATCAAAACCAAGCAGAAGCTTATAGATTAAAGCAGCTACCTTATGCTGAAGGTGAAGCAATTGCATATATACAAGAAGCCGAAGCATATTCTAAAAAAGTAGTTTTTGAGGCACAAGGAGAGGTATCGAAATTTGATTCTTTACTACCTGAATATAAAAAAGCTCCAATTGTTACCAGAAGTAGAATGTATTTATCTGCAATGCAAAATATATTAGAGAAAACTCCTAAAGTGTTTATTGATAGTAAAGCATCAAATAACATGCTTTACATTCCTTGGGATAAATTATCTAATCAGTTAGTAAAAAATAACCAAGAACTATTGAAAGACTTTGCTAGCACTAGCAATAGAGAAATGGATATTTTAGATAAAATTATAGACAAGAAAAGTCCAAGTATTAAATCTGTTACAAGAAGTGAAAATCTTGAAAGAAATAAGAACAGAGATACAAATAACAGATGGGGCTCAGATAGTTCAAGCTCAAATGGGTCAAGCACTAATTCTAGATGGAATAACGCAGGGTAAGGTTTAAAATGTTCAGTAATAAATTATTTACAAAAATTGGTTTGGTAATATTATTAATATTAGTTATATTTTTATCAACTTTTTTTATAGTTGATCAAAGGTATGTTGCTTTTGTTAAAACTTTAGGAAAAATCAATACAGAGAATGGTGATAATCCTAAAATATATGCTCCTGGGCTACAGTTTAAAGTTCCAGCAATCACTCAAGTAGTTTTATTTGATACTAGACTTCGCACTCTTACTTCTGAGCCTCAAAAAGTTCCAACTAAAGAGCAGAAATTTGTATTTGTGGATTACTTTGTTAAATGGAAAATTAAAGACTACAAGCAGTACTATCTTGTAACAAATAATTACACTTATAAAACAGAAGAATTATTAAAGCCAAGAGTATCAGATGCGCTTAAAGGAGAATTCGGGCAAAAAACTATTGCTCAAGTAATATCTCAAGATAGAGAGCAAATCATGCTTAATGTTTTAAAGTCATTACAATCAAAAGCTTCATCATTAGGTATTGATGTATTTGACATGCGTATAAAAAGAATCGATTTACCAAAAGAGGTACAAGATTCTGTTTACTCAAGAATGAGAACTAAAAGAGAAGCAGTTGCAAATGAACATAGAGCAGAAGGGCGTAAGTTGGCAATGAAAATAAGATCAAATACTGATAGAGAAGTAGTTGAAATTGTTTCTGGCGCAAAAAGTAATGCTAAAAAAATCAGGGGTACTGCAGATGCTAAAGCTGCTGAAATTTATGCAAACTCTTATAGTCAAGATCCTGAATTTTATCAGTTCTTTAAGAGCATGCAATCTTATGAAAAAATATTTAATAGTAATGAAAATTTGTTATTGTTAAGTCCTGATTCAGATTTTTTCAAATATTTTAATAAACAAAATATAGAGTTATCAGCGAATAAAAAGTCTGAAAATAATAAAAATTAATACAATAAATATATTTAAAATAAAAAACATAATATGACTTTTTTTACTTTATTACAGGCAATAGCAATATTTTTAATATTAGAAGGTTTATTCCCTTTCATTAGCCCTTCAAAATGGCGGGAATATATCTTAAATATTACTGAAAAAGATGATAAATTTATTAGAAACATAGGTCTGTTAAGTATATTTTTAGGAGTAGTTTTTCTAGGCATTGTAAGTTATTTAGGCTTTGATTATAATGCAGATATTTTAATGGATTAAAATAAAGAAAAATTAAATATAGTTAAATAATTATTTAACTATATTTAATTTTTTATATAATGCTATATATTCTTTAAGCATTGTTTTAATCTTATGGTTTAGATTTTTGATTTGTCTTGCTAAACATATAGGAGTTAAATTTTCATTATTTCTTAGTTTTAACTCAGGATTATGATTAATGATAGCTTGTACTTTTTGAGGATTATTAATATTAATAGCAGTGTGAAGTAAAGTGTTTTTATCTTCATCAAGAATATCGATATATTTACCTGATGACTTATTTAGTAAAAAATGAAGAGTGTCTATATTGCAGAATCTTACTGCGTAATGTAAAGTTGTTAACCCTCTAATATTCTTAGTTTCTAATATATCTATATTATTTTCTTCAGCTTCCATTAAGCCTTTTAGTTTTTCAATATCATTATTATGAATAGCCCAAAATAAGCTGTGTTTTTCTAAGTTATAAATTACTGAATATTCATTTGTAAAAGAATTTAGCATATGGCTTGATATAATAAATATATAATAATAAGCTCATTGTAACTATTATATTCTTTTATAACAATAATATTATAATATTCCAACATGATAAATATAATATACTATTAGTATATTGTTATTTATATATTGTTATTTATATATTGTTATTTATATATTGTTATTTATATATTGTTATTT
>CAXBNV010000012.1:0-41182 GCA_963977185.1 uncultured Gammaproteobacteria bacterium | reverse complement strand
TGCACAAAAGGATTTTAATGAGATGGCCCTGACCCACTCAAATCTTCATAGACCCTTATTTTTATCTTAAATTTTGTGAGTATTATTTCTTTGTTAAATAAAATTAGTATTCTTATTATGAAGTTTTAGTTAATTTTTTTGAACTTTGTTTGCAACACAGTTGTCATAGTGAACATCTTGATTTAATAAAACATAAATTGGAGCTAGAACTTATGATGAAAAATATAACAATAACGAGAAAGGTGAAGCAAGGTTTCACGTTGATTGAGCTTATGATCGTTGTTGCGATTATTGGAATTTTGGCGGCTGTAGCTGTACCAGCTTATATGCAATATTTGGAAAAAGCACGTGCCACAACTGCAATGGACATACTAAATGAAACAGCTAAAAACGTTATGATTTGTCAGACGCAGAACGGGACAGATGATGTATCCTGCTCAGATACTGCTGGAGCTTTAGATGGTGGTTTGCAATTCGCTGCCAACGGGTTGAATGAAATTGATGGCGCTGATATAGCTGTTACTGCCTTACCTGTAAAAGGTACTCCTATCTCTGACAAAATGCCAGGAAATATGGTATTGACATTGGATACTGCGCAATTTCCTAGTTTAAATGGCACATGCTCATGGGATGTAGATTCGAGTGGAGCAGTAATTAACAAAACAGTGACAGGTAACTTTCCGCAAGACTTGTGTGGTGTTGTTAGCGAGTAATAGAGTCTAATTAGAGGACTTTTTCTGGTCCTCTTTTAAAAATTCTTATAATTATTCATTCGCTTAATTTTATTTTTTACTTCTAAAACTTTATTTTTAGTTCTAGAAAATATTTGTTCAGATTCATCATCATTTAAAATTTTTTCTATTTTTTCACTATTTAAAGGATTTTGTTCAAATTTATAATTTTCATGTGTATCAAATCCAATTATTGTCATAACTCTTTGTTTAGCATCAATAATTGCCCATTCCAAAATATAAGTCACACCGTTAGAATCATTAACATGACCATGATAAATATAGTTTTTGGCTTTTCCTTCATTGTTTCTAAGATCAGGAAGCCGTGTTGATGCTGGACCAAATGTTTGTAAGGCATGTTTAAGAGCATTTACTCTATGATTAAGTTTTTTGTCATATGCTGATAATTTTAACAAAGAAGAATTTAATATAATCCAATTTTTATTTTCACTTATTGATTGAATTTGTTCTTTTGCTGATGGTCCACCATATTTTTCTTTTTCAGAAATATGGCTTTTTTTATAAGAATATTTAATGCAAATCATAGAGTTATATATAATATTTTTTAAATGATTTAAGTAATAAAATGTTATCTTTCATACTATCTATGAAATTATTAATTTAGTCAATATATTTTATTTAAAGAGTTATAGCATAATTTAAATAAGAAAATTTATTTGCGTAATAGATAGTTAATTTTATTAAGTATTTTTAAATTCTATAATAATAGAGTAATTTATGAAACAATAATATATTAAAATATTTTTAAAAAATATCATGGAGGATATAAGTGTCTAAAACATTAAGTGATCAACTGGTTCAAATTATGGTTGATGCCGGAATTCATCATGCGTATGGAGTTCCAGGTGATGCCATTGATTTAGTTTTATCATCTATTCATAAAAGAGATGATTTTGAATTTTATCTTACAAGGCATGAAGAAGGTGCCGGTTTTATGGCAAGTGCATATGCAAAGCTTACCGGAAAAATTGGAGCTGTTTTTGCATGTCAGGGCCCAGGATCAGCTCATTTGTTAGAAGCAATGTATGATGCCAAAATGGATAAGGTTCCAATGATTGTAATCACAGGACAAATTGAAAGTGCAAATATAGGTACAAATACTGTTCAAGAAATTAACCAAATTTTATTATTTGAAGATGCAACTTGTTTTAATAGAGAGGTTCGATCTGCTAATAATTTAGTCGATGTTTTACAGCTTGCTATTCAAACAGCTAAAGTTAATAAAGGAGTCGCACATGTTTCAATTGCAACAGATGTATTAAGAAAACCTGCAGTAAAATATAATCCTAATTTAGCAGCTTATGACTTACCTTATGATATAACTCCAAAAAACGAGAGTCTTCAAAAAGCTGCAGAAGTTTTAAATAAGCATAAGAATATAACTATATTATATGGTGGGGGATGCTTGTATGCTAAAAATGAATTACTTAAAGTAGCCAAATTATTAAACGCACCTATTGTACATACAGTAAGATCAAAAGATATTATAGATAATAATAATAAGCATTATGCTGGTGGTATCGGTTTTAAAGGATCTAAAAATGGTTGTTATTATGTAAAAAATTGTGATGCTTTATTAGTTGTCGGTTGCAGCTTTGCATGGAAAGAATTTTACCCTGACAATGCACCAATAGTACAAATAGACAAAGAGCCTGACCGTATTGGTGTTAGGTGTAATTTAGAAGTAGGGCTTTTAGGTGATGCAGCTCTTACTTTGAGTAAATTAGCAGAAAAAATCACACAAAAAACAGATGCTAGCTTTTTAATATCATCCCAAAAAGCACACACTAAAGCTATAGAAATGCTGGATAAAGAGTCGACTGTTAAGAATGATACAAATATAATTAATTCACCTGTTTTAACTAACGTTATAAGTAAATATTTAAATGAAGATGCAATCGTTACCGTTGATGCTGGAACTGTTAGTGTTTGGGCAAATAATTGGTTAAGATTAAATGGGAAACAGCGTCTAATTGGCTCAACAGAGCTTGGAACATTAGGATTTGGAATGCCTGCTGCAATAGGTTGTCAGTTAGCAATGCCAGATAAGCAAGTTGTGGCTCTTTGTGGTGATGGAGGGTTTCAAATGACAATGGGAGATTTTTCAACAGCAGTAAAATATAATCTGCCTATTACAGTTATTATTTATAATAATTTTGCATATCACTTTATTGAACTTGAGCAGATGAAAGAAGGGGTTGCTCAATGTTATACTAAACTTAATAATCCAGATTATGCAAAGCTTGCTGAAGCTTTTGGTGGTGTTGGTTTTTCTGTTACTAATTCATCTGAATTAGATAAGACGATTAAAGCAGCGTTATCTACTAATAAACCATGTATTGTTGATGTTCACGTTAATCCTAACGAATTAATTAAACCTAATAAAATAACTTTATCGTTAGCGGCACATTTTTTGGAAGGTATGATTAAAACTAAGCTTTCAAAATCTAATGATTAACCAATTAAATTATAAATAAATATTTATATTAAAGTACTGGTAATTATTTGCTTAGCAAATAATTACCAGTACATGGTTTTATCGTGAAATTCGGTGAATTATTAATGATTTAAGATAAGCTACATATCACCAAAAATATTATTAGCAATGCGCTGAGCAGTTTCTAATTGTACTTTTGGATCAGATGATAAGGTGCCTAAGTTTCTAGATTGTAAGTCTTGAATAGCTGCTGATACTTTGGCATTATCAACAGGAGCTTCAGATGCAATTAATTGAGCAATTGAGTCTTGTATTGCAGTAAACTCTGATGATACTTTCAATTCATCTTTATTAATATTTGTTTCTAGATTTTTCGCTTTGTCTATTTTATTGTCAGAGCCAACATCTTTTAATCTATTTGCCACATCTACGCCTTGTGTATTTCCAGTAATATTATTAATAGACATTATGCCTCCAATGTAGTGTATCAAATTCCGTTTATTTGCCTATAATTACTTATTTAACTTATATAATTATAAGCGACATATTTTTATAAAAATTTAAGTTTTTTAAATAGTTATAAAGCAATATCTTATATATTCAAAAGTATAACATAAGTTTGAATATATTTGAAATTACCAGTAATATGCCTAAAAATTTTATATTTCTATATCGGTATTAGTATATAACAATATAGGTGCTTTAAATGGATCTGATGGAAAATGTCTTCCTATTGATTTAAACCCCATTTTTTCAACAGCTTTTTGATTTGCTGCATTATTTATAGAAATAGTTTCAAAAACTGGATGATTTTCAAATAGTTGACTAAAAAAATTGGTTACTTTAACAGATAAACCACGTCTTCTGAATTTTTTTGAAATGGCTATTGAAAATAAAACTGAGTTACTAGGTAATTCAAAAATACTTTTGCAATTATTATTGCTATCTAATGTTTCATAATCTGTAGGGAACCCTGCTTTATCACAAATTCCAAAAATTCCAAAAGGAATGCCGGCATTATTAATCAATAAATAATGTCCAGTTTGCCAATTATTGAAGGTAAGTTTTTGATAACCATCATCAAAAAAAGAATCTAAAATCATTTTATCTTTTAACTGATTAGGTATCATTTTACCAAACTCAGTATTTAATCCGAATGAATTACAAAAATCAGAATTGTCTTTATAGCAATCTAAGATAAAACCTTTAATTAAAGGGTATGTATCAGCTAATTCTTGATTTATGTATATAGCGTAAGAATCATAGTTTATTCTACAAGCAGAATTAATTAAATCAGATTTTTGAATTTTTAATTTCTTGGATATAAACGATTTTTCTAGATTTAATGCATAACTCATAGTGATACCTTTTTATAATGGAACAACATCTTATGCCTCCATTATAAAAAGTTAGTCTGAGTTTTTGCTTAAGGTCCAGGTATTTGTCTTTGCTTTTTAAACATTAAATTAGAAATTTCAACTTCAACAATATCTAAAGTTTCTTTAAATGAATCATTATATAACCAATTTTTACTTTTTATTGATTCTATATTTTTTCGTGCTTCTGGTAAATTTTCTGTAGATATGTCGTCATTACTATTTATTAGTAATTTTTTTAATTCGACAGCTTCTTGTTTTTGATAATACCCAAGTCTTGCAAATATTAATATTGGCTGAACTTCAAAAAATTCAAGAAGGCCAAAAAGCCTTATTTCAATGCATAAAAACCATTGTAAATTTAATTTTTCTACATAGCTATCTAACGATTCTATTGCATGTGTATAGTAAGAAGCTGTACGTTTTGAATTAAAATCTCTCCATAAATTAAAAGAATTAATTAAGATGGTTTCTTCAGCAATTGGTTCATTAATTTTAGGGTTATCAATACTAAGACTTGAATTTTGAAGGCTAGATTTTAATTGAAGTCTTTTAGATAGTGGAATATTTATATTATTTAAATATTTTTTATCCTTAACTTCTTCATTTAATATTTCTTTTACTTCTCGATGTAAATTAACTAACGTTTGAATGTTTTCATTATCATCTTGTTTAAGCTCTTTAATTTGCTGTATTCTATGCGCTGCTTTATTTAAATGTTCTATACTTGAGAAATTTATTAATAATATTAAAATGGTCTCAATTTTCTCTTCATCTGTAATATTTTGATCTGGGCAATTTAAAATATTTTTCACAGCATTGATGCTAGTTTTTAATGCCAATATTTTGTTGGATATATTTTCATTTAATTTATTAGTCATTAAATTTTCATCAATAATATTAAGCTCTACTAATTTCTTTATATTACTTATACAATCATATATTTTTGGCTTTATATCTTCAATTTCCTTTACTGATAAACCATTCTCATAGAATGCATCTAATAAAATTTCAGAATATTTTATAACAAGATTTTCTATGGTTTGTTTTTTATCTTGAAGTTGATGTATGTCATTTTGAATTTTTATTTCTAATTGATTAAATAGATTATTTAAAAAATTACTAATAGAGATTATATTTTTATTCTCTTTATCAAACTTATTATTAGCGAAAGTGGCTTCAAATCCTAACTCAGTGAATAAATTCTCCAGCCATAACATCTCATGAGCTGTGTTAACAAAACCACGAGCGTTTTTTTCTGAAATTTTATTTAAAGATGAGCATACATTGCTTTTATAGTAGACCCATCTGTCTTTCTTTCCTGATGCCCCAATATATGGGTAAGTAAAATTATAAAACTGGTCAAAATCATTTTTAGAATCATATAATTCATTAAATAATTCTAATAAATTTTGGTTATATAATTTACTATCTGTAAGTAGTTCTTTTTTATCGTCAACTATATCTAATGATACATTTGATTTTAAAAGGCTTTTAGATATTATATTTGCAATAATGTTATGAGTATTACGGGAGAATTTGAACTTTTTTTGTAATTCAAGTATCGCTTCCTTTTTTTCTGCCTCAGTTCTTATGGAAGCTTTTATTTGTTGTAGTTCATATTTATTTTGCTCAAATAAGTTTCCTGCTCCAGTTGAGTGGTTTCCGTACAAAGGTATAATTTGACCCTTAGTATTTCCGTTCCATTTAGGGATTATTGGCTCAAAAAATCTAGAAACTTCATGTTCCATTAAAAATAAATTAAAATCTGTTACTGCTGTAGGTAGCTCCTTTGTAAATAGCTGAATGTTGTTTGCTCCCCAAAAAGTATTTACATATCCATCTGTCCAAAAATGACCAGGGACAGGATCTATTGCATTTAGAGTAAATTTTGCATGAGGATATTTTTCAGCAAGAATCTGTGTTGCACAAATGGCTTCAACGCCACCACGGCTAAAGCCTAATATATTGATATTAAAGGTATTGTTAGTATCTATGTTATTTTCTTCAATCCATTCACCGACTGATTTAATTCCTATTTGAATGATATTTTGAACATTACGTCCCTGAGTTTCAGGTCCATCAATTATAACTGCATCAGTTTTTCGATATGAGTTTATACCATTATCATAAGATGTTTTTGTTGCGATATTTCTTGCTAGAGGATTTGTATCAGTCAATGAAATTGCATTAAAAATTCCTGATAATAGGTCGCCATTAGGATGTGAGTCTGAAGGAACGCTATCTTTTTGATATGTAACATCTGTACCAAGAAAAAATAAATTAAAAATAGGGTCGCTCATTATATTCTACTACCTTAAAACTGATATAAAAAACAATTATTAAGCAAGATAACAAAGCTATATTTGAAAGTCAAGAAAATAATAATAGATTAAATTGTTATATTAAAACTTTAAAAATTATATTATTATAATAAAAACAATATTTTGAGATAATTGACTAAAAAAAAACACAAAATTATTCTATTATTAATATTATAGATATTAATATATATGAAAAAGTATATTATTATATAATCTAGATAAACCAAATAGAGTAAGGAAGATTAATAATAAGCATGAGCTATAATATAAAAAATATTACTAAATTATATTTATTTGGGATTTCAATTATACTGACTCTATTATCAGGATGCTCGCGTTCTGGATATTATGAGCATAATGTTACTACAATTGAAGATGCGGATGGAATATATTCAACAAGTACTAAATTTCAGGATATTTCAAAAGTTGATGGTAAACCTATAAAGTATAATCCAACAGAAGTTTTTACTATCTCAGCATTAGGGAATACTGCAAATACTATTAATAATTCTATTATTGAATTACATAAGTATGAATCATCTGATAAACCAAAATTTGTTGAAAATAATGATCCAGATGAAGATTTTAGTAAATATGGATTAGGCTTTTTAGTTTCTATAGATTGGGTTGGTCCTATAGAGACCTTAGTCCATAAGGTTGCCAAAATAGCTAAGTTTAAATTTAAAGTGTTAGGGGCAAGTCCGCCAATTCCTGTTTTAATCAATGTTTTTGATAAAAGAACATCTCTTGGTGATGTGTTAAGAACTGCGAACTTACAGTCTAAAGATAGAGCGGATGTTGTTATTTATCCCAAAACTAAGACTATAGAGTTAAGATACAAAGCTACATAAAATTATATATTATTTAGATATGAGCTATATAAAAGATTTAGATTTTAAAATAATAAAACAATTTATTACTATTTTATTAAGTTGTTTTATTCTTATTGCTTGTCAAAACAATAATGGGGGGGCAAATCAATCAACAAAGTATAATTTAGATAATATAGAAAATTTAAATCAAGAAGATACAAGTTCTGATGACTTATATAATGTTGATAAGGAAGTTAAAGAAGCTGAAATGAATCCTATGAGACTACAGTTCATAAGAGATACAGCAATGAGTTTAGGTATGAGAGCAGCATTATATGATCGGTCAAAAGAAATTAATAAATTCTTAAAAGAACATACAAATGAGCTTTATGCTATTTTTGATTTTAATGCACTGATGATGAATCATGATATTTTACCTCCGGTATTAATAGAAGGTCGCGCTACTCTTTCAGCTGAAAATTACCAGCCTTATATGGGTGCCTCAAAGAATAACCAAGGGCAGCAAGATAGCTCGTCTATTGTTAGTGATATAGTCAAAGAAAAAAGTAATATTGCAACTGTTGAAGATAGGGTAAACCAAACAGTGCAGCATTTTGGAACATTGAGAATTACTGATAAGACATATCAAATTTTAAAACAAGCAAGATTTGCAACAGCAATACCAACATGGCGTGAATATTTATTAATGGATTATAAAAAACCTGAAAAGACATTTCAATCTTTGCTACCAAAGAATCCAGTTGAGCAAAAAGCTTGGAAAAAATATGTGAAAAAAGGTTGGGCATTAGGTGTAAAGCAGGCAGATAATATATTTGAGCAAAATTTAAGCTTATTGAAAAGAGATTACTTAGGAATGATTAGATATAGACTTTTATTGGCTCAAAATATAGTGAGTGCTCCATATGTATCAAAAAGAAATTATGGTGTAACAGGAGGAGGAGATAAAATGCAGGTTAATGATAGAACTTTAACTATAACAGCATTACCTTCTTTAAGAGCGGATAGTCAGTTATGGCAACCTCAAATTGCAAATTTTGAAGAAAAGTTAGACAAAAGTGTAAAGCAATTTGATTTAAGTAAACTAGAAAAAGACTTGGTAAAAACTAAATAAAAATATGTCTGATTTAATGTATCCTAACGAGCCAACAAAATTTACAGCTAATCATATAGATGAGTTTTTAAAGTATTGTGTTGAAAGTGAGGCATCCGACGTTACTTTTCAAACTAAAAGCTCGGTAATGATTGAAGTTAAAGGAAGGTTGCAAAAAGTAACAAAACGACAGCTAACTCAATCTGAGCTTGTAGAAGTTATAAATGGCATTTATGGATCTAATGCAACTGCACAGTTGTTAAGTGGAACAGATTTAGATACACAATATGAAACTAGGTTAGATAGACATAATAGACATCGATTCAGGGTAAATGCAACAGGATGTTTAATTGACGGTAGTTTTGGTATACAAGTTACATTAAGGGTTATTCCAAGTAGTCCACCTTATTTAAAAGATATGAAGCTTGATTTAAATTTACAAAAAGCATTAATGCCAACCCAAGGTATTGTTATAGTAGCTGGTGCCACAGGTTCTGGAAAGAGTACTTTGCTTGCTGCTATTATGCGAGAATTATTAGAAAATGAAAATGGAAAGATATTAACTTATGAATCTCCGATTGAATTTGTTTATGATAGTGTTGATTCTGAGGCAGCCCTGATTAGCCAATCTGAGATTCCATTGCATCTTCCTGATTTTCCAAGAGCTATACGAAATGCCTTAAGACGTAAACCAGAGTATATACTGGTAGGTGAGGCAAGAGACAAAGAAACAATATCATCTGTTATTGATGCGGCTCTAACAGGTCATACAGTTTATACAACTGTTCATAGTAACGGAGTTGCCGATACTATAAGAAGAATGGTTGCTTCTTTTCCTCAGGATGAACGATATGGGAGAACAGTTGATTTAATTTCAATGGTGAGAGCCATTATTTGGCAGATGTTAGTACCAACAGAAGATGGTGAAAGATATCCGGTGCAAGAATGGCTGATGTTTTCACCAGAAGTAAGAGATAAATTGTTTAACTCATTGATTTAATTAACTTAATATAAACAATTAATTTATTTTATGATAGATGATGAAAATCTAAATAATACAGAAGAAAAAAATAAAGATTCAGTAACCTCTGAAGAATCAAATCAGTCGGAAGATTCAGAAACTACTGGAGGAACCACAGGTTCTGATGATAAAAAATCTGTATATGAAGTATTACAAGATTTAGTTGATAACAGTGAATATGGTAGTGGACCATTAGTTAATCAAATAATAGAGCTTCATAAAAAAGTAGGAATTGTTAAAAAAGTACTTGAAAGAATTTTAATGGAAAAACTAGGTAAATGGAAAAAAAACACAAAGCAAAAAATTAAAACGAAAGAACAGGAAGAAGAAATAAGTAAAGATATTAAAAATAAACTTAAATAAATAAGTAAGGTGTAATATGCAATGGCGAGATAGTGCAAGAGTTCCTAAAATTCTAATTTTAGATTATAGAGCATTATCACCTTTGTTATTTTTAATAATATATCCATCATTTATAACTTTGGGTATAAGTATTGTAGTAATAATTTTTTTTGCAATACTAGAGCAATTTGGGTTTACTTTAACAATTTTCATAAGATTTTTGCTCTATAGAGTAATTGCAGGAAAACACAAATTTGTAGTTCCTTGGTGGTATAAAAAAAGATAATACGTTATGGTTGATAATAATAAAAATTCTAAAAAGTTAAATTGGCCTGAGCGCATCGCAAGCTTAATTTATGAACGTAATAAATTTTATTATTTATGTTATAGAAACATGATTTTTGTTTTTATTTTAATCTTACTTTGTATATTCGCTTCACTTTTTTCTATTTATTATATAAATTATAATTATGATTCAATTATATATTTTTCAACAGATAAAGAAGGAAGATTATTAGAAAACACTTCTCTTGAAGTACCGGTGTTATCAGATGAAGAAATTCTTAGTTGGACTGAAGATGCTATTTCTAAAATATATAGATTGAATTATGTAAGTAGTACAGTCTCATTTCAAGAAAATTATAAATTTTTTACCCCGCTTGGTTATATTAATACTTTTAATGCATTAGTTAATACAAGTAAAAATCTTGAAACTATTCAAGCTATAAATTTAGTTATACAAGGCCAGGCTTGCCAAGGCACTAAAATAGTTAGTAAAGGTGTACAAAGCTATATGGGAACGTCAACTTATACGTGGAAATTAGAAGTTCCTGGCGCTGCTCGTTATCTAAACGCAACTCAAGAATTTACTTCTAAACCAAAAATTTCTGTTGTGATAAGAAGGTTACCATTTGTTTTAGCACCAAAAGGAATAGCTATTAGTAGTTTGATAGTATACATACAACAAGATGATTTTTTTAAAGGAGATATGGAGTTTGAACAGTTGTGTCAAGTATTATATCCTCAAAATTATAAAAACACTTAAAATTATAAAACACTTAAAATTATAGAACTTATAAAATGGCTGATGATTATAAAACCGTTACTAGTAAAAAGTTAAAATCATTTTTTTATAGAGATAATTTTTATCGAATGTTTAAATGGTTATTTGTGTATTTTTTTATATTAGTTATTTTTACGATTTTGGCTATTTATTTTTATTATACAAAACCAAAAAGAAAATATTATGCTATAACTCAGTATGGTGTTGTTAAAGAATTAATTCCGGAAAAATGAAGGTAATTTTAAGTGTTAAAAAAATTTGAAAAGTATGGATATACAGGACTTAGAAGTTTTTTATTTATCACTTTATTAGCTTCTTTGTTTTTAATTATTTTAGGAGGTTATTTTTTATATAAAGAAAATCAACCTGTTAATTACTTTATGACAGAAAATAGTGAAAATTATTTAATTATGCCTTCAACTACTCCTATTTTACAAGTTGGACGAGCAAGAGAATGGGCAACAGGAGCTATTGCTAAGCTATTTACTTTTAATTTTGTTAATGTTGATAAACATATGGATGAAATTAGAGCATATTTTTCTGATCAAGGTTGGAGTAACTTAAATACTCAATTGACGCAAAATCAGTTACTAAAAGATGTTGTTTCTAAAAGTTTAGTTTTTGAAGCTAGCCTTTGTGATTTACCTGTTTTATCTGGAAGGTTACAAGATCCCAAGGCTTTTTATTTATCAAGTAAATGGAAATTTATTATTCCTATTATTATTAATGTAGTCGGGGCAAGTGGTGTAGAGCGTAATTTAGTTTATATAATAAAAGTTGATGTCAGATTTTTAACCGATCAAGAGGTTTCTGCTGAAAAAAAAGCATTAGGAGCAACTTCTGTTTTAGGTATTGATGCGATTAACATGGAGAGTGCTGGGATGACTAATTATTGTAAAATATAATCTTTTGTTATTAAAAGATTTTTATATAAAAATTTTCTTATAATATTTTCATTGAAATTTTATTAATTTAACTTAGTATATGATAATTAAAGTATATGATAATTAATAATTAAATTTATTTAAATAATAATTTATGTTGTCGATAGGTATTATAACGGAATTTTATATGAATCAAAGAAATGGACAGTCTAATGGCTAATAAGCAAAAATCACAAGATGGAAGCTATAAAGTTTTAATCAAACAAAATTTTTATAAAGACCATATTTATGAGTACATAACATTTCTTATCGTTTGTCTTGTTTTTTTATCTTTTCTAATATATTCATTGTTTTATCTATATATTAATAAACCTAAAGATCAATATTTTGAAGGGTATCGCGATGGATCTATTCTTCAAGATATCCCAGTTAATGAAAAATACTATTATTCATCAGAGATTAAAAGTTGGACTGCTATGGTGTTAATGAAAACATTGAGATTTGATTTTTTAGATTACAAAATTAATTTACAGGAACAAGAAAATAGATTTAGTGATAAAGGATTTGAAAGTTTTGCTATTTGGTTTAAACAAGAATTGTTAGACAACATGGTTAAAAGCAGATTTGTTTTAACATCTCATTTATGCGGTATTGTTAGTACTTTGTCAGAAGGAGTAAATAAAAATAATATTTTTGAATGGAATTTTAGCATGCCTATAGTGATGACTTTTCAAAATTCAGTTACAACAGAAGTTTTAACGGCTATTGTCAATGTGAGTGTAATAAGAGTGTCTAGTATAGACAGTTTTTCTGGTGTACATATTAATGATATGCAGTTTGAAAATGTTCAAAGGGCAAATACTGGTGAAGGTAATAGAGTTTGTCCAACAAGTAATAATTATAGTTAACTTTATGGAATCATTATAATGAAATTTAAGAAATTAATAAAGATAACAATATTTAGCAGTTTCATTTTAGGAATAAATATTTTTGCAAACTTAAATGGCCAAGTTGACTTACCAGAAGTTGGTAACTCAAAAGCTATTGAGGATAAAAATATAGCCAGTATAAATGTAAGTGATAATAAGACTAAAGATCCTGAAGTTGCAGAAGAAAAGTATATAGATAAGCATATGCCTTGGAAAAAAGGTGGTAAAACTAAAAGTGGTTTTGGCTCTGTTAATAACGATGTTTTTAAAGAGCTATTAGAACAGAATTTTCCTATGTCGCCAGAACAAATGAAAATATATAAAGAGGCTTTAGATCGTTATGAACAAGCAATGCAATATAATCCAAAAAATCCAAATCCTGTTATATCTACAAAAAACGTAAGCATTGATCCAGGTAGTTCTCCAGTTGCTATTAGAATTGCAACTGGTTATGTTAGTACTATACTATTTATAGACGAGACAGGAGCAAATTGGCCGATTGCAGCTTATGATATAGGTAATACAAAAGACTTTAATGTGCAATGGGATAAAAAAAGTAATCTTTTATTAATACAAGGAATGAAGCCTTATTCTAATACAAATTTGGTTATTTTGTTAAAAGATCTTGATACACCGGTAATTTTTAACTTAGTAAATGATCAAAAAGCTGTTGATTATAGATTAGATTTAAGAATACCAAGGTTGGGACCTAATGCTAAAATGCCAATAATGCAAATGGGGTTGCCTGATGGAGTTGATGATGAATTAATGAGTTTATTAGATGGGGTTCCTCCAAGAAAGAATACTCAACTAATTGTCCACGGTGGAGAAGCGCAAGCATGGTTAAATTCAAATGGTAATTTATTGTTGAGAACAAGATTAACGTTGTTATCACCTAGTTATGATAACTCATTAAGTAGCGCAGATGGAATGCATGTTTATAAATTAAACAAAACACCATTAATATTAGCAGCTAGAGATGGTGAGCCTGTACAACTAAGTATACAAGGATATTAAGCTATGAGTATGATGAATAATTTAAAGTCAGGGTTGTCGGATATGAAATCTAGAACTCTATTGTTTGTTATGTTAATTGCTTTGGTTTTTCTTGGTATTATTCTTTTTGTTGGTTATCATAATGTAACCCAAAATAATGTTAATCCTAATATTTCATCGACAAGATTATCTAATCCTGCTTCTAATATACGTAGTATTCCAGGAGTGTCTGGATCATCTAAAGCTTATGATAAACTACAATCAGAAAAAACAAAGTCTCAAGCTATAACAGCTTATGAAACAGGAGGAAGTGATCTCTCGCCAATTTTATCTCCTGGTAAATCAGGTAGAACTTTATCTGAATTAGAACGTCAAGAATCAAGAGCTAATGCTGCTGCTGGTTCTGGAGGTGCTGGTGCTGGAGGTGCTGGTGCTGGGGGTGCTGGTGCTGGGGGTGCTGGTGCTGGAGGCTCTGCTGCTAATAATCGACTTGCAAATTTACTTGGGGCTAATTCTGCTGGTGCCAATGCAGATGGCACTCAGGATTCCAGCAGCCTTAGTAAATTACAAAAACAATTAGCAGAGCAGCAAAAAGCACAACAAGCAGCATTGGCAAAAGCTCAACAGCAACAACAAGATGCCTTACAAAGACAACAAGATGCATTGAAACAGCAGCAATATAAACAAGAATTATCTCAACAAATACAAGCATTAAGAAATGCAGGCTTTGGTCCTCAAGTACAGCCATCTTTACAAACAGTTGTGTATGCAGAAAAACCTAAAAAGACTACGAAAAAAAAATCTGGTGATGTGAAACCAACAATATTACCTCCACCTAAAATAATTTATAAAGCAGGTACAATGTTGCAAGCGGTGTTGTTATCATCTGTTAACAGTGATACTCCTGCGCCTATTGTTGCTCAAGTTGTAAATGGAGCTTTAAAGGGTGCAAGATTAGTTGGAAGTATAGACAAAGAAAGTATTCCACAAACATCTTTGGCCGTTAAAGTTAGTAAAGCTTTAGTACTTAATTTTAATATAATTAGCATTCCACAATTACCTTATAGCTTGAAAATAAAAGCTATAGGTATTAACCCTAATACTGCAAGTACAAGTATTGCCTCTGATGTTGATAATCATTATTTAATGAGATACGGTACTTTTTTAGGAGCTGCATTCTTATCTGGTTTAGCTAAAGTCATAAGTACTAATGGGCAAAAAATTGTATCTTCAGTGTCAGATAATACAGCAAGTCGAGATAATCCGCCGGCTATCCAAAAACCAACCTTAAGTCGTAGTGATGAAATTGCAGTTGCTGTAGGTGATGCTATGCAACAGATGATAAGCCAAGTTAATTATTTAGGAACACCTCCTACTATTAGAATTGATTCTGGTGTAGCGGTGGGATTATTACTTTTAGATGATTTGACTGAGCAAAAACCACAAAATACAGTGGTACAAAAAGTAGGTGGCACAACAACTATAGAGCAGAGTGTTCCTAGCCATTCTCATGCTACTAATACTTCTTTAGCAGATAAAAGTAAAAGTATAGCAAGTAATGCCAGTACAGCTGCAAGTGTTTCTTTGCAACAGCAGCTAAATCAGCTTAATTCTTTAGTAGGAGGCAATAATAACTAGTTTATTATTTTATTTAAACCCAGATTGTATAAATTTACTATAATGGGTATATAAATTTAGTTTTTATGTGAGGCACACTGATGGCAGACAAAAAAGATGATGATTTTAATTTTGATGATGATTTTAATTTCGATGATGACTTTAATTTTGATGATGAATCAAAAGATAAAAAATCGGATGTAAAAAATACAGAAAATTCAAATAGTGATAATAATATTGAAGAAACTCAATCAGATTCGTTAGAATCTTCAGATTTTGATACACCTGAATCTAATTCTGAATCGATGAGTTTTGATGATGTTACAAATGATGATAGTAGTGATTTAGATATGAATGAAAATGATGTAGACGATTCTAATCTTGATACAACGCCTGTTGCAAATAATAGAGGCTCAGGAATGTTTACCTATTTAATTATAGGTGCTGTTGGCATAGCAATATTATATGGAGGATATAAGTATTTTAAAGGAGAAAAACAAGGTACGAGTGCTCCTGTTGTATCAGCTCCTATTCCTGATATTGATAAAAATCATTTGGCTATGCAAAAACATCTTGAAACAACTCCATTAGAATCAAGTAGTAAAAATAGTCAAATAGAGATGCAAAATGTAGAAAAAAGCTTAAAAAGTCAATCAGAAAGCATTAGAGCAGAGTTAGCTACTTTAAATAAACAAGTATCAAATATAAAAGTTTTACAAGCTAATTTGGCAAATATGCAAACACAATTGAATAGTCTTAACAATAAAGTTACTAAAATAGAAAAAAATACAGATATTAAACAAAGTTTAAATAATATATTTAATTCTATAGATTCTTTATTACTAGCGTTAAAGCAAATTAACCTTAAAGTAACGGATCAACAAGGAGTTTTAACTAGTTTTGTTAGAAGTACTATAGGTGATATAAATAATAAGCAAGTTGGGTTAACATTAGAAGCAGTAATACCAGGTCGAGCATGGCTTAAAACAAAGTATGGAGTTGAACAAACAGTTACTCTTGGAGATTATGTGCCAGGATATGGTAAAGTTGTGCAAATTGATGCTCAAAAAGGCATACTTGTTACAGACACAGGAAATATATTAAGACAATAGTTTTAAAATGATTGAGTTATATTATCCATACATAGAATTTTTAGTTCAAAATAATAATTCTACTTTTGGCGCTAATGTAAAAGATCTTCAGCAGTTAATGGAGAACTTTAGTAATACATTGGGGCCCTTTACGCTTTTTATACAAATAGCAACAATGATTTGTGGCGTAGGTTTGATTATGAAAGGATTGCTAAAGTTAAAACACTTGGCTGATATGCGTAACATGATGTCTGGACAGGCTGAGGTCGGTAAAGCAATCGGTGTTATTTTAGCAGGAGTTGGATTAATATGGCTGCCGTATTTAATTAGAGTTTTTTCTTTTACAATTTTTGGTTCAGATGATTACAATGTTCCAAATGTACAGAGCAATGCAATAAAGTCTTTTTATGTTATAATGCGTTTTATAGGCATTATATCTATAATTAAAGGTTGGTTTTTATTTGCTTCCATGGGGAAGGGACAGGCCCAACCTGGCACGGCAGGCAAAGCAGCCTCGCATTTAATTGGGGGAATAATGATGTATCATTTAGACAAAACTGTGGTAGTGGTAACTAATACTTTAGGACTATCAGGGTTACAAAACAACATGTTTTAATAGCGATAATTATTATGAAAAACGTAGTTAGATTTTTATATATAAATTTTATTTTATTTATTGTTAATAATTTTTATTGCGCGCAGGAGCAATATGGATCACATAAAGGACTAGGCTCAGTTTCTTTTCAAGCATCTATGGTTTTGAATAATGTTGCAAAATTAATTTTGTATATTGCTATTATTGCAGGTATTGCATTTATTTTAACATCTTTATTAAAGCTTAAGCAACACTGGAGAAATCCTCAGCAAGTATCTATTAGCCAAGTTATTTCATTATTTATATTAGGCTTAATTTTAGTGGGAATTCCAATGTTAATACACTATAATCAAAATAAGACTACTATTGGAGCTGTCTATATGTATGATGATTATCAAAAAATTAGATTGGCAAGAAATTAATGAGAAAAATATTTAATTTAATCATTGGGGTATTTTTTGTAATTATTAGTGAATTTACGTTTGCTAGTCAAAACAATAATGGCCCTACTATAAAAAATATTGCAGACAATATTTTGGGACAAAATCAGGAGTCGGCTAGTGATATTGTGATTTTAATGATGGCTGTTAGTGCTACTTTAGGCTCGGCGTTTGCTCTGATTGCAGTTTTAAAATTCAAACAACATAAAGATAATCCTCAGCAAACACATTTGGGGCAGCCATTTTCCTTATTTCTTATTGCGGTTCTTTTCATTTGGTTACCTTATTATTTAAATGAGACGGGTTACACTTTAACTGGTAGAAGCGATGCAAATGATCGTATTGAGATTGGAGAGACTTCAAGCCTGTTGTGTCCAGAGAATGATCCAGATGCACTGGGTTGTCCTAGTAATAATAATTAATTAGATCTATTTTTATATGAAAAATAAGGATATTGCTCTAGAAGTTAACCCTTTTGGATGGAGTATAAAAAAACAAAGATTAAAGAGCAATGCTTTTTTAGAAATCAAACAAAAATTTGTAGATTTTAAAAAAAGCACTTGTGAATTATGCCAATATAAATCTGAAGATAAGTATCTTCATATAATCAACAAAAACGGTAATTATAAAGATAATAAAGGTAATAATTTTCAATTAGCATGTAGTCTTTGTACATCTTGTTTATTTATTGGTTCTTATAATCCAAGTACTAGTGTTGAATCAATAGATAGATTGATATATTGCCCTGAAATTAGTCAAATTCAACTTAATCATTTATATCGAGTTTTATTTGTTTGTATGGAAAGTAATAATTCTCAATATCAAGATATAGCAAAAAGTTTCTATAGATGTTTGCGCCATAGAGCCTCTGTTGTTGATAAAATGTTTGGTGAAAATAGTAGCGATACTAAAGTTTTTCTTCAATCTGTTCTGGATTCTAACTTGCAAAAAAATCAGAACATGCAACAAATTTTAAAATATTTAAGATTTTTTCCTGGGCGAACTTCTTTTAGAGCAGAGTGGCAATCTTGGATTGATGATTTTTTATTAAATGATTATGCTAAAATTATATTTAGTAATGTATAATTATATTTTATAGAGATAAGTTTATTTGAATTAGATATTATAATTAGGGTTTTAATTAATTTTTTAATAGATAAAGGAAAAGTTATGTTTAAGATGAAGAAAATAATATATAGCTTAATAAGTTTCTTAGTTATATTGGCTCCAGGGTTTGTTTTTGCAGCCGGAAGTAATAAAGGGCTTGCTAATATAGCTGTTAGTATTACTGGTATTATGGGAGATTTTGTTAGTTTAATTTTCGCTATAGCCGCTGTTGCAGGTAGTGGTTTTTTATTGGTATCTTTTTTTAAATTCAAACAGCATAAAGACAATCCTACTCAAGTTCCATTAGGTCAACCTATTGCTTTGTTAATGATTGGAGTAGGTTTAGTTTGGTTACCGTTTATTGCAGAACAAACAGGAGAAACGGTAGGTGCTAATAATAGTGGCGTAGCAAGCCCTACTGGCAATAAGTTACCTAGTTTCTTTGGTGGCGGTAGTTAGTTTTATATGAGCTTTGTTGATCCAATAATAGATGCTTTTGATTCTCTTCTTGAATGGCTTTCAAATAGCTTACATCAGACAACCAGGTCTTATTGTGAGCTAGAAACCGTTCTTGATAAGTATACTTTAGTTGGTAGAGATGGCTCGTTGGTATCTATAGTCAAAATAGATGGAATTCAGTTTCTAGTTGGTGATGATGAGTTCAAAAGTATTTTAGAGTCTTTGTCTGTTTCATTGCAGCCAACTATGAAACAACCTGGTCAAACAATACAAGTCCTATATTCATATGATACAACGACAGTTAAACAAGAGCTTAAAAGCATATTAGAGCCTTCTTGGAATACTGCTCAAGACTTATCTTTAGACTTAAATGATTTATTTGAAGAAAAAATTAACTATTTATCTCATTATTGCTCTAATGAAAATGTTTACCTAGTGCTTTGGACAAACTCTAAACAGTTGAATAAGCAGCAGCGCAAGCAAGCTGGTAAACGGAAAATGAAAGAAATAAAAGATCATAAGATTCCGCCTATGCAGCATGCTCAGGCTATATTTTGTCCAACACTAGAACTCAAAGAATCACATCATTCATTTGTAAGAACTTTTGTTAGTGATTTAAAAGATTTAAATATAATGACGACTTCTTTAGATGTTCATCATGCTCTAAGAGCCATTAGGATGTCTGTTGATCCAGAGATTACTAATAATGACTGGAGACCATATCTTCCTGGAGATCCAATTCCAGTAAGAGATGAAATTATAAAAAGCAAAAATAGCAAAGATGTTTCTGAACTCATGTGGCCAACTATTGCAAGGCAAATCATACCTAGAGACGGGGAAATTGTAGATTTACGAACAGCAAGAATAGGAAATAAGTTATATGCACCTTTATATATAGATTTATTTCCTCAACAAGTACAACCATTTACCAAATTATTACAAAGGGCATTAAATGCCAGAATACCGTGGAGAATTTCTTTTTTAGTTGATAGCGAAGGATTAGATTCTCTAAATATAGCAAGTACAGTTGCGGCAATATTAAGTTTTGCAAGTTCATTTAATCCTTTGATTAATGATGCAAAGAAATATTTATCATATATTGCGACTAATACAGATGATGCTGTTGTTAAATTAAGAGTATCGATTGCTACGTGGGCTGATATTACTAAACCAAATTTATTAAGACAAAGAGCAGCTGAATTACATAAAGTTGTTCAAGGTTGGGGAGGTTGTGAGGTAAGAGAGATATCAGGTGATGCTTTTGCCGGAGTAATTTCTAGTGCCTTGGGAGTTACTACAAATAGCATAGCTACGCCTTCGGTTGCACCTTTGTCTGATGTATTAAGAATGCTTCCTATCATGCGTCCAGCATCGCCTTGGGAGAAAGGTGCTATTTTATTTCGTTCTATAGATGGTAAGCCAATGCCTTATCAACCAGGTTCAAGTTTACAAACAACATGGATTGATATAGTTTATGCAAGGCCAGGCTCAGGTAAATCGGTTTTATCTAATGCTATTAATTTAGCCTTATGTTTGTCTCCTGGATTAAAAAATTTACCTATTATATCTATTATTGATATTGGTCCATCAAGTAGTGGCTTAATTTCATTAATTCAAGAATCTTTACCAAAAGGTGAGCGACATTATGCCGCTTATCATAGATTAAGAATGACTAATGATTATGCTATTAATCCTTTTGATACTCAGTTAGGGGCAAGATATCCTACTCCACAAGAAAGAAGCTTTTTAGTAAATTTTTTAATATTATTAGCAACTCCAGTGGGCAGTGCAAAAACATATGATGGCGTTAGTGATATGGCGGGATTAATAGTAGATGAGGTATATAAAGGCTTATCTGATGAATATAATCCTAATAAATATACTCAAGGAATAGATGAAGAAATTGATACAGTTTTAGCAAATTGTAAATTTCAAAGTAGTAATGACATAACTTGGTGGCAAGTTACAGACTTTTTGTTTGAACAACATGAAGTTCATCATGCTAAACTTGCTCAGCGTTATGCCGTACCTGTTTTATCAGATGTCTCATCAAGTTGTCGAGCTTCTGCTATTAGTGATTTATTTGGCAAAATTATAGTTTCAACGGGTGAAAATCTTATTGATGCTTTTGGGCGAATGATATCATCTTCTGTAAGAGAATATCCAGTTTTAGCACAAATAACTAAGTTTGATTTAGGTGATGCAAAAATTGTATCTTTAGATTTGGATGAGGTTGCTAAAACAGGTGGAGAAGCAGCAGATAGACAAACAGCAGTTATGTATATGTTGGCAAGATATATTTTAGCTAAAGATTTTTATATGAATATAGAAAATCTCTCCGGGTTCCCTGAAAAATATAAAGATTATCATAAGACTAGAATTATAGAAAATAAAGAAGTGCCTAAAAGAATTGTATTTGATGAGTTTCATCGAACATCAAAAGTTAAAGCTGTGCGTGATCAAGTTGTTGTTGATATGCGAGAAGGTCGTAAATGGAATGTTCAAGTAGCTTTGTTATCTCAGTCATTAGATGATTTTGATAGTGTAATGATTGAATTTGCTACATCTATTTTTATTATGGATTCTGGTCCAATTCAAGCAGTTGAAAAAACTGCATCAATATTTGGTTTGACCCCAACACAAAAAAAAGCATTAAGAACTCAGGTTCATGGCCCAAGAGAAGGGGGCGGTACTTTTTTAGCTCAATTTGCAACTAAAAAAGGTATATATACTCAGTTATTGACTAATACTATTGGTCCTATTGAACTTTGGGCTTTTAGCACAACTTCAACTGATGTAAGAGTAAGAGATGAGTTGTATGATCGAATAGGACCTAAAATGGCTCGAGCAATTTTAGCTCATATGTTTCCAGGAGGAAGCGTTGCTCCTTTAGTTGAGCAAAGGTTATTAGCTTTAAGAAAATCAGGAGGGGTTTCTTCTGATTCAAGCCAATCTATTCTTAAAGGGCTTATTGAAGAAATAGTTAAAGAGTTTAATACTAATCCTTTGTTTAGAAAACATTAGAAAACATTAGAAAAACCAAACTAAAATCTATTAAATAATAAAAAATTATAGATATCTATGAACCCTAATAGCTGGTAAAAAAACTTCAGGATCAAGTTTGCTATCAGATCTTTTATTAGCTCTTTTATTCAAAGTATTTTTTTCTTTAGGAGGTTTAAAATAAGGTAGTTCATTATTGTTATTTTCTGGATAGAATATAGGCATATGACCTTTAATCATTTGTCTATCTGGAGTTTCTATCTTATTTTTTAAATTGTTTGTAGGGTACACTATATTTGCTCTTAGATTAGGAGCAAGGTTTTGTACTATAGCAAGTTGTTCAGCATTATTTAAACTTCCAACTTTTTGAATTTGTTGTTGTATGCCATAATCATTACCTTTTTGTTGTAATTTCGCAATAGCTTCATCTTTGGTTATTTTAGTAATAGCTTTAGTATTAGCCCAAGTCCAAGATATAGATTTAGGTTTAACTGGTAATATTTTAATAGTTCTATAACATTGTTTTAGATTTAATCTGGCAAGACCATTACGTTTTAATGTAATTTGAGTATTTTCTTCTCTTTTATTCGTATAATCTAGTTTATTAATATCTAAAATTTTATTAAATTCTTTTGTTAAAATAGGATCAGAGTTTTTTATTTTAAGTTTTTTTAAATTCTGAATAGCTTCTTTAAATTTTGATTTAGAATAATTAATTTGATCAATTTGATTTATAGTGCTTAGTGATGCGCCAATTATTCCTGGAAATATAACTGTTTCTTTAGGATCTTGGGTGTCGTGATATTCTATTTGAGTAATTATATCGAACAATTTTTGTTTTAACTTTTTTTTTTCTAAATTATTATATTTAAATATCCAAGCAGGCAGATTAATATCTTTTATTAATAAATCATATAGCTTATTTAAATTATGTTTTAAAGCAGCATAAGCTTCTATCACAGCTATGATGTGATATGAGTTTGGGTGATTTTGTAAATTTTCAATATCAGTACTTGATTTATCTAGATTCATTGTATTATTTATTTTTAAAACAAAAGTTATAAATTAAATTAGCAACAGAGCAAGTAAGTTTTTTTGCCATAGGAATATGTAAAAATTCATTTGGACCATGCGCATTGGATTTAGGGCCTAAAAGACCGGTTATTACAAATTCAGCTTTTGGAAATTTTTCACCAAGCATTGCCATAAAAGGAATAGTTCCGCCTTCACCCCAACAAACAGCAGGCTTATTATAAACTAAATTTGATGTATCATTAACTAAATTCTTAAGATAATTGCTTAAATGTGGGGCATGCCATCCATCACCAGTTGTAAGAATATCTGCATTAATATTAGCGTTATATGGCGGATGTTCTTCTAATAATTTTTTTAATTTTATTGCCGCTTGTTTTGCATTTATTTTAGGGGGAATTCTAAAAGATAAAAATAATGTCGTATTAGGTCGAAGAACATTACCTGCTGATTCAGCGTTAGGAAGGCCTTCTGCTCCAATAATTGATAAAGTAGGTCTCCATGATCTATTTAATAATAATTCAGTATGATCATTAATCACTGGCTGAGCTATAGTATTATTTAATTTATTTTTAGCCCATGGTAATTCTGAATAAACATTATTTTTTAAAGTATCTGCGGCGTGTTTTGCTTCTTTTATAAAGTATGAATCTATTTTAGTGTGTAAAAAATCAGGTTTTATGAACCCTGTATCTTCATCTTCAATTTTTGATAGTAGTATTCGTGCTATTCTAAAGCTTGATGGTACAATGCCACTTGCTAATCCAGAATGAATACCTTCAGTCACAGAGCTTACAGATAATTTTAAATTTATAACGCCTCTTAAAGAAGATGTAAGCCATAATTGATCATAGTTTCCACAACCTGAATCTAAACATATAACTAAAGATGGTTCTTTGATCTTATCTTTTAGGTAATCAATATAATAAGGCAAGTCAAAGCTACCACTTTCTTCACAACCTTCAATAATAATAACGCATCTAGAGTGAGGAAGATTTTGCTCTTGTAGAGCTTTAATGGCCGTTATAGACGAAAATATAGCATAACCATCATCAGCTCCTCCACGACCATATAATTTATTATCTTGAATAACAGGGGTCCATGGAGACTTATCATCATCCCAGCCATTAAATTCAGGTTGTTTATCCATATGGCCATATAACAATATAGTCTCGTTATGATTAATTTTATCTGGGTAGTTAGCAGGAATTTCTATATATATTAATGGTGTTCTGTTGGGAAGATTTATAATCTCAATCTCAAGAGCTGTAATATTTTGAGCTTTAACCCAATTATATAATTGTTTTACAGCCTTATCTAAATATTTATTGTTTTGCCAATTTTTATCAAATAAAGGTGACTTACAAGGAATCTTTATATAGGCTTCTAATTCAGGAATGATACTTTTATCAAAAGTTTGATCTATAAATTTCTGAATTTTGGTAATATCTAAATTTTGTTCCATAAAATTATTTATATCAGTTATGATTATAATATGCATTATATAATAATTTATGGAATTAACAAATGAGAACAAGTAATATAAAAACTAATTATTATATATTAATAGCTTTTTTATTATCATCCATAATGGTTTATGTGCAATATAATTATGGTTATTCATGGCCATATAAAAGTATGCATGCATATGGAACGGATGATGCTTTTATTACTTATCGATATGCTTTTAATTTATTTTCAGGAAATGGTTTATATTTTAATATTAATGGTGATAATGTAGAAGGTTACTCTAATTTTCTATATTCGCTATTATTATTACCAGGTTTTTTCTTTGGAAAAGATAATATTTATTTATATAGCGTTATATTAAATTTTAGTTTACTTATCGGTATTCAGCTTTTATTTTATAAAATATTATCACATAAATTTACCAAGAATCATTCAATTTTAGCCATTTATTTAGTTGCTGCTAGTCCTATTATATGGGCTCATGTCACAACAGGTCTTGGATCTATTTTATCTTTATTTGCATTTGTTTTTTTTTGGGATTGTATTATATCATCTAATACAAAATATTATTTATTAAAATTAATTATAGCATCTAGTTTAGCAATTTTATCAAGAGTTGATGGTTTCTTGTTACCTCTTATTGGTTGTTTTTATCTTTTTTGTAAATTTGATAAAGAAGATAAAAACAATAAAAAAAATATTATTATTTTATTTGGTTATGTTGTTTTATTCATGGCAGGATATACTTTGTTTAGATATTTTTATTATGAAGATATTATATCCAATACTTTTTATGCAAAAGTTTCAGGAAATTTAACCCAAAGATTCTTATCAGGCATAGTATATCTTTTAAATAATCTAGTTTATAACCAAGGAATGTTTTTTTATGTTTTTTCAATAATTTTTTGTTTAGTTATGAAAATTTTAGAGCTTTTTAAATATAAGAAAACCAATATTTCATTTCCTTTAATTTTTGTTGTGCTTTGGATTTTATATTTGCTTTTCATTGGTGGTGATTTTTATCATGAAAGATTTTTATTGCCAATTTTATTAATAGGAATATATTATTTTATTAAAATAATATCATTAAATTTCAGCCATAAAGAACAAATTATTGCTATTTTATTTATATTAATTTTAAATTTTAGTTTAATGTTTAGTGATGGTAGGTTTTCTTATCAAAAAAAAGGTTATGATGCATGGATAAATTTAGGAATTTTTTTACATGAGAATTATACTAATAAAGTTTTAGCTATTGATGCAGCAGGTAAGGTTCCTTATTATTCAGAATTATATACGATAGATATGTTAGGTCTAAATAATAAATATATTGGGAAAATGGAATTTAAAAGACCAAAGTTTGTTGCCGGCCATAATAAATATAATCCAGATTATATTTTTGCAAATAGTCCTGATTTAATTGCGGCGTGGATTCAGCCAAATTTAGACTTATCTTGGGGGATTTATAAAAATAAGTATACAAAAAGTTATAAGCTTAAGTATTTAATAAACTCATCAAGATTTGATTTTGTTAATAATATTTATGATGTGGAATTTTTATCTGATGATGCCATCAAAAAGTTAGTTGCTAATTACTTTGATTATGCTGTTTTAGTAAAAAAATAAAAAAATAAAATAGAGTATCTAGTTAATTACTATCAGTTTGAGTAGCAAAGAGTAAAGCAGCACCCAAAGTCCAACTCACATCTTGACTTGCAACTTCAAAGTTTTTATATAGTTTTGGTATTTTATATTTGTGTACTAATAATGTATCTATATAGGCCGTATCAAAACAGTGGGATAATAAGTATTTAACCTGATCTTTGTTTTTATTATTATCAATAAAATCATCTAGGTTAGACATGCATTTATTAGATATTTTTTTAGGGATTTCACTTATTTTATCAATAGTAAAAAATTTAAATTTATAATAATATCCAGAGATACCAATAAGCTTCATGTTAGATTCAATAGGGTAGCTTAAGTAAGCTGAGGGATTATCTTTTTTTAGTGAATTATTTAATTCTTTTTTTATGTCTTTTTTACATAATTTGAAATCAAAATTAGGATTTGGATTGCAAATATTTTCATTATTACGAATATTTCCTGTAAAAGTTTTTCTAAATTCATCTAATCCTAGACCTAAAAAACTTTTACTGACAATAGTATAGCGGGCATTGCCAAACTCTATTTCAAAAGTATTATCTAAGTCTGTATAAGTGTGTGTTGCAAACGCTACTTGAGTTGATGCGCCACCCATGTCTAAAGTTGCAGCTGTTGGTTTATTAAATTGTAAATTTTTCTCATAATAATTAACGCTAAGCCAATCAAATAACCCCTCATAATCACCAGGTATTGTTTTAGTTATAATTTGATTAAATTTATTGCTTTTAGATACTATATTATTTAAATTTTGATAAATATTATTTTGTTCTGGGTTATGGAGCAAACGCATGCCAGCTGTGCCAAGTATATAAAAATCGACTTTAGATTTAGTTCTAATTTTGGCTTTTTTAAAAAAACTATTTGCTTTGTTTAGTAAAGGATTTATATATTGTTCTAGATCTGTAATATTATTAGCAAATTTTGAAATTCCAGGCTCTACTTTATTGTCTGGAATTTTTATTTCAGTAATTATAGGAATGTTTTGATTTTTGAACTCACGTGATGGTGGGGATATTTTATAAATAAATAATCGGGAGCCAGAGCTTCCAGCATCAATAATTGTAATATATCTGGTCTTAGTATTTAGATTGTTATTTGAATGGGCAAGTTTATAAAAAATTAACGCTGCAACAAGCAAAAATAGCAAGAAAGTTATTGAAATATAATAAACGTTTTTTTTTGCCATTGTTTGAAATAAGCAATAATTCTAAAGACATCAGTATACTTAAGGTAACTAAAAAAATCAATATATAATTTAGTTAGTGTTTTAGTTAATAACCTTATTTTAAATATTTATAGCCTGTAAATAATTTTAATTAATAATTTGTGTTGAGATAGGAATATTTAATTTCATACCCGTTTTAATTTTATGAATATCTATAATATTATTCATGTTTTTTATTTCAGTCATTGATATTTTTAAGTTTTTGGCTATATTACTTAAACTTTCACCTGGCTTTATTATATATTCTGACCAAGATTTATCAGTGTTTTTATTGTAACTAACAATTCTATTATAACTTGGCTTTTTAACATTTTTAGTAATGTTTTTATCATGTTTTTCAGGAACTAATACATATGAAGTTCCATATAAATTTGGACTTTGAGGAGCTGTAACAAATCTTGGATAATGGTTATTTAAAACTTTTATTACATTAGTATCTATATTATTTTTTTTAGCTACAGCCAATATATTGGTTTGCTTGGGGAAATTGACTTTTGAGAAGAATTTTTTATTAGCTATAAAAGGTAGTTTCTGATTGTATTTAGTCGGATTTTTTAAGGCTATTAGAATCGCTAAGAATTTAGGTGCATATTTCTTGGTTTCTAAAGGTAGCGGTAAATCCCAATAAAGAGTGCTAATTTTCTGTTTTTTATTACGACGTATTGCACTTCGAACAGTTCCAGAGCCAGCATTATAAGCTGCCAAGCTTAATATCCAGTTATTATTAAATTCCTTATTAATTTTGTTTAAGTAGTTTAATGCGGCATCGGTTGAAGTCAGAATATTTCGCCTATCATCATACCAAATATTAGTTTTTAGTCCTAAGTATTTAGCAGTGCTAGGTATTAGTTGCCAGATTCCATGAGCGCCTTTATGAGAGTGGGCTTTTGGATTATAGCCGCTTTCAAGAATGGGTAGTAATGCTATCTCTAAAGGCATGCTTCTTTTTTTTAGCTCAGAGATAATATGATATAAAAAGGGCTCTGCTCTTTTGCTAATTGTTTCAAAATATCCAGGGCTTCTAGATATTTTTTTTAATTCATTCTGTATAATTGGTGAGTTTATTATTTTCTGATCAAGATATTGTTTATCCCAAGTTGAAGACTGTAATATTTGATTCCATAAATTGTCTTGGTTTTGTTCAGTGGCATATGTGTTTATAACAGATATAAAAGCTATGAAAATTAATATGAGGGAATATAATGTTTTTTTCATGTTAGTTACTTAATAATTAAGACTCAGTATTCTATCATTAAAAAGCTTTAAAATTCAATACATAATTAGATAATCATTTACTATAATATAATTTTAACAGGTTAAGTTTTTGAACTAAATAAAGTTTATGATTTATAATGAAATCTATAGAAAAGCTCAATACAGCGGAAAAAAATAAATTAGCAAAGATTTTAGAACAAAATTTGTTTAATATAAAATTTAATAGAAATATTAATGATTTTGCTATACAGATAAGTTTTAGCTCTAATAATTTACTATACTTAGATGATATAATTAATAACTTAAAAATTGCTATTTTTGATAAAAAATTTCAACAAAGATTAGATTTAAATTCATATTTTTATGCTGATTCTTCTTTATTACCTATTCCTTCAGAGAGCACTGATTTAATTATACTTGATCATGGTTTTGAAATATTTAATAATTTTAATTTATTAGTTGATGAAATTGATCGGATATTAAGACCTAATGGTCATGTTATTTTTTTTGTATATAATCAATATAGTTTATTAAGGCTTTCTAATGCTTCTTTAAAGGGAAGGTATAAAGTAAATGTTGTAAAAGCAAGAAATGAATTTTTATTAAAAAGTTATGAATATATAAATGATTATAAAATATATTATTATTTTGATAATATATTTTTGAATATTTTCAAAATATTACAGTTAGTACCTCGTAGTTATATATGTATAATGCAAAAAAAAACGCCAGGAGCTATCTTATCGAGTAGTAGCTGGAAAGATAGGTTTCAAATTATACCAGGTGGTGTTATTCAACCTAATTATGAGAAAAATATTTTTAAACCAAATAACTATGATAAATTAAAAAAGGATGAAGTTTGAAAAAAATAGTAGTATATACTGATGGTTCTTGTTTGGGAAATCCCGGTCCAGGTGGGTGGGGTGTATTATTAATTTATAATGATCACAAAAAGCAATTGTCAGGATCAATGAGTGATACAACAAATAATCAAATGGAGCTTACAGCCGCAATAGAAGCTTTAAAATCACTTAAAGAACCATGTGAAGTTATTCTTCATACGGATTCTCAATATGTGAAAAATGGTATAACAACATGGCTTAAGAATTGGGAAAAAAATGGCTTTAAAACAGCCAATAAAAAAAATGTGAAAAATAAAGAGCTTTGGATTTTATTAGATAAATATGCTAAAAAGCACAAAGTACTTTGGGAGTGGGTTAAAGCTCATAATGGCAACGAGTATAATGAGTTAGTTGATGAATTAGCAAGAAATGCTGCAACTAAAATTAGATAAAAGTAAAATATGACTCAAAGACAGATATTATTAGATACAGAGACAACAGGCTTAAGTTATAAAGAAGGCCACAGAGTTATTGAAATAGGCTGTGTTGAATTAATCTCTAGAAAATATACGGATAATAATTTTCATTACTATATTAATCCTGAAAGAGATATTGATAAAGGCGCTTTTGAAGTGCATGGTATATCAAATGAGTTTTTGAAAGATAAATCTGTATTTAAAGGCATATCGCAACAATTTATAAACTATATCAAAGGTGCAGAGCTTATAGCTCATAATGCGCCTTTTGATGTGGGATTTTTAAATAATGAGTTAAAACTTTTAGATTATAATTTTCAATTAGAAGATATCTGTAAAATTACAGATAGTTTACAAATAGCAAAGCATTTTTATCCTGGTCAAAAAAATAACCTAAATGCTTTATGTAAAAGACATAATATTAGTACAATAAATAGAACATTACATGGAGCGCTTCTTGATGCAAGGCTTTTAGCAGAAGTTTATTTAGCTATAACAGGCGGACAAACAAAATTTGCATTTGCTGATACAAATAACTCGAGTATACTAAATACTAATTTAAATATAGAAAAAGATAAATCAGATAAAAAATATCCTAAAAACTTAACTATTATTAAAGCATCAGAAAGCGAGTTAGAAAAGCATGAAGCTTTTATAGAATTATTAAATAAAAATAATAATGAAACAGTTAATTTATGGGATGATTTACATTGAAATTAATCAGTAAATAAATTTATATACTTAGGAGCATAAGGCACATGTCATTTCAGTTTGTTGTTAGTTTTTTATTAGCTATTACTTCTGTGTCGGCTTTTATTAATTATAAATTTATTAAGCTTCCAGATTCAATCGGAATAACTTTTGTTACTTTAGTTTTATCTTTGATTTTAATTATATTAAGTAAGTTTGGCTTTCATTATGATAAACCAGTCGCTCAAGTATTCAGTAGTATAGATTTTCCAAAGACTGTAACAGGTTATATGTTAAGTTTTATTTTATTTGCCAGTAGCATGCATATTAATGTTAATCAGATGGCGAGATTTAAATGGGTTATTATTAATTTAGCTACAATTGGCGTATTTATATCAACATTAATAGTTGCGTTATTGACTAAATATGTATTGGGATTTTTTGGTATAGATTTGCCATTCATCTATTGTTTGTTATTTGGGGCGGTGATTTCACCAACTGATCCTATAGCCGTTTTAGGTATTTTAAAAAATGTTAATGCAAAGCGTTCTTTGGAAATGAAAATAACTGGTGAAGCTTTATTCAATGATGGGGTTGGAATTTTTTTATTTGCAACTATAGTTGGAATTATTGAAAGTAGTCAATTAAATACAAATAACTCTAACAATTTATTTGATAATTTAAATTATGGGTCTTTAATTTTAGTTTTTTTACGAGAAGTTGTTGGTGGTGTTGCAACTGGAGTTGTTTTAGGTCTTGTTGCGAGTTATTTCATGAAAAGGGTAGGTGATCTAAATATTGCTTTATTATTTACCTTAACTCTAGTGACGGCAGGTTACAGTATTGCAACAGAGTTGCTTCATGTGTCAGGGCCATTAGCGATAGTTATAGCAGGGTTAATAGTTGGTGCAATGTTCAGAAAAGGTAAAATGCCAGAGCGTATTGTAATACGATTAGAAGGAGTTTGGGAGTTAATTGATGAATTAATTAATGCCATTTTATTTGTTCTTATAGGTTTTGCCGTATTATTTATGTATTATGAGCTAGATATGATTTTAATATCTTTAGCAATAGTTCCTTGTGTATTATTAGCAAGATATATAAGCGTTAGCTTCCCAGTCTTAACAATGCATCAGTTTAGAAAATTTGATTCTAAATCTATTTTTATTTTAACTTGGGGAGGTTTAAGAGGCGGTGTTTCTATAGCATTAGCTTTATCAATTCCTGATTTCCCTGATAAAGACATTCTTTTAACAATGACCTATGTTGTAGTCTTATTCTCACTGCTTGTTCAAGGATTAACTTTAGGCCCAGTTATAAAAAAAATAATGAAATAATAAATTAATAAAATATTAAGACCTTGTCTTAGTATTTTATTTACATCTTGCTAATAGTTCATCGTTATAATCAATTAAAAAGTTAATATTTATGATAAAATTTCTAAAGGTTAATTAACGATATAATAAATATTTTATGAAATATAATCAGCTTTGGAAGCGATTTAATGAAAACAAAGCTTATATAAATGAATCTATAATCTTAACTCCTAATAATAGACTTTCCCAATTTTTACTGAAAGATTTTAATAATTATAATATTCAAGCAAAGGCATGGATAGGTCTTAAAATCATGCCTTTTAAAGAATATATTAAATCAATTTGGCAAGATTCTGCTGATATAGGAATTATTAGAGGTTCTCTATTTTTGTTATCAGAATTTCAAAAACAGATAATATTTGAACAAATTATAGATAATAATTTTACTGATTATTTGAACTTATTAAATAAAAAAATAAGTTCAAAAGTTATATCAGCTTATAATTTATTAAAAGATTATGATTTGAATTTATCTTTATTAGATAATTATAATTATCCTGAAATAGAAAGTCTTAAAATTCTAATTAATCAATATAATGAATATATTAATAAAAGTACCAGATATATAGATCATTATGATTTTATAATATATTTAATGCATCAAGATATGAATAAAATAAAACATATTATAAAAGAGAAAAATATTTATTTAATAGGTTTTGATGAACTAAGTCCTTTAGTTAAAAAATTTTTAAATTTATTAAAATCTTATGATTATAATATAGAAATTATAAAGTTTGATTCAAATCAAGCTATAGATATAAAGAAAATGAAAAATTATAAGTTTGCAGATGCTAATTTAGAATTAGAAGGTATTTTAGATTACTCGCTAGAATTAGTTAATAAGAATCAAAATATAACTATTATTACCCCTAATTTAACTGCTGTTAGAAATAATATTATTAAGAAATTTAATGATAATATATCAAACAGGCAGCTTTGGAATATTTCAGGTGGCGATTTTCTAGTAGAAATTCCTGTTATAAACTCATTAGTCATTATTTTAGATTTTATTTTTAATAAAAAAATTGCTGTAGAATTAGCTCAAGAAATATTAAGAAGGCCTTATTATTTTAATGAAGATAAAGAGTATATTAATAAAGCTAAAGTGATTTTAAATTTAAGATTATTTAATTACAGTAATGACATTACTATATCTGATTTTTTAAATTATATAAAAGATTTAGCACCTGATTTTTACCAAGCTGTAAATAATACATCTAATTTTATTAATAATATTAAAGATAAAAATTATATTTATTATCCATCAGAATATTCAAAAATATTTATGGATATAGTAAATAGTTTAGGTTGGCCTGGAACGATAAGAAATATATCAAGTGAAGAATATCAAGCTATACAAAGCTTTCAGAAGGCTTTATATGAAATTAACAAACTAGATATTATTCTTAATAAAATTGGAATAACAGAATATTTTACTATTTTAAAAAATTTATTAAATAACACTGAGTTCCAAATAGAAGTTTCTCACCCTAAGATTAATGTTCTAGGTATTTTAGAAGGTGCTGGATTAGAATTTGATAATTTATGGTTTATGAGTCTTAATTCTGAGCTATGGCCAGAAGAACCTAGCCCCAATGTGTTTTTACCAAATGATCTGCAAAAGAAATATAATATGCCACACTCTTCTTTTGAAAGAGAGTATGAGTTTGCATCAAAAATAACTCAAAGAATTTTTAATAATTCAAATAATATTATTACTAGCTATTATGAGTTTGATAAACAAAAACAATTGTATCCTAGTAGTTTTATAGAAAATATAGAAAATTTAATATATGTAAAAACAACTAATAAAAAAGAAATAAAAGAACCAAAAAATTTTTTTAATGAATTATATAATAACCAAAGTATAGAAAGTTATTCTGATTATAATGCTCCAAAGATATCTAGAAAATTTATTAAAAGTGCTATATATGCATTGAATTTACAAATTCAATGTCCTTTTAAAGCTTATGCCGAAACCAGATTAAAAGCTCGAAAATTTCCTGAAATTAAATTTGGGATAACGCCTATTGATAGAGGTAATTTACTACATAATGTGATGGAGAAAATTTGGCTTAAATTAAAATCAAAATCTGAGTTATTACTTTTATTAGAAAAAAAAGAAAGTGAAATTAACTTATTTATTTTTGAAATAATAAACTCAAGCTTTGATAAATTAAACCTTGAAAATAACTTATATAATGATTTATGTAATATAGAGAAAAAAAGATTATATAAAATTATAATAAAATGGTTACACAAAGAAACAAAAAGAAATCATTTTGAAGTAAAATATACCGAGCTTGAAAGAAACGTTAAATTTGAAAATATATATTTTACTTTAAGAGTAGATAGAATTGACTCTGAATATATTAATGGCATTGAGCATAAATTAATTATCGATTATAAAATATCAAACCAAAATACTAACAATTGGTTAAATGATATAACAGATGTACAAATGCCATTATATTATTTAATGCTTGAGAATAATAATCATGGATTATTATATTCTGTTATAAATTCCAAAGAACAAAAATTTCAAGGATTTGTTGATAAAAGCTTTGATTTTAATCAACAAATTAAAGCAATAGATTTCAGTGCTTATAAGCCTTTATGGATTAATCAAATTAAAGTAATTGCTAATCAGTATCTAAATGGTGAGGCAGCAAAACGACCATTAAATATAGATACTACTTGTAAAAATTGTCATTTAAAAAGTTTATGTAGACTCTATGAATAATTTAAATATTAAAGTATTAGATCAAAAAGAAAGAAATTTAGCTTTAGATATATCTAAATCTTATATAGTAGAAGCTCCAGCTGGATCAGGGAAAACAGAATTACTAATTAAAAGATATTTAAAGTTATTAGATAAAGTAGATAACCCTGAAGAAATTTTAGCTATAACGTTCACCAAAAAAGCAGCAGGAGAAATGCTTTCAAGAGTTTTAGATAAGATAAAGCAAAATCCTAATGATAAATATAAAATTATATTAGATAATCCTAATTCACTTAAAATAATGACTATTGATGCTTTTTGTGCTTATTTAAGTAAAAAAATGCCAGTATTATCAGGTATAGGTTCTTTTTGTGATATTGCTGAAAATGCAGAGTATTTATATAAAACAGCAGTTAGAAATTTTTTAAAAAACATAAAAGAAAATAATTATAAAATTCATATAGAAAAATTATTATTAGCTTTAGATAATAGATTTGATTTGTTTGAAAGTTTTTTAGTGAAAATGTTGGCAACTCGAGATAAATGGATGCCGTATATTTATTCTGTGTCAGATTTAATTGATCAGAATGAAATAATAAATACTATACAAGAAATAAAGAAAAATTCTATTTATCAAATAGAAAAAATTTTAACTAAACAAGATGTCAAAATTCTTACCGAGTTATTAGAATTTGCAGTTGATAATATCATTACTAATGACATTCAATCAACTCAAGCCAAAAATATTACTGATAATTTTGAGTCTTTAGAAAATAACTTTGAAAATATTTATAAAACTATAAGTTATTTATTATTTACAGGTGATAGAAAACTAAGTTTTAGAAAACGACTTGATAAAAATATAGGATTCCCACCAAACTGTAAAGAACAAAAACAAATTTTAATTAGTATTATTAGCAAATACGAGCATTTAGAAGATGATCTAGGAGATGTTATAAGTTTACTTAGAATATTACCAGATGATTATAATAAATCTGAGATTGAATTTATATCTAGTTTATGCAAAATTTTACCGTTATTAGTAGCTAATTTAAAGTTAGTATTTCAAAATTTTTTAAAAATTGATTTTATTGAGGTAACTCAAGCTGCTTTAAATGCTTTAGGTGATAATTTAAACCCAACTGATTTAGCATTAGTTTTAGATTATAAGCTTAGTCATATTTTATTTGATGAATTTCAAGACACATCTTTAACACATTTTAGATTATTAAAAAAATTGATATCAGAGTGGGGTAATGATTTAAATAAAAGTATATTCATTGTAGGTGATCCCAAGCAATCTATCTATAAATTTAGACAAGCAGAAGTAAGCTTGTTTATGGAAGTAGCTCAAAATGGCATAGATAATATTAATTTTGAATATATTAAATTAAAAACTAACTTTAGGTCTAATAACAATATAGTATCTTGGGTAAATAGAGTTTTTGATAAAAGCTTTCCTAAAAAGATAGATTTATTATTTGGAGCTATTTCTTATTCAAGATCAGATAGCTTTAATAAAGAAATAACAAAAGATAAAGTCTCAATAAATATATTTGAAAATGATGTAAATTATGTAGAAGAAGAATTTATCGTAGATGAAATACAAAATATTTTAATTAATAATCCTCAAGATAAAATAGCAGTTTTATTAAAAAACAGAAAGCATGGCAAATATATAATTAAATTATTAAATGAAAAAAACATTAATTTTTCAGCAGTAGATATCGATTTATTACAAGATAATTATTTTATTCAAGATTTGTTATCATTAGTAAAAGCCATGCTATTTTTAAGTGATAATGTTGCATGGTTTGCTATTTTAAGAGCTCCATGGTGTGGATTATTATTAGAGGATTTAGATATAATTGCCAATTATGACTCTGATAATAGTTTCATTTGGGAAGTTATTAATAATCAAGAGGTGACAGCTAATTTAACTAAAGATGGTCAAAAAAGAGTTGCTAATTTTATAACATGTTTTGAAAAAGCTTTAAATAATAGATATCTGGTTAAATTTTATTTATTAATAAAAACATTATGGAATGATTTAAATGGAAGTATATTTATTAAAAGCAAAGAAGAATTAGATATAATTAATGAATTTTTTGATGTCATATCAAGCTTTGAAAAAAATAATAGTATTTTAAATCCAGATGAATTCTATAGTAAATTAGAGAAGTTGTATTTTTCACCAAAAGACAATCAAAGCTCTAATATTCAGATTATGACTATTCATAAATCTAAAGGTTTACAATTTGATCATGTCTTTGTTCCTATGTTACATAGAACGTCTAAGGCTAATGATCATGAATTATTATTATCTCAAGAATATCATGCAAAAAACTTTAATGGTTTTGTTTTAGCTCCATTTAATGAATATTTAGATATAGATGATAGCTCTAATAATATTTATAATGTTTTGCGATATATTGATAAACAAAAAAGCTATCATGAATCTATAAGACTATTATATGTAGCTATAACAAGAGCCAAAAAAAGTTGCTTTCTAACAGCTGTACTAGATGAAAAAAAGATAGAAAAAGGACCATCTAAAGGAAGCTTATTAAATTGTATTTGGCAGGGGATTAATTTAGAAGATATCAAATATCATAAATCAGAAATCACTAATAATATTAGTATGACTAAAATCAATAATATTAATTTAAGAGTCAGCAGTAATTTTATAAATAATAATTTAAATAAAAATATTATTATTGAAAATAATAATAATTTAAATAAAAATCCTGGGGTTTATAATTATGAAGAAAACACTAGTTCTTTATTAGGTACTTATGTGCATAGGTTATTAAAATCATATGCAGAAAATAAGGAAATTATATTGAAACAAATTTTTCATAATAATTATAAAAAAATAATATTTGAACAATTATCTAGCATAGGAGTAAGCTTAAATAATTTAGATTATTGTTATGCACTTATTTTAAAAGTGTTTAATAATATTCAAAATGATAAACAAGCAGATTTTATTTTTAAAAATTATGAAGATTTTGCCAATGAGCAAAGTTATAGCTATATTAATAATAAATCTCAAATTAGTACTATAAGAATTGATCGGACTTTTGTTGATTCTAAAACTAATATTCGATGGATTATTGATTATAAAATTACAGACAGTTTAGATGATTTTGACAAATTAGATCAGTATAGAAAACAATTAGAGATATATAAAAACGTTTTTTCTCATCAACAAAATGATGTAAACGCTCTTATATACTTACCTCTTTTGAGTAAAATTATTTTATTGTAAAGCAATTATTTACTCAGATTCAGATTCAGACTCAGCTCCACAAGTGCAAGAATTATTGACGCAACTAATTGGCACTTTTTCTTTTGCTTCACATTTTCTGTGGCATTCTAAAGAACAGTCATATATTTCTGATTCTTCTATTTGGTTATCATTTTTATTTATTACAGGATTATCTATATTTGTGTTAGCAATAGTTATTGAACCAAAGATAGAAAGTATAGACATCAAAGTTAATTGTTTGAATTTGCTCATATATCACCCATGTATATTGACATTCATAAATAACAGTTATTTTTTTATTTTTGGAGTTCTCTTATCAGTTGGAGCATGATTATCAGTATCACTACTACTATCATTGTTACTACTATAATTTTTTTTTGACATTCTAAATCCTGGATAATCTTTTGAGTTAAACTTAGAAAGACCTAAATCTAACGGAGAAAGAGGTTTACTATTATTAATTAACTCCGATGGGTTAAGTGGACTATCTATAGGAGCTTTTATTGGATCTTGTATTGGAGCTTTTTGCTTTTTTGTAGGCATGATTTTTTCTCTAAATAAGTTAAAAATATGCCTTTTAGTCAATTTGATATGGTATATGTTCACTAAAGTGATAAATATATTTTTAAAATATTTATCATAAATAATAAAAATATTTAATAAGAAGGGGTAATAAAACTAGTCTATAAATATAGGCCGGAATTAATAAAAATTTATTAAGAGATAACTTTACATAAAAGATAAGTAAACACAAACAGCTGCTACAGCTATTACTATTATTGAGCCAACAGCCAGAGCATCAAAATTATCATCTTTTTTAGTATATTTTTTTAATTGATCTTGGAATTTACATTTTTTAGTTGGTGTATTCATAGGTCTTAATTTTAATTTTTATATTGTAAATAAAAGTGTTATATTGTATATACATGCGTGATTATAACAGCGTATACATCTAGAGTAAATATCTTTTAATAAAATCGATTGAGGGAACCAATGTCAATTTATAGAAAGTGCGATAAGTTTATTACTAATATATTATCCAAAATTATTGCAGTCAGTGTAATATTTGTTAGCGCTAATAGTTTTGCAACTTTACCTGAATTTACAGGATTAGTTGATAAAAATAAAGCAGGTGTTGTAAATATAAGTACACATAAAAAACCTTCAAAAGAAGAACAAAATTATAAGTTACCAAGAGAGTTAGAAGAAACTCCATACGGAGACTTTTTAAAAAAATTTCTGGAAGAACAAGAAAGAGCGGATCAAGATGCTTACTCTTTAGGTTCAGGAACTATTATTTCAGATGATGGTTTTATAGTAACCAATAATCATGTTGTTAGAGATTCTGATGAAGTGTTAGTTCGATTAAGTGATCAACGAGAATTTATTGCTAAAGTTATAGGTACAGATAAAGATACTGATTTGGCTTTACTGAAAATAGATTCAAAAAAATTATCATCTGTTTCATTAGGTGATTCATCAAATGTTAAAGTTGGTGAGTGGGTTTTGGCGATTGGAGCACCTTTTGGATTTGAATATTCAGCAACTGCAGGGATAGTAAGTGGTCTTGGTAGAAGTATAGGTAATGAACGTTATGTGCCTTTTATCCAAACAGATGTTGCTATAAATCCAGGTAATTCTGGAGGACCATTGTTTAATTTATCAGGAGAAGTCATCGGTATTAACTCTCAAATTTTAAGCCGAACAGGTGGTTACTTGGGGTTATCTTTTGCAATACCAGCTAATATTGTTAAAAATGTTGTAGAGCAGCTTAAGTCAAAAGGTTTTGTTTCAAGAGGTTGGTTAGGTGTTGCATTCCAATCAGTTGATAGAAAATTAGCTAAATCATTTGGTCTAAATAAGGTGACAGGTGCTTTAGTTGTTAGTATTTTAAATAAGTCTCCTGCTGCAGACTCCGGTATTCAGAGTGGCGATATCATAGTTAAGTTTAATAATCAATTGATTATGGACGCAACTGATTTACCTCCATTAGTAGGCTCGTTAAAGCCAGGACAGAGTGTACCTGTTGAACTTTTAAGAAATCATAAATATGTTACTACACAAGTAAAAATAGGATTGAAAGAAAAAGACGAATCAAATAAAGTAAAAGAGACTCGTAAAAAAGCAGTTAAAAATCCACTTGGCGCTTCTGTAGTTAATCCATCTAATGAGCAAAAATCTGAGCTTAAATTAGCTGATAATCAGGGAGTGATTATTAATTATGTAGAAAAAAACACTCCGGCTTATAAATTAGGTTTGAAAAAAGGGGATATTATTCTTCAGCTAAACCAGACTGAAATAAGCTCATCAGATAATTTTTATAAAATAGTTAATAAACTACGTAAAAACCAATGGATACCTATTTTAGTTAAAAGAGGGCCTGAGGCTAAAAGGTATTTAGCTTTTAGAATTGAATAAAGCTTGATAATGACTGTATTTTAATAACAACATAAATCTTTTATTTATATGCTATATTATTATAAATAAAAGATTTATTGTTTAAGATATGAAAAAACTTAAGCTCAGTTCGTTGTTAAGATTGAGAATCAAAGTAAAATTACAAAGAAAAAATAAAATATAAGAAATTTTCGAAAAATGCTTGCAATATATTTTTATATGCCTATAATAGGAACTGCTTAGCGGCATTAGCAAGTTGGCACCACCTGAACCCATTCCGAACTCAGAAGTGAAACAACTTAGCGCCGATGATAGTGTGGATTTATCCATGCGAAAGTAGGACACTGCTAAGCATTTTTTCTTCTTTCCTCTCTTATCCAAATCATTAAATCATTAAATCATTAAATCATTAAATCATTAAATCATTAAATCATTAAAT
>CAXBNV010000011.1:0-52930 GCA_963977185.1 uncultured Gammaproteobacteria bacterium | reverse complement strand
GAATTAAAAAAAGCCCTGTTTAAACAGGGCTTTTTTATATCTACTTTACATATTTGCTATAATTGCATCGCCAAATGCTGAGCAAGAAAGCAAAGTTGCATCAGACATTAATCTTTCAAAATCATATGTTACTGTTTTATGATTAATGGCTCCTTCCATTCCTTTTATAACTAAATCAGCAGCTTCAAGCCAACCTAAATGTCTTAACATCATTTCAGCTGATAATATTAAAGAACCAGGATTTACTTTATCTTGTCCCGCATACTTAGGTGCAGTTCCATGAGTTGCTTCAAATACCGCAACATTAGTGCCTAGATTAGCTCCTGGCGCAATTCCTATTCCACCTACCATTGCAGCTAGTGCATCAGAAATATAATCACCATTTAGATTCATAGTAGCAATTACACTGTATTCAGCAGGTCTTAATAATATTTGCTGTAAAAAAGCATCTGCAATAACATCTTTTACTATGATTGCTTTTCCTGTTTTAGGATTTTTAAATTCACACCATGGTCCGCCATCAATTTCTTTAGCCCCAAATTCTTCTTTAGCTACTTCATAACCCCAGTTTTTAAAAGCGCCTTCTGTATATTTCATTATATTGCCCTTATGGACTAACGTTACAGAATCACGATCATTATCAATAGCATACTGAATAGAAGCTCTAACTAATCTAGATGTTCCTTCTTTTGATATAGGCTTAATTCCTATGCCACAATGCTTAGAAAATCTTATTTTTTCAACACCCATATTAGTTTTTAAAAAATCGATCAATTTAACTGCATCAGCACTGTCAGCTTCCCACTCAATACCGGCATAAATATCTTCAGAATTTTCTCTAAAAATAACCATATTAGTTTTTTCTGGTTCTTTAACTGGACTTGGTGTTCCTTGGTAATATCTAACTGGTCTTAAACAAATATATAAATCTAGTATTTGTCTTATAGCAACATTTAAAGACCTCATACCACCGCCAACAGGTGTAGTTAATGGCCCTTTAATTGCAACTTTATATTCAGATATAGCATCTAAAGTCTCTTTAGGTAACCAATCTTTATCATATTTATCCGCAGCTAATTCTCCTGCAAATACTTCCATCCATTCAATTTTTTTTTCATTGCTATAAGCTTTACTAACCGCTGCGTCTATAACTTTTATCATCACAGGCGTAACGTCAATCCCAATGCCATCTCCAGTAATATATGGAATTATAGGATTATTTGGAACAGATAAGCTGTTTGTATTAGTATCAACAGTAATTTTATTCCCTAAAGCAGGAATAGTTATGTGCCTGTATTTTTCATTAGTCATATGTTACACTCTCCGTCGTTCAATAAATATTGTAAAATTGTACAGTAAGGAACTAAAAACTTAAACTTTAATTTATTATTTAAAATATGTTAAAAAATAAAATAATTCCACAAAATAGTAAAGTCTTAGTAGGCATATCAGGCGGAGTTGACTCATCAGTCACGGCTTATTTACTTAAAAATCAAGGTATTAATGTCGAAGCTGCTTTTATGAAAAATTGGGAAGAAGATGATGACACAGAGCATTGCACTGCCCAAACAGACTATAACGATGCTAAAAAAGTTTGTGATTTATTAGATATAAAATTACATAAAATAAATTTTGCAGCTGAATATTGGGATAATGTTTTTGAATACTTTCTTACTGAATATAAAAACGGTAGAACACCAAATCCTGATATATTATGCAATAAAGAAATTAAATTTAAAGCTTTTTTAGATTACGCTGAAACTTTAGGAGCTAATTATATTGCAACAGGACATTATGCTCAAATAAAACATAATACAACTACAAATCAAGTTGAACTTCACAAAGGCCTTGATCAAAATAAAGATCAAACTTATTTTTTACATGCTTTAAGTCAAAAACAACTGTCTAAAGCAATATTTCCTATAGGCCAAATCTTAAAACCAGAAGTAAGAGACATCGCAAAAAAACTCAATTTAATCACTCATGACAAAAAAGATAGTACTGGAATTTGCTTTATCGGTGAAAGAAAATTCAAAGAATTCTTAAAAACATATATTCCAGCTAACCCAGGAGATATAATAGACCAAAATAATAATATTATCGGCAAACATGATGGATTAATGTATTATACCATAGGTCAAAGACAAGGATTAAACTTAGGAGGTTTAAAAGGTTATTCTGAACTACCATGGTTTGTTGCTGCAAAAAATCTAAAAGACAATACACTGTTAGCAGTACAAGGTACAAACAACCCAAAACTATTTAAATCAGAATCTATAGTAAAAAACTTAACTTGGACTAATAATCATTTACCTAATTTAACTAATAATGCTTTTATTTGTAAAGCTAAAACTAGATATAGACAAGATGATCAAGAGTGCGAAGTTATGTTAAGCTCTGAAAACTCCGCAACAGTTAAATTTAAAAATCCACAAAGAGCAATAACTCCTGGACAATCCATGGTTTTTTATTCAGGTACTCAATGTCTTGGTGGCGGGATTATTATAAAATAACTTAAATATATTCTGTTTAGCAATCAACATAAATCCAATATGTTACCATTATCGCTTTGTGGGCATATATTTTTTTGCAACTTCTTGGCATTTTGAGTACACAATGTTTGTTGCTTTCTTTAAATCGCCCCTCAAATCTTTTCTACCACAAATAGAATCATGACATTCTCCAATCTTAAATGATTTAAATAATGATAAAAACTTTTGTTGTTGACTTGGTCTCTCAGCACTTTCATCTTGTACTGCAACTTCATAATCAAAGTCATTAATATCTAAAATATCATCATCTTCTTCAGTTCCAATAAAAACTAAATGCTCATTATTTTCTAAATAAGCTTGACCTTCTGATGTTGAATCATAATGACCAACAACAAAGGGATAATTTAATTTTTTTACAATGAAATCCATTAAAGGAATAAATATTTTATTTATAATAAAATTATATACTTGATAAAAAATAGGGCTAAAGACTTTTACTAAACTTTTAAACAAATCATAAACTTTCTCTTTAAAAGATTCATAACTTGAAAACATTATTTTAAAATCATTTTTTTCTATTGTTGATGAGTTATCTAAAATTTCATGTAAATTTTTTGTTGTATCTTTATTTACATCTAGAGTTTTATATTTATTTAAATATGTATATATAACATCCAACGATAATAAAATAGAGCTTATTTTAGAGTTTTGAATAAAATTAATTTCATGCTTTAATTTAATTTGATTTAATCGCTGATTTTGCTCAAACGATACTATCTTATCTATAATTAAATTTAAATTATTTTCTCCTTTATCATTGATATAAGAGTTAAGATCTCTTTCTATATCAATAGATTCTTGCTTTAAATCATTTAACTCTGTATCATCAATTTTTGCGAAAATTTGATTAACCCCTAAAAATTCATCAAATAATGATTGAGCTAAAAAATAATCTTTTGATTTTTCTAGGTTATTTTTAGTATCATTTAATGCTTTTAATTGAGCATCTGATAAATTAGAATTATTGCTCTCTAAAATATCATTAATATCTGAAATAAATTCTATAAACTCAACATGTTTTTTCAATCTTTTTGATAAATCTGTTGAAACAATATTAGTGTCCTGAAAAGACATTAGCGCTATATTTTCTTGAGCAAAATAGTTAAAAGCCCTAGTTTCAGGATTAATAGGATTTGCGTTTTTTGTATTAGTAATTAAAATATTTGCTCTTCTTTGCAGTAAATTTATTAAATATTCTCTTTTTTCACTAATAGTTTCACCTGGTATATCATTATCAATATCTCTTAATCTAATATCTGCAATATTTTGGAAGTTAAAATCTTTAGAATTTAGTACATTTAATATTTTAATGATTCTTTTATTATCTAATAAACTTGCGACTTTATTAATGTCTGATAATTTATAAATAAACTCATCTTTTAGCGCAATATCATCTATTATTCTATTTTCAAAAACTTCATCAAAAAAATTATATTCATCTTTATTTGCATCAATATAATCAGGATTATATCTACCTAATATTTGCTTTATAATTTCATTAGGAACTATTTTATTAGTCCTTTTGGCAAGATCTTGAAGCTCTATTACATGGTTAATAATTTTTTCTTCATTAAAATGATTAGGATTAAATATATTACTTTTGTCTATTTCATCTCCAATCATTTTTAAGAGGAAATCTTGCATTTTTTGAGGATCAGTTTTTTCTCCATATTTTCCTTCCAAAGGAACATTTGCAATAGCAACTATTTGTGCGACAATTTTAGACTCAATAATGCCAAACAATGGTATAACGTTTAGCCTATTTAAAAGCTCTTTAATATTATTTTGCTTAATTAAATCAACAGCAATTTGTCCTATATTAGCATCTGCTAATAATTTTAAAATAGCTTCTTTTGATGCAATTTCTGGATAAATTTTTGACATCTTATGATTGAAAATTTTCAAGGCTGAAATTGATGAATGATAATTTAATATTTCATAAATTCGATATTCATTTGGTTCTTGATTACTAAAATCTGTTAAAAACTTACTATATTTGTCCATTTGATATGAAAGATAAAAATCATATAACATTCCAAAAGGATTATTCACTAATTTATGTTGACCATATTTAACTAAGAATGCTATTGGTTGTGATGCTCCAGAAACATCTGGATTTTCTTTTGCTACCTTTAGCACATCAAAGAGTTTATTCGCAAATAATTGCATTTTCCCAGCACTATACATCAGCATCAAATGTAATTTATCGCCTTCTAAATGTGAAATTTCATTATTTATACTTTCAATAGATACTGTTTCTTGATCTTTAATTTCAGATAATATTTTTCTGCCTTTTTCAGTTGCTAATTTCAGGCTATCTGTTGTTGCATTAGTTGAATACATAGCCTTATCTACTTTAAGCAAATAATCTGTATGATTTTGAAAATGCTGTTGCAAGGATTCAAATAATTTACTTTCCTGCTCTTCCCAATTTTTCTTCCTTCTTTCCTGGTTTTTCTCATGGATATAACGCCCATATGGTAACGATTCTAAAGGAATATCATCATATAGTTCTTGAGCTACACGAACATCAAAATTATTATCTAAATAGCTTTTTAAATTTTTTAAAGAATTATGAATAGCTTTTAATTTATTTATATTTGGATCACTAATAATTAATCCTTTTGCTTGATTCATTTTAAATTCTAATTCTGAAATAAAAAAACCAAGTGTATTTGAACACTTTAATCTGCATAGTTGATTAGATGTAAGATTGTTATTTTCTATATCTTTTAATAAATTTGCACATAAAGAAACTTCAACCTCTAAACCAGAGCAGTTTGCTAAATCTTTACTTAAAATATACTGTATCCCTTCTAATTCATCCTTATATAAATTATTTAAACTATCTTTTTCTCTTTTAATAACTTTTTTGTATAATTCTTCTATTTTTGTTATTTTTACCTTTATATTTTGTAATTTTGTAGCTAATTCTTTTTTATCTTGAGTATTTGACTTTAAATTAATTATCTCATCTTTTGCATGCTTACGAATATCTTTGAGCATGTTTTTCAAAGCTAACAATTCATGATGCCTTTCTAATCTTTTAGTTATTAGTACTGATTTAGCATTATTCACATGATTTGGTAACCATGGGGCTTTATCTTGCAGAAAATAATTATATGCATAGTCATCAGAGTCAAGACCAACCAACTTAGGATCTGTTTGATTTAAAACAATTTGAATTTTATCTTCTAAAAATTCTAACTCTGTTTTATAAAAACCACGAATAAAAAAAACTAATTGTTCACCTTTACTTAAATTATCGATAATACTGGCTTTCAAATGATCAATTCTTTTTTCTCTAACTGATGCAATGAAAGAACCTAACTCGTTTTCTAAATATCTAGTAACAAGACCAGAGTATAGATTATCTTCCTTTGCTATTTTTGCAACATAAGGCCTAAATAATTCAACTTTTATATCAGGATTTAAATCAACTAATTCTATGACTTTTAATAAAAATTCTTTTTCTGCTAATTCCAAATTAAATAACTTTTTAGAATCTATTGTTTTATGAATTATTTCTTTTAAAAATTTGTTTATTTCTTGCTCTGAAAATGAACCTTGATAACCTAACCAGGCACCTTGATTTTTGTTTTGCGTAAGACGGGAAAGACCTGGAGCTTGATCTAATTGCTCTTTTAAAAAAGAACTTAACCCGGTTCCATCTACAAATACTTCTGAAATATATTCTTTAGAAAAGATATCTCCATATATTTTAGTCATGCCATTATACATATCATACCAAAGCATTTTAGTATTCATTTCATTTAGAATTTCATAATACCTATGCTGTTTGGGGCTCTTTGAAACAAAATCAGCCATAGATTTACTACGATCTTCAATTTTATTTAAAAAATCTCTAATATCTTTTATTGCAAGAGGATAGTTACTTACCATATCCCAAATAGATTGTGCTGCAGTTACTTTTGAATAAGCAACAATAACGGCGTAAATATTATTAAAAGTAATAGAACCAGGTGACTTAGATCCTTCTTTTATATAATGGAGTACTTTTTCATAAATATAACAAAAATTATTCCTATTATTTAATAATGCAACAATAGGTTTACACTCGGTAGTATCTTGTATTTTTGTTAATATATCAGAGCCTAAGGACAAATATTTTTTAGCTGGATTTTCTAAGTCTTTTTTTAATATATCTAAATAATGCAGCTGTTCTCGATTCTCAATATTGTTGTCTTGTAATTTAATAGATAATTCATCAATCAAATGGATAAGAATATAATTAACTCTTAAGTTATAATGCTCAATATTTTGTTTAAATAATTTAAGCGTAGCTTCATCTTTTTGCCATTGAAGCTTCAAGTTTTCATTAACTTTTGTATTAATTGATTCTTTCGATACTGAATATATACCCATTACGCTCTTATCTCTCTGGTTACATCTTTGCTTTTATTTTTAATATCAAATATTTACTTTTATAGAGACACACTATACCAAGCACAAACATAGTTGTCAAACTAAATATTAGGTCTAGCACTTTTATATAATATCAAGTAATATATAATCTTTAAAATAAATAAGCATTTGTTTGTTATGCCAGATGTTAATTACATATATATAGCTGATTTTTTAGGAGCAATTCTTGCTTTATTCAGTACCCTTTTAGCCGCGAGAGCTAATTTTTGGACCTGGCCGTTATCTATCATATGTAATATAATTAATTTTTTTCTTTATTTTCATAAAAAAATTTACGCAGATTCTTTTCTTGCTATTATTTTTCTATCTTTAAGTATATATGGTCTATACTCCTGGTACTCAAATAAAAATATAAAAAGCATTAATAATTCTGAAGTTCAAATTTCTCATATAACAAAAACAATATTTATTAATTCATCTGCTTTATCTGTAATAACATTTTTCATCATTTTTAAAATATTATCACTAAAAACAGACTCAGATGTTCCTATATCAGATGCAATGGTTGTTACCTTAGGTATTATTGCTCACTGGTTTACCTGTAAAAAATATATAGAATCTTGGATTATATGGACTTTTTATAACTTAATCGTTATTGCTTTATTTGCTTATAAGAACCTTCCTGCTCATATCATAACCCATATTATATATCTACCTATTGCTATCTATGGATATAACACATGGAAGAAAAAAATGTCATGTTTATCACAATTTTCTCAAAAGCCTCAATATAGTTTTGATTAACTTTAAAATAAAATGAACCCTCGTGCTCATTGATTGTCTACTTTCATATAGTTAATAATTACATTAACAAATAAACAATATAACTTATTGATTTAAATCATTAATTTTTACTATTGTGAATTCATGATATATACAATTAACAAGTTATTTAATTAACGAAGCAGGATGTGGTATGTCTTTCTATTTAAGCGTAATATTCGATTCGAACTATTTGAATAATATAAAAGATCAAAACATGTTTTTAATCTTAACTGAGGATAATCCTCCTAATCCACCTCAAGTTATAGCCAAAATATCAAATTCATATAAAGCAAATATGTTAGTTGAAAAATTACATGAAAATCTCCCTAAAATGATTCAACTTAGCTATCCTATATCTAAAGGAGAACTAAAATCACTAATTAATCAAGCAACAGAAAATAAAGTAGATGAAAAACAAATGGAATTAAAAAGCATCTATGAAATTGCAAATTCTCAACATAAGCATTCATCAGATATTCTCAATATAGAAACTAAAAAGTATCCGGAAAAATTATTAAAGCAATTAGGTATTAACCTAAAGTTACAAGACAAAAAATTAAATCAAAGTAAAATTATTTATCCAAATATAAATGTTATGTCTGAACAATATAATTCTGATGATAATCAAGCTGAATTTACTATAAATACAGAAAACTTAAATTTTGACAGTAATATAACCACTAATAAAAAAGTTATTTGGGAAACAAAGCCTCATTTTGAAAATAGAAACATTCCTATGACAAAATGGTCCAAAGATGAAATCAAAGAAATAACGTCTACAATTAAATATCATGCTATAAAACAACTATATTATTTAAAAATTGATATTCTTGAACAATCTAAAAAAGAGAATAAATCTAAAATTAAAAAGTCTATTCTAGAAGATATGGACGGCCTTGATTTATTACTAAAAGAATTTGAAAATATTCTTAAAGATATAGATTTACAAATTAATTATACTAAAGAAGAGATTATTTCATGTACCATGAACAATGAAGTACAAGAAAAGAAACGGCTAATTACTGAGCTAAAATTACTAAAAGAAGAGCGTATAGAGCATCTTGATGAAATAGATGATCTATACTTAAGAACTTGTACAATAAAAGATCAAATAACTAAAGTCATTAAAGATCAACAACTAAAAAATCTATTATCAATTAATGAACTTAATGACTTTAACGAGGCATTAAGTTAATTTATTTATTATATCAGTATAAACATCTTTAACTGAACCAGATCCGCTGACTTTAATATATTTTGGTTTATTTATATCAGAAGATTTGCTCCAAGTTAAATAATAATCAATTAATGGCATCGTTTGATTGTTATACACTTTAAGTCTTTCTAAAACAGTTGATTTTTGATCATCTTCTCTTTGAATTAATTGCTCTCCTGTTACATCATCTTTTCCCAATACTTTGGGAGGATTATATATAGTGTGATATACTCTCCCAGAATTTGGATGAACGAACCTTCCTGTTAATCTTGCAACTATTTCTGCATCAGCAACATCAATCTGCACAATGTAATCACAAAATATTTGACTCTCTCTCATACTATCAGCTTGAACTAAAGTTCTAGGGAATCCATCAAATAAATATCCATTAGCTGCATCAGGCATAGAAATACGCTCCTTTACTAATGCCATAATAATTTCATCAGAAACTAATTGTCCTGAAGCCATAATACTTTGTACTTTAAGACCTAAATCTGTTTTATCTTTAATTGCAGTCCTTAACATGTCTCCTGTTGATATTTTAGGAATATTAAATTTTTGACACAAAAGCTCTCCTTGTGTACCTTTACCAACTCCTGGAGCTCCTAATAAAATTATCTTCATAATTATGACTCTTTAATATTAAAACAATTCACATTAAAATTTTAAAGTATATATTATACTCATATACAAAGCTATAAACTATCTACATTGCTATATATTTTAATCAGTTATTAATAAAGATAATATAAATTAACTCTTAACTGATAGAAGTAATTGTATTAAATATAAAATATGAACTATACAAAAGAGTATATAATAAAAAAATCAATTTGTTTTACTCAGCATCAAAAATCTAACAAAGAACCAAAAGATGCATTAAAACAAGATAATCTAGATCATGATCAGAAAAAAAATCATGATGATAGTACTCTTTTACCTAATTTATCAGACTCTGATTCAGACACTAACGATTATACAAATAAATATCAATCTACCTATATAAACAACAAAAAAATAAATCAATTGCTATTAGATATAAAAAATAAAATACTAAAATATCAAACGGATATTTTAGATGAAGATGAAACGAATAAAAGAAAAAGATTAAAAACTCTTCTAGATGAAATATTCCAGTTAGCTGCAAAAAATAAAATCAATAGCAAAAATAACATGTTTCAACATCTACAGGAAATGCTTGAACAAACTCAATTAAATTGTAACGCATGTTATAAAGAAAAAAATAATATTATTAAATATATCAAATATAGAGAAAGAGCAATAAAAGCCATAGACATATTTAGCTCGTCTATATTTTATTATTTCTTAGCTAATGTGACAAACACCATGCTATTAACTATTTTAGGTGTTGGATTACTATCACTTGGTGTGATTGGCAGCATGTTACTTAATCCAGTAACAGCTATTGTGATTTTCTTTGCTGTAGGCACATATCTTACCTATAGACATCTTCATAAACCAGAAAATAAAAAAAATCTTTTAGAAAAAGAAATAATTAGTGATTATTTAGAATTAGAAGATTCTCAATACATTTTAATGGAACAAACTGCTCTACTTCTGCAAGAAGTTGCTAATACACATGAATTTTTTACTGAAGAACTACTACATGATAAAGATGTAACAATGAAACAACTTTCGGTAAAATCTCCACTTATTCTCTCTACTTATTTTATTATTGGAAATATTACATCTACAATAAGTCTCACAACGAATACTTTATCTATTTATGGATTTATGGTGCCATCACATATATTGGCAGCTTTAAATTATGCTGGTAACTTAAGTTTTGTTACAAAAGATTTTATGTATCATACAGGTGTTAACCCATTATATGCTGGTATTTTCTTATTAATGTATATTCCTGCAAAAATAATTGATTATTTTAAATATGAAAAAAAACATAAAAAAATTCACAAAGAAATATCAAAAAATAAAATAGAAATACAACATACCGATTTTATTATAAAATTAAATGAGTCTTTAAATATACTAAACCGTATTCAATTAAAAACAAAAAATGAACAAGATGATAGTTTTACAAAAATCATAGAAGAAACTAAAACAAAAATCACACAAACAAGTGAAGACCTAAATAATACTCTTAATGATAAATTAAATAACATATTACTTCATAATGTTAATTTTGAATACTCTAATTTAGGAACATTAGATAAAATTAAATCTTTCACTTTCTTAAAATTAAATAATATAAAACTACTTTTTCAAACAAAAGAAGAAAAAAATATCATTAAAAACTTAAATCAATCTATTACAAACAAGCTCAATGAATTACAAGCCATAAATAAATTAAAACCAAGTGACCTTGATTTTACTGAGTTTAATAGAAAAATTAATACAACACAATTACAGATAGATAGCTTAAACAAAAGAATAAGAAAAATATCAAAAGATAAAACTGTTAATATAGATTATTTTTCTCATGAATTTATAAATCTAATCAATAATAATTTTAGTAACATGTTTGCTGAAATAAATGATCTTGGGGTAAATATAAATGAAGCGATATTAACATATTTTCATTATGTTGATGACAGAAAACTGCAGCTTCTTTATGATATTGTCAACTCTCCTAAACCATATAATACTCAATATTTAATAGACTACTTTCCTGAAATATTACATGTTGTAGAGCAAGAATTAAATTTAAATATTGCTTATAAAACATCTAAATTAATTGAGCATAATTATCTTCATGATTTCAAACACGAACCATTATTATTATCTCCAATATTAACTGCTTATAATACTGAGGAGAAATATTTTGATTCTGCGTCTAAGTATGATTCTGAAGAAAATTCAAACTCTGAAAAACATCAAAAATCCTTATGCTTAAAATAAAGTTTATCTTTATTTAAAACAGCTTAAACTTTCTTCTATTCTTAATAATTGATTATATTTTGCAACTCTATCAGAACGACAAAGTGATCCAGTTTTAATTTGACCTGCATTAGTTGCCACAGCTAAATCAGCAATAAAAGTATCTTCGCTCTCACCTGACCTATGTGAAATAATAACACCATAATTATTTTTTTGTGCAAGCTTAATTGCATCAAAAGTCTCTGATAAAGTTCCTATTTGATTTGGCTTAATTAATATAGCATTAGCCAAACCATCATCAATACCTTTTTGGAACAGCTTAGTATTTGTAACAAATAAGTCATCGCCGACTAATTGGATTTGCCCACCTAACTTTTTAGTCAACATCTCCCACCCAGCAAAATCGTCTTCTGCCATACCGTCTTCTATACTAGTAATAGGATACTTTTTTGTTAAATTAGCTAAATAATCTACAAATTTTTCTTGCGATAATATTTTATTTTCTGATGATAAATTATAAGACTTAGTTTTTTTATCATAAATTTCTGAGCTTGCAACATCTAAAGCTAATAAAATATCTTTACCTATTGTAAATCCTGCTTTTTCTATAGCTCCCATTATAAAATCTAAAGCTTCATAATTCGCTTTAAAATCAGGAGCAAATCCTCCTTCATCGCCAACCGCAGTACTTAAACCTGCTTTTTTTAACTCTGATTTAAGAGCTTGAAAAACTTCCACTCCATATCTTAAATTTTCTGAAAAGTTATTGCCACCAACAGGAACTATCATAAATTCTTGAATATCAAGTTTATTATCTGCATGAGCCCCGCCATTAATAATATTCATCAACGGTCTTGGTAAAATTAAAGAATTATCTATGACTTGATTATCTACTGATTTATTAAAATATAAATTATAAAGATAATGATATAAATTAAGATTTAAACTTTTGGCTGCAGCACAAGCAATTGCTAAAGATACTGCTAAAATAGCATTAGCTCCAAGATTAGATTTGTTTTCAGTTGCATCTAAATTTAATAAAACTTTATCAATTTCTTCCTGCTGCGTAACATCAAAATCTTTTAAATTATTATTAATAATATTATTAATCTTTGATACAGCAATAAGCACTCCCTTGCCATTATATCTATGGGAATCTTCATCTCTTAATTCTAAAGCCTCTAATGAGCCAGTAGATGCTCCTGATGGCACAATTGCTCTTGCTGAAATATTATTATTTAAAATAACTTCTGCTTCAACTGTTGGCATTCCTCGTGAATCAAGAACTTCTCTTGCTATTATTTTCTTTATAGTATTCATCTAATAATCCTTTTAATATACTAATTTTTCTTCACTTTATTTTTTCTTATTTTCTTGTGCAGCTTTAATAAAAGCAGTAAATAACTTATGCCCATCTCTTGGGTTTGAAGTAAACTCTGGATGAAACTGACAGGCAAAAAACCAAGGATGAATTTCTTTTGGTAATTCTATAATTTCAACCAACCCTTCGCCATCGGATTCACCTGAAAAAATTAAACCTGATTTTTCTAAATCTTCTTTATAACAATTATTTACTTCATATCTATGTCTATGACGCTCTGTAACTTTAGATTCTTTATAAATATTATAAGCCAAAGAATCTGATTTCAATACACTAGTTTGATTGCCAAGACGCATTGTTGCACCTAAATCAGAATTAAGATTACGCTCTTTTTTAACGCCTGTATTATCCTGCCATTCTGTTATTAACGCTATAACAGGTACAATTTGTTCATTTATATCATCATGTGTTAATTTTTTTACAGCTTTATCTAAAAGAAACTCTGTACTACTTGCGTTTTTTATATCAGCAACATTTCTTGCATATTCAATCACAGCAAGTTGCATACCAAGACAAATACCCAAAAAAGGAATTTTATTTATTCGCGCGTAATTAATAGCTTGAATTTTTCCTGTAATTCCTCTTGTGCCAAATCCTCCTGGTATCAATAATGCATCAATATCTTTTAATTGATCTTTTAAATCTTTACTTTCTAATTTTTCACTATCTATATATTTTATTTCTACTTTTATTTCAGTATGCATTCCAGCATGATTTAAAGATTCTAATAATGATTTATAAGAATCTGCTAAATCCATATATTTTCCAACCAATCCGATTACTACATGCTTATCCGAATTTTTAGATTTAATATATTTACTAACAACCTTATCCCATTCTGTTAAATCAGCAGCTTTTGCTGTTAATTTTAATTTATTTATAACAATATCATCTAAATTTTGCTTATGTAATTCTCTTGGCAGCTTGTAAATTATATCGACATCCATTGCTGAAATTACGGCTTTTATTTCTACATTAGTAAATAATGCTATTTTCTTTTTTTCTTCATCTGGCAATGGCAGCGTTGATCTACAAACTAAGATATCAGGCTGAATCCCAATAGATCTTAATTCTTTTACTGCATGTTGTGTTGGCTTAGTTTTTATTTCACCTGATGTTGCTAAATATGGAATTAACGTGACATGTAAAAATAGAGCATTATCATGACCAAGCTCTAGCCCTAATTGTCTTATAGCTTCTAAGAAAGGCAATGACTCTATATCACCTACCGTACCGCCTATTTCAACCAAAACAATATCATTGTCTTCGCCGCTATCTAAAACACGTTTTTTAATTTCATCCGTAATATGAGGTATAACTTGTACAGTTCCGCCAAGATAATCACCTTTTCTCTCTTTTTTAATTACTTCAAAATAAACTCTACCTGAAGTAAAATTACTTTTTTTAGTAGTCTTGGTTCTTACATATCTTTCATAATGCCCTAAATCCAAATCAGTTTCAGCGCCATCTTGTGTAACAAAAACTTCACCATGTTGAGTTGGGCTCATTGTTCCTGGGTCAATATTTATATAAGGATCAAGTTTAATTAGCGATACTTTTAGGCCTCTAGACTCTAATATAGCTCCCAAAGAAGCAGAGGTAATACCTTTCCCTAATGATGAAACAACTCCGCCTGTAATAAAAATATACTTTGCCATAAATAGGTAAACCTTAAAAAAATACAATCTATACTATAAAACTAAACAGAATATAGTAATCTAATATTGTAAAATATTCAAATGTTTTGGATGGATTTATAGCAAATTAAAGCTAAACTACTAAACTATTCTTCCTAGCTTGGAATAATCATAATAATTGACACTGTAATCATCATAATAATAAATATTAGTTTTAATTTATCTTGTGATAAGACATGAGCTAATTTTGTCCCAATATAACTTCCCAAGATTGTTGGGATAAAACATGATAGAAAAATCGGTAAATTGATTAAACCATAATTACCATCAGGTAAATTATTTAAATTAAGCCCAATTAACACTAATATAATAGATGACATAATTGAATTAAAAAAAACTACTACTGTTGATGTTGCTATAGCTCTTTTAATATTTATCCCCATTTTTATAAAAAACGGGACAATAAACACCGAAACACCAATAGTTACTGAAATGAAACCAACCAACAAAGCAACTAATTTACTTAAAAAAGGTTTTAATATTTTATTTGTATAATTCAATGTATCATCAGGCTTTCTAAAATACATCCAAAGCGCAACAGAGAAAACCATAATACTAAAATATATTTTTAATACTGATGTTTTAATAAATAAAATAGTTACTAAACCTATTAAAACACCTGTAATAATAAATGGAAAAAATTTAATGAATGTTTTTTTTTCAATGTTTCCATAATGATACTGCTTTATTGACGAAATAAAACCTATTGGAACAGACAACAAAAAGCAGGTTGCTAAGGTTGTTTGCATCAAATAAGTATCATATACAGGATTACTATGAGCTAAAATCCAATAAATACCAGGCACAAGAATTAATCCTGATCCACCTCCAAATAGCGCAGAAATGATACTTGCGAAAAAACCTAGAATAATACTAAAAATTATAATCATATTTCTTAAATAACCACTAAACCTGTTCTATCTTAACCGCATTAGAAATATAATTGGTAACTGTTGGATAAGGAAAATCAGCCCCATTTCTTTTCACTATTTTAGTAATATCCATCAATATATCTTCTTTTATTTGAACAAAATCAATGTACTTACCAGATTTTGTGAAAGCAAATACTAAAATATTTACCGCATAATCAGCAAACTCTGTAACATTTACTAATATAGTTAAATTCTGATCTATTCCGTCATGATTTAATAGCACTTCTTTGATTTCTTTACAAATAACAGGTAATTTTTCTATATCATCATACCTTACACCAACTAATTCTTTTATACGTCTATTACTCATTCTAGTGGTGTTTTCTACTGTAATAGTCATAAATAATGAATTTGGTATATATAATGGCCTTTTTTCAAGAGTAATAATTCTAGTCGTTCTAAGACCTATATGCTCAACAGTTCCTTGGATAGATTTATGATCATTAGAAAGTATAGAATCGCCTAAAGCAAAAGGCCTTTCAATATGCAGCATTATTCCACCAAAAAGATTCGCAATTGTATCTTTTGCCGCCAAACCAACAATAATACCACTTGCACCACCAATAGCTAACAATCCAGTCAGACTATAACCTAAAGTCTGTAATGCAATTAAACAAGATACAATTATAATTACAACATTGGTTAATTGCACAAGAGCTGTGGTGGCAGTTTTATCTAATTTTACAAACTTCTTTTTATTTTTAGTATGATAATTTTTTTCTAATTTAGGGATGAACTTTAAAACAAAAATCACTATAACTAATAAAGCGACTAACTGCCCTATCATTGGAGTAATTGTCAGTAAATATACATTAACATCATGAGTTTTAAAAACATTAATAATTAAAATAAAAACAAACAACCAAATAAGAAGTGATCCTGGTCCATTTACAGATATTAAAAAAGATTTTAGATTTAATAAATTTTTATTATCAGATAATTTTTTAAGAACTTTTTTTATAGTCAATGATTTTATTATATGAACAATAAGCCCTAATAATATCAGAAATCCACACTGAGTTAAGATAACCACATGTTCACTATTATATTTAATCAAAATTTATATCCTTCTTTATTGATACTAAGCTTAGTAAATTGAAAGTAATTTATTTATTGAAACTAATATAATACTATAAATTATCTAATATATCTAAAACAGCCTCTCGATTATTACAATACAAAATATAATCACATCCTGCTTCTAAAGATAACTTTACTTTTTCTACTGGAGTGCCAAAATTATTTAAAGCGAGCATATTCAAATCGTCACTAAATATATGGCCCTCAAAATTCATTTTTCCCTTTAAAATATCATTCATCCAAATTGTTGATAAACTTGCAGGATATTCATTATCTATTTTAGGATATAAAACATGTGCACTCATGACAGCATATTGATTACTTGGAATTATTTTAAATATTTCTTTATATATAAATAAATCATTTTGTTCAATTATATCTAATTCTCTATTATCAATAGGCAAGTCAAAATGTGAATCATGCTCAACAAAACCATGCCCAGGAAAATGTTTTACAACAGCCATAACACCAGACTCAGATAAGCCTTTAATATATTCTCTTGCAAGCCTTGTTACAATATATTTATCATCGCCAAAAGATCTAGTTTTAACTATTTTATTATCAATTCCTCTAAGATCTATAGATGGGGCAAAATTAATATCAACTCCTATATTAAATAGCTCATAACCTGCTGTTTTACCTACACTATATGCTAGCTTTAAACCTTTTTCTTTATTATGTTTGTGTATCTCTTCTATATCAACAGCTTTAGGTAAGAGAGTGAAATTAGCTTTAAATCTTTGAACATCTCCTCCTTCATGATCAACAGCAATCTTTAGATTTTTATTTTTTATACTTTTAATATCTTTAATTAACTTTGTTATTTGTTCAATACCATTTTCATTGTCACTGTAATTTCTTGAAAACAAAATTACTCCAACAACATATGGATGCTCAAGTATCACTTTATCTTCTTTTGTTAATTTTTGACCTTCTATATCAACAAATAAAAAATTCTCTATAATTTTATTCATAAAACATTTCTACCATTTATTACGTAGTTCTCTTAATTTAAAAAAAACTTGCTCTTTAGATAAATTCTCAAATTTAGTCTTAAATTTTTCAACTAAATTTCGTTTAATTTCTTCTGAATTTAATCTAAAAAAGCTATTAATTTGTTTTTCTATAAATAAACTTGTTATCACTCTATTATTCGGCTTTTCTTGCTTAATTTTTTCTAATAATTTTTTAGCTTCTGTATTATTAGGTTCAATACTTAAAGTAAAATTTAAATTATTTTCTAGGTAATCATGACCTGGATAAATTAAAACATCATCACAAAGATGAGCAAGCTTATCTGTAAAACTTTTATATAATAATTCCATATCTCCACTGTAACAATTACCGGCTCCTGCATTAAACAAAGTGTCACCTGAAAATAAAGCCATCTTATTTTTATAATTTGCAAGAAAACAAATATGGCCAAAAGTATGACCTGGTGTATCTAAGCATGTAATTTGTATTGATTCACCTATATTAATAATATCCCCTTCTTTTAAAGTCTTATAGATATTATCAATTTTATCTTTGCAATTATAATGAGCATATATTTTAGCCCCTGTTAATTTAACTACTTCATCATTACCTTCAATATGATCCCAATGTTCATGGGTATTTAAAATTTTAGTGATATTTAAATTATTTTTATTCGCTATATCTATACAAGCATTTACATCTAAAGGATCAATAATTGCCGCATCTTTAGTCTTATCACAAGCTATAACATAATTATAATTTCTAAGCGAGTTTCCTACATATATCCTATATATAAGCATTTTATAATAATCTCATTATTTTTTATTAAATAAATTAATATAATTATTATAAGATATATTTAATACTTCATCATATGAAATATTTCTAAGCTCTGCGATTTTTTCTGCAACATATTGCACATAATGTGGATAATTAGGTTTTCCTCTTTTAGGAACCGGGGCAAGATACGGTGAGTCAGTCTCTATTAATAATTTATCTATCGGCACTTTTTTAGCAACTTCTTGAAGCTCTATTGCATTTTTAAAAGATACTATTCCTGAAAAAGATATATAAAAATCTATATCTAAAGCTTTTTTAGCAATCTCCCAATTTTCAGTAAAACAATGCATAACACCACCTACATCATAAGCTGCATTCTGATTTAAAATATCAACTGTTAAATCTTTTACTGCTCTGGTATGAATAATTAAAGGTCTATTTACAGTTTTAGCAATTTCTATATGATTTTCTAATCTAATTTTTTGTTTATTAACCAAACTTTCATCAGTTCTAAAAAAATCAAGACCTGTCTCACCTATTGCAACAAGATTATTATCTAAATTATCTTGGGCTAACCTAAGTACAGTTTCATACTCTTCATTTAAATTCATATTATAATCTTCATTAGGATGAACCCCAACGCTAATATCAATCCAATTATATTTCTTTTTTATTTTTAAAATTTCAGGAAAATCTTCTAAGTTTACAGCAACACATAATAATTTAGTAATACCTGCTTTTTTAATTTCTAGCATTACATTATCAAGATTATTATCATACTCTGCTAAATCTAATAAATTTAAATGGCAATGTGAATCTGTTAGCATAATTCGTATAATATTCCTTCTATTGAACTTCTTTTATTCAAATGCATATTTTTATGCATATATTTATAACTTAAGGTGATTTTATCTATAGCTAAATTTAATTTATCTATATTTAACTTATCATTTAATTTTTTTATATCAGATAATTCATTGTTTACGTCTTGAGATCTATTTAATTTATACATTAATACTTGATGCAATATTTTATGCCAAAATTCCAACAATAATCTAAAACTATATTTAATTTTATCTATATCAGATGACACAAGAGTTAAATTATAACGATTTAATTTTAATAATCCTGAAACTAAGTTTACATATAAATTATCATAAACTTTATCATTATAATAATCTAACGCCAAAATTGGCATGTTATTAGTTATTTTTAATAACTCAATAGCTTTATTTTGCTCTACATTATTTTCAATTAACCAATCAATAGCCTGTTTATAATCGGCCATAGGAGATTTAATTTTATAACACCGACTTCTTAATGTTGGCAAAATATTTTTTAAATTATCGCAACTTAAAAGAAAATAAACGTTTTTTGGCGGCTCTTCTAATATTTTTAAAAAAGCATTAGCTGCAGCTGTATTAAAATATTCAATATTAGGAATAATGACAACTTTATTTTTGCCTAAAAAAGCGGTTTTTGAAACAAAATTAATAATATCTCTGACTGTATCAACAGGAATATTTTTATTTTCTTGTCCTAAATGATCATTACACAAGAATAAGTCTGGATTATAATTTTTACTATTATTTAAGATATAATCTCCCAAATAATTTAGTAAAGTTATTTTTCCCGAGCCTTTAGCTCCTGAGATTAATAATCCATGGTGTAATTTTTGTGATCTATATAAAGATAAAATATTATCAATACAATTAGTTTGCCAGGAGAGAGCTTTATGCATTGGATTAAACAGTAGATTGTTATTATTCAGATATAATTTAATATTTTTAATTCTACATCTTCAATATAATTATTACAATTAGTATAAAGAAAATTACAAGACTATTTTAATTTACAAATATATATTTATTAAATACCTTTAATATTTGAGCTTTTACATCTTCTATATCATTATTACCATTTATAATAACTGCTTTTTTATCAGCATTAACTAGCTCTAAATATTTATTTCTAATTTTTTCAAAAAACTCTAATTTTTCAATTTCAAATCTATCTAGCTCTCCTCTTATCTTTGCTCTTGTTAAACCTATTTTTGGGTCTACATCTAGATAAATACATAAATCATGCTTAAAATCACCTAGTGTTTCTTGTTTAACCATGTTTAAAAAATCACAATCTAAACCACGACCGGCACCTTGATATGCAATGGTAGAATATTCATGTCTATCAGCAATAACCCATTTATTATTAGCTAGAGCAGGCTTAATAATATTATTTACTACTTGTATTCTAGATGCATACATTAACATAGCTTCTGTTTCAGGGTAAATTTTTTCATCACCTTGATATTTAACTATATTGCGTATTTGCTCAGAAACCTCTGTGCCACCAGGCTCTCTTACATGTACAACATCATTAATCCCTTTAGCTTTTAATATCTCAAAGATATATGGAATAGCTGTTGATTTACCGGCTCCTTCAAGACCTTCTATTACAATAAATTTTGCTTGCATTTGAGCCCTCTTTTAAAATAATCTACTTAAGTAAAACACGCTTAACCAAGGAATTATGATTTTCTATGCTTTTAGAAAAAAGATGCGTCTTACCGTTACCACTTGCAACAAAATATAAATATCCAGTTATATTAGGTTTAAGTACAGCATTAATTGATTCAATACTTACAGAAGAAATTGGAGCTGGCGGTAAACCTTTTTTAACATAGGTATTATAAGGTGAATCATATTTTAAATGGTGTTTTTTTAAATCGCCCGTAAACTTATCTTGTAAACTATATATAACCGTAGGATCAGCTTGAAGCCTCATATTTTTATTAAGTCTTAATAAAAAAACTCCGGCGACTTTTTCCCTATCAGATTTTTCAGCTGCTTCTTTTTCAACAATTGCTGCAAGCCTTAAAACATCATATGGTTTATGTAAATATTTTTTGCTATATTTATTATATACTTTTAAGTCCTTGTTATTCCAAGCAACATTTAATTTTTGTTGCATATTATTATAAGCTTTTAATAAAATATCTTTATCTGTCTCACCATGATTATAATAATAAGTATCTGGAAAAAATAAGCCTTCAGATGAACTGTATGGTAATTTTAATAATTTAGCTAATTTGTTTGCATCTATTTTTTCATCATAAGGCAAAGTTAAAACAAGATCTTCTGACTTTTTTAAATTATTCAAAATTTGAGCAACGGTAATACCCTCAACAAGTTGGAACCTACTAACCTTTACATCACCATTAGAAATTTTATCAATTACTTCATTTAAACTAACATCATGATCAAACTCATAATATCCAGCCTGCATATTTTTATCTTTTTTTGAAACTTTAATATAAAGACTCAAAAAAATATTATCTAAAAAAGTATTTTTTAAATTCAACTTCTGCTTTATATCTTTAAAATTTTCGCCTTTACTTACTGTTAAATTAAGCTTTTTTTCTGATTTATTATTAACACTAGATAATTGATTCTGGCTACTTACTAATGATAAAAATAAAGGTTTATGCAAAACATGATATGCTTTCACCCCAAAATAGCTGAATACAATTAAGCAAATCGCAGTACAAAATAATACCGCATAGCTAAATTTACTATAAAAAACCTTTGTATTATCCATAATAAATATATCCCTAAAACTAAGTAACCTAAATTTTGCTAAAAATTAAAGAAGCATTAGTTCCACCAAAACCAAATGAATTAGACATTACAACTTTTACATTTTTTTCTTTAGCTGTATTGGCAGTATAATCTAAGTCGCATCCTTCACTTGGATTATCTAAATTAATGGTTGGAGGAATAATATTATTATTCATAGCTAAAATTGAAAACATTGCCTCAACTGCCCCTGTAGCGCCAAGCATATGGCCTGTCATCGACTTTGTTGAACTAATTGATAATTTAAAAGCATCATCTTTAAAAACACTTTTTATTGCGTTACTCTCAAGAATATCTCCTAATAGAGTTGATGTTGCATGAGCATTTATATAATCTACATCTTCAGTAGCAAAACCTGATTGGTTTAATGCATCGGACATACATTTAATAAATCCTGAACCATGTGCATCTGGAGCCGTAATATGATACGCATCACAACTAAGACCATAACCAGAAAGCTCAGCATAAATATGAGCACCTCTTTTCTTTGCATGCTCATATTCTTCTAAAACTAAAACTCCTGCTCCATCACTTAAAACAAACCCATCTCTATCTTTATCCCAAGGTCTTGAGGCTTTTTCTGGGTTTGCATTATTAGTTGATAATGCTCTTGATGAAATAAATCCTGCTACTGCTAATGGGGTACTGGCATTTTCAGCTCCGCCTGCAAGCATAATATCTGCATCACCTAATTTAATGGCTCTTGCGGCTTCACCTATATTATGGCTTCCTGTTGTACATGCTGAAACAGCACTCCAATTAGGTCCTTTAAATCCATGCTTTATGGCTATATAACCTGGAGCCATATTAATAATAGTTCCTGGAATAAAAAATGGTGAAACTTTTCTTGGGCCAGATTCTAATAACTTACTATAGTTTTTTTCTATAACAGAAAGTCCACCTATTCCTGATCCTACTAATACGCCTGTCTTATTTAAATCTATTTTTTCTAAATCTAATTTAGCATCATCAATTGCCATTTGAGCTGCGGCAACTGCATATAAAATAAAAGGGTCAAATTTTTTAGCTTCTTTTTTTGATAAATATTGATCTGATTCAAAGTTTTTTAAAGTCCCTGCAAATTTACAAGCAAAGTCACTTGTATCAAAATGCTCAATATTATTAATACCACTTTTGCCATTAATAATAGCATCCCAGGTTGTTTTAACATTATTTCCTAAAGGAGTTAACATTCCTAACCCTGTAACAACAACTCGGCGAGCATTCACTTATATATCCCCTTATATTTATTCTAAAATTAAAAGCTCAATCCTCTCCCGAAATCGGGAGAGCTTAAATTTTATTATTGCTGCTCAGCATGACTGTTAATATAATCAACAGCTTGTTGAACTGTTGTTATTTTTTCAGCAGCTGTATCTGGAATATCAACTTCAAAAGCTTCTTCAAGAGCCATTACTAACTCAACGTTATCTAAAGAATCAGCACCTAAATCATCAATAAAAGATGCATCACTAGTAACTTGAGATTCTTCTACACCTAACTGCTCAGATATAATTTTTTTTACTTTTTCTTCTGTACTCATTTTTACTCTCCTAAATTAAAAAACTAAATTAAAAACCTAAATTAAAAAGCATATAGCTTTTTAATTCATATACATACCGCCATTAACATGCAAAGTCTGGCCTGTAATATAATCTGCAAATGATGAAGCTAAAAACATAGCTGAACCAGCTACATCCTCAACCGTACCTAACCTTGTAATTGCTAGTTGTTTCAATATAGCATCTCTTTGCAAAGATGTTAACTTTGATGTCATTTCTGTTTCAATAAACCCTGGAGCAATAACATTAGCCGTAATATTTCTTGAGCCTAACTCTTTTGCTAAAGACTTAGTAAAGCCTGCTATACCAGCTTTAGCTGCGGCATAATTAGCTTGCCCCACATTCCCTGTCGCCCCTATTACTGAACTAATACTAATCACTCTACCAAACCGGGACTTCATCATATTCTTTAAACAGCCTTTCGTTAAATAAAACAAACCATTTAAATTAATATTTATTACATCATCCCATTGTACATCAGTCATTCTTAAAATAATATTATCAGCAACAATTCCTGCGTTATTTATTAAAATATCTGGACCATTTTTTCCAGTTAATTCTTTAAATTTATCTAGACCTGCGTTAATAGAATCTTTATCACCTAAATTTAAAATAAGACCATGACCTTTATTATCATAATTGGATAAGTAATCAGATATATCATTAGCTCCATTTTCAGTAGTTGCACTACCTACGACTATAGCACCACAACTTGCAAATAAAGATGCAATTGCCTTACCTATTCCTCTGCTTGCTCCTGTTACAAGAACTGCCTTATTTGAAAATTCTTCTTTGAAATTTAAGTTCATGCTACTTCCTTTATATTATTTATAGCTTGAGATTTAATAGACTTATCTATTCTTTTATTAAGCTTAGTTAATACATTATTTACACCAATCTCATAAGCATTATCAATATTCATAAGTTTGATATTTTGAATTATTTCAACCCAACGAACAGAACTTGTCATTTGTAAAAATAACAATTGTTTTATTTCATCTATATTTTCATTATGTAATTTTGATGTCACATTACTAAAAACTGGAATATTAGGTAAATTAAAATTTATTTTATCTAGTAAATCTTTTAATTTATCAGCAGCATTTTGCATCAAACTGCTATGGGCCGGCACACTAACAGGTAATAAGGTGGTTATTTTAGCACCTTTTTCTTTGGCATATACTAAAAAATCTTCGACTGTATTTTTTATTCCAGAGACAACAACCTGTCCTAATGCATTATAATTAGCGACTTCTAGAATTTCATTTTTATTGTTAATATCTTGAGTAAAATCCTGTACTAATTCGAATACTATATCATTATCTAAACCTAAAATAGCAGCCATAGCACCACTTATTTTTGTATCAAGAGAATCTTGCATATACAAGCCACGATAATAAACTAATTTTATTGCATCAAGAATATCTATACATCCAGCAGAAACTAAAGCTGAATACTCACCAAGACTATGACCTGCTAATACTTCAGGGTTACTTATATTATGAATTTTAATGTAGTCACTAAAATGACGCCATAAAACATAACTAGAAATTAAAAGAGCTGGCTGAGTATATTGAGTTAAGTTCAATTTATTCTTTTTGTCACAAGACAGCAACTCATAAAAATCTATGTTACAAATATCAGAGACTTTAGGTAAAAGCTCTTTTAAATACGGGCTATTATTAAACCCTGAAATCATTCCTACAAATTGAGATCCTTGTCCTGGAAATAATGCAGCATATTTAGCATTAGAAATTATATCTAACATATATAATTAACCTTATTTTATAAAAAACTTAATTAATATCTAATTAAAGCTGAGCCCCAAGTAAGTCCTGCTCCAAAAGCTTCTAATAGCAATAAATCCCCTCTTTTTATTCTTCCATCAGATACAGCTTCATGAAGTGCTAAAGGAATAGATGCTCCTGAAGTATTAGCATGTTTATCAACAGTAATAATAACCTTTTCGGTCGTCATCTTTAATTTTTTGGCCATAGCTTGAATAATTCTAATATTTGCCTGATGTGGCACTAACCAGTCAATGTCTTCAGCAGTAAAACCATTTTTATCTATAGTTTCTGTAACAATTGAACCTAAAGTATTAACTGCTAGTTTAAATACCTCTTTGCCTGACATATGAATATGATCAATTGGTGCTTTATTATTAGGGTTATAATAATTATAACTTGCTTGCAAAATATCATCATAATTACCGTCTGCATGCAAATGTGTACTTATTATGCCTTCTTTAGTATCAGGACCTAAAACACAAGCTCCAGCTCCATCCCCAAATAACACACAGCTACTTCTATCATTCCAATCTAAAAGACGAGACATGCATTCACTTCCAACAACTAAAATATATTTAGCTTTTTTAGACTTAATATAAGCATCTGCAGTACTTAATGCATAAACAAATCCTGAACAAGCAGCATCAACATCTAATGCAGCACAACCTCTTATAGAAAATTCTTTTTGTAATAAACAAGCAGTTGAAGGAAAGACTTTATCAGGAGTACAAGTTGCAACAATAATCATGTCTAAATCTTGAGGGCTAAGACTTGCGTTACTTAAAGCTTCTAATCCTGCTTCTCTAGCCATAACTACAGTAGACTCTGTGTTAGGATCTATAAAATGACGCTGTCTAATTCCTGTTCTTTGAGTTATCCACTCATCTGTTGTATCTAAAGATGTCTCTAAATCAACGTTTGTAACAACTTTTTTCGGAACATAACTACCTGTCCCTAAAATTTTACTATATAAAGCTGAATCCATGTTAAAAAATTCCTGTTTAAAATGTATAGTTTAATACTATAACTTTTTAAGGCTCTTATTCTGACTCGAAATTATCTCGTAATTTTTTCAGAACATCTGTTTGTACTGATTTAATAGTATGCTGTATGGCATTAGCAAATGATACAATATCAGCACCACCGTGACTTTTAACAACAATACCATTTAAACCTATAATCATTGCTCCATTATATTCTTTAGGATCTATATGTTTTTTAAATCTCTTAATTAATGGATAACACAAAACAGCTATTATTTTGCCATATAAAGACGAAGTAAACTGTTTTTTTATACTATTTGCAAAAAATCTATATAGTCCTTCGCTAGTTTTTAAGGCTATGTTGCCTGTAAACCCATCGCATACTATAACATCAACTTTACCTTTGAAAATATCGCTACCTTCAACAAATCCTGTATAATTAATATTTGGATTAGTTTTAATTAATTCAGCAGCATCTTTTATAGTATCCGTACCTTTAATAGATTCCGATCCTATATTTAATAAAGCAACTTTTGGATTTTCAATATTGTGAACATATTTAGTTAATGTATTTCCAAGAACTGCAAACTGATATAAATTATCACTAGAACTAGAAATATTAGCGCCTAAATCAAGCACATTAACAAAACCTTTTTCAGTAGGAAATGCTGCTAAAATAGCAGCTCTGTCAACACCTGGAAGAGTATTTAGTACGAATTTTGCAGTTAAAACTAAAGCTCCTGTATTACCAGCACTGACACATGCATCAGCAAGCTTGTTTTTAACTAAATTAAGAGCCAATCGCATTGATGAGTCTTTTTTATTACGCAAAGCTTTTGCAGGCTGATCATACATCTCAACTACTTCAGAAGCATGCTCAATAAACAAATTGTTATCTAATTTTAGCTCATATTTTGCTAATTTATCAGTAATTTGCTTTTTATCGCCGACTAAAACCAAACAAACGTGATCATACTCTTTCTTTTTTCTGATATGGGCAATAGCTGGTATTACGACATCTAAGCCATAATCACCACCCATCGCATCTATAGCTATTTTCATATTAAGAATTAGACTCTTCTGCGCTGTCTTCTTCTTGCTCTTCTTTTAGCTTAACTATTTGACGGCCTTTGTAAGTACCATCATCAGACATATGATGACGTCTATGAACATTACCTAAAGAATCTATAGATAATGATGGCTTACCAATTGCATCATGTGCACGACGCATATTTCTTTTAGAACGACTTTTACGAACCTTTTGTACAGCCATAAATTAAAACTCCTAAATATTAAATAATTAAAATAAACTCAACCTAAATTATACTTCTTCAAATTGTATTATATCTGATACTTTAGTGCATTTTACATCATCATGTCTTGGCACTTGAGGGATAGATAAAATAATCTCATCAGAGATTATATCATAAAAATTAATTTTGCCATCTTCATCTATTAAAATTGGCTCATAACTACCTTCTTTATTAGCTATGTTATCTATACTATTAAGAGCAATTAAATCTAATTTTTTATCAATAGTAAAACTAAGCTTATCTAAACATCTTTGACAAATTAAAACTAATTCACCTTTTATCTCAAGATGTAAAATACATCTATGCTGTAAATCTCTATTCGCTGCAACGTTTATATAAAGATTAGTATCTTCTTGAGATTTATGTAAAAAATTTGCAAGCCTGTCTAAATCTAAAATTCTGACATAACCAGAATAATCAACATTTTCATTCGCAAATTTAATGATACTTATAATTTTGGGTAACTTAATCACAATTTATCTCAAATAAATAATACTATTATTTTGAACTTTAATATAAAATAGCCAAACGGATATAGAATATTAACTGCAAATCATAAAATAGTCAAAATATAAATATTATGCAAGCCCTAAATCAAAACCGATATCAAATAGTCTTAGCATCTAGCTCTGTTTTTAGAAAAAAATTAATGTCTAATTTAAACTTAGATTTTATAACTAACTCCCCTGATATAGATGAAAGTCCTAGACCAAATGAACTACCATGGGAGCTCTCATCAAGACTTAGTAAAGAAAAAGCTCTAGCTGTAAAACAAAAATTATACAATAATACTGATAACCAGAAAAATAATTATATAATAATCGGCTCTGATCAAGTAGCTATCTGCAAAAATAAAATTTACGGCAAACCATTAAATTATGAAAAAGCTGTTAAATATTTAAAAATAATTAGCGGCAATACAGTCTATTTTTATACAGGTCTTGCTGTTATAAATACTAAGTTAAATACAATCGAGCAAAAATTAAATATAACTGAAGTAAAATTTAGAGCTTTTTCAGAAAAGACAATAGAAAACTATATAGAAAAAACTCAGCCATTTTATTCTACTTTAGCCATTAAAGCAGAAGAGCTAGGTATAACTTTAATAGAAAGCATATACAGCAAAGATCCTAATGCTTTAATTGGATTACCATTGATAGATTTATCCGAGATATTAATAAACTTTAAAATATTATAGAAATATTTTAAAAAATTGCATTTAAGCTAAAGCCAATATATTATACACTTTTAAGCATATATTAAAGATTAAGTTTATGTTGGCTAGTAAAAAAGGCTTCTCTTTATTGGAGCTGTTAATAGTTTTTATAATCATAGGAATACTATCAGCGGCAACTATTCCATCTTATCAAAGACATATAATCAAAGCCAAAGTACTTGATGCGATGACCTTTGTAAACTCAATAAAAATTGCAACAACAGATTTTTATTTTCAACACGGGTTTTGGCCTAATAACAATCAATTAGATTTAAATAAAAATATTAATAATCATGCTTATATTAAACATATAGTTTTAAGTCCCAATAATACTAATGACAGGCATGAAGAAAATATTCTTATAACTTTCAAAGGCGATAGCAAATTAGAAAATAAATTATTAATATTAAATAGTAATATTGATAATTATCATATTACATGGATATGCAAACCTAGTGATATTAATAAACTTGATAATGAGCTTCTTCCTGCAAGTTGTAAAAATAAATAAATTTATAGTTCGCTTACAGATTAATTCTTTAAAATACTTAAGACAACTGATATAATCTTGCTTTATTTATTATACTGAAATTTACAATATGCCTTCTTCTATCAAAACTCTATTTATTAAAACTCATGGCTGCCAAATGAATGAATATGATTCAGACAAAATGGTACAATTATTAAAAAATTCTCATGGGTTGGAGCTTGTTGCTCAAGAAGATAAGGCTGATGTTCTTTTAATAAATACTTGCTCTATAAGAGAAAAAGCATCTGAAAAAGTTTTTTCACAATTAGGCAGATGGCGTAAAATAAAAAATAAAAAACCAAATTTAATTATATGTGTTGGCGGTTGTGTCGCATCGCAAGAAGGTGATGTGATATTAAAGCGCGCTCCTTATGTTGATGTAGTCTTTGGCCCACAAACTTTGCATAGATTGCCAAACATGATTAATGATGTATTAATAAACAATAAATCTCACATAGACATCTCTTTTCCTGAAGTTGAAAAATTTGATAACTTACCAGAAGTTGGTATAAAAGGCCCTAAGGCTATTGTATCTATAATGGAAGGCTGCAGTAAATACTGTACATTCTGTGTTGTGCCCTATACCAGAGGCGAAGAAATTAGCCGTCCTTTTGATGATGTTATAATCGAAGTCGCCAATTTAGCAGAAAAAGGCGCAAAAGAAATTACTCTTTTAGGTCAAAATGTAAATGCTTATAGAGGCAAAATGTCAGCTACAGAAACAGCTGATTTAGCTTTACTAATAGCAACAATTGCAGAAATAGATGGCGTTGAGCGAATTAAATACATGACATCTCATCCAATGGAATTCTCAGATAACTTAATAGAAGCTTATGCTGAAGTACCTAAATTAACTAATTATTTACATCTTCCTGTTCAATCAGGCTCAGATAGAATATTAAATCTAATGAAACGTGGTCATACCATATTAGAATATAAAAGCAAAATTAGAAGATTAAGAGAAATTAGACCTAATTTAAGCATATCATCTGATTTTATCATTGGCTTTCCAGGTGAAACTCAAGCTGATTTTCAAAAAACCATCGATTTAATAGAAAACATTCATTTTGATAATAGCTTTAGTTTTATATATAGCAAAAGACCTGGAACTCCTGCATCAAACTATCCTGATGATGTAACTTTAGAAACTAAAAAACAAAGACTTAATATAGTTCAAGATAGACTAAAACAACAGTGTTTTGATATTAGTCGTAAAATGGTTGGATCAACAGAACAAGTACTCGTTACACATAAATCTAGTAAATTTTCTAATCAATTCTGCGGTACAACTTTCAATAATAAAGTTGTAAATATTGATTTAAATCAAGAAAATGACAATAAATTAAACTTAATTGGGAAAATTGTCGATATAAAAGTTACAGATGCATTAGCAAATTCTTTAAAAGGCATATTAGTTTAAAATTTCTTGCTTTTGATGCGTCACTTTTATATTAACTAAGAAATTAAAATCTCATGAGTTATATATCATCCATACTTTGTTGTTGTATGTTAATTTTAGGAATAAATACTGCAATTTTAGCCAGTCCTACTAACCAAGATTTTTCTAAAGGCTGCGCCGATCCTAACTCTTTTAATGCATTTACCCTTCAGAATGTTATCTTTAATAATGGAGTTACCCAACCTTCATCTTCAGTGACGATATCATATAAAAGCTGCATAGCTTTTTTAGCGTCGCCTTATTTTCAATATCAAGCACCAAATACATATGCATTCCAGAATGCTAATACTCCTGGAAATATATCAGATTTATTAAATGCTACGAATTTACAAGGTTACGATATTAAAGGACCATCTGGAACAAGCAGCTTGTTAAGTATAAACAATAATAACTTTGCTGACGCTTTATGTAATTCTTTTGCATTTGGGCAGTTTTATATGAATTTAGGCGGGCAGCCTTCAGATCCTAAAGCTCTTAAAAATCTTATGGCGAAAAAACTTGGTATAACTGGTACCACTATTAATCAAGCAAATTATTTTAAAGGATACACAATAATAACGAATGCAGGTGATTCAAAGAATAGTGTATCTATACCTAACTTTAAAATAAATGCATCTAATAAAACATCTCTTCCATACTCGTTTTTTGCAATAACTACAATTGTTGCCAACTATCCCCAAATATACTATCAAAAATATCCAAATTTTAATAATTTCAGCAAAAATTTTCAAAAATTAAATAGTAGTGACGGTGTTTTGAATAATTATGCTAAATATGCGCCTTTGGGTAGTACTAGTCCTTTTTACTCAACTAATACTAACGAAAATTGCACAAATTTTTCAGCAGATACTCGTATAACTTATAATTTTAGCTCTGAACCAATAGATTGCAACGCCAGCCAAAACAGAGAATTAAGTCTTATCTGTCTGGAACCACAAAATTATCCATAATTTAACACTTTGATTATGCATGGTTTTTATGATATAAATCAACGGCATATTGCGAATATAATTAAAGTAATATATAATTAAAGACATAGTAATAGTAAAGAGTTTTTGCTTTAATTGGACACCATACAGACTACTAATATCGAACTTAATCCCGCTGATAATAAACATTTATCTAATGTATGCGGACCGTTAGATGAAAATCTAAAATTCATAGAAAATAAACTTTGTGTGAAAATTTCCTGCCGTGGCAACCAATTCAAAATAGTTGGTGAACATAAAAATATCAAAACAACATACGATCTTTTAAATAAATTATATAAAGAATCCCTAAACGGTAATTTAAATATCACTAAAAATTATATTTCAGATGCAATTCATGATAAACAACACCCAATAAAGACTAATAGTATGACCCAAAATAAACATTCTTTAGCAAATCACATTAACACTAATAAAAAAATTATTTCTCCTAAAACAGAAAACCAGAAAGAATTAATTAATAATCTTAATCAGCATGACGTAAATTTTATTATAGGCCCTGCTGGTACAGGAAAAACTTTTTTAGCTGCTGCATTTGCTGTGCAAATGCTAGAACAAGGTAATATTGATAGAATAACTTTAGTAAGACCTGCAATTGAAGCTGGTGAAAAATTAGGGTTTTTACCAGGATCTTTAGAAGAAAAAATTGATCCTTATTTACGTCCCTTATATGACTCTTTATTTGATTTGACAACTCAAGAACAAGTTGCAAGATATATAGAAAAAGGTGTTATAGAGCTTGCTCCACTTGCTTATATGCGTGGTAGAACTTTAAATAATTCTGTAATAATTTTAGATGAAGCCCAAAATACATCTATTGCACAAATGAAAATGTTTTTAACAAGACTTGGGTTTAACTCACGAGCTATTATTACTGGAGATGTGTCTCAAATAGATTTACCACACTCAATTAAATCTGGACTATTACACGCCAATCAAATTTTAAAAAACATAAAAAACATAGGGTTTACATATCTTGATGGCCATGATGTAATTAGGCATCCTTTACTTAAAGAAATAATTAAAGCTTACGAAGAAAACGAAAAACCATCTTAATATTATGAACAGTTATAATGTAATTATAGAAAATATTTTAGATAATAACTCCCAAAATAACACTTATATCCCAGATGATGAAAATATTCACAGATGGATATCAATAACTTTAGAATCTCATGATAAAAATTTAAATACAGAACTAGGGTTACGTATTACTAATAATACAGAAATAAACAATCTAAATAAAACTTATAGACATAAAGACAAGCCTACTAATGTTTTAGCATTTCCATTTGAAATTCCTGAAAATTTGCCAGAAGAAATTCAGCAAGAATATTTAGGTGATATTGTTTGTTCAGCAGAATATATTAACCAAGAAGCAAAGGAACAAAATAAACAAAATATACATCACTGGGCTCATATTATTATTCATGGCACTTTGCATTTATTAGGATATGATCATATTAATAATTCTGATGCAGAAATCATGGAACAAAAAGAAATTGATATTTTACATTTACTTAATTACCCTAACCCTTACTTATAATATTTGTATCACCGGAGATCAAAGCAACATATGAAACTTGACAATGATAATGAAAATAAAAAATCTTGGCTAGAAAGACTTGCCTCTGCATTAACAGGCGAGCCTAAAAACCAAAATGATTTATTAGAAGTTATTAAAAATGCAGAAGACAAAGATATTATCGAAGCAAAAACACTTGCGATGATAGAAGGTGTTTTTGAGATAGTTGATATGCATGTTGTTGATATAATGATCCCTAAATCAAAAATGGTTGTAATTCCACATAATTTAGAAGCAGAAAAAATTTGTGAACTTGCCATAAATTCTGGACATTCCAGATTTCCTGTCATTGGTGAAACTAAAGATGATATTATGGGAATTTTATTAGCAAAAGATTTACTACCATATACTTTTAAAAATAAAGATCCTAAGGAATTTAATATTCAAAAATTATTACGCCCTGCTGTAATTATTCCAGAAAGTAAACGTGTTATAGTTTTACTTAATGAATTTAGAGAAAATCGTAATCATTTAGCTATTATAGTTGATGAATATGGCAATATATCTGGTCTTGTTACTATTGAAGATATTTTAGAACAAATAGTAGGCAATATAGTAGATGAATATGATATTGATGAGAAAAAAATGATAACAAAAAATAAGGATGGCTCATATAAAGTAAAAGCTCAAACTCCCATCAATCATTTTAATAAAATTTTATCTGTAGAGCTGGATGACTCTGAATTTGATACCATTGGCGGTATTGTTGCCAATAAATTTGGTCGTCTGCCAAAAGCTAATGAAAAAATAATTATGGATAACTTAAATATTCAGATATTATCTTCAGATGCAAGAAAAATTAACCTATTAAAAATAATCAAAGAATAATATAACCTTAATTTTATTTTGAACACAAATATCAAATCAAGACTCAGCTTAACTTCTATTTATTTTTATTTAATATTATCTATAATTGGTGGTGCTTTAATTCCATTAAGCCTTGCTCCTTTTGATGTTAGTATTTTTAGTTTCATTGCTCCTTTAATTTTTTTATATTTATGTTTTAGTAACTTTAATATTAAAAAAAAATTACTCCTTGGTTTAACATTTGGACTATCTCAACATCTAGTAGGCTCATCATGGATCTATGTCAGTATTCATAATTTTGGAAATGCCAATTTTATTTTAGCTGGTTTTTTGACATTCTTGTTTATATTGACGTTAAGTTTATATAGCATTTTAAAAATATCTATAATATCTAAATATTTCTGTAATAAAAATATTATAAACGTTATTATAGTTTTCCCTTTTATATGGGTATTAATAGATTTATTACAAAGTTACTTATTTACAGGATTCCCTTGGGGATTTTTAGGCTACGCCCATTTACATACTTACCTTTCAGGTTACGCCCCTATTATTACTGTATACGGCCTAACTTATCTTACGGTATTGATAGCTGCAATTTTTTATTATATTTTTAATAATTTAACTTTATCAAAAATAAGAACTTATTATTCAGTAAAAAATATAACTTTATTGCTATTAGTTCTCTTATTATTTTTAACTGGTAATTCTTTAAGTAAATATAACTGGACAAAACCATATGATAAACCTATCAAGATAGCATTAATACAAGGTAATATTGAGCAGTTAATGAAATGGGATGAAAATCATTTTAAACATATTATAGAAACCTATATTGAATTAACCAAAAATGTCTGGAACTATGATTTAATAATTTGGCCTGAAAATGCGATTACAATGCCAATTCCATATTCTAATATTTTACTAAACAAACTTGCTGAAAAAACTAAAGAATATAATTCAAATTTAATACTTGGCTTACCTGAAGAAAGTCTTATTAATAAAAGTATATATTACAATATTGCTATTTTATTAAATAAAAATACTTATTTTCAACCTCATACCAATGAAAATAATGCTCAAATATATCAAAAAAAACATCTAGTTCCATTTGGCGAGTATATGCCTTTTTCAAACTATCTTAGAGGCATTATAGATTTTTTTGACTTACCTATGTCAGATTTTTCACAAGGACCAAATAAACAAGACTTATTTAAATTAAATTTAAATAATAAATCAACAGTTCAAATAGCACCTTTTATATGTTTTGAAATAGCATATCCTTTTACAGTTATTGAAAATAGTAAAAAAGCTAATATTATATTAACTATTAGTAATGATACATGGTTTGGTAAATCTCTAGGGCCATATCAGCATTTACAAATTGCTCAAATGCGAGCATTGGAAACAGGAAAACCTGTAATTAGAGCAACTAATAATGGTATTACCGCTGTTATAGATCATAAAGGTAGAATCATTGATAAGGCCCCTAGATTTGTTGAATACACTCTAAAATCTGAAATATTACCTAGAAAAATATAAAACAAACCTATACCAAACTCATAAGTTGCCATAATTATTAACAAATTACAGCAACAAAAATTTATTTTAGCTTCTTACTATCGCTGAACGCATATATAATATATCCATATTATTTAAATGAACTTTCATCATCATCTAAATCAATATCATCATCATCTAACTCTGAGCTTTGATCATCTGAACTTCTTTCTATGATACTACATGTATCAACAGAGCATCCTATGCCTACTTTTGCAAAAACATCTACTACATCTTGCACATCATAGTCTAAATCTTCTGAGCTATTAATAGTATCTATTGCTCCACTTATATAATCAGTAGTTGGATGCCAGTAATATCTATTAGCATGTACAAAAACATCAAATGCCATTTTAGTATCCCAACCTTTAGTCATTGACAGCATAGCAAATACTTTATTATATACTCCACTAGAATAATGAACATCTAAACCATCAACATAATCACGAGCATCACCTATAGAATTTCCATCTAATTCCGGACTATCCATATATCTTAGTGGCATAGAGAATTTTGTTATGTCTTCTCCTATTCCCCATGTATTTTTACCTCTTGCATAATATTCTGCTGCTTTTCCAGCCATATCAGAAAATGATTCATTCATACCACCTGATTGGCCTACATACTCAAGGTTTGAGTTATGCTCAGTAAAACCATGACTAACCTCATGTGCTGCAACATCTAATGAAACCAGAGGGTAAAAGTATCTATCTCCATCGCCGAAAGTCATAGCACTTCCATTCCAAAAAGCATTTTCATACTTTTCTCCATAATGGACTCGCATTTTTAATTTAAAATTTAATGGACTAGTATCATACCAATCTTTATACATATCAAAAATAACGTTTCCAAAATAATGAGCATCATTTAACGGCGATGCTGCACCATTAATTTCATCTCCTTCATGTCTTGTACATTCATATTTAAAAGTATGATCTTTAATATCATAATACTTACGCTCTAAATCTATAGTTTTTACTTTTTCATTTGTAAAAAAACAATAGTTCCTTGCTGTTTGTCTTACATCCATTTCTGGGTAGTCAACACCATATTCATAACGACCTATTTTATCATTACCGCCAGGACCTGTTGCTATTTTATTAAAAGTTAACCCGTCCCATTTTTTGATAACTTCTTTTGTTTTAGCATCAATTATATAATAAGGTCTTGATGGATCTGCTGTTTGTTTATTGTCAATGAAAAAGCTTACTTTATAAGCTAAGCTAGCTTTATGATTTGTAGTATTATTATAAATAACTAATAAGGTATTTTCATTTTCATAAATAAAGTTGTTTTTATTTAAAGATTGTATACTAGCACCGTATTTATCTTGTAAATTTATTTTTTTTGCAATATCTAATGCAGTTTTAGCATCAAAATTTGGATTTACATCTAAAACATCATTTTCAATTCCAGAAATCATTTGTCCTGTATATTTTTGTTTTGACGTCTTTTGACTATTTTTATGAGTAAAAATATTTTTCCCCAAAACAGGGATGCCTTTATATTTTTGCTGATATTTTATATGAGTATTATTATTAGCATCTTTAAGCTCTGTTATTTTTTCTAACTTAACATCTTGAGACTCTAAAGATACTATTGATAAATTTGAAGATTTTGCTGAAATATTTTTAGAATGACTTAAATCACGCAGGTCAATAATACTTGATGCAAATAAATTATTTGCTGAAAATAAAACTCCTGAAAATAGAAATAATAAATTTGTATTAATTTTTTTTTTCATATAAATTCCTAAAATAAATTCTAAAATAAATAATACCGCCTATAAATTAATATAATAGCACAGATATCTAAACTGTGAAGCATTGTTTTAATATGAAATTAAATTTAGCTTTTTTCTAATTTATCAAGTCTTAATTTTTGAAAAAATTTTTTTAATTTGGTGCTTGCTTCATGCTCACAAACACCTGATATAATTTTTAATTTATGATTCCAATTAAACTCATCGTTATTTAAATTAACAGCTCCGCCAAGGCAACCAGTTTTCATATCACGTGCGCCATAAACAACAGTATCAATTCTTGCGTGAATTAAAGCTCCTAAGCACATCATACAAGGCTCTAAAGTCACATAAATTATGCATCCATTTAATCTATAATTATTTAATAACTTCCCTGCTTTTTTTAAAGCAATAATTTCTGCATGCGAGCAAGGATCATTTAAACTAATATTTTCATTAAATCCTTCAGATATAACCTTACCTTTACTATCAACAATAATCGCCCCAACTGGAACTTCATTTATAGCCCAAGCCTTGTCAGCACATGACAAAGCTTGCTGCATAAAGAACTCATGGGAGTTAAACTGTCCATTCACATTAGTTATTCCCACTCAATAGTAGCAGGAGGTTTATTTGAAATATCATAAGTTACTCGAGAGACACCTGATACTTCATTAATAATTTTATTAGATATTTTGCCTAATACTTCATATGGCAAATAAGACCAACTTGCACTCATAAAATCAGTAGTATTAACTGAACGTAAACAAATTATATATTCATAACTTCTAGCATCACCTAAAACAGCAACAGATTTCACAGGCAAAAACACTGCAAAAGCTTGACTCACTGTTAAATATAAATTTTCTTCTTTTAAAACAGAAATAAAAATATCATCTGCTTTTCTTAATATCTCTAAATATTCTTCCTTAATTTCACCAATAACTCTAACAGCAAGTCCTGGTCCTGGAAAAGGATGTCTTAATATTAAGCTTTCAGGTAACCCTAAAGCTAAACCTATTTTACGTACTTCATCTTTAAATAAACTTCTTAAAGGCTCTATTAGCTTTAACTTCATCACATCAGGAAGTCCACCAACATTATGATGAGACTTAATTACATGAGCGGCTCCTGTATCAGCTGCTGCTGATTCTATCACGTCTGGATATATGGTTCCTTGCGCTAAAAATTTAATTCCTGGAATTTTTTGAGACTCAACATCAAAAACATTAATAAATTCTTTACCAATAATTTTCCTTTTATCTTCTGGATCAGTAACGCCCTTAAGAGCGCTTAAAAACTGCTCTTTAGCATCAACTGTTATTAAGTTCATACCTTTGTTTTGTTTAAATACCTGTTCTATTTCTTCTCGCTCATTTAACCTTAAAAGTCCAGTATCAACAAAAACACAAACTAATCTATCACCTATAGCTGCATGTAAAAGAGCAGCCACAACTGCTGAATCAACTCCACCAGAAAGACCTAATATAACTTTATCATCACTCCCTACTTTGTCTTTTACATCCTGTAATAAATCAGCAATAATATTTTCTGAGTTCCAATTTGACTCACAATTACATATTTCAAATAAAAAATTAGATAATAATTTACTACCATCTACAGTATGAGTCACCTCAGGATGAAATTGCAGACCATAATAATTTTTTTCAACATTTTCCATCGAAGCAATTTCGCAATTACCACTACTGGCTGTAATATTAAATCCTTCTGGAGCCATTGAGACTTTATCACCATGACTCATCCATACATCAGTACTGTCAGAATGATCTAAATATTTAAATAATTTAGAATTATATTTTTTATTAAAGTTTACTTTAGCATCGCCAAATTCTCGTTTGTTAGATGCCATAACTTTGCCACCAAGTTGATGTGCTAAAGCCTGCATGCCATAGCAAATCCCTAAAATAGGACAATTTAATTTAAAAATAATGTCCGAAATTTTTGGAGTATTTTCTTTTGTTACTGTTTCTGGTCCACCTGATAAAATAACACCCATTGGGTTTAATTTAGTAATCAACTCATCTTTAACATAGTAAGGTAATATTTCACAATACACCCCCAACTCTCTTACTCTCCTTGCAATAAGCTGAGTTGTTTGTGAACCAAAATCTAAAATTAAAATACTGTTAGTTTGTTTCATTATTTAATACTACCTCTACTACTAATTTTTATTAACTTGATAATTAGGTGCTTGTTTGGCTATAGTAACGCTATGAACATGACTTTCTGAAATACCGGCTGCAGTTAACTGCACAAATTCTGCTTTTTGATAAATTTCTTGGATATTTTTTGCGCCTATATAACCCATACCAGATCTAATGCCGCCTACTAATTGATGGATAATTGGTAAAACAGATCCTTTAAAATTAAGCCTGCCTTCGATGCCTTCAGGTACTAGTTTTTCAGCATCTTTAGTATCATGCTGAAAATATCTGTCTTTTGAACCTTGCTTATTTGCCATTGCTCCAATAGAGCCCATACCACGATAAGCTTTATATTTTGCACCTGTAACTTTATCTATTTCTATTTCGCCTGGAGATTCTAATGTTCCTGCAAATAAGCTGCCCATCATAATACAGCTAGCTCCTGCAGCTAATGCTTTTACAATATCACCTGAATGTCTAATACCACCATCAGCAATTAAACCAATATTAGTACCCTCTAAAGCTTTTGCTACATTTTTAATAGCTGTTATTTGAGGCACGCCTACTCCTGCAACTATTCGAGTTGTACAAATAGAGCCAGGACCAATACCTACTTTTACAGCATCAACACCTGCATTTATTAAATCTTTTGCTGCATCATAAGTAGCAATATTACCGCCTATAATTTGCATCTTTGGATAATTTGATTTAATCCATTTAATTACATCTATAACTTTTTTTGAATGCCCATGAGCTGTATCAACAACTATTACGTCTACTTTGGCTTTAATTAAAGCATGAACTCTATCTTCAGTATCATCACTAGTTCCAACAGCTGCTCCAACTAATAATTCACTGTCCTTATTTTTGATTTTAATTATTTCTGCAACTTGCTGATTAATATCCATGCTTTTATGAATAATACCTAAACCGCCATGTTTAGCCATAACTTCTGCCATATCACTTTCTGTAACAGTATCCATTGCTGATGATAAAAGAGGTATATCTAAACTTAATTTTTTTGTTAAGTTGACTCTAGTATTAACCTCTTTAGGTAATACATCAGAATATTTAGGAACTAATAACACATCATCAAAAGTTAAGCCTTGCTCTATGATTTTCATATACATACCATGTAAATTAATTTAAAATAAGCTTTTTAGATAAAGCCATTATATGAAACTATTACAATATATCCTTCCGCAAAAAATATTAGCCTACCTAGCTAATTTAGTTAGCAATTGTAGCAAATTTTACATAAAAAATACACTAATAAAGCTATTTATTAAAAATTACAAAATTAATCTTAACGAAGCTATAATAAAAAAACCAGAGTTATTTCAAACCTTTAATGACTTTTTTACAAGAAAATTAGACCCTAGCGCCAGAGTACTTAATTTAAATAAAAAAAATATCTTATCTCCAATAGATGGTTTTATTCAGCAAGTGGGTAATTTATCTAATTCAAATATTAATGCTAAAAATTATAGCTATGATCTTAATACTTTATTAGGTATTAAATTAATAAAAAAATTAAATCTAGAATCAAAATCTCAGTATAAAACTATTTTAGATTTAGCTGATTATTTTAAAGACGGACAATTTATAAATTTATATTTATCACCAAAAGATTATCATAGAGTACATATGCCTATCTCAGGCGAGCTACAAAATATGATTTATATACCCGGTAAACTATACTCAGTAAATCCTCAGTGTTGGGGTAATAAGATTAATCACATTTTTCAAAACAATGAGCGTGTAGTTAATATTTTCAAAACAGAGCTAGGTTATGTAGCTATAATTTTGGTTGGAGCTATGATTGTAGGAGGTATTGAAACATCATGGCATGGCACAATTACCCCACCTCATAAAAGTAAAAATAAATTTTTTAGTCTTTCTTACCAAAATAATCCTATACATCTAAACCAAGGTGATGAACTTGGTTTGTTTAATTTAGGCTCAACGGTTGTTATGTTATTTAGTAAAGATGCGGTTGAATTTGAGGATTTAATCAATGACTCTGAAATTAAATTATATAATAAAATTGCATCTGTAAATTAAACCTTGAAAAACATTAAGAATATTATTATTGCCGCCCAATAATAATATCACTTTTTAATCTACTGAGCTTAATAATTTATCAGAAATATTTTTCTTAGTCTTAGCGCCAAGATTTTTAATTTTTTCAACTTTAGATACTAAGTTTCCACGCCCAATATGAAGCTTATTAATCGCATTATGATAAGCCTGATCAGACTTTTTAAGTCCTACACCTATTTCTTCTAAATCTTTCAAAAAACTTACAAACTTATCATATAAAGCACCGCTTTCTTCGGCTATTTTTAAAGCATTTTTATTGCGTTTTTCATGAGCCCATACGCTTGCTACTGTCTTTAACGTAGCAAACAATGTAGTTGGGCTTACTATAACTATATTAGCTCGCCAAGCTTTATTAAATATTTCTGGATCTTGCTGCATTGCAAAAGAAAAAGCACCTTCAATTGGGAAAAATAATACTACAAACTCAGGAGAAATTATTTTATCTGCAAATTCATATTTTTTACTACTTAAATTATTTATATGATTATAAATAGACTTAATAAATAAATTTAAATATTCTTGTTTTTTTGAATCATTATTATCAGATGCTAAATATTGCTGATAATGGACTAACGACACTTTAGAATCAATAATTATATGCTTATTATCAGGTAGATTAATTATTACATCTGGAAGCAACCTTTTTCCTTGCTCATCTTGTAATTTTAAATCTTTACCTTGAGATATATATTCAAAACCTTCTCTTAAACCAGACAGCTCTAAAAGCTTCTCTAAAACCATCTCTCCCCAATTTCCTTGAGCTTTTGTACTACCCTTTAAAGCTTCAGTCAGATTATGAGTTTCAGATTTCATAGACTCAGAAATTCTAATAATTCTATTTAACTCTGCCTTTAATTCTGTTTTTAATTCAGAACGCTCTTTAGCCTCATTATAATAACTAGTTTCTATCTTAGCTTTAAATTCTTTTATATTTTCTTTCAAGGGACTTAATATATTATCAATATTTTTAACAGAGTATTTTTCAAATTTTTCTGTATTATTACTCATTACTTGATTAGCAAAATTTTCGAACTGTGCTTTATATTTATCAGAAACATCTAACAAAAATTCTTTATTATCTTTAAGTAATCTATTTTCCGTATAAGCATTATGAAATTCTTCCTTTAATTTACTATTATGAATCTTTAAAGAAACATACAAAATTATAAAAATAATACTTAATATAAATAAAAAAACATTTACAGCGCTTAAAATAGCTAACAAGCTAATATTCATTTTTTATTATTTTCCTGATTTTATTTTTTTCTAATTAAAGAGATACCATCTCTTATTGGTAAAAAAACAACTTCTACCCTAGTATCTTTTGATAAACTAGTATTAAAATCATTCATTATTTGTGATCTATTTGACTTTGGTTCTAATACTGAACCAGACAATAAAGTATTATCTGCAACAATTAAACCACCGCTGCGCACTTTTGGCAATACAGATTCATAATAATCTGGATAAGTTGGCTTATCAGCGTCTATAAAAACTAAGTCAAATTTATAATCTAGATTTTTTATAGTATCTAAAGCGTTGCCTATTTTAATTTCAATTTTATGCCCATGAGGACTTTGTTTAAAATATTTTTCAGCAAATCTTTTAATTTTTTTATCTATATCACAAGTTATTAATTTACCTTCCGAAGGTAAACTTTCTGCCATACTTAATGCAGAATATCCAGTGTACATACCTATTTCTAAAATATATTTAGCATTTACTAAATTAGCTAACATTTTTAACAATCTACCTTCAAGTTTGCCGCAAAGCATTTGAGAATTATTCATTGTTAATTTAGTTGTTAATTCTAGATTATTTAATAAATTACTTGGATTAGTAGTCTTTAATTCGCTATATTTATTTATTGTCTTGCTTACTATTTGGTGAGATGAATCTGTGTTTGACTGTTTCATATAATTCCTTTATATCTGATTATAATTTAAATTTTCACTATTATTTTATAATATTTATTTTAAATTAAAATATACAAGAATTATATCCCTCTTTTAAATTAATTATTACTCTGAACTGAGCTCTCATTACCTCATCAATATTCTTTCGTCTAACTATTTTTATGAGAGTCTTTACAATGTTTATTTAAAGATTAAAGCATTACATTTAAGTGCATATCGTAAGATTTTGTACGTACTTCTTTTATTACTCTATGCACCTAAATAACGGAACATTTAAATACTTATAAATCATACTAACTACTTTTTAGAAGGGCTTTTATTTTATAATTTATCTTTTGCTTCTTGTTTAGCTTCTTCTATTTTTTTCTTTGCAGAATCAACTGTTTTTTGTACAGAATCATCTACTTTCTTTGCAGTTTCAGAAGCTTTCTTTTTTGTTTCATCAAAAATATTATTTGATTTTTTCTGAGTATCCTCATTTGCTTTTTGCGAAGACTCATCTACTTTTTGAACAGATTCATCTGCTTTATTTTCAGACTTTTCAACATTTTCTTTTTCGCAAGATAACAATAATGATGCCGCTAATAAAATAGAACCAGCTGTAACTAAAATTTTCTTCATAAAATTCCTTTTAAAATTAAATTATTTATTTTTGATTGTTAAAAAAAAGTTACTGATTTAACATTATCAATATTATAAGCAATATTTAATACCAATGCCAATGTCAATAAATTAAAAAAAGCTAATTGACTGTATTTCTTGAGATAAAAGCCTGAGCTAATGTATTTGAATCTAAATATTCTAATTCGCCCCCAAATGGCACACCATGGGCTATTCTAGATATTTTTATATTAGTATCTTTAATATTATTTAAAATATTAACTATATAATGAGCGGTTGCTTCACCTTCTACTGTTAAATTAGTAGCTAAAACTATTTCTTTAAGATTATCTTTTTTACTATTAATAGTTTTTTCGAATAAATCTAAACCCAATTCTTCAGGACCTATTCCATCCAAAGGAGACAGTTTACCCATGAGCACAAAATATAAGCCTTTATAAACACCTATATTCTCAATAGCAGCTATATCTGATGGTGTTTCAACAATACATAATAAAGTATTATCTCTATTAGTATCAACACAAATATGACATAAAGTTTGTTCAGTAAGATTACGACAGTTTTTACACTTAAAAACTTTAGATAAAGCCTGACAGAGACTATCTTGCAATATGATTGCAGCATCTCTGTCATGCTCTAATAAATAAAAAGCCATTCTTTGAGCACTTTTAAAACCTACTCCTGGCAGTGACTGCAAAGCATCAATTAAATTATTTATATTCCTACTATAACTATTGTTGGCTTTCAAAATATATCAACTTAATTATTATTCCTTATAAAGAATCATCTTCGCCTTTATCAGCCATACCTTCAGGTAATTGAACGCCTTCCATTAATCCTGACATTTTTTGTTTTGAGAAATCTTCAATTTGTTTTACAGCAGAATTAAACGCAGAAGCAATAGCTTCTTCAAGAACATTAACAGGTTCTTTCATCATTTCTGGAGAAATTTTAACACGTTTAACATCGAATCTGCCATTTAATAAAACACGAACAGCTCCAGATGCAGCATCACCAATAATATTTTTATTAACTAATTCGCCTTGTGCTGTTTGAATATTGTCTTGCATTTTTTTCATGTTTTTCATGAAATCTGATAAATCTGCGTTCATAATGAGTTGTCCTCTTTTAAATAAATTATTATAAAATATTAATTAAAAACGATCCTGTTTAATAATTCCTAAAACTAAAAATTAATATCAAAACTTAATATAACAATAATTATATATAACTAAAATTAAAACTTGCTTAAGTTTTTATTTTTCATTATCGTCTATAAATTCTATATTATTAAAATTAATTTTTGCATCAAAAACATTAACTAGTTCCTTAACATGAGGGTCTTGTTTGATATTTTCAATGGCTGATTGTTGTTTTTTTTGAAAATTAACTGTGTTTTTTGCTGCTATTGAATTACTAACAGATTCACTTGATGTGTTTACGTCTAATTTTATCTTATATTTCAACAAATTAGATATTTTACTCTCTAAATCTTGCTTTCTTGAAGTTGTGAGTAAACAACTCATGCTTTTGCTTAGATTTAAACTAATAACCTTATTTGAAAAATTATTAAATTCCAAATGCTCAATCAGCTGCTTTTCTAAACCACGTAAATTCAACTGTTCCACTAAACTAACCCAATCAAAATCATTTCCTTGTATATTTTCTTGAGTATTATTTAAATCTGATTTTTCATCAGATTTATTTTGAATTTTATCTACTTGAGTATTATTGAATTGAGAACTTTTTACTTGAATCTGCTCTTCTTTTACAACTAGGTTATGCTTAACTTCTGAATTATTTACAACTTTACTATCTATTACTACATTTTTATCATCTTGTTTTTTATCTAAATTAAAATCACAATAAAAAGCTAACATTCTCAAAAAAGCCATTTCAACAACCATGAAGGGATCCGGCATAAACTCTAAATCTTTATATGCAAGCTGAGTTGTTTGATAATAAAATTGTAAATTTTCTGGAGATATTTTATTTATAATATCTATTAAATACTCATTAGAAATATAATCAAAAAAAGTATTTTTATATTCTGGAACAGACTTTTCATTAACATTATTTATATGTTGAATTACTATTAAATTATGCAAAACCTCTAAAAGCTGCTCTAAAAATAAACTAAAATCAATATTATTTGCGAGCATTTTATTTAATTTTTCAAAAACTGCTTTTGAATTGTTTTTGATTACTAAATTAATCAAATCTACTATATCTAAATAAGATACATTACCCAACATTAATTCTACACTATCAATAGACAAGGTCTTATCATCTAAAGCTATAACTTGCTCTGTTATGCTTAATAAATCTCTGATACTACCATTTGCTTGTCTTGCGATAATATTAACTGCGGCTTTATCATAGTTTATATTTCTTTCTTGCAATATTTTTTGCAATAACACCACTAAATTACCTTGAGTTGCATGACGTAAATTAAACTGTAAGCATCTAGATAATACTGTAATAGGTAATTTTTTAGGATCCGTTGTTGCAAGAATAAACTTTACATGCTCTGGAGGCTCTTCTAAAGTCTTTAAAAAGGCATTAAAACTATGTGTCGATAGCATGTGAACTTCATCAATAATATAGACTTTATACCGACCTAATACTGGCGCATACATAACGCTTTCTAATAACTCTCTGGTATCTTCAACTTTAGTTTTAGATGCAGCATCTATTTCTATTAAATCAGGAAAACTATGATTATCGATACTGACACAAGAATTACATGTTCCACAAGGAGTACTAGTTAATCCAGCTTCACAATTTAAACATTTTGCAAAAATTCTTGCTATTGTTGTTTTACCAACACCTCTTGTTCCTGAAAATAAATATGCATGATGTAGCATATTTTTTTTGATAGAATTTTGTAAAGCTTGTACCACATGCTCTTGTCCTACAATACTGGTAAAGTCTTTTGGTCTTAACGTCCTTGCTAAAGCTTGATAACTCATGGGTGTTTATTTTTGAAATGATTTAAATAAAGGGTGGCAGCTCAACCCCCTACATCTCGGCACATATTCAAATCGCTACCGCTGCTTCCTTCCGGATCTGACGGGGTTCACAATCTTCATATTGCGAGAGAGTTGGCTGAACTTGCCATTGGCTTTACAGTGATATTCTATAAGATTTTATATCTAGATGCAAAGTTATTTTAGATATTGTGTCATTAAAACTCGCTAGACATTAGTTATGAATCATACTATAATGCAAGGCTCTAGATAAAAACACCACAAATAAATTAAAAACATGCTAGATATCAAATTTCAGACTAAAGATTATTTAGAAACTCTAGAATATAGTAATTTATTATTATACTGGCTTACCTGTAATATAGAAGATAACAAAACTCTCTCTAAAAAAATTAAATCTAAATTATTAGTAGATATTGAACAATTAAACACAATATACAACCAAGCCAAGTCAAGCGAAGAACCAATACAATTTTTAACTAATATAAAAGCCTTTTTACTAGATATAAATACTGTATTTGATGTATCTGATGAAACATCAAACGAACTAGTTAAAATTTTATTAAGAACTCTGAAAATCAGGTTTAACAGACTCTCAAGAGAGCATGACTATAAAAGCATATTTAAAAATTCTAAAAATCATATAGATAATGCCGTTTATAATCTAGTTGATGATTTTACTGATAATACATGGGAATTATATAAAAACATCAAAGAAACAGCAACAAATTATAAGGCCACTATTAAAACTCCGGCCATTATATTAACTTATGCAAGCTGGGCCACTCAAAATATTACAATAAGTTTATTTCTAGAATCTGTTCTAGTACATTCAAACTTGTGCAACCCTTTAGTTGCAACAATAGTGAGCTTTTCCTTAGGATTCACTTTACTTGCTAATAATTTTGATTTAATAGAAAAAAATCTTTCTACTTTTTTTACGCATGCAGGAATATCAAAAGGCTTTAAAAATTTTTTTTATGATCCAATTACTACAATTAAAAATATTATTTTAGCTACTATTTCAATTGCTGCAGCAAGTACTGTACTATGTTTTACAGGAACACTACCAACAATTATCCCTTATTTTAATTTAATTTTGGGTACAATCTCATCTATTAGCTGTTCAATATTTTTCTATCAAGATCTATCTCATTTATTAAGTTATAAAAGCTTAAAATATAAATTTAACAGAATCTGTGAAATATTATTTATTGAGCCTTTTGATAATAATAATAATATTGTAATAAAATTAGCTAATGCTGTATTAAACTTTCTAGTTACAGCCTCAGGACTTGCTTTATTATATTACACTGCTGATATAATTTTTGACTCATCTAAAGACGCATTACTTAATCATTATGTAATAAATAACTTATATAATTTTTCAAAATATACTCAAAGTATTTTTCTATATGGCTCAATTATAGGACTTGTGACCATCTCTGCTAGTAATATTTATTTAATGCTTAAAAATATAAGAATTTTTTTAAAAGACTTAATTATTCATAAATGTGATAATGAAGAAGAAGCCTTAACTGCAGTAGAATTAGAAAGCGAACATCTTAGTAACTATCGAAAATCAAAATGTAAAGCATTAGAAAAAACTTCGGATTGTCATACTCAGGAAATATCTACTACAATACTTAAGCAAGATATTATTGATTCTAATAATACAAACAAAAACTCTATAAATTATAAAATTTTCGGTTACAATTATAATAATCAGTTTACTCAATTTATTGCTAATAATATAAAGCCTGAAAATAATAACGGTGCAACATCTGTATCAAGAAAGATAATCAGTCATTTAGAGCCCCATTCCGGTGTCATGTTTATTGACATGGCAAAGATGCTTATAGCAGCAATTTTTGAAACTGGGGCTGTTGAACATGATTTGTTTAGTAAATTAAAATTTAGAAACTAAAAACTAATTTATTATTCTAAACCCATCATTACTCGAGCAGTATCTATCATTCTATTAGAAAATCCCCACTCGTTATCATACCAAGATAATACCTTTATAAGATTGCCTTTTATTTTAGTTTGAGTTGCATCAAAAATAGAAGACTCTTTGGTATGATTAAAATCAGTAGAAACTAATGGTTTGCTATTATATCCTAAAATATTTTTAAGCTCTCCTTTTGATGCTGTATACATTGCAGCATTAACTTCATCAATATTTGATACTTTTTTACTAATAAAAGTAAAGTCTACCAAAGATACATTAATCACAGGAACTCTTACAGCAAAACCATCTAATTTACCATCTAATTCTGGTAAAACTAATCCTATGGCAGCTGCCGCACCTGTGTTTGCAGGAATAATTGACTGTGTTGCGGCTCTTGCACGTCTAAAATCAGTATGATTAGAATCAGTTAAGTTTTGATCATTCGTGTAAGCATGTACAGTATTCATCAAGCCATACTCTACTCCAAAATTTTCATGTAAAACTTTAACAACTGGTGCCAAACAATTTGTAGTACATGATGCATTTGATACGATAATATCTTTATCTTTTAATATAGAATGATTTACTCCATACACTATAGTTGCATCAACATCGCTACCCGCAGGCGCTGAAATTAATACTTTTTTTGCACCTGCATCTATATGTAATTGAGCTTTGTCCCTTGAATTAAAAGCTCCTGTACACTCAAGAACCAAATCTACGCCTAACTCTTTCCATGGAAGCTCTTTAGGATCTTTTGTTGAAATCATTTTTATAGAAGTTTCATCTATATTTAAATAATCACCAGATAATTCCACATCCTTAATAAATTGCCCATGAACCGTATCATATTTTAAAAGATGTGTATTAACCTCTGTTTTGCCTACATCATTAATTGCAACTATCTGAAAATATTTAGTAATATAATCTGACTCATATAATGCTCTAACAATATTACGTCCAATTCTTCCAAAACCATTAATCGCTAACTTAACTGTCATTGCTAATTCCTTTAATTTATACTTCTAATAATTTGATTGCTTCATTATATACATTTTCTTTTGTGAATCCAAAATGCTTAAATAAATCATTGGCTTTTCCTGATTCACCATAAGTATCAATACTAATAACCTTACCTTTATTTTTAATATACTTATACCAGCCTAATCCTGCTCCAGCCTCTATAGTAATAGTATTTTTAACATCGTTAGGAATTATAGTATTTTGATATTGAATCTTTTGCATTCCAAACTTTTCAACACAAGGCATCGAGACTATTCTGATAGAATATTTTTTTTCTTTTTTATCATTTAAAATCATACTGGCAGCATCAATAGCTAATTTAACTTCTGAGCCTGTCGCTATAAACAATAAATCTATTTTATTATCTTTAACATTAAATTCATTTACTATATAAGCACCTTTTTTAACATTTTCTATATGATTATTAAAATCTATATTTTTAATATCAATAGTATCTAAATTTTGTCTGGTTAAAATTAATGCTGAAGGAGTATTTTTTTCGGATATAGCCTCATACCATGCAACATAAGTTTCAACTACATCAGCTGGACGCCATGTATTTAAATTAGGTGTTGCCCGAAGCATAGTTAAATGTTCAATAGGCTGATGTGTTGGACCATCTTCGCCAAGACCAATTGAATCATGAGTTAAAATATAAATAACATTTTTTTGCATTAATGCCGACATTCTAATAGCATTACGCGCATAATCAATAAAAGTTAAAAAAGTGGCTACGTAGGGAATAAATAAATCTGTAGCAGCAAGGCCATTAGCAATAGCCGCCATAGCAAATTCTCTGACTCCATAATGAATGTAATTTCCTGCTAATTCATTATTAGAATTAATAATTTCAGCATTTTTAAATAAACTTCCATTAGATTCGCTCAAATCAGCCGATCCGCCTATTATTTCAGGAAAATAAGGCATGAAATTATCCAAAAAACTTTTTGATGCTTTTCTAGTTGCAATAGATTTTACTTGCTCATAATTTTCTTTTATTTTTTCTTTAAATAAATCTTCAAATTTTTCTGGTAAAATATGATGAGATCTTCTTAGTATTTCTTTTGCTAAATCAGGATACATTGATTCATATTTTGCAAACAAAGCATTCCAATCTTTTTCTAAAATATCTCCAGATATAGTTTTATCAAACTCAAGATAATACTCATTAGGAATATCAAATGGTTCATAATTCCAATTAAGGTTTTTTCTAACTTCTTTTATTTCACCTTCACCTAAAGGAGCACCATGTACTGCTGATGTATTGGCTTTAGTTAAAGATCCATAACCTATTTGAGTATTACAAATAATTAAACAAGGCTTATTTAGTACTTTTTTAGCCTTACTTATAGCATCATAAATAGCATCATGATTATGACCATCTATATTTTCAATAACATGCCAACCATAAGATAAAAATCTTTTGGCCACATCTTCAGAAAACCATGACTGAGTTTCGCCATCAATAGATATTTTATTATTATCCCAAAATGCTATTAAATTATTTAAATTTAAATTTCCAGCTAAAGATGCAGCTTCATGAGAAATACCTTCCATTAAGCAACCATCACCTAAAAATACATAAGTACTATAATCAAATAATGTAAAATTATCTTTATTATATTTAGCTTTTAAATTATTTTGCGCTAAAGCAATACCAATACTATTCGCAAAACCTTGACCTAAAGGTCCTGTTGTAACTTCAATACCTGGAGTTATATGAGTTTCAGGATGTCCTGGAGTTTTTGAACCTAACTGTCTAAAATTTTTAATTTCATCCAAGCTTAAATCATAACCAGTTAAATGTAATAAAGAATAAAGTAAAGCTGAGGCATGACCATTAGATAAAATAAATCTATCTCTATTAATCCAGCTAGGATTTTTAGGATTTACTTTAAAAAAATCTTTCCACAAAACAGTTGCTATATCAGCCATGCCCATAGGAGCTCCAGGATGTCCTGATTGTGCTCTTTCAACAGCATCGATAGATAAAATTCTTAAGCAATTACTTAGCTCTTTATAACTTAATTTTTGTTCTTGTTTTTTCACAGCCATGCCTTCAATCATGTCCCTTCCTTAATTTTATAATTATTTTTAATGCTTCCACTTAATAGAACACCCAACACTAGAATTTGGCTTCTATATTGTAATTTTAATTCATCATTATACCCAAAAAAATCCGGAGTGCATACAGCATCAATACTTTAGCAACTAGAAAAACTAAAGATTATGAAAATATATATAAAAAAACAAAAAGTATAATAACGAAATAAATCAAAAAAGGAAAAGAATTAGATATAAAGAATTAG
>CAXBNV010000010.1:0-54199 GCA_963977185.1 uncultured Gammaproteobacteria bacterium | reverse complement strand
TAAATTAAAAACACTAATAAAAATCCAACAAAAAACATAACTATACCCTAATAATAAGCCAATTGGTATTAATGCTACAAGACCCAGGACAAGATCATCTGAATTTTAAGAAATAATCGACAAAATATATCAACATATGCTCTAATAATTTTTTTGAAAACAAAAGATTATAATTATTAGTGATGATTTAACAGAGCATTTTAAAAACTTACCTGATCCTAGAGTGGAAAGTATATGGGTTTGATTACCTGTAACCCATAAATTAAAATCACGTCGATAGCTATCATACTTTTTGGGATTGCTATAAGTGTCATCACAATGATTATTTATTCGAGTAACATCTAATTTATTTAATTTCATTATCACGAATCCAGGCAAATCAAACAACCACTTTCCATGTGTTGATACTGGCTTAAAAAGGGATGAAAGTGATTGTTCTGTAGAAATAATTTTATTTTATTATTTAATAAGGTTACTCATAATTATTTAACACAATTAAAATTATTTGTAATTTATCTTAAAAAACTAATGAGTCTTCATACCCAAACATAGTCAAATCTTTAATTCTTCTTGGATACAATATTCCATCTAAATGATCAATTTCATGTTGAACAACTCTTGCATGAAATCCTTCTGCTTCTCTAGTTATTTCTTTTTTTTCTGTAAAGCTATAACCTGAATATTCTATTTTGATATATCTAGGAACTAAACCTCTGAGCCCTGGAACACTTAAGCATCCTTCCCAGCCATCTTCCTCTGTTTCATCTAGAACCTTCATAACAGGGTTAATTAACACTGTCAGAGGCACTGATTTTTCATTAGGATATCTATCATTAGTTTCAAAACCAAAAATAATTATTCTTTTTGAAATACCTATTTGCGGAGCTGCAATTCCAACACCTGTTTTTTCAGTCATAGTATTAAGCATTAGCTCAACAATATTTTCTAATTTAGAATCATTATATTCATTGATCTCTTCTGCTCTTTGCAATAAAAGCGGATCACCCATTTTAAATACTTTAGCTGTATTCATAATGCAACTCCTTGTTATCTATTCTTTGTTTTGTGTTATTGTAAAAAATTATTTGATAAGTAATTAATGACGTTAATATCACATATAATGCTGGAGCTAAGTTATGCATTTTAGCATTTAAATACGCTGCAACGAATGGAGAAAAACCGCCAAATAAAGTCATTGCGATATTGAAACCCATGTTAAGAATAAAAAATCTATTTTGTAAATGATATTGCTGATATATATTTGCTAATATACTACTTGATTGCATAGCTAGTAAAATAGAAAATAATAATTGCGCTGTAATAACATAGAAAAAACTTTTATTATTTATTAGTATGAAAATTGGTAATGCTAATAAAATATTTCCAATCAATGAATATTTTAATAACACTTTTCCATTTATTTTATTGTGATCAATATAATAACCAAATATTATTGCTGTTAGAAAAATTAAAATATTATTAAAACTACTACTTAATAAATTATATTTATTATCTAGGGCATAATTAAAACTAATTAAATTAGGAATAAATATTACAGAAAAATATGACATCACAGCTAATGATATAAACGAGCAAAATGAATTTATTATATTTCTATAATTTATTTGTTTTACTGGGTTATTATCTTTAGTTGTATTATATTCTAGAAATACTTTAGATTCAGAAAGTTTCAATCGTATTAAACATAATGTTACGCCTAGTGGCAATGAGAGCCAAAAAGGAATTCTCCAAGCCCAATTAAGTAATTGACTACTTCCAAAATAACTAACAATAATATATACAACTATACTGCCAACAGTGGCTCCAAGATAAACACTACTAAAAATCAAACTGGTTAGTAGGTATTTATTTTTAAAAGAAAAATATTCAATTAAAAATAATGCTCCTCCTACTTGTTCTATACTTACAGAAAAATTCTGCATCAACCTTAATAATATCAATAATATTGGCGATATTATTCCTGCTTGTTCATATGTTGGAAGACAGCCAATTAAAAAAGTCGCTATAGTTAAAATACTCATAGAGTAGATAATACATATTCTTCTACCTTTACTATCACCTATTTTACCAAGTATATAAGCACCTAATGGTCTTGCTATAGAACCAATAGAAAATAACAATAAAGACAAAATATAACTTAATTCATTATTTAATTCTGGTAAAAATAAATTCCTTATATAAATTAATAACAACCCAAAAACAACAAAATCATAATATTCAAAGATATTTCCAAATATCGTTGCAAATAAAGCTAATTTCTTTTGCATTTTATTTATTTATTTTATCAAATAGAATTATATTATTATCTGAAAAATTATTCATTTTTCTTTGGCTCGGTACGCCTACATCAAAATTTCTAACCAGCATAAATCCATCATGAAGATTTAACATTCCTCTTCTGATATATTGAATTTTGAGCATTCTCACAAATATCTGTATTAATAACATGAAACATAATGCATAACAAATTAATGTAAATAAGTGATTATAGTATCTCATTTATTAAATATTTAAAAACTTAAAAGTAACAACCTCTTTAAATGTTTATTATGAATGTAATTAATATTTAAATGCCGTATAAATAGAAAACGGTGGATAATATAGCTCATCTATCCAATCATAAAGATCTTCATTCATGCCTATTGGAGAATGACAAGATATTGACTGAAAATTGGCTTTCTTTAGTAACTCTCTATATTTTTTATCACTCCAGTAATAATCATATAGCTCTTGGTCTATATTTTTTAAATATATTTTAAGCTTTTCACCATCTTTAAATATTTTTGTCTCTGGGTAATTCGTAGAATTCGATACCCAATTCTTGTTATATAAATATTCACTATTAGTGACAAAGGTAAAAAAACCACCTGGTTTTATTGTATTGTTAATATTGATAAAGATATCTAGTAACTCTGTTGCAGTAGATATTTCTAACATTACAAATGAGCTAATTACACAATCAAAATGATTATTACTAAATGGTATTTGATTGTTTGATATATGTAAATATTCACAGGCATCATTATTTTGATTTGCGATCTTTATCATATCAGAAGATTGATCTATACCAACAACATGCTCTATTCCTAGTTCTTTTATAAATCTTGTTGATCTTCCTGTACCACATCCATAATCTAGTGCGTTACTCGGTAGTTGACCTTTATTGTTTTCAAAAATTATTTTCGGTAAATCTCTAAATGCTAAATAACCTGTGTCTTTAATTAGAGATTTAGAATATTTATTAGCTAATTTTGAGTAATCATTTGTTACATTTATTGTTTGATCGTTCATTAAAACTGCACTCCAGCTATTTTATTTAATTGAGTGATTTACAGATAACTCATCGATTTAATTGGTGCGCCCGACAGGATTCGAACCTGTGGCCCTCAGTTTCGGAAACTGATACTCTATCCAACTGAGCTACGGGCGCATTAATATAAATAATATATATTATTATATAACAATCTGTGGGATAATTTTACGATCGGCGTTAATTAAGCCAACACCAACAAAATTATTTTTATTTTCTAAAAATAATCTAATTTTTTGATTAGTGGTAAATGATAAAATATTATCTGTAATTAATTTGTTAGATAATAATTTACCTTGTTTTAGTGATAATAACTCGTTATTTGATATATAAATATAAGGTAAATGCCTCATAATATCTTTAGCAGATTTTCTATATTTTTCTAGGCCTTTATAAGACTCATTATTAAAAGCCTGTTCTAACTCTTCAATAGATACCATGCTAAAGGTGTCTATATTTCCTATAGATACTCGTCTTAACTCTTGTACGTGAGCACCTGTATCTATTTTCTCACCTATATCATAAATTAAACTTCTAATATAAGTACCTTTAGTGCAACTCACATAAAACTTAGCTGTTTTATTCTGGGAGTCTACATTTAATATTTTGATATCATAAATATTAACATCCCTTGCTTCTCGTTCAATTTCAATTCCTTCTCTAGCATATGTATATAATGGCTTACCTTTATGTTTTAATGCTGAATACATTGGCGGAATTTGCTTTTGTAAGCCTTTAAAATCATTAATTATGTCTTTTAATGCATTTTCTAAATTATCTGGAACTGCTTTTTCTGAAACAACTTCGCCTTCTATATCTCCTGTCGTTGTTACGACTCCAAATTTAGCTACAACTTCATAACACTTATCAGAATCTAATAAATACTGAGCAAATTTAGTGGTTTTACCAAAACATAATGGTAACAAGCCTGTTGCAATAGGATCTAAACTTCCTGTATGCCCGGCTTTTTTAACGTTAAATAATCTTTTAACTTTTTGTAAAATATGATTTGATGATATATCTTTAGGTTTATCTAATAAAACAACGCCACTTAAATCTCTAAAATCTTTATTTTTTTTCTGCTGCGGCTGTTGCTTTTGATTTTGCTTAATTTTATTTTTTGAAAAAACAGGTGTAGTTTTTATTTCTATTTTATTGTCAGTTCTTAACTGCTGTAAAGCATTTTTTAGGTTATCATTAGAGATAACTTTTTTGGGGCTTTTTTTTAATTTAGTCATTATTATTTGTATTTTCTTCAGATTTAACAGATAAGTTCTTTAAAATATCATCAACTTTTTCTTTATTTTGATATCTTAAATCATATATAAATCTAATTTCAGGAGTTTTTTTAAACTGCAAATCTTTAGCTATTTTACTTCTAATAAATCCTGAGGCTTTTGTAAAAGCACTTTCTAATTCTTTTAATTTAGAGGCAAGCTCTACATCAGAGCTTGAACCACTATTAAATATAGTATAATAAACTCGAGCTAAAGAAAAATCATTAGTTACTGCAACTTCCAATATATCAACAAACTGAAGCCTTGGATCTTTAATCTCTGCATGCAAAGTTTTAGAAATATTTTTTTGTATTAATCTATTAACTTTTTGTAACCGTGCTTTTTCTCTATCATTAACCATACTTTACTACTACTATATCTTCACTTTATTATTTATTGATTATAAATAATCAATTTATTCAAACGTTCTATCAACAATAGTACGTTCAAACACTTCTATTTGATCACCTGGTTTTACATCATTGTAATTTTTAACGGCTATTCCACACTCCATACCATTACGTACTTCTTGAAGATCATCTTTAAACCTACGTAGTGATTCTAGTTCACCTTCATAGATAACAACATTATTACGTAACACTCTAATTGGACTATTTCTTTTAATAATGCCTTCTACAACCATACATCCTGCAACTGCACCAAACTTAGATGATTTAAATACATCTCTAACTTCAGCTAAACCGATAATTTCTTCTCTTACTTCTGGCTCTAACATTCCAGATAACATTGCTTTAATATCATCAATAATATTATAAATAACGCTATGGTATAAAATCTTAACGCCTTCTTGCTCAGCTAATTTCTTAGCAGTTTGAACTGCTCTTACATTAAAACCAAGAATAACTGCATTTGATGCCATTGCTAAAGTTATATCTGATTCATTGATACCACCAACACCTAACCCAACTACATTTACCTTAACTTCATCATTAGCCATTTTATGCATTTGCTCAGAAATTGCTTCTACTGAACCTTGAACATCAGCTTTAACTATAACATTTAAGCATTTTACTGCATTACCAGCATTATCAAATAAATTTTCTATGCTAACTGCTTGTGATGCTAATTTCAATTTAGATTTATTTTCTTGCCTAAACTCAATTAAATCTCTTGCTATTTTTTCACTAGAGACAACAACAAAACTATCTCCTGCATTAGGAGCACTAGATAAACCTAGTACTTCAACTGGAGTAGAAGGTAATGCTTCTTTTAATGATTTACCTGCTGCATCATGCATAGCCCTAATACGACCATACTCTAAACCAGCAACAACGATATCACCTTTTTGTAATGTTCCTATTTGAACTAATAATGATGATACTGCTCCGCGGCCTCTGTCTACACGAGACTCGATAACCATACCTTTTGCAGGAGTATCTTTTTTAGCTTTAAGTTCTAATATTTCTGATTGCAACAAGATAGCATCTAATAATCCATCAACACCTTCACCAGTTTTAGCTGATAATAAAACAAACTGAGTCTCACCACCCCAATCTTCAGATATTACGTCTCTTTGTGATAACTCTGTTTTAATTCTATCTATATCTGCCTCAGGCTTATCAATTTTATTTATTGCAACTATTAGAGGAACTTTTGCAGCTTTTGCATGCTGAATAGCCTCTATTGTTTGAGGCATAACCCCATCATCCGCTGCAACTACTAATATGACTATATCGGTGCAGTCTGCTCCTCTTGCACGCATAGCACTAAATGCAGCATGGCCAGGAGTATCTAAAAATGTCATTGAACCTTTATTAACTGTTACACTATATGCGCCTATATGCTGAGTTATCCCACCTGCTTCTTTGGCTGTAACTTTAGTTCTTCGAATATAATCTAATAAAGAAGTTTTACCATGATCAACATGCCCCATTATAGTTATAACAGGAGATCTAGAAACTTCTGGAACATCCAAATCTTCAACACCAGAAATAATTTGTTGTTCTATATTAATCTTATCTTGTAATTTATATTTGTGTCCTAATTCTTCAACGATAAGACCTGCTGTATCAGTATCAATCTCTTGATTAACTGTCGCCATAACACCCATCGCCATTAGTTTTTTAATAATGACACTGCTTCTGATAGATAATTTATAAGCTAAATCAGAAACTGATATACTTTCTGGAAGCTCTATCTCTTTTGTCAATTTTGTAACAGGCTTAATAAACCCGTGAGAAACTTTTTCAGAATACTCTTTAATTTTTCTCTCTTTTAAATATTCTTCTGCTGTTTTTCTTGCTCTTGCTTTTGCTTTTGCTTTTGCTTTTTCTTCTTCGTTTTCAACTTCAATTTCTTTGTCTAAAGCTCTAACATCACTAATATCCATATCTAGATTATTTTTATCAATGCTTGTTGAGTTAGGTTTTTTCTTAACTTTATTAAGTTTTTTCTTACGCTCTTGCTCATCATCTTCAGCATCATCTAATGATGGTTTTACTTTAGTCCCAACATCTGGTTTTTTTACTGTTTCTTTAACCTGCTCGGTTTTTTCAGTGGCTTTTAATTTTTCACCATCTTTTGGTAAGTCATGACTAGACTTTGGAATAATTTCTTTCTCTTTAGTATTTTCTGAATCAAGTTTTTCTGTTTTAACCTGTTCTGATTTTTTAGCTTGCTCTGCTAATTTTTTCTCTTCTAAAAGATTTTTTTCTTCAAGATTTTTAATTTTTTCAGCTTCTAATTTTTGTTTTAGCTCTTCTTCTTGCTGCATTTTTAATTTTGCTTCTAGCTTAGCTTTCTCTGCTGCTTTTAAAGCGGCATCTTTAGCTAATTGCTCTTTGCTCTTAACAACCACAACCTTAACTTTTCTTTTTCGCCCACTACTATCAGTAACTTCTTTTTCTTTAGCTGTTTTACGCTTTAAAGTTAACTTTTTGGGTTTACTTGGAGTAGAAGAAATATCTTTATCTTGATTTGATTTTTCTTGAATAAAATCCACTAACTTTTGCATTTCAGATTCAGTTATATCGCTATCAGCTGTTTTAGACATGCCAGCATCGTTTAATAATTTCAAAAAAGCATCTAAGTCTTTATTATCTTCCTCTGCTTTTTGTTTAACTGTTAATACTGATTTTATAACTTTATCTTTAATATCTACCATAATATGATATATCCTCTAATACCGCTCAAACTAAAAGTAACCAAACAATACTTACGAAAACCAAGGTTTTCTAGCGTCTAATATTAGCTTAGCTGCTTTATCTTTGTTTAAGTCCTCACAAACTTCTAATAACTCATCTACCGAACATTCTGCCAAATCTTCTTGTGTAACTATTTTTTGACTAGCCAATCTATAGGCCAATTCTTGAGTCATACCGTCAAGATTTAGTAAATCTTCAGCTGGCTTTACGCCTTTATATTTTTCTTCTAATAAAACTGATTCCTTTAATAAATACTCCTGAGCTCTATTTTTTAACTCATTAACTGTTTCTTCGTCTAAATCTTCTATAACCAACATTTCATCTAGTGGTGTGTTAATAATATCTTCTAAGCTAGTAATTCCTGATTGAGCTAACACATCAGAGAAATCCTCATCAATGTCTAAAGCCTCAATAAATAAATCAACTAATGCTTTGTAATTAACTTCAGTAGTAGTATCTTGCTCATCTTCTGAAACTACTTTCAATCTCCAACCTGTTAATTTGCTAGCCAAAATAACATTTTGACCATTTCTGCCTATAGCTTGAGATAAATGCTCATTTGCAACAGTTACTGTAATTAAATTATTTTCTTCATCCATTACTACAGAAACGACTTCTGCTGGAGCCATTGAATTTATAATAAATTGAACTAAATCATCATCCCATAAAACAATGTCAATTCTTTCGCCTTTTAACTCTGTTGATACGGCTTGAACTCTTGAGCCTCTCATTCCCACACATGCGCCAACTGGATCAACTCTGCCATCATTGGTTTTAACAGCTATTTTAGCTCTAGATCCTGCATCACGTGAAACAGCTTTGATTTCAATGATATCTTCTCCTATTTCAGGAACTTCAATCTTAAATAATTCCTTCAACATTCCATCACAAGTTCTACTAAGAATTAGACCTGGACCTTTTGATAATGGATCAACTTTTTGCAAAAAAGCTCTAACTCTATCGCCTATTCTAAAAGCTTCTTTACCAATTAATTGATCTCTTCTTAAAACAGCTTCAGCATTATCAGGTATTAATTCTACAAAAATAGAATCTCTAGTAACTCTCCTAACCTCGCCTACAACTAATTCTCCAACTTTACTAGCATACATTTCTGCAAGCTTATTCTTCTCAGCTTCTCTTATTTTCTTTATGATTACATTTTTAGCAACCTGAACGCCTATTCGACCAAAAGCTACTGATTGTATTTCTTCTTTAATTATATCGTGTAATTTAAGTGAAGAATCTTGTTTTAGAGCTCTTTCTAAATCAATTTCTTTATTTCCATCAACTAAATCGTCTTTTGTAACAACTGTCCAAATCTTATATGTCTTATATGTACCATCTTCTCGATTAATGTCTACTTTAACATCAATATCATCTTCAAATTGTTTAATTGCGGCTGTTTCCAAAGCTTCTTCTATAGCTTCAAAAATAATATCTTTAGCAACACCTCTTTCATTATATATAGCTTCAGCTATGTGCAATATTTCTTTATTAATTATTTCACTCATAATATATAATTTCCGTCAATGCATATTAAATATTCAAAAAATCAGCAACTAAATTAGCCTTTTCTATATCTGCGTATATAAGACTATATATTTCGCCATCTACATCTACTTTAACAATATTATCATTTACTTCTAATAACGTCCCTTTAAAATTTTTTCTTCCTTCTATACCCTGTTTTAGTTTTACCTTAACAACAGAGCCTATATATTTTTTAAAATGATCTATTTTTACTAGCAGACGATTACTACCAGGTGATGACACTTCCAAAATATACTTTCTTTCTGTTTCCAACTCAACATCTAGTGTTTTGTTATAAAGCTTACTGAATTCTCCACAATCTCGAAGGGCTATACCTCCTTCTTTATCTAAGTAAATCCTTAATATCATTTTATTATCAAGGCTACTTATCATCTCACTAGCTATAAATTCAAAACCTAAGCTTTCAGCTAAGTTTTCAGCTATTAAATCTAACTTCTCTTGTTTTATCATTTTACAATAAAGTAATTAATTCTATACAAAAAAAAACCCCTATAAATAGGGGTTTCTAAAAAAACATATTTGGTTGCGGGGATAGGATTTGAACCTATGACCTTCGGGTTATGAGCCCGACGAGCTACCAAACTGCTCCACCCCGCGCTTGATATATTGTCTAAAAGACAAGTTCGATTATACATAAAACTTTTAAAAAAAACAATACTTTTTTTAAATTAATTTACATAAAAGCAATAGAACAAAGTTTTATAATATAATTAATAAAAAAAGCTGAAAAAACTATAAATAATCCATTAATACTTATAACATATCTTAAATCAATAACATCTGTAATTTCATCTTGCTCTTCTGAAGATTGAAAATACATAACCCAAACTACTCTTAAGTAATAAAAAGCAGCTATAACTGAAAATAAAACAGCTGTGATTGCCAGTAAAGTATGTCCATGCGTAACAAGTGCATTAATAACAAAAAACTTAGAATAAAACCCTAAAAATGGTGGAATACCTGCCATAGAAAACATAACTATTAGCATAATAAGAGCAATCAACGGGCTTCTTTGAGATAACCCTCTATAATTATTTATATTTTCGGCTTCAAACCCCACTCTACTACAATAAATAATACATCCAAATGCAGCCAAGGTCATAATTACATATATAAACACATATAAAAGACCTGCAGATAATCCTTCATTTGTTCCTAACATTAAAGCTAATAAAATATAGCCAACGTGACCAATAGCTGAATAAGCAAATAATCTTTTAATATTATCTTGTAAAATAGCAACCATATTACCAATTATCAATGATAAAACCGCAACAAATATCAATAATTCTTGCCATTGAACAACAGCAAAACCTAGAACTTCAAACAAAAGTCGATACGCTAAACCAAAAGCCACAAATTTTGGTGCTGATGCAACAAACATTGTTACAGATGTAGTACTTCCTTCATAAACATCTGGTAACCACATATGAAAAGGAACTGCACCAAATTTAAATGCAACACCAACAACAATAAATACTAGACCTAAAATTAGCATTAAGTCGTTACTCTGAACAAAATTTAATTTTTCTATTACCAGATCAAATTGTAATTCACCAGTTAAGCCATATATAATTGATATACCATATAATAACATTCCAGAAGAAATGGCTCCTAAAACGAAATATTTTAAAGCAGCTTCAAGACTACCTTTTGATACCTTGCATTTATCTAAAGCTATCATAGTGTACACAGGTAAAGAAAATAGCTCTAAAAATAAATATATAGATAAGAAGCTATTAGATGCAACAACTCCCAACATCCCTAAAATAGAAAATAACCCTAAAACATAATACTCAGAATAAAAATCAATATATCTATTTTTTACGTATTCACGACAATAAATAAAAACTAAAAAAGACGTCACTGATATAAATAACTGTAATAACAATGCTAATTTATCTAATTTCACTTCCCCATTAAATAAAATCACTGGAGATTCAAATAAAAATAAAGACTTTAATAATAATCCAATTACAACTAATAATGTAAATTGCGTTATTAGCCAAACATTCCAGTATTTTTCATCTTCGGCTGTAATTGTGCTATATGCGCTGTAGAGCAAAACAAAACAACCCATAATACTCAAAAATATTTCAGGTAATATATAACTAATATCTTGCATTATCTGCATATACTAAACTTTCCTTAACAAAAATATAACATAAAATTAAATCTTATCTAAAAATGCCAAACTAGTCAGATGATGTAAAGATACATGCATAACATCAACAAGTGGTTTTGGCCAAAAGCCTAAAGCTAGAACTAGAATAGCTAGAACAGATAATAAAGATAGCTCTAAATAACTAGCTTCTTCCAATTTAGCAACATTGTCATTAACTACCTTTCCGAAAATAACTCGTCTATATAACCACAAATTATATGCAGCAGAAAATATTAGACCAGTTGCGGCGAAAAAAGTAATCCAAAATCCAACTTTAAAACTAGTTAATATAACAAAAAATTCTCCAACAAAGCCCGAGGTTCCAGGTAATCCAGAACTAGCCATTCCAAAAAGAAGAAATAAAGCAGCAAACCATGGCATTTTATTAACAACTCCTCCATAAGCTGAAATATCTCTAGTATGCATTCTGTCATACAGAACGCCTATACATAAAAACAATGCTCCTGATATTAAACCATGGGAAATCATTTGCACCATTGCGCCTTCAAATCCCATAACTATTTCATTAATAATATCTGGTTTATGGTAATTACCGCCAGCAATCTGTGTGATGGCTACTATTTTATAACCAGCAGCAACCCCTAAGGTGACAAACCCCATATGAGCAATTGATGAATAGGCAATAAGTCTTTTCATGTCTGTCTGTATTATAGCCATAATGCCTATATAAATGATTGCAATTAAAGATAATACGATTAAATAATCAGAAAACCATATTGCCGCATCAGGAGTTATAGGAAGACAAAATCTTAAAAACCCATATCCTCCCATCTTCAAAGTAATTGCAGCTAAAATAACTGAACCACCTGTTGGAGCTTCAACATGCGCTATTCTTAACCATGTATGGACAGGCCATATTGGGAGCTTCACTCCAAAAGCTGCAAGGAAGGCTAAAAATATTAATTTTTGATCAAGCAACGGTATTTTAACGTTTGTAAAATCAACAATAGAAAAACTATTTGTCTGCATATAAAGATAAATTAATGCTACAAGCATTAATAACGAACCCAAGAAAGAATACAAAAAAAACTTTATTGCAGCATAAATTCTATCAGGTCCACCCCATACACCTATTACTAAATACATAGGTAATAACATAGCTTCCCAAAACACATAAAATAAAAAAGCATCTCTTGATACAAAAACTCCCAGCATTAAGCCTTCCATAATTAAAAACAAGGCTAGATACTGTGTTATTTTAGTTTTAACTGACTGGAATGAGGCTAAAATAGTAATAGGTATGAATAAAGTTGTCAGTATAATCAAAGGTAAAGAAATTCCATCTATACCAACAGAATAATGAATATCAAAAATAGGTATCCATAAAAAATCTTCTGTAAACTGCATGTTTGGATTATTAATATCAAATTTAAGATACAAAATAATGGATGCAATAAAAACAACAATGGATGATATGGCTGCAAAATATTTACAACAACTATAATCTCTCGTGTGATATCCATAGCTACCTTGTATAAGCATGAATAATCCTACAATAATTGGAGCCCAAACTAAAAAGCTAACAATTGGAAAACTATCTAACATTTATATAGTTCCTTTAATACAAAATAAAAATTTTAAACTCATAAAACCAAAAGATACAATAAACCCATAAATCCTATTATCATTAAAAAAGCATAATGATATATATACCCTGTTTGTAACTTTCTAAAAATAGAACCTAAACCATTAATAAAATAAGCAGAGCCATCAACAAGCCATGAGTCTATTAATTTTCGATCAAAATATTTATCTAATGCTTTACCAAGAAAAGTTGTAAATCTCATAATATATTTTTCATTAATAGTATCAAACCCATATTTATTTACTAAACAATAATAAACAAAATAACACTTATCACTTAAGAATTGTGGTATTGCAGGAAAGGCAACATAACAAAGCCATGCCGTTAATATACCAAAAATAGAAATCCAAAAAGGGGCATGAAAAACAGATTCTAATGCCATTCTAATAGACCCATGAAACTCATGACTTAACATACCTAAAACATTATTTTTTGGTAATACAAAAATAGCACTTTTAAAATAATCTCCAAAAAGCATTGACTGTATAACTAATCCGCCAATAATAAAAGACGGAATCGCTAATAAAACTAAAGGCCCCCAAACAACCAATGGACTTTCTTTTAAACCTTGCTTTGTATGCTCATCCATTCTTTCATTAGTAAAAAATACTAAAAATATCATTCTAAAAGTATATAAAGCTGTAACAAACACACCTAATAAAACCATGTAATATGCAAAACCAGAGCCTGGAATAGTAGACTCGCCAACAGCTTCAATAATCATATCCTTTGAGTAAAACCCTGAAAAGAAAGGTATTCCGCTTAAGGCCAAACCACCTATTAAACAAGTTATAAATGTTATAGGCATATATTTACGTAAATTACCCATTTTTCTAATATCTTGCTCATGATGCATTGCTATTATCACAGAACCAGCAGCTAAAAATAATAAAGCTTTAAAAAAAGCATGTGTCATTAAATGAAAAATTCCTGCTGCATAAGCGGACGCCCCTAAAGCAACAACCATATACCCAAGTTGCGATATTGTAGAATACGCGATGACTCTCTTAATATCATTTTGGACAACGCCTAAAACACCAAGGAAAAATGCTGTAAATCCTCCAATTACAAGAATAAAGCTTCTAGCTGTTTCACTATACTCAAATAATGGAGACATTCTTGCAACCATAAACACCCCTGCCGTTACCATAGTAGCAGCATGAATTAAAGCTGAAATTGGTGTTGGGCCTTCCATAGAATCAGGCAACCAAACGTGTAGTGGTGCTTGAGCTGATTTTGCCATCGCCCCTACAAATAACAAAATACAAATAACAGTTATTACAGAAAAATCATCTCCATACCAAAAGTTAAAAACTTGGTTTTGAGCAACAACAGACTCTACGTTTCTAAAAACCTCATAATAATCTAGTGTTTTGAAAACATAAAATACTGCTGCAATTCCTAAAATAAAACCAAAATCACCAATTCTATTTATAAGAAAAGCTTTTAAACTAGCAAAAAGAGCTGAATCTTTATTATAATAAAATCCAATTAGCAAATAAGAAACTAAACCCACGCCTTCCCAGCCAAAAAATAATTGTAAAAAATTATTTGCTGTAACTAAAGACAACATAGCAAAAGTAAATAGTGATATATAACTAAAAAATCTTTGATATCCTGAGTCATCAGACATATACCCAATTGTATATATATGAACCATCAATGACACAAAAGTAACTACAACCATCATGAGTATAGTTAATCTATCAATTAAGAATCCTGCATAAAATTTGATATTTCCTATAGCCGCCCAAGTATAAAGGTTTTGATTGATAGCCTCTACATCATTAAACAGACTTAACTTTAATAAGTAAAAAGATAAAATACACGAAATAAAAACTGGTATAATAGTAACCCAATGAGCCCCACTTCTACCAATTTGAACTCTAAATAATCCTGCTATTATAGAGCCTAAAAGCGGCAGTAAAACTATAATTAACGATATATTAATAATGTGCGATGTTAAACCTGTCACGTAAATAATCCTATTTATATTCTTTAAATAATTATTCTCTTAAACTACTTACTTCATCAATATCTATAGATTTAGATTTTCTAAAAAATAAAACTAATATTGCTAACCCTATAGCTGCCTCGGCTGCTGCAACTGTCAAAATAAAAAACACAAAAACTTGACCTTTTACGTCCCCTAAAAAATGGGAAAAAGCTATAAAATTAGTGTTCACTGATAACAACATTAATTCTACACACATTAATAAAACAATTAGGTTTTTACGATTTATAAAAATACCGGCTATGCTTATACTAAATAGTAAAGCTGCTAATATTAAATAATGGGTTAATGTAATCATATATTATTCCAATTATCACTTTCTATTATTTCTAATCGATCTTCTTTAGTCACTTTAACCTGCTTAGATATATTTTGCATTTTTCTTTCCTTAGGTCCTCTATAGGCTAAGGAAATTGCAGCAACAATAGCAACTAGTAACAAAAGACCAGCTACTTCAAAAGAAATTATATTATATGTAAATAATTCTTCCCCTAATAATTTTATATTATCTTGTAATAATGCGGAATTAGGAAGATCTAAACTTACAAAATGCTGAGATTTAATAATCATAATTAAACTAATAACTACTGCTAAACCAACAATAAGCCCCAAAAAAGCATATTTTACAAAAGAAGCTTTCATCGCTTCTAAGTCAACATCTAGCATCATAACAACAAACAAAAACAACACCATTACGGCGCCAACATATACAATTATAAGTATTAAAGCTAAATACTCTACTGATATAAGCATCCAAGTTATTGCAGAAAAAACAAAACACGCTACAAGACTTAATACTGATTTAACTGGGTGTCTAATTAGAATTACAGATAATGCTGAAAGCACAACTAAAAAACTAAATATATCAAATAAAATAGTTTGTAAATTCATAATTCTGATAAACCTTTTAACTTAATTTAATAATTAATATATCTATATATTCTATTTATAACTAGCATCTTCTGATTTCATCTTAGAAATTTCTGCTTCATGCTTATCACCTATTGCTAACAAATCTTCCTTTTGTATTAAGCTTTTTGCTCTATCTTCAAAATGAAACTCTGAAATATTAGTTTCTACGATAGAGTCAACTGGACATGCTTCCTCACAAAAACCACAATATATACATTTAAATAAATCTATTTCATACTTTGTTGTTCTTCTTGTTCCATCATCACGAACTTCAGAGTCAATCGTTATTGCTGCTGCTGGACATACAGCCTCACATAACTTACATGCAATACAACGCTCTTCTCCATTAGGGTATCTTCTTAATGCATGAAGTCCTCTGAATCGTGGAGATTTTGGGGTTTTTTCTTCAGGATATTGCACTGTAACTTTTTTTTTGAAAAAATACTTTAAAGTTAATTTTAATCCAGAAATTAACTCTAATAATAAAAAGCTCTTAGCATAAAATTTAATTTTTCTTATCACAAGCAAGCACCAAAATATTTAATTAAACCATGGATATAATTGTAACTTAACCATAAATGCTACAACAAAAATCCATACTATCGTTATAGGAATAAATACCTTCCAACCTAATCGCATTAGCTGATCATATCTGTATCTTGGAAATGTAGCTCTGAACCATAAATATAAAAATAGAAATAAACTAGTTTTAATTAAAAGCCAAACTATACCAGGAACCCAAGAAAAAAGTGAATCTAAAAATGGAATTCCTTGAAATGGCGACAACCATCCACCTAAGTAAAAAAGTGCAGCAAGAATAGATAATAAAATCATATTTGCATATTCTGCTAGGAAAAATATTGCAAAGGTAATACCTGCATACTCAACATGAAATCCTGCAACAATTTCAGATTCTCCCTCAGCAAGATCAAATGGAGCTCTATTAGTTTCTGCAACTGATGATATCCAATGGATAACAAATAAAGGTAAAAGAGGTAACCAATACCAAGTTAAAAAACTACCAGATTGAGCTTCAACTATTTTAGTTAAATTTAAACTTCCAGCTGCCATTAAAACGCCAATTAACGAAAATCCCATAGCGATTTCATAAGATATTAATTGAGCTGCAGCTCTTAAAGCACCCAATAAGGCATACTTTGAATTAGAGGCCCAACCAGCAATAAGAATACCATAAACACCTAATGATGTCATAGCTAAAATATAAGCGACACCTAGGTTAATATTTGCTAAAACAAGGCCATCCGAAAAAGGAATTACTGCCCACGCAGCCAGTGATGGAGCAAATGCTAAGCAAGGTGCGACAACATATAAATACTTGTTTGATTTTGTAGGGCTAATAGTTTCTTTAAATAATAATTTAATAACATCAGCAAAAGGTTGCAATAAACCAAAAATACCAACTCTATTTGGTCCTATTCTTGATTGCATATAACCTATAACTTTTCGCTCTACATATGTTAAATATGCGACACCTAAAATAACTGGAATTACTATACAAATAATTTTTATTAATGTCCAAGCTAATATCCACAAATCTGCCATTTTTTATAGCCTATAATATTTAAATTTTAAATAATTCTATATAATCAGAAATAAACCCTATATTCGCAGACTCAGTATAAGCGCAATTTTTTGGTACACAATCTGATACTTTAACTAATAAATTAGTTTCATATTTTTCTTTACTAGGTGACAATAATTTAATACTAACCATATCTGTATCACATAACTTTAAATCTTTTGCATTGCTTGAATTAATATAAATAAAATTCAATTTAGTTGCATCCTTAGTTTGACTCAAGGAGCTCGCTCTTCTTGTAATGCTATCAACATTATAAATATTAGCATCATGAATTAAAAATATTTTTTTATCTTGCTTTAAATCTTTTTTCTTAAGAAACTCAGAAAATCTTTTGGGAGATATTTTAAAAGTTTCTCGTCTATCACTTTTTTGACTAATTAACGATAACTTTTCTTTTAATTGCTCTCTTATTTCTGCTGTTGAATTATATTTAAAATCAAGTAAATTTAATAAATTTCCTAAAACACGTAATACTTTCCAACCTGGTCTTGAATTACCTTGAGACTTTATTGAACCTTGAAAACTTTGCCATTCTCCAGTTACATTAACATATGTTCCTGAGGTCTCTGTAAATGGCGCAATGGGTAAAATAATATCAGAGTATTTTAATATTGCATCTGTTACAAATGGTGTAAAAGACACAACTTGTTCTGATTCAGATAATTTACTAACAAGTATTTTATAATCAGAAGCATCATACTCTAGTTCACAATTAAATAATAAGAAATACTTTAGATTACTTTTTTCATCTAACATTTGCTTATAGTTCATTCCAGTATGACTAATATCTAAACCTGTATCACTCCTATGAGGGATTGCACCAGATATCCATGCTCCAGCAGCATTAGCCCCTTTAGTTAAAAAGCCTAATTTGCAACCAGTTATACAACGCAAAATATGACAAAGAGATCTTATTAAACTAGCATCATTATTAGATGAAACAAAACTCCCTAACAAAACAACAGAGTTGTCTATATCAATAAGCAATTGAGCTATATTTAACAACTGCTGATCTCTTGGGTTAGTTTCATCTAACTTAACATTATTAAAATCTGATATTATTTGCTCTAAATTATAATCTTCTAGATCTCCATATAATACATTTAAATCAAATTTTGTTTTATCTAAAATATACTTAGTAATTTTTATTAAAGGACCAACAATATCACCATTACCCTCAAAGTCTGTGAAACTTTCTGATAAGTCATAGTTAAAATCAAATTTAACTGGATTAATTACTGAAACCTTTGCTTTTTGCAGCGAAGCCTTACGAACCTTGTGATTAATAATAGGATTTTCTTTTCTAAGATTACTACCTACTATTAATATATTATCAAATTTTTCTATATCTTCTATTTTAAAGTCTTTTAAGCCTGGAAAAACACCAAATGATTCTTCATCTGAAAAATCTTGCTCTGTTAACCTATAATCAATATTATGAGATCCCAATGATCGTACTATTTTTTGCAATAAATACATTTCTTCTAATGTAGATGAACTAGAAAGCAATGATGCTACCGATGTGACTCCATGCTTACCTATAGTTTTAGTTAAACTGTTAATCACATGATTTAAAGCTTCATCCCAAGATATATCTTGCCATACGCCATCAATTTTTATTTTAGGATTAATAACTCTATCATTATGACTTAAAGCTTCGTAACTAAAGCGATCTCTATCAGACAACCATGTTTCATTAATACTTTCATTTTCTTTAGGGACAATTCTTTTAACTTGGCCCCTTAATGTATGGACATAAAGATTAGAGCCTACACAGTCATGGGGCGCAACAGATGGACTTTGCCTTAACTCCCATGCTCTTGCACTATATCTATATGGTTTTGATGTCAATGCCCCAACAGGACATAAATCAATAACATTACCAGACATCTCAAAGTCCATACTTTGCTCTACATAAGTTGATATTTCAGTATGCTCTCCTCTTCCAACTAAGCCTAACTCTTTAACCCCAGCTACTTCTTCACCAAACCTTACGCATCTTGTGCAATGTATGCACCTTGTCATTTCTGTAGAAATTAATGGTCCCAAATTTTGATCATTAACAGATCTTTTCGTTTCAGAATATCTAGAAACACCTTTTCCATATCCCATTGAAACGTCTTGTAACTCACACTCCCCACCTTGATCACAAATTGGGCAGTCCAATGGATGATTAATTAACAAAAACTCCATTACGGCTTTTTGTGCATCTCTTGCTTTAGAAGATTTAGTATTAATTTTCATACCATCAGTAACTGGAGTTGCGCAAGCTGGAACAGCTTTAGGAATATTATCTACCTCAACTAAACACATACGGCAATTTGCAGCTATAGATAGTTTTTTATGATAACAAAAGCGTGGTATGTGAATATTTGCTGAATCAGCAGCTTCTATAATCATAGAACCTTGCTCTGCATTTAAATCTTTACCATCAATTTCTATTTTAACCATAGAGCCAACCATTTAAATCTAATAAATTTTTCTAAAATAACTAATTTTTTATATCTTAATTAAATTTTTACACTTAATTTTTACATTTAACTGCAAATTCATCCCAAAAATGCTCAAGAAAACTTCTAACCGGCATTGCTGCTGCATCAGCTAAAGCACAAATAGTACGGCCCATCATATTTTCAGCAACACTATCGAGTTTTTTTAACTCACTCATGCTTGCATTACCTAATTCAATTTTTCTTAACATTTTAGATAACCAGCCAGTACCTTCTCTACATGGTGTACACTGACCACACGACTCTTCATCATAAAATTCAGCTATTCTAGTTAACACTTTTACCATACAAGTAGTATCATCCATAACAATAACAGCTCCAGATCCTAACATAGAGCCTGCTTTTGATATCGAGTCATAATCCATGGTCAAACTCATCATAACATCTGCTTTTAATACGGGGACAGAAGATCCCCCAGGAATAACTGCTTTAAGTTTACGTCCTTTCCAAACTCCTCCAGCCATATTTAATAAATCTTCAAATGGCGTACCTAAGGGTATCTCAAAATTACCTGGACTATTTACATGCCCTGAAACACAAAATAATTTCTCACCACCATTATTTGGCTTACCTAAATTTAAAAACCATTCTCCGCTATTTTGTAAAATAACAGGAACAGAGGCATAACTTTCCGTATTATTAATATTAGATGGTCTACCATAAAGACCATAATTTGCTGGAAATGGAGGTTTAAATCTAGGCATCCCTCGTTTTCCCTCCAAAGACTCTAGTAAAGCAGTTTCTTCACCACATATGTAAGCTCCAGCGCCTAAAAAATTATTTAGCTTAAAACTAAAGCCTGAATCCAAGATATTTTCACCTAAAAATCCTGCATCTATAGCTTCTTGAATAGCTTGCTCTACTCTATAATATGGTTCTCTGAACTCTCCGCGAATATAGTTATAACCAATACTGGCACCCATAACATAACCCGCTATAATCATACCTTCTATTAACTGATGAGGATTAAATCTCAATATATCTCTATCTTTGCAAGTACCTGGCTCACCTTCATCTGAATTACATATAACATATTTCTGACCAGGAATATTTCGATTTAAAAAACTCCATTTTAATCCCGTTGGAAAACCTGCTCCACCTCTTCCTCTTAAAACAGAAGTTTTAAGATCAGCAATAATCTCTGATGGATCTTTCTTATTTGTTAATATGTCTTTTAAAACAGAGTAACCACCTACTTTAAGGTAATTTTCATATGTCCAAGGTTTATCAAACTTTTTTGTTCTAAAGCAAATTTGATCAGTCATAATTATATAAATTTTAATTTAATTCTTTAAATTTAACAAAATCTAATGTTATTTCGATTCTGATAACTCTTCTATAATTTCATCAATTTTTTCATTCGATAAATTTTCATAGTATTTATCTTCTATTTGCATAACAGGAGCATTGACACAAGCCCCTAAACACTCTACTTCTTTTAAAGAAAAAGTTCCACAATTTGTAACTTCTCCAAAATTTATTTGTAATTTATTTTTTAAATGATCTACAATTTCTTCTGATCCTCTAAGCATACAAGAAATATTAGTACAAACACAAAGTTTGTGTTTACCTACTTTTTTATGTTCAAACATAGAGTAAAAAGTAGCCACTTCATATACAGAAATTCTTGGCACGCCTAAATAAGATGCAACTGCATCCATCAATTCAACATTTAATGAACCATCATTTTGTTTTTGAACAGCAGTCAAAGCAGGAATTACTGCTGATAATTTCTTATCTTCAGGAAACTTATTAACCCACTTATCTATTTCTAACTTACTTTGTTTAGTTATTATATCTAATAATTCTGTCATGATATATCTTTATACTTATCTATCTATTTCACCAAAAACTATATCTTGAGTACCAATTAAAGTCACGACGTCAGAAAGCATATGACCTTTACTCATTTCATTCATAGCTGCTAAATGAGCAAATCCAGGTGCTCTAATTTTTAACCTATATGGTTTATTTGCTCCATCAGAAATTAAATATATCCCAAACTCACCTTTAGGATGCTCTATTGCAGAATATACTTCACCTTCTGGAACACAATATCCTTCAGTAAATAATTTAAAATGATGAATCAAAGACTCCATCTCTTCTTTCATTTTTACTCTATTTGGAGGTGCGACCTTATGATCAGCTAATATCACAGGGCCTGGATTTTCTCTTAACCATTTAATACATTGTTTTATTATAGAATTAGATTGACGCATTTCTTCAATACGAACTAAATATCTATCATAACTGTCTCCAGTTTTCCCAATAGGTATATCAAATTTTAATTGATCATAGACTTCATAAGGTTGATTTTTTCTTAAATCCCATTTAAATCCAGATCCTCTTAACATTGGACCAGAAAAACCTAACTGTAATGCTCTTTCAGGAGATACTATTCCTATATCTACCGTACGCTGTTTCCAGATTCTATTATCTGTTAATAAAGTCTCATACTCATCAATATGAGTAGGAAACCTATTTGTGAAATCTTCAATAAAATCTAATAAACTTCCTTCTCTATTTTGATTTTTTCTAGCAGCTTCTTTAGCACTAGTCCATTTTGAAGGCTCATATTTTGGCATACTATCAGGCAAATCTCTATAAACTCCACCTGGTCTATAATAAGTGGCGTGCATTCTTGCGCCAGAAACTGCTTCGTAACAATCGAATAAATCTTCTCTTTCTCTAAATGCGTATAAAAAAACTGTCATTGCACCAACATCAAGTGCATGAGCTCCAAGCCATAATAAATGATTTAAAATTCGAGTAATCTCATCAAACATTACTCGAATATATTTAGCTCTAGTAGGCACCTCTATATTTAACAATTTCTCAATTGCCATAACATAAGCATGCTCATTACACATCATGGAAACATAATCTAATCTATCCATGTATCCGATGCTTTGATTAAATGGCTTACTTTCAACTAACTTTTCTGTTCCCCTATGCAATAAACCTATATGGGGATCAGCATTAACAATAACTTCTCCATCCATATCTAAAACTAAACGCAACACACCATGCGCAGCTGGATGCTGTGGTCCAAAATTTAAAGTATAATTTTTAAATTCTGACATTAAAATCTACCTTTGCTTTAATCTTGTTTAATTTCTAAATTATCATAGCGATCATCTCGCCTAATTACTCTTGGTACCAATACTCTTGGCTCAATAGATACAGGCTGATAAACAACTCGACCTTCTTTTTCATCATAACTAATTTCAACATGTCCAACTAATGGAAAATCTTTTCTAAATGGGTGGCCAACAAAACCATAATCAGTTAAAAGTCGTCTTAAATCTGGATGGCCATTAAAAACTATTCCAAACATATCAAAAGCTTCTCGTTCAAACCAATCAGCACCATTCCAAATTTTTATAACAGAATCAACCATTGGAATTCCATTATCATCATTTAAAAAAGTTTTTACTCTAATTCTTATATTGTGCTTAATAGAAAGTAAATGATAAACAACTGCAAATCTTGATTTAAATTTATTCTTAAATTTATTATCTATAACTTCAACGCCTCGACTGAAACCTGAGGCTGTAGCATCAGTTGTTTCCCAATCTGTAGCACCATAAGTACTATAATCAACACCACATAAATCCATTAATTCTGCAAAATATAAATTTTCATTGTTTTTTAAAAAATCTAAAAACTTTACAATGTTTTCGCTATTAACAACAACTGTTAACTCCTCTTGAGCAACATCAAAAGATTCTATATCTCTAGGGTATTCTTGCTTTATAAGTGTTATTATATTTTCAAACTTATTAGCCATTCAATAATCTCTTCTAATTAATTAGTTACTAAGTCCTAGCTATAGTGTCAGTTTCTTTGATTTTCTTTTGTAATTGTAAAATACCATACAGTAATGCTTCAGCTGTAGGTGGACATCCTGGTACATATATATCAACAGGAACTACTCTATCACAGCCGCGAACAACAGAATAAGAATAATGATAATATCCTCCTCCATTTGCACAAGATCCCATAGATATAACCCATTTAGGATCTGGCATCTGTTCATATATCTTTCTTAAAGGTGCAGCCATCTTATTACATAAAGTTCCAGCAACGATCAACACATCAGACTGTCTTGGACTAGGCCTAAACACAATTCCAAATCGGTCAAGATCATAACGAGCAGCTCCTGCATGCATCATTTCAACTGCACAACAAGCTAAACCAAATGTTACTGGCCACATTGAACCAGTTCTGGCCCAGTTAATTATTTTATCTATAGATGTTGTAAAAAAACTCTGTGATAATTTATTTTCTATTCCCATTCTAATGCACCTTTACGCCATTCATAGGCAAAACCAATAGTAAGTAAAATCAAAAATATTATCATAGACCAAAAGACAGTCCAATTCATATTTTTAAAAACTACAGCCCAAGGAAATAAAAAGGCAATTTCTAAATCAAATAATATAAATAATATCGCTACTAGATAATATCTAACATCAAACTTAGCACGAGAATCAGAAAAAACCTCAAATCCACATTCGTAAGGAGAATCTTTTTCTGGATTAGGTCTGCTTGGAGCTAGTAATTTGCCTAAAAATAAGAGAGCAAAGGCAAACACTAAACTAAATAAAAGAAAGATTAATATAGGAAAATAATTTTCTAGCATTGTTAATATTATTCTTAAATTTGTATTTTAACTTAATTTAATTCAACTATTTACTTAATTTATAGTATATATAAATATACCTACCAGTCAAATTCTAATTGGTGCCGAAGGCCGGACTTGAACCGGCATGATCTAAGATCACCACCCCCTCAAGATGGCGTGTCTACCAATTCCACCACTTCGGCATAATACCCATTTAAAATTTTATCTAATTATTTCTTTTCAGAAACACTATTAGAACTTTCATTAATAACTGGAACATCACTATTTTTAATTTGTTTTTTACTATCTAACTCTTTTGCTGCGGCTTCAACACCTTTTAAATCAAAAGTTTTCTCTACACCATTTAGGCCAGACTCTGACTTATCATATTTTTCTATAAAAGCAGTTAATGAAATACTTGTAATACAAAAAAGCAACGCTAAAAACATTGTAGCTTTATATAAAAAATTACCAGTACCTTGACTACCAAAAATTGTATTAGATGCACCACTTCCAAAAGCAGCTCCTATATCAGCACCTTTACCATGCTGCATAAGAATTAATCCTATAATTGATAACGATAAAATTATGTGTATTATTAAAATAACTTGATATAACATGATCTAATTGCACATATGACTATATATTTTTACAAACTCTGCCGCATCTAATGACGCGCCACCCACTAAAAAACCATCTATATTTGGCTGGCTAATTAACTCTAATGCATTATTAGCTTTAACACTACCACCATAAATTATACGCACTTTATCAGACAATTCCAGATTTATTTCGGCAATTAATCCTCTAATAAATTGACTCACATTGCCAGCTACCTGCGCTGTAGCTACTTCTCCTGTTCCTATAGCCCAAATTGGCTCGTATGCAATGATAATTCTTTCCATTATTTCAGTATTATCTAAAACTTTTTTATCTTTCAAACAATCTATAACAGCAAAAACTTGTTTTTTTATCACATCTTGAGTAAGACCGGCATTTTTTTGTTCTAAGCTTTCCCCTACACATAAAATAGGACATATTTTATCATTACTTAATAATACTCTAGCGACTTTATTAGCTACCTCAACATCAGTTTCGTGATTATATATTCTGCGCTCAGAATGGCCTATAATAGAATAACTAACGCCAAAATCATCTAGCATATCTAAAGATACTTGGCCTGTATAAGCGCCATTTATTTCAGAACACACATCCTGAGAACCTATCTTTATAAAACTAAGATCATTGCTTAACAAATTTTTTATTTGATTTATATAAATATTAGGTGGACATATAGCTACTTCCATATCATGTTGTATATTAGCCATAAGCTCTCTAAGCTCTAAAAATAATTTTTTATTAAAACTTAAACTACCATTCATTTTCCAGTTTGCTATTAATAAACAATCTTTCATAATTTATAAAATACTCTCTACTTCTTTAACCAAAAAATTTAAACAGTTTTCCATTAATTGCTCATCATTAGCTTCAACCATAATTCGCACCTTAGGTTCTGTTCCAGATTTTCTTAATACTACTCTACCAAACTCACCTAATTGCTCTTCAGCTTTTCTTACTCTACTTTGGATTTCTTCAGAATTTAAATCAACAGACATATCTTTTAAAGCAAGATTAACTATTTTATGTGGGTACTTAATCATGCTTTGGGTTAACTCTATTAAAGATATTTGATTTTTCACCATAGAAGTTAAAACTTGCAAACAAGCAATAATACCATCTCCTGTTGTCGAATTAGCTAAATCAATAATATGACCAGATGCCTCTCCACCTAAAGTCCAACCTTGCTTAATTAACTCTTCAATAACATATCTGTCGCCAACTTTAGTTCTCTTAAAAGGTATATTTAAATTCTTTAAAGCAATTTCTAAGCCCATATTAGACATTACTGTTCCAACAATACCTTTAAAATCATTAGTTCTAATATCATTATGATATTTAGCTAATATATATAATATTTGATCTCCATCTACAATATTACCTTTATGATCAACCAAAATAAGCCTATCTCCATCACCATCAAGAGCCATTCCTAAATCAGCTTGACAATCCAAAACTGTTCTAACCAAACTCTTAGGGCTTGTTGAACCACAGTCTTTATTAATATTAAAACCATTAGGGTTAACGTTTATTGATATAACATCAGCTCCTAACTCTTGAAATATCATAGGAGCAATTTTATACGTAGCTCCATTTGCACAATCAATAACTATTTTTAATCCTGATAAATCACTATCTCTTGGAAAACTTCTTTTGCAGTATTCTATATATCGACCTTCAGCATAGTCAACTCGTTTAACCTTGCCCAATAAATCACTATTGGCCATAACTAAATCGTTTAATAATAATTTTTCAATATCTAATTCAACAGAATCTGAAAGTTTAAAACCGTCTTTTGAAAAAAATTTAATGCCGTTGTCATAATAAGGATTATGTGATGCACTAACCATAACGCCAACATCAGCTCTCAATGACTTTGTAAGATGAGCAACAGCAGGAGTTGGCATAGGACCAAGTAAATTTACATTCATCCCAGCAGAAGATAGACCAGCTTCTAAACAGGCCTCTATTAAATAACTAGAAATACGAGTATCCTTACCAATTAATATTTTAGCACCCTCTTTTTTACCTAAAACTTTACCAACGGCCCAACCCAACTTTAAGACAAACTCTGGATTTAAAAATCCTTTTCCAACCCTACCTCTAATACCATCAGTGCCAAAATATTTTTTTTCCATTATTAAAAAATTTATTCCCTAAATTTAATTTTATTATTTATATTAAAATTCTGCATTATGATAAATTTCTTGAACATCATCTAGATCATCTATCATATTTAATAACTTTAATATTCTTTCTTTTATTTCTTCATCATCAATCGGCGTATAATTATCAGGAATAAAAGAAAGATCAGACTCAACTACATTATGATTATTTGTTGACAAGATATCTTTCACATTATCAAAATTTTCTGGAGAAGTTATAACTTCAATAAAACCATCATCAACTTCACAAACATCTTCAGCGCCTGCATCAAGAGCTAATTCCATAACAACTTCTTCATTGCTACTATTATCAAGCCTGATAATGCCTTGCTTTTTAAACATATAAGACACAGAACCATCTGTTCCTAAATTACCACCAAACTTAGTAAAAGCATGCCTAACTTCACCAACAGTCCTATTCTTATTGTCAGTCAAACAATCAACAATAATGGCAATACCTGATGGGCCATATCCTTCATATCTGATAGACTCCATATTATCGCCATCTAAGCCTTCAGCTCCTTTTTTCACAGCTTTTTCAATAGTATCCTTAGGCATATTAGCGCCTTTGGCCTTATCAATAGCAACCTTTAACCTAGGATTAGAATCAAGATCACCACCAAATAATCTTGCTGCAACTGTAATTTCTCTAATTAATTTAGTGAAAATCTTTGATCTTTTTGCATCTTGAGCACCTTTACGATGCTGAATATTTGCCCATTTACTATGTCCTGCCATAAAAAATAAACCTTATAATTAATTTATTTATTACCTATTCATTTTCTTTTTTAACTACTTGAACCCCTAACTCATACAATTGACCAAAATCAATTTCTGATGGAGCTTCTGTTAAAGGACAGCTTGCTGTTTGAGTTTTAGGGAAAGCTATTACATCTCTAATTGAATCAACTCCAGCCATAAGCATAATAATTCGATCAATACCAAATGCTATCCCGCCATGAATAGGGCATCCATATTGCATTGCTTTTAATAAATGTCCAAATTTAAGCTCAGCTTCTTTTGCAGATATTCCTAATGCTTCAAAAACAGCTTTTTGCATTTCTAAATCATGTATACGAACTGATCCACCACCTATTTCACTACCATTTAGTACTAAATCATATGCAAGAGCTGTACAATTTTCTGGATCATTTTTAACAATTTCAACATTTTCTTTTGATGCAGTAAAAGGATGATGTACTGCGTATAATTTGTTAGTTGCTTTTTCTCTTTCAAATAAAGGAAAGTCAACAACCCACACAGGCTTCCATTTACCTTCTAATAAATTTAAATCTTCACCAACTTTACATCTTAAAGCTCCCATAGCTTCATTAACTACTACAGATTTATCTGCTCCAAAAAATAGTAAATCCCCATTTTTTGCATTAGCACGCTCTAATATCTTAGTCACAACATTATCAGGTAAGAATTTTAAAATAGGCGATTGAAGACCTTCTATACCTTTTTCAAGTTCGTTTACTTTAATATAAGCAAGACCTTTAGCTTTATATATACTAACAAATTTAGTATATGCGTCTATTTCTTTTCTAGTTAATTTAGAACCGCCTGGAACATTTAACACGCAAACTCGGCCATGAGAATCATTTGCTGGTGAATTAAATACCTTAAACTCGACATCTTTTAACAAATCAGCAATATCTATCAGTTTCAAAGGATTTCGTAAATCAGGCCTGTCAACTCCATAATCACGCATTACATTTTTGTATTCTAAAACAGGAACACTATCAAAATCTACATCTAAAAATTCTTTAAAAACACCTCTTATCATTTTTTCAATGAAACTCATTATTTCATCACGACCCATGAAAGAAGTTTCAATATCAAGCTGTGTAAATTCAGGTTGTCTATCTGCACGTAAATCTTCATCTCTAAAGCAACGCACTATTTGATAATATCTATCAAAACCAGACATCATTAAAATTTGCTTTAATATTTGTGGTGACTGCGGCAGTGCAAAAAAATTTCCATGATGAGTTCTACTAGGAATCAAATAATCTCTTGCACCCTCTGGAGTAGGTTTCGTTAGATATGGAGTTTCAACATCTAAAAACTTATGATCATCTAAATAATTTCTAAAAAATTTAATAACCTTGGCTCTTAACTCAAAACGTTTTTGCATTTCATCACGTCTTAAATCTAAAAATCTATACTTTAATCTTACTTCTTCACTAGTTTTATGGTGCTCATCTAATTGAAATGGTAAAGTTGCTGATTTATTAATTAAATCTAATTTATTAACTTCTACTTCAATTTTACCTGTTTTCAAATTCTCATTAACAGTACCTTCTAAACGATTACAAACAGTACCTTCAATACCAATAACATATTCATTACGAATTTTGTCTGCAATAGCAAATGCTTCTGTTTCTTCTGGTCTTATTACTAGTTGAACTAGACCATATCTATCTCTTAAGTCTAAAAAAACAACTCCTCCATGATCACGTCGAGTATTTACCCAACCATATAATTTTACTTTTTGACCTAAATATTCTTCTGTAATATTGCCACAATAATCTGTTCTCATCAGGTAACCCTTAAAAATCTAAAAAATACGAAATATAATACTTTGGAGTTAATTTTAGTTTATTTAAACTCATTTATCACTACTATTAGTAGTCTTGGTATCAACACTAGAACTGTTCTTATCAACTAAATTTCTTTTAGTTTCTTTTGTATCTTTAAAGTCAGTTTCATACCAGCCACCACCAGCTAATCTAAAACCTGCAGCTGAAACTAGCTTTTGCAAACTTTCCTTACCACAATTAGGACATAAAACTAAAGCATCATCAGACATCTTTTGGATTTCTTCAAAACTATGGCCGCAATCTTTACAGCTATATTCATATATAGGCATACAACTAATAACCTCAATACAGTTCAATAAAATTTTAACTTATAGATTATATATCATGAGATAGAATTTTTAAACATTTTCATCTAATTATACTTAATAACAAAACCATTAAAACGTTCTAATTCTATATAATTAACTTCTATATCTTTTACGACAGCGCCAGAAGGTCCATCCCAAAGCCAATTAATTAAATCTTGAAGTTTTTCATTATCTCCAAAAGCTTTCAACTCTACATTTCCATTTGGAATATTACTAACCCAACCAGTAAGAGTTAAATTCTGTGCCATCTTTTGGGTACTGGCTCTATAGAAAACACCTTGTACTTTTCCAGAAATGATACAATGAATGCCCTTATTATTTTCATCCATAAAAACCTCCATAAATTTATTGTATATAACTTGATAAAGTCTTCATCAGAAGAGGCCCTTGTATAGTTTTCACTAAATGACCTTTTTTATTAAAAATATAAGTAGTTGGAAAGCCTACGATATCTATATCTAATAATTTTTTTATTACATCTTCCTTTAAATTAGGATAATTTATTTTAAAATTCTTGATAATTTTATTTAACTTATTTGCATCTATATGCTCGATATTTATGCCTATTATATTAGCTTTGTCTTTGTATTTTTTATTAAATTCTATCAACTCTGGAATTTCTTTTACACAAGGTGAACACCAACTAGCCCAGTAATTTACTATTAAAAACTTTCCTTTGTAATCTAATAAATTTATCTTTTTACCGTCAACAGATGTAAACTTCATCTCAGATTTATTGTCTTTATAAATAATCTCATCACTTACACAAGATGCCAATATTCCTAATAAGCAGAAATATAAAAACAAAATTAAACTTTTTTTAAATAATTTAAACAACATCATATAAAACCTAAAAATATAACTAAATATTATATAAAACTAAAATCTCATCAACATTTTTGCGAGTTTCAGTATTACAACTAATATACCGAGGAACAGATAGCTTTTTTATAATAGCATTTTTATAAAGCCCATGATATTTTTCTATATAATGATTAGATAAGATTATTTTGTTATCTTTGTTATTTTTTAATACATCAATCATTTCAGCTAATTTTGTATGTTCCTCTAAACCAAAGTTTCCTTGCGAATATTTAGTAAAATGGGCAGTATCAGATAACGGTAAATAAGGAGGATCACAATAAATCACTGATCTTTTATCAGATAAATCTTTTAATGTAGTTTTGAAATCTTGACATTTAAACTCTGCACGTTGTGATTTTTCAAAAAATTTTAACATAGTTTCATGTGGGAAATAAATTTTAATATATCGCCCAAAAGGTGCATTGAATTTGCCTTTACTGTTATATCGACACAATCCGTTATAACTATGTCTATTTAAATAAACAAACAAAGCTGATTTCTTTCTTATACTTTTAGTATTATTAAAAATATCTCTATTTTCATAATAAGTTGACTCTAGATTAGAATTATCATCAAAAAACTTAGCGCAATACTTTATAAACTTATCACCTTCTTTTTGAAGATAAAGATATAAATTAATTAAATCTGGATTTTCATCGGCAAGAAAATTTTTCTTATAGTTAGTATTTAAAAAAACAGAACATGTTCCTGCAAATGGCTCAACAAAGCAATCATAATTAGAATTATCTGGTAAATATTTTATTATTTCATCAATAATACGAAACTTATTTCCTGCCCATTTTAAAAAAGGTCGATTACTAGTCATGTTGTAATATTTATAAATTTATATTTATTTTTTCTAAAACTTAATATAGAATACCAAACTCTAGAGTTTAGTAAAGTTTTAATATCTTCACATTATATTATGAATATGAATAATAAACCAAAAATTAATATTGATGATTTATTTATCAATACTATCAATGATGCTATCAATAGCCTTACATCAGATATTCATATAGAACCTAAAGAGTATCATTATCAAATTAGATTAAGAATAAATGGCGTTTTAGTAAATAAATTAACGCTAGCTAAAAACAAGACCATACAAATAATAAGTCAATTAAAAATTCTTGCTAATCTTGATATAACAGAAATTAGAATTCCTCAAGATGGTAAAATCAGTTATTTTTGCAATAATAATAATTATAATTTAAGACTAAGTACTTGCCCAACTATCTATGGCGAAAAATTAGTCATAAGGATTTTGCAAAATAAACAAAAATTAATTTCATTAACTAAGTTAGGACTAAATAATAACCAATTAAATATATTAGAACATAATATAAGTAAAAAATCTGGTTTAATATTATTTACAGGGCCAACTGGCTCTGGAAAAACAACATCTTTATATGCGTGCATTAATAATCTAAATTATAAAACAAATAATATTATAAGTATTGAAGATCCTGTTGAAATATCTTTTGAAGGCATTACTCAAATAAACGTCGATAATAAAATAAATCTTACGTTTGCAAATTTATTAAAATCAATATTACGTCAAGATCCTGATATTATAATAATAGGAGAAATTCGTGATATTGAAACTGCAAAAATAGCACTATCAGCTGCACAAACGGGTCATCTAGTATTTGCAACAATGCACTGTAATAATGCTAATAGCGCTATTACAAGACTCCTTGAAATGGGGTTACCTAAATACTTACTTATATCTAGTATTAGTTTAATTATTTTCCAAAAATTTAAAATAAATACAAATATTTTAAATAAAAGACAACCTATCTTTGAATTAAAAAATATTACAATTTAATATGTTTGAAATTATACAAAACTCAAAAAGACTTAAGCCAAAGCAGGTTCTAATATTTACTAAACAATTATCTATTTTATTAAAACAAAATATTACTCTAGATAAAGCTATAGATATATTAAATAATAATTATTATAAAAAAAACAATTTCGTTAAAAATATTTCGAAACTAATAAAAAAAGGACATACTTTATCATATTGTTTTGAACAATTATCTTTTTACTCTAAATATTTTGATAGTTTCTTTATCAACCTAATTAAAATTGGCGAACAGTCAGCATCATTAAATACAGTCCTTGAAAACCTTCAAAATTTCCAAAAATCTTATTATGATTTAAAAACAGAAATCAGGAACTCTTGTATTTATCCATCTATTATTTTATTAATGTTATTAATATTTATAATTTTTGTAACTTGTTATCTAATTCCAACTTTTGAACAATTTTATAAAAATTTAAATATATCTATGCCATATACTACGTTAATTATTATAAATATAAAAAATAATATTTTATGTTTTATAAATAAAAACATCTATATAATGCTCTCAATGCTTTTTTTAATTTATTATAATAAAAATTGTTTAAAACTCTTAATACCTAATAATATAAAAAAAACTATAAATTATTCATATAATAAAATAGTTTTAAATATACCTATTATTGGCAAAACATATCTTTTGATAATCTCTTATAAGTTTATTTTTTTATTATATATATCTTTAAAACAAAATTTAAATATTATAATATTTTTAGAATATTTTATTAAAAATAATAAAAATTTATATATTAAAAAACAATTAATCAAATTTAAAAATGACCTAACAATGGGATACTCATTTAATAATTCAATTAAACAATGTAAATTTATTCCTAAAGAAATTTTACAGATAATAACGCTTGAACAAAAATCAGAAAATATTACTGAAAATTTAAATAATGCGACTCATCTTTTAGAGCTCTATATAAAAAATAACATAAAAACTACTCAGAAAGTACTAGAGCCTACACTAACTATATTTTTAACACTCATTATATGCTGTATAATTTGTTTACTATATATGCCATTAATAAATTTAGATAATTTTTTATAATTTAAATCAAATATTATTCTCTATAATCTGCTACTATTAGATTATAGAGAATAAATTAACCTATATAACTAAAGGAATAGTTATATGAAAAACATATTAGATATTTTAACTAAATTTAAGAAAAACGTAATTTATGACATTGTAGATTATACTGAGTATTTATTAAATCAAGATAATATATTAACCATATCTCAAAATAATGTAAACTTAGATCTTTATCTTTCTGACTTAAGAAGCGCATCATCTGAGACATTGTCTAAAATAAAACAATTAATTGAAAGTAAAGAAACAATCAGTGAATCAGAACAAAATTTTTGGCAATACCTAAAAGAATATTATTGTGAAAAAAATAGCTCATCTTTAAAAGCATTTACATCTATACTTTTGGATTCAAAAATACCAGAAGGATGTTATATAGTATATGACACATATATTTCTAAATTTACTGATTTTACAGAAGAGCAGATATCTCAATCTCAAGAATATATAGATGAAGCAATAACAGAAAAATCATCTTCTGCGATTTATAAAGTATTATATAGCAATCTAAAAAAATCATTAAGTACTAAACTTCAAGAAAATTATAATATTGCATCTTTATTAGCAGAAAATGGTAACCCAAAAGGCCTTACATATTTAGGATATTTCCACAATTTAGAACAAGATTTTTACAATACTTTAATATCCATTCGTTATTTAACTATGGCTGCAAACTGCAATGATCTTGATTCTTGTTTTTTATTAGCAGAAATCTATAAAACACATCCATATTTATATAACCCTCAAAAAATAGCTTTATATACTATAAAAGGCTACATTCTATCTGAGCAAGGTAATAAATTAGATAGACCTTGTTGCTACTTTAATAACACTTGTAATATAGAAGATCAAGACTCACTAAATACATATAAAGATCTTTTTTTAAATAACATTGAGTTTCTAGAAAATGAGCAATCTCCATATTTTGATTTCATTAAAGCAAATATAAAACAATATCAAAATAATACATCTGATGCTGTAAAAATATATAAAAAACTATATAAAGAATATCAGCTGCCTGAAGCTGCTTATAATTTAGGATTAATTGAAGAAAAAAAATCTTCTATATCTTCTCCTTTGGCAGCTCAATACTATGAAGCAGCTCATTCTTTTGCATACCCAGATGCTTGTATTAAACTAAAAAGTATAAATCAGCATAGTCATCCTGATTTATCAGAAGTAGATTTTACTATTTTTTCAAATAACTTAAGAGATTCAAACTTAGGCTCAAAGCTTGTTCTTGAAAAATTTTATGAAGAAAAACCTTCTTTAAATAATCTTCGATTATTAAAACAAAATATTGATCATAATCCCTTAAATCCTGTCACCAGTCTTTTAAAGTTTAAATTACAATTATTAACAACCTATAAAGAAATAAAAGAAACCTCTATTGAGTCATTAAAAGAATACTCAAAAGAAAAAGCTGATGATGAAAAAACTCAAAAAGAACGTAAAAAGCAATTTGAATTTGAAGGAGATTTATCAGATGCAGAAGATTTATTTGATTCAGAAGAGTCTGTTGATGAAACAACTTCAAAACAATATCATTCAGGTATGTATTTTTATGATAAAAAAATAATTCTGAAACTAATTCTTGATAATCCATTAGAGTTTGCAACATTATTCAATAAATACGATCTAAATAAATTATTATTAGAACCTGAATTATTAATTCTAATAGAAGAACTATCTAAGAAAACTGAGCTTGCAGAACATAATATTCAGCAATATTTGTATGTAATTTTATCTACAGGGTATTTCGAAGCTGGTAATAAAGATAAAGCTACTTTATTTTTAAAAAAAATAAATCCTGAATTTTTAAAACAATCAGACAACAAAGAAATAGAAACTCAGCTACAAATAATAGACGATAAAATATGCCTTATTAATAATTATAAATCTAATGAAAAAATCAAAAATAATCCTGCTGAACTACGATTCTTATTTAATTATTTTATTCAGCATAATGATAATAAGTCAATTTTAATTATAAGAAAATTACTTGATGATTTATATCAAAAAAACACAAAATATCAGCCTATCCAATATCAACACATCATAATCTCATCTAATAATTATATAAATGATCTACAAGATTTTATATTAAATAATAGCGTGTTTTTCTTTGAAAATTTTTTTAAATATGAGCTAGATAAGCCTTTCATTTTTAATAAAATAAAAAAAACCATATTAAATATTAATAAATATAATCTTCATAATAATGATCATGATATAAAAAATAAAATAAATATTATTCTTAGTTACATTTATATAAGAGAAAATGATTTTGGTAGTGCACAAATCTACTTAGAAAGAATTAATCAAAATGATATATATAAAAAATATTATAATCAATTATATAAGCTACTAAAATATAATAGCTTTAGTAAATCTTTAATTTATAATAATATTTCTTGGATTGTAATTAAGCCTATTGAAGAGAAGCATCAACTAGAAACGCTTACGTCTATAAAAGTAGAAGACCTTTTAGATTTAGAGTCAGATTATAAAGCCACATCTAAAATGCACACCGAAAGTATTGATGCTCTTGCTGGACAAAAAAAATCTGGCACTAAAAGACATGCTCACGATAAAGATGATATGATTAATAGCGTGTTTGAATCAGATAATCATACAGATAATGATAATAACTCCTCTAGTTCATCTAGCTATAAATTAGAATCTGCTTTACCTGATACTGATAATGATGTTGACGATATTTATGAAAAAAAAATTATATCTACAATTACAAGCAAAACAAATCAAAATCCAAAAACAAACACTACTTACTCATTACTAACAATTAAAGATAATTATTCTCAAAATCATAAAACTATAACTTCATGCTTACAAAAAATAAACTCTTATTGTAATAACCAAGTTATTCAATCACAATTTTTATTTTCGTTTAGGCTAGGACATCAAAAAAGAGTTATTGCAAATTTATTATCTAGTATATTAGAACATTCAATTGATGTACCACAAACTCATGAAGATACTTTAAAACTATTATATCAATTTATAGAAAACCTGATTACAAGCCACAGTATTTTAATATCAGGAGAATTTGGCAAAACATTACAAACTATAAAAAAAATATTAGATATCCCAAGTAATAAAGATTATTACAACAAAGTTAATTTTTCTAAATTAAAACTTGACCAAAAATGTTATTATTTATTTGGTGATTTATATGCCGCTGTATCTTCTTTCTTCATTAAAGCCTATGAATTCTCAATATTTTTTTACAGAAAAGCTATTGATACACTATCTGAATATCATAAAGAATTAGATGATATTCCTATTATTAATAAAATAAATAATATTTTAAAAGAAATTCAATCTACTACAAATCAAACGACTCCTAATTTTGATATTAATTATAATGCAGGACTTGCTTGCAATAACCAAAAATTATTTTTTGAATTTTTTGATAAAACAAATAGTTCATCATCAACTAAATTTAAAAAATTATTAGAAATATATAATAAATATGATAATAACAATATTAAAGTATTAAAAAAAATAAAAAATATATATGAGTCAATGTCTGAAGAGTTATTAATGGATTCTGTGCAAAATAACATAGCATTTCTTGATGCTATACTTGAAAAACTAGAACAGACTAGTCTTGATGATGAAATTAAAGCTCACAATGAATATCTTTATACAGATAATACCGAAACAAATACTCTATCTAATATGTTAAAAATAATTAAAAAATATAAAGATACTTTAGCATCAGATGGTCAATATTTTTTTACATACCGACAAGGTTATCAAAAGTTAAAAATATGTAATACTTTATATAATATTTTAACTGACAGTAAAAATACTGAAGATACCCTTTTTAAAAGATTAAAAACTATTGCATATACTATAGAAAGAGTTAAGCAAGGTGAGTATAATTATTTATATAACAGTAGATTTAAATCAGTATTAGAACAACTAGAATCTTTAGCTCTCAATTATAAAGACTATGAAATTTCTGAAAAATATAAATATGAGCCTTTAATGAAAGACTTTTCTGGATTTTAGAATATTTTAATATACAAAATTAGAGCTATAATAATAGCTCAAAGCAATTGCTAGAGCATCTGAAGCATCTGCTTTTAAAACACAAGTTTCATCTATATTTAAAATACTTTTAACTACTTGTTGAACCTTATCTTTATCTGAACCACCATGCCCTGTTACCGTTTTTTTAACATACCTTGGAGAATAACTTTTAAATTTAATTTCTGAATTAGCTAATGCTAAAATACAAGCAGCTCTTGCATGGCTAAGTTTTATTGCTGATTGTACATTTTTATAAACAAATAAATCTTCTATTGCAGCATTATCTGGTTTATAAATATTGATAATTTCACAAATATTTTTGTATAATTCTAATAACTTAGCATCAAACTCTTGAATTTTAGATAAATTAATAACACCTGATGTAACATATAAAGCTTTTTTAGATTTTGAATCTATTTTAATAATACCAAACCCAGCATAATGTGATCCTGGATCTATTCCTAATATTGTTTGCAAATTAATATTCCATTTAATTTAATTTATTTAATCATGTTCTTGCACTTTATGGGCAATTTCACAAGCTTCTCTAGTTGCTTTTACATCATGAGTCCTAATTATTTTAGCACCATTTAATACGCTCATAACAGCTAAAGCTATGCTTGGATATAACCTTTTATCTACAGTGTACTTCTCACCCAAAGCACAAGATATCATTGATTTTCTAGATAGGCCGACTGCTAGCGGGTAGCCCAAATCTGAAAATTCATTTAAATTATTTAAAATATGAGCATTATCTTCAAAGCTTTTGCCAAAACCAAATCCTGGATCTAATATTATATTTTTAGAGCTAATACCTGCGTTAATACATGCATCAGCTCGCTTTTTTAAGTAATTTCTTATATCAGATACTACATTACTATAAACGTTTTCTTTAATTATTACTTTTTGCATAATTTTAGGCTCAGCAAGCATATGCATTAATATAACCATTGGATTATATTTTGCAATAACATTGATAGCATTATCTAGTCGCAATGCTCTTACATCATTAATAATGCTAACGCCTTTAGATAACACTAATTTCATGATTTCTGGTTTACTAGTATCAACTGAAATAATTACATCAAAATTAGAAATAATTTTTTCAACAATAGGCAGAACTCTATCAATTTCTTCTTGCAAAGAAACTTTATCAGCATTAGGGCGGGTTGATTCTCCACCAATATCTATAATATCAGCTCCATCTTTTATCATGTGTTCTACATGATATAAAGCTGAATCGATATTATTATATTGATTTCCATCAGAAAAAGAATCAGGCGTTACATTTAAAATACCCATAATATTAGGTTTTAATAAATCTAACGCCTTTTTTTTACTTGTTATATTTTTATTTATCTGCATTTAATTCATCACCAACGGGCTTCTCTGAATCTTTTGGTTTTTTATGCTCGGTAACTTCATCTTTAGAATCAACTTTATTAGATCCTGTAGTATTAGAAGAACAATCATCCCAGTCTTTAGGGGGCTTAACTTCACGACCATCCATAATATCTTTTATTTGTCCTGCATCTAAAGTTTCATATTTCATTAAAGCTTTAGTCATTATATGCAACTTATCAAGATTTTTTTCTAATATATCTTTAGCTATATTATAGTTTTTCTCAATAATATCCCTAACTTCATTATCAATCATTGATGCAGTTGAATCAGAAACACCACTTTGCTTATTCATCGAATGACCTAAAAAAACTTCTTCATCTTCTTTTGCATATAATAAAGGTCCAAGCTTTTTAGAAAGTCCCCATCTTACAACCATATTGCGAGCAACTTCCGTTGCTTTTTGAATATCATTGCTAGCTCCTGTTGTTACTTGATCTTCACCATTTATTAATTCTTCAGCAATTCTGCCACCAAACATTACTGATATTTGACTATCTAGATATAACTTGCTTCTTGAAACACTGTCAGCCTCAGGTAAATACATAGTTACCCCTAATGCTCGGCCTCTTGGTATTATAGTTACTTTATAAACAGGATCATATTCTGGTACTAAATGACCGACGATAGTATGACCTGATTCATGATATGCTGTATTTAATTTTTCTTTATCAGACATAACTAAACTACGTCGTTCAGCACCCATTAATATTTTGTCACGGGCATCATCAAAAGCCTGCATATCGACCAATTTTTTATTTGCTCTTGCCGTTAACAAAGCTGCTTCATTAACTAAATTTGCTAAATCAGCTCCTGAAAAACCCGGTGTTCCTCTTGCTATAACTCTTGGGTTAATATCATCAGATATCTTAATTTTTTTCATATGGACTTTAATGATACCCTCACGTCCTCTAATATCAGGTAAACCAACAACAACTTGTCTATCAAATCTTCCTGGTCTTAATAAAGCAGGATCTAATACATCCGGTCTATTAGTTGCAGCAATAACAATAACACCCTCATTAGCACCAAAACCATCTAGCTCTACTAACAATTGATTCAAAGTTTGCTCTCTTTCATCATGACCACCGCCTAATCCAGCACCACGATGTCTTCCTACTGCATCAATTTCATCAATAAAAATAATACAAGGAGCCCTTTTTTTTGCCTGCTCAAACATATCTCGAACACGAGATGCGCCTACACCAACAAACATTTCTACAAAATCAGAACCAGAAATGGTAAAAAATGGCACCTTTGCTTCACCTGCGATAGCTCTTGCCAATAAAGTTTTACCTGTTCCTGGAGGCCCCATCATAAGCACACCTTTAGGAATAGCACCGCCTAAGTCCTGAAATTTGCCTGGATCTTTTAAAAATTCTACTAATTCAGAAACTTCTTCTTTAGCTTCATCAACTCCAGCAACATCTTTAAAAGTTACCTTTACTTGATTTTCATCTAATAACTTAGCTTTACTTTTTCCAAATGACATTGCTCCGCGACCACCGCCACCGCCTTGCATTTGCCTTAAAATATAAATCCAGATTCCTATGAATAATAAAATCGGAAACCAATTTATAAATATACTTAACAGTAAACTTTTTTGCTCTGGTGGTCTACCAGAAAAATTAACTTTCTGACTTAACAGTTCATTAACTAATTGGGGGTCAGATAAAGGCATATAAGTAATAAATTTAGAGCCATTTTTATCCAAACCTGTAATTTTTCTAAGCTCTGGATCTATAACAACTCGCTCGACCATTCCTGATTGCACCCTATCAATAAAAGCTGAATACTCTATTTTCGATGCAGAAGTATTATTAGGCCCAAAATTGCTAAATACAGAAACTAATATTATTACAATAACTACCCACAATAATATATTTTTTGACGTATCATTCACGTAACTAATCCTCTTTTTAAATATAAGTCCTAATCTTTATATTATAATATCGTTTTCAACCTTTTAGCCAAAATATATACTTCTTTTGACTCTCCTCTTGATGCTTTAGGTTTCAATATATTAACTGACTCAAAACATAACTTAATGTTTTTAATCTGATTATTAAAATCCGCACCTTGAAATAACTTCACTACGAAAGAGCCATTTTGGTTTAAAAAATTTTTTACTATCTCTAAAGAACTTAATAATAACTCCGACATCCTTGCTCCATCAACACTAGATATTCCTGTCAAACTTGGTGCCATATCAGACATTACTATATCAAATTTACTACCTGAATCTATTAAGTTTAACTCTTCTTTAAGCAATTCAAAAGTAGTAAGTGCATTTATATCCGCCTGAAAGAATTTTATATTGTTAATTTTAGATATATCTTTTAATTCAAGTAAATCTAAAGCAAATATAATCCCTTTTGGTTTGATATAATTAGATGCAACTTGTGACCAGCTACCTGGAGCTGCACCTAAGTCTAAAACAATCATGTTAGGCTTAAACAATTTAGCTTTTTCATTAATTTCTAAAAGCTTATAAGCTGCTCTTGAAAAAAAGCCATCTTGTTGTGACTTTTTAACAAAACCGTCTTTTAGATGCCGATGAACCCACGATTTATTAGATGTATTTTTTGTTTTACTTTTTACTTTTTTATCTTTCAAAATAACTATCTTAAATATATTCCACTTTTTTTATTTCAAACTCATTAACATCTCCACGAGGTGTTATGACTTCAACAAAATCATTCTTATTTTTACCTATTAAAGCTCTTGCAATTGGCGATTTTAATGATATTTTATTTTTAGTAAGATCAGCTTCATCCTCACCAACAATTTTATAAGTTAATTCTTTAGAGTGATTTAAATCATTTAAAGTTACTGTTGAACCAAATATAATACGACCTTCATTTTTTATTCTTGTAACATCAATAATCTGAGCATTGGATAACTTACTTTCAATATCATTAATTCTTCCTTCTAAAAAGCTTTGCTTCTCTCTTGCTGCATGATATTCAGCATTTTCTTTTAAATCTCCATGCGCCCTTGCTTCGGCTATTGCTTGAATCACAACTGGTCTTTCAACTGACTTTAATTTTTGCAATTCATCTTGCAATAATTTTTCTCCCTCGGTTGTCATAGGTATCATCGCCATATACTCATTCTCCTTTTTACTTCTTAATACTTAAATAAACTATTTTTTTATTTATTAAAATCATCAAAAAAATTTTTTAATGATTCAAACCAACTTCTATTTTTAGGAGTATGCTTATCTCCTGTATTAATCATAGAATCATTAAATTTAGTTAATAACTCTTTTTGTTCACTAGTTAAATTAACTGGGGTTTCTACTATAACTTGACATAATAAATCACCTTGAGCCCCACCTCTTATGCCAGGAACACCTTTACCTCTAATTCTAAAATGACGTCCTGATTGAGTCCCTGCTGGAATTTTTAATTTAACTCTTCCATTTAATGTTGGAACATCAATTTCTCCACCCAATGCTGTCATTACAAAACTAATAGGGACATCACAATAAAGGTCATTATTTTCTCTTCTAAAAATATCATGGCTTTTAACTTTTACTTCTACATATAAATCACCATTAGGACCGCCATTGACCCCGGCCTCACCTTCAGCGCTTAATCTAATTCTGTCACCAGTATCAACTCCAGCTGGAATATTCACTGATAAATTTTTATTCTTTCTAACTCTTCCTTGACCAGAACAATTTTGACATGGATCTTTGATTACTTTACCAGCCCCATGACAAGTTGGACATGCTTGCTGAATAGAAAAAAATCCTTGTTGCATTCTAACTTGGCCAATACCATTACAAGTTGAGCAAGAAGTAGCTCCTGAACCTTTTTTAGCTCCTGAGCCTAAACATTCATCACATGAAACATACGATGGAACCTTTATATTAATATTAGCTCCACCAACTGCTTGTTCTAAAGTTAGCTCTAAAGGATACCTTAAATCAGAACCTCTTTGTGCGCTTGATGAAAATCCGCCAGAACGATGAGATGCTCCACCGCCACCGCCAAAAATATCTCCAAAAATATCTTCAAAGATGTCACCAAATCCACTTTGAGCACTACCGCCAAAGCCACTGCCTGCAGCGCCATTCATACCGGCATGACCAAATTTATCATAAGTTGCACGCTTTTGCTCATCTGATAAAACTTCGTAAGCCTCTTTTACTTCTTTAAACTTCGCTTCTGATTTTTCATCTCCAGGGTTTCTATCTGGATGATATTTCATAGCAAGCTTACGATAAACTTTTTTTATTTCATCTTTTGTTGCACTCTTAGAAACACCTAAAATTTTATAATAATCTTGCTTGTCTGACATAAACTTCCATCAACCTTATAAAAAAAAACATCCCAGAAAGTTAATTTAACAGTCTGGGATACTATATTCTAATTAATTATGTAAATTAATACTTACTATTTAGATTTATTGTCTTTAACTTCTTCAAAATCAGCATCAACAACATTATCATCTTTTTTATCAGAACTATCTTTATTTGCACCTGCATCACCTTGAGCATCAGCAGCGCCGCTTTGAGCGTAAGCTTGCTCAGCCATTTTTTGTGATGCTGCAGATAGGGCTTCTATTTTAGACTCTATTTGAGCTTTATCATCAGTTTTTAACACTTCTTTTAACTCAGCAGAAGCACTTTCAATTTTAGTTCTATCTTCAGCAGATACTTTATCACCTAAATCTTTCAAGCTTTTTTCTGTTGCATGAACTAAGTTGTCACCTTGATTACGTACACTTACCAATTCATGAAATTTTTTATCATCTTCAGCATGAGCTTTTGCATCCTTAACCATAGCTTCAACTTCTTCATCAGATAAACCACTTGATGCTTTAATAACTATAGACTGAGCCTTACCTGTTGCTTTATCTTTTGCAGATACATTCATAATACCATTAGCATCTATATCAAAAGTAACTTCAATTTGAGGCATCCCTCTTTGTGCAGGTGGAATATCAGCTAAATCAAATCGACCTAAAGATTTATTAGCATTTGCTCTTTCACGCTCTCCTTGAAGTACATGAATAGTAACTGCAGACTGATTATCATCAGCAGTAGAAAAAGTTTGTGACGCTTTAGTTGGAATAGTTGTATTTTTATCAATAAGCTTAGTCATAACACCGCCCATTGTTTCAATACCTAATGATAAAGGAGTTACATCCAATAATAAAACATCTTTAACGTCGCCAGTTAATACCGCGCCTTGAATTGCAGCACCTACAGCAACAGCCTCATCAGGATTAACATCGCGACGAGCTTCTTTACCAAAAAATGCTTTAACAGCTTCTTGTACTTTAGGCATTCTAGTTTGCCCACCAACAAGAATCACATCGTTAATCTCAGAAACATCAAGACCCGCGTCTTTAATTGCTAACTTACATGGCTCTAAAGTCTTTTTAACTAATTCTTCTACTAAAGATTCAAATTTAGCACGAGTAATCTTTATATTTAAATGCTTAGGACCAGATGCATCTGCAGTAATATATGGCAAGTTAACTTCTGTTTCTTGACTAGTTGATAATTCAATTTTTGCTCTTTCTGCAGATTCTTTAAGCCTTTGTAAAGCCAAAGAATCATTATGTAAGTCAACGCCCTGTTCTTTTTTAAACTCTGAGCATAAAAACTCTATTAATTTCAAATCAAAATCTTCACCACCTAGGAAAGTATCACCATTAGTTGCCAATACTTCAAACTGATGCTCGCCATCAACTTCTGCTATTTCAATAATAGAAACATCAAAAGTACCACCGCCTAAATCAAATACAGCAATCTTAGAATCACCACGCTTTTTATCCATACCATATGCTAAAGCAGCAGCAGTTGGTTCATTTATAATTCTTTTAACATCTAACCCTGCAATTTTACCAGCATCTTTAGTTGCTTGTCTTTGAGAATCATTAAAGTAAGCAGGAACTGTTATAACTGCTTCAGTTACTTTTTCACCTAAATAGTCTTCAGCCGTTTTCTTCATTTTCATTAAAACTTCTGCAGAAACTTTTGGTGGAGCTAATTTTTCACCATTAACCTCAACCCATGCATCATTGTTACTATCAGCTTTAACAATATTATAAGGAACCATTTTTATGTCTTTTTGAACGATAGAATCATTAAATTCACGACCAATTAATCTTTTAACCGCGAAAATAGTATTTTTAGGATTTGTTACAGCTTGGTTTTTTGCAATCTTACCTACTTTTACACCACCATCTGTATAAGCAACAATCGAAGGTGTAGTTCTATCACCTTCACTATTAGGAATAACTATTGTTTTGCCACCATCCATTACAGCAACACATGAATTTGTTGTACCTAAATCAATACCAATAACTTTACCCATAACAAATTTCTCCAAATATCAAATAATTATATCTACAATACTTTAATTTAAAACTTTAAAAATCTTATAAGACCATATATATAGTTTATTTATTAGATTTCAAGCGTTATTTTAACTTTATTTTTCTTGAACAACTATAACCATAGCTGGCCTAATAACCCTATCATTAAGAATATATCCTTTTTGCAACACTTTAATAATGGTCCCTGCTTCTTTTTCTTCATCTGGCTGCATCATAACAGCTTGGTGCAAATGAGGATCAAATTTATGCCCCATAGGATCTTGCATCTTAACGCCAAATTTTTTAAAAGTATCTTCAAACATTTTAGCAGTTAACCCCATACCCTCTTTCACAGATTTAACCATATTTAAAGCAGAATCAATGGATTCTATTTGCTTATCATCAATATTAGCAGAAAGAATTCCTTGATCAATACTATCTAAAATAGGCAATAAATCTGGAACAAATTTTTCTAAAGCGTACTTATGAGCTCCTGATATTTCTTTTTCTGATCTACGTCTTACGTTATCTAATTCAGCTTTAGAGCGCAAAGCCAATTCATAATTACTATCAGCTTTTTGCTTTAAATGTTCAAGCTGGCGCTTTAATGCATCTAAAGTTAAACTTTCAGAATCTTGATCAACATTATCATCTTTGATATTGTCTTTAGCTTCAAAAACTTCTTCTTTAGAGTTCTGTTCAGTATGTTCTGTATTTTCTTGTACATTTATATCTAATTCTTCTTCTGAAGAAATATTTTTTTCTTTTTTACTCATATTACGATGACTCCATTAAAATCATGAAATAACTAAACTTTGATAATAACCAAAATATATGGGGTGTTTTTAATAATTCAAGAAATTTATTTAATAAAATAATTAATCAACACATGACTAGAAAACTTTAAAATGACACAAAAATTATAATTTATATTTTACATCACTAAATTTAATACAAACTATTCTGTCTAGTTTATTTAAATCTTGATAAAAATTAATTGATGAGAACGTTAAACTTATATCTTTTAAGTAATTTTTTATATCTTCTTTTTGTTTATATCCATGCTCAATGAATAAAAAACCTTTGTTAACTAAAAATCTTGGAGCAAATTTTATTAATTTCTCAATAATATCCATACCCATGTTCTCAGCAATTAGAGCCATTTTAGGTTCGTATTGTAATTCAATAGAATTAATATTAGTAATATATTCATCATTAATATCGATATAAGGAGGATTCGATACAATAGCGTCAAATTTAAAATCAATATTTTCAAATCCAGTAAATAAATCTGCACAATAAAATTTAATATTATTGATATGGTTATATACCGCATTCTGCCTTGCTATTTTTAAAGATTTTTCAGATAAATCTACAGCATGAATTTGCCAGTTTGGGCGCTCTTTTGCTAAAGCTATGGCAATAGCCCCAGAGCCAGTACCTATATCGGCAATCTTGCAATTTTTATCTTTAGGTAAAGACTCTAAAACTTTTTCAACTAATAACTCGGTATCAGGTCTTGGTATTAAAACATCAGAAGTTACTTTAAGATCTAAAGACCAAAACTCTTTATGACCTATTATATAAGCAATAGGCTCGCCCTTAAGCCTTCTTTTTAATAATAAATCTAATTTTTTTAATTCTAAATTAGTTAAAATATAATCAGAATCAGTATATAAAAAAACCTTTGATTTTTTTATAACATCTAATAACAAAATTTCAGCATCAAGCCTAGTATTACTAATATTTAATTTATTAATACTCTTAATATCTTCAAGCTTATTTACAGCTTCATTAAGCCAATTTTTTATAGTATATTTTTTTAAACTATTCACTATCTAAATTTGCTAATTTTTCAGCCTGATCTTCTTGCTGCAAAGGAATAATAACTAAATCAACATTACCTTCCATAAAATCATCTAGTTTATACAAAGTTAAAGTAATCCTGTGTTCTGTTACTCGACCTTGAGGGTAATTATAAGTTCTAATTCTTTCTGACCTATCGCCGCTACCAACTAAACTTTTCCTTTCAGCCGCAATACTTTGAGCACGCTCACGTCTTTGTGCTTCTAAAATTCTAGATTGCAATAAAGTTAAAGCTTTCGCTTTATTTTTGTGCTGTGATCTTTCATCCTGACATTCAACGACTACTCCTGTTGGAATATGTGTAATTCTAATCGCTGAATCTGTAGTGTTAACATGCTGCCCACCAGCACCTGATGATCTAAAAGTATCAATTTTTAAATCACTTGGAGATATATCAAAAGCATCAATTTCATCAACTTCAGGCATAACAGCTACAGTACAAGCAGAGGTATGAATCCTTCCTTGAGATTCAGTAGCAGGTACTCGCTGAACTCTATGAGCTCCTGATTCAAATTTTAATTTAGAATATACATCCTGGCCTGTAATTTTAATAATAACTTCTTTATAACCACCGTGATCACCATCACTAACGCTCATAACTTCAGTACGCCAACTTTGAGACTCAGCATATTTGATATACATCCTAAATAAATCACCGGCAAAAATTGCAGCTTCATCGCCACCTGTTCCTGCACGAACCTCTAAAAATACGTTCTTTCTATCATCAGGATCTTTTGGTAACAATAATATTTGTAACTCTTGCTCCACTCTATCTATGTTACTAATAGCGTCTTGCTTTTCATCTTCTGCTAATTCTTTCATTTCTGAGTCAATATCAGAATCATCTAACATTTCTTCTGCTGAATTTTTAGCTTCCGTATATTTAATATATTCTTTATAACAATTTACAACATCTTCTAATTTAGAATATTCTAAAGATAAATCTTTAAATTTCTTTTGATTACTTATTATCTCTGCATCACTTAACAATCCTGATATTTCATCAAAACGATCTAATAACCCTTGCAGCTTACGCTCAATAGACTCTTTCATAATTAAATTTATTCTCTTTTTTTACTCTATACTATTCACTTAATTGGAATATAGATTTTAATAATTCTAGGTTATCAATATTACCTTGCTTAGCAGCTTTTCTAATATTAACAGTTGGATGATGTAATAATTTATTACGTAATAATCTTAAAGAGTAATTTAAAACATCTTCGGGAGCTTCTCCAGAAGCTAAAAGCTTTTGAGCTTTTTTTGACACGTCATGGCATAACTGCTCTGCTTGCTCACGATACGAGCAAAGAGCACTCAAAGTATCCAATGAATCAAACCATTCTAAATATTGATCTTTATTATAATCAATTATTAATTCCGCTAAATCTTGGGATTTTTCTCTACTTTTTTTATTTTTAGCTATAATATTTTGAATTACGTCTAAATCAAAAATTTTTATAAACTTATTATTTTTAGTAAATTCTGTTGAAATAGTTCTTGGTACAGATAAATCAAAATATAAGCAATTTTTAGTAAATTTATCTTTATTATTATCTACTTCTTCTTGATCTATGAAATTTGGACTATTTGACATGGCAGAGAAAACAACGTCTGCCTTGCAAATAACATCCTTAACTTTTGATAATGGTATAAACTCAGCTTTGAAATTATCTGAACATCGATCAATTATCTTTTGAGCATTCAACTCTGTTCTATTAGCAATATATAACTTACCAACTAAAGAGTTATCTAAATAATTGCAAATTTTACCAGAAGTATCTCCTGCTCCTAAAATCAGTACCGTTGCTTTATTTTTCAAATAACTTAGCTCTTGCTCAGCGATGGAGTAAACAACAGAAGGTAATGATACAGAATTCTCTCCTAAAGCTGTCTTGGTTCTAACTTCTTTAGCTACTTTAAAAGTAGCTTGAAAAAGCTTATCAAATTTTTTACCAATATTTCCTTGCTTCAATGCTATATTATAAGCGTCTTTCATTTGGCCTAACACTTGAGAGTCACCTAATACCATAGAGTCTAAACCACTTGCTACTCTAAACAAATGATTAACTAAATCAGCATTTTGATATAAATCATAACCGATATTTCTATCATCTAAATCACACCCTGTGTATTTAATAAGCCAGTCTATTATATTTTTATAATCATAATCTTTACTTGCGCAATAAATTTCTGTTCTATTGCACGTTGAAAAAATAAAACTTTCTTGAAATTTTGTATGTTTATTAAAGCTATTAAGTGCTACAGATAACTCATCACTAGAGAAGGAAAGCTTTTCTCTTAAAACTAAAGGTGTATTTTTATGACTAAAGCTTAAACCTAATAATTCCATATAAAATAATTAATTTTATAAATTTATTCTGACCTTAGGTAGTTTACAAAAAATACTGCAAAATGCAAATATCTTTAATTAAAATTACGAGTATATTGTCATTTTAGATTAACTTTGAACTATAATTGATTTATTCATTATTAAAATTATTTTAAGGTTTAAGTTAAAAAAATGTCATATAAGTTCAATAAATATACTTATAAATATATTATAACAATCATTACCTGTTTTTTGCTTATATCTTGCACTACAACAAAAGAGCTGCCTAAAAATATAGAAAAGAAAACTCAAGAATTCTCTTTGGAGCAAATCAAAAAATGGATTTTTTCTGGCAGAATAGGAGTAAAAACTCCTGAAAAAAATGTTGCTGCTAATTTTGATTGGACTCAGCAAAATAAGCATTTCAATATAACCATGTCTGGTCCTTTAGGCGCTGGAAAAATCAAAATGCAAGGCACCCCAAATAATGCAACTCTAACTGATTCTAAAGATGAAGTACATAAAACTAATAATATTAATTCTATGTTTACTAAAATAACTGGGTACAATGTCCCGTTATCAAATATATTTTATTGGATTAAAGGTCAAGCAGCACCAAGTAGTATTCATAAAATCAACTATAATTCAAAAAATAAAACTAAAACTATAGTTCAGCAAGGATGGACAATAAAATATCAAAATTTTATGTATATAAAAGATAAAGATTTATATCTACCTGAGAAAGTAACAATTAGTAATAAAAATGTTTTAATTAAGATAGTTATAAAAAACTGGAAAGTTTGACATGAAAATCTAGTTAGATTAATAAAAAATCTTGACAACTTATCTCCTTAACTTATAATAAAGTTTTGGAGTTTTTCATGCCATTTAGACCTAATATTCCTAATTCAGGCCCTGATATTTTATTCAGAGTATTTAATACCCTTGATAATCAAGATTCCTTTACAATTGAACAAGATGATCAAATAGACTATGTTGATGAAAATAATTTCTCTTTACTTACTTACATAAGCTGTAAGAATCATTCTTTTGCATTGAAAAAAATTTTGTTAGAACATGAAAAAATGCTTTCTAATCTATTAGAAACAGAAAATTTAATGGGCAATACGCCTTTAATGTGGAGTATAGCTAATAGCTCTATAGATGCAACTTTAGTTCTACTCGATGAGGGTGTGGTAAACAACCATCCTATTATGAACGAACAGATTAATAAACAAAACGATAAATTTGGCAACACACCATTAATTTTAGCATGTGCAAAGGGAGCTGCTCACCATGACACAAGAGTAAACTCTAGACCTCAGATAGATGCAATTGATAAACTATTAACTCTTGAAGTAGATGTTAACAAACAAGATAATAAAGGAAATACTGCCCTACATTTTGCTGTTCTTCATAGTGATTTTAATCTAGTTGAGTTATTAATTAAAAAAGGAGCTTTGACAGATATTATCAATGAAAAAGGGCTAGCTCCTTTTGATTTTTTAGCATTGCAAACTGATGAACAGGAAAAAGTAATCAAATTTGCATGCGATGTTTATAGCTTAAAATATACCCCAAGAGAGCAATTTACAAATAAACTCACCAGCAGCAATCTTATATCATTAGATATTAAAAATATCATACGAAAAAAAACATTAATCTATTATCTTAATGAGTTAAAAGCATCTCAGAATTTATATGATGATATAAATTTACGTAAATTAAATAATGAAATTGAAAAATTTATAATAAATATTGAGTCACCTAATTATACAACATCTAATATTCAAGATTTATTAAACGAAACTATTATGTTTCTTAACAAGCTAGAAGCAAATCATGATTATAAATACCCAGAAAGTTTAATAAAAACAATAGGTCAAATTTTAATAAATATTTTTCTATTAATAACTGGGTTGTTTATTGTTAATAAAATATTTAATGATCAAATATTTTTTTACAACTATCAATCTGAAAAGAAAATTATAGGAGAAATAAAGGGCAAAATCTTAGAAATAAAGGACGAAGTCTTAAAAATAAAACTGTGAAAATTTTGGAGCTGGTGAACGGAATCGAACCGCCGACCGGCTGATTACAAATCTATTTTGTTACATTATCAATCAGTATCAAATAATCTCACAATCAACTCTTTTTCATTGAAATATAAAGAATTTTTCAATATAATATATATCAATTAGTATCATTTAGATACACATAAGAACTTAAATAAGTGAACCCCAAGGTGTACACAAGAAAATAGATAAAAAAATATGTTGTTTAAAGAATCACTTTTGTCACTTTCATCACATTAATTAAAAGAAGTAAAATGAGCGTATTCACTAACACTTATATTAAAGCTTTAAAACCATTAGATAAACGTTATGAAAAATATGAAGGTGGTGGTTTTGGAATTCGTGTCACCCCCAACAACATCAAGTCTTGGATTTATAGATATAAGATTAATGGCAAAACAGATAAACTAACCCTAGGCCACTACCCTGCCATGAGCTTGGCTAATGCTAAAAAACGCTTTATTGAATTAAGTGAATTAAGAAGAGAAGGCAAAGTTCCTAAAGAAATTATCAAACAAGAAAATGAAGATAATAAAAACATAGTTGCTGAATTAGTTAATGAGTGGTACGTCGGATATGCTGCTAAATTTCGCAAAAAACATCATAAAATAAAGCAACAAATCGATGCTGATATAGTGCCATTATTAGGCCATATGAAGTTAGATCAAATAAAAACTATAGATATTACTAGAGCTTTAGATAAAATTGTTGAACGTGGTGCTCCAATTCATGCTAATAGAATATTAAGTACTATAAAACAAGTATTCAATTATGGCGTAAGCAGAGGAAGCTTGGCAATTAATCCAGCTAGTAATATTAGAACACGAGATATTGGTGGTATAGAAAAACCTCGAGAACGAGTTTTAACTATTGAAGAATTAAAAAAGATTTGGCTATTCTTAGATAGCAATAATCATAATATGACATTCCATACAAAAAGCGCTATCAAAATAATTTTGTTAACTGGCGTACGCACATCAGAACTCAGACTAGCCACTTGGGCAGAATATAATTTTGAAAATAATTTATGGACTATCCCTGCTGAGCATTGTAAAGGTGGTATTAGTCATAAAGTACATTTAAGCAAAAAGGTAAAAAACATTCTATTAGAGCTAAAAGATATTTCTAGTTCTGGCTATGTCATTTATGGCACTGATGATCTTACTCCCCTATCAGACAGTGCATTAGCTAGAGCAATTAACCGAATACAAGATAGAATTGGAATACCTAAGTGGTGTGCTCATGATCTCCGCAGAAGCTTTGCAACTCATCTTGGTGAAACATTAAGAATTGATCCTGTTGTAATAGAAAAATGCTTAGGTCATAAAATGCCTAAAATCATGGCTACATATAATAAGAATGAAATGCTACATGAACGCAAAGAAGCTCTAAATCAATGGGGACAATATATTGAGAACTTACTAACAGATAACATTGTATCAATAAACCAATATAAGGAAATAGCTCTATGACAAATGATAAAAATTTAACTATTTTTGAAGATTATGAAATAAGACGTATATATGATGAAGACACTGAAATTTGGTATTTTTCAGTTATTGATATCATTAAAGCCCTTACTCAAAAAACTGATTACCAAGAAGCACGAAATTACTGGAAGGTACTGAAAAATAGACTAAAAAAAGAAGGTAATGAGTCGGTTACAAAATGTAACCAACTGAAGCTTAAATCAGCTGATGGTAAAAAATATCTAACTGATGTTGCCTCTGCTGAAGTCTTATTACGGTTAATTCAATCAATCCCTAGCCCTAAGGCTGAACCAATTAAACTATGGCTTGCAAAAGTTGGCCATGAGCGTATTCAAGAAATGGCTGATCCTTCCAAAT
>CAXBNV010000009.1:0-54266 GCA_963977185.1 uncultured Gammaproteobacteria bacterium | reverse complement strand
CAGAAGCATTAGAAAAAGCAGATTTAAGAAATCTAGCCGAAGAAGAAAGCAAAGCGAAAAGCGCTGCGCAAGTAGAAGCTGAACTAGTAGCTAAAGCAGAAGCTGAAAAAGCAGCTAAAGAACAAACTTTAGTTCAAAATCAAAAAGCATTATCTGATGTTGAATTATCTGAAGAAAAATCACGAATAGAAATAGAAGCAGCATTTAACGGTGCTTTAGAGCCTTTATCTACATTTGCAGAGAGTTCAAAAGTTGAAGCATTAGAAAAAGCAGATTTAAGAAATCTAGCCGAAGAAGAAAGCAAAGCACAAGTAGAAGCGAAAAGAGTTGCTCAAGAAATTGTTGTTGCAAGAGGTAATACTAAAGACGCCACAACTCAAATAAATCAAAGAGATGTAGATGTAGTCACAACATCACAAAACAACCAACAACTAAATCAATTAATAAAAGATCTAAGTCATCTAGTAGAAAAATCAATAGTAGAAGATTTCAGAACTGACAGTACTTCAATAGCTTTAAAAAACAAATTTAGAGATCTTGATGGGCTTTTAAATGTAATTAAAGAAAAATCTAATGCATTGCCAAATTTAGCTAATCTAGCTAGAGATAATACTGATAGAGTTGATGCTGTTGAAGCTCAATTACAGGCACAATATAAGCATATAGATGACATGCTTCAAAGAGCGGATCAAGTTAATCAAGATATTATAAGAAATATTGAAGGTTTAAAACAAGCTTGTTTTTCTGTCAAGCGTAATGATGAAGAAGCTAAGTTTATATTTGAAAAAATACAAGCCATTACAAATAATACTGGCGATGACTATGATTATGCAAGAAAATTATTAAATATAATTGGTAATGCTTTTAACAAAAGTTCAAATTACGTTTATCAAGAAGCATTAGCAAATAATAAAAATTTAGATACATCAATACAGCTTTTTGATAATAGCAGAATAGAAGCAAATAAAACTATATTACAGGCAAGAAATGTAGCCGGTATTAAATCATTTGAATCTGCAGAGTTAGATAATCGTAATCAATTATTTATGTATCAAAATCAAGCAAGAGATGAATTACTGCAAATAAAAGAACAAGCAGAAGCTAGGGTTACAATGGTTACTGAAAGCAGACTGCATCCTGCTAATGATGATACAGCTTCAGAAGTAATATCTAGCTGTCAAGATACTGAATCTGGAGCTTTTATTTCTACGCATTCAACTTTAAGTTATGATGCTGATAAATCAATAGAAACTTTAAATGGTTCAACTTTTAGTTATAAAAAAGGAGATACACTAGGTAAATTTAATTTAAATACTGTTAATGTGAAAGCAGATAATAAAGTAACAGATATTTTAGAAATGTTTTTAACATCTATGATGAGTTCATATGATGGACGTAAATTTAAAAAACTAGAAGTATCGGGTACTTTAGATATGGAATGTTTATATTATATATATGGAAATATGATTAATGAGCATTGCGGTTTACATTCAAAATTAAGCTTTGAATTTTCTAGACTAAAACTTGATAAAACAGGAAAAGTTAGAGGAAATGAAGCTAATAACTTAATAGATAAATTTACAAAAGAATTACATTCTAAGTTTAAAGCAAAAGATGATAAAACATTAGTAGAAAATATTATGGAAGTATATTTTAAAAATAAAGATGGAAAACCAAAAGATAAAAAAGTTGAAAATATACTTGAAAAGTTAGTTCCAGATAATAAAAAGGCTGCAATGTCTCGCCCTGGTGCTTTATATGATAAAGTTTATTATTCACAAGACTCTGATTTATTACAAACTCAGAGCCAATTTTATAACGCAAGAGATGAGTTGTTAGGTAATAACAAACCAAAAGTAAAAAGAATGCGAGTTGGTAATTAAAATAATCTATTGCGCAGCAATAACAAGATCATGAGCTGCGCGAATAAATATTTTTTCTTTTGTAAAGAAAAAAGGCTCCCAAATGGAGCAGAAAAAGGATTTTTCATGGCTTTAAATTTAAGATATCTATTATATTAAAAGATTTAAGGCGACATCCCAAAAACATTCAATATCAAACCAAAGAAAAATATAAATATAGGCATCATTATTTTGGCTAATATACCTGTGAAAATTAAAGCTATTAAAATAAAGAATCCATAAGGCTCTAGGCTATTATAGACTTGTTCAGCTTTAGGTGGTAAAAATGCGGAAACAACACGGCTGCCATCTAATGGAGGTATAGGGATAAAATTTAATATCATTAAGATTAAATTAATTTGAATACCAGCAAGACCCATTTGAAAAGCAGGTGAGAAACTTTCATCTATTTCAACTAGATCAAATACTTTGGCAATAACTGCCCATCCTATTGCCATAACAAGATTTGATAATGGGCCTGCTGCTGCAACAATAGCCATATCTTTTTTAGGATTTTTGAAGTTTCTGTATCCAATAGGCACGGGCTTTGCCCAGCCAAAAATAAATCCAGCATTTAAAAAGATTAACATAGCAGGAACTAAAATTGTTCCGATTGGATCAATGTGTTTTATGGGATTAAGTGTAAGACGCCCTAATAATTTAGCAGTAGGATCGCCATAATAATTCGCCACAAAACCATGAGCTGCTTCATGCACTGTTACAGCAAATAAAAGAGGGATAGCAATTATAGCAATTAAATGTAAGGTATTCATAGGTAATTATATTATAAATATATAAGTTTATTTTTAAATTATATCTTTATATCTCCAAGTCATGCAACTCATTAATGTATGTAGGAAATATCTCAAAATCTGCATGGCGAAAAGCTTTTTATATTGTAATCTAGCCTTTATTTGACAAAAATCTAATAAAGTAATACCGGAAGTGTTCTATAATAAAGTTAATATTTATTTATAGGAGATGCCTCAAAATGGTGGTGCGAAATCGTAGTAGTGCAACAAGGGGTGGTTATAATGTTAGTCAAGATAATGCAATGTTGAAGCTATTGTTGCATACCATAATGCCAGATATGGAAAAAGCTGCAATTTTAGGACATAAAGCATTGTGCGAAGGAAAAGGTATAACTGACAATCCATATGATAATGGTTCAAATGAATTTCAAGCTTGGGACGATAGCTGGTGGTATAGCTTTTATAACCCAGAATTGGAGCTAGATTTAGATAAAACAGTTAGTTCTGTATAATAATTGACTTGCATTGTTATGGTAGTAAAATAGATTATTTATAATCTTAATTTAAACTACATATCTTATGCATAAATCAAGTAATATCAATACATTAAGAGCTGTTATTAATGATTTTTTGATAAGCTCTATAGCTCAAGCTTTTCCAGAATTAGATAATCATAGTATTAACCCTGTTTTACAAGTAGCAACTAGAGCAGGATTTGGAGATTATCAATCTAACGGAGCTATGGCTCTTGCAAAACAATTAAAAGTAAATCCAAGAGATGTCGCCTCATCAATTGTTACAAAAATTGAGGCAAATAATCAAAAATCTCCTATTTTTTCAAAAATTGAAATAGCTGGTCCAGGTTTTATTAACCTGTGGCTTGATGATAAGTTTTTATCAACAAAATTAAAAAAATTATTTCAAAGTGATGATTTAGATGTAGATATAAATCAAGGTAAAGGCTTAAAGGTTGCTATTGATTATAGTAGTCCTAATGTTGCTAAAGAAATGCATATCGGTCATCTTCGTTCTACTATTATAGGTGATTCTTTTGCAAGAATTTTAGGGTTCCTAGGGTATGATGTTATAAGACAAAACCATCTCGGAGACTGGGGTACCCAATTTGGTATGTTGATTCAATATTTAATTGAGAATCGCCAAAATAAAGAGTTAAAAGAAAAACAAATGTCTGATCTTAATTTTTTATATAAAGAATCTAAAAAATTATTTGATCATGATATTAACTTTGCAAAAAAGGCAAGAAATAGAGTCGTTTTATTGCAACAAGGAGATAAAGAAACTAATCAATATTGGCATGATATTGTCGATAATAGCGTTCAATATTTTCAAAATATATATTCTGATTTGGGAGTTTTATTAACTCAAGATGATGTTAAAGGAGAGAGTTTTTATAATAATTTTTTAAAACAAATTGTTGAGAAACTAGATGCTTTAGGATTAGTTGAATTAAGTGATGGCGCTAAAGTTATATTTTTAGAAGGTTTTGAAACTAAAGAGAAAAAGCCATTACCTTTTATGATTCAAAAATCAGATGGTGGTTTTTTATATGCAACAACTGATTTAGCTGCGGCAAATTATAGAATAAATGATCTTAACGCAGGTCGAATTATTTATGTAACGGATGCAAGACAAAAACAACACTTTGAAATGTTATTTGGAGTTTTAAATAAAGCTAATTTAACTAAAGATGTAAAATTAGAGCATATATGTTTTGGTGCAATATTAGGTGCTGATAGAAAACCATTTAAAACAAGAAGTGGTGAAACAATTAAACTGTCTTTATTAATTCAAGAAGCCAAAGAGAGGGCTTATAAATTAGTATCAACAAAGAATCCTGAACTATCAGAACATGATAAAAGAAATATTTCTGCTAAAGTAGGTATTGGCGCCTTAAAATATGCTGATTTATGTAACGATAAGATTAAAGATTATATTTTCGATTGGGATAAAATGTTAGCTTTTGATGGTAATACCGCTCCATACTTACAAAATGCTTATGTCCGAATTAAAGCTATATTCAGAAAGGTTGATATTGATAATAAAGATATTTTGAATTTTGATATGAAAAATTTAGAAAACTTTATTTCAGATAATAATGTTTTTGAGCATAATTTAACTCTTGGTCTTTTATCATTTAAAGAGATTATTTATGATGTTGCTGATAATTTAGAATTACATAAATTATGTAATTATTTATATAATTTAGCATCAACTTTTCATAAGTTTTATGAAAACTGCTCTATTAGTAAAGCTGAAAATGACGATATTAGAAGAAATCGGTTGATTTTATGCTCTATTACAGCAGAAACCTTACGCATAGGACTAAGCCTTTTAGGTATTGATGTTCTTGATTTAATGTAATATAGTAAAAAGATTTAATCCAAAATTTGCCATAGTTTGATATAGAAATTATATTTAAACTTAGGAGCTACAAATTTTGGAGAGAGCTAATGCCAATAAAATCTAATTCAATACAAGTTATTTTTGATGATTTCTATCCAATTGAAGGGAATTCAAAAAAATATATTTTAGTATTAAGTAAAGCCAGTCAGTATTTAAATGAGATTATTGATGTTACATCTCAACCAAAAGGGGGAAATGGTTTTAAACTTAATCTATGTTATGCCGGATATTATGCTGATATTTCATTTCTTCCCAAACAAGAGTTAGAGTTATTTAACACTTTAAAATGGCTATATCATGATTATGAAAAAACACCATTAACAACTTTTTTTCGATTACCTGTTAGTGCAGATGCATTACAGTTAGCAGTAAATGGTCAAGAACAAATAACTATTAGAAATTATAAAAGTATTATTTTATTAATTTTAACAAGTGCAGCAACTAGTAATGCTTTAACTAAAGATGACGTTGATAATTTAGAGAAATTAAATTATCGAATTAATGCTTTAGAAAAAGCGATATTTTTTATTAATATGCTAACGGATCCACAACCAGAAGATAAAGTTCTTATTGAAACAGATGATAAAAAATCTAATAGTTTGCATGTGATTGTGCAAAAACTTAAAGTGAAGATTGAGAGTACTTTTAGAGATTACGTAGAAATGCGACAAACTCTTGAACAGAGTCAATATACCACAAGGCTTGTTAAAAATTTAAGTGATATTACTGCAAAAATGAAGAACTTTGAATTATTTTACATTGATGCATTAAGAATTAGGCAAATTAACAAAGAAGAGATTGTCGATAAGGGAACTTATAGTGATTCTAAAGCTAAGATAGACTATTATTGGACGGTTGTTAAAACATGTTTAATTAAACTTAGAAATAATGATGAACATGATCAGTTTTTTAATAATCAATATACTGAGTATAGTTTTGCTTCTGTAGATGAGCGAATTATTTTGTATATGATGAATCACTTGAAAGATAAAAAAGTTTTATCTAATTTAACAAAAAAAGAAGCTCAAGATTTAATAAGAGTTAATCGTATTCTAGGTAATCACTTAGGGTTACAAAGTGATGAACAAAAATTAGTATTTATCAGAATGATATTTTTTGATATATATCTACCAGAAGAATTATTTAAAAAAATTATTCAAACTAAGGCTTTATTCCCCGAGGCCATTATAAAGAAGATTACATCTTATAATTCTAATGTGCAGTTTTCAGGAAAAATTTATCAAAGCTCTATAAAATCAGATATGGCTTTCTTTTATGGATTATTTTTGAGTAGATATCATAGTCTGCAAAAAGTAGCAGTATTAACTGAAAAATTAGTTCATTCTGTTGGAGCTTTAGGGATTGTGAAATTAAAGACAGCAATTAATGATATTTTTTTAAAGAAACTTGCTGATTTTTTATGTAGCTTAACAGAAATATCAGAAAGGGTATTATACCAACTTGCATCAAGGTGCCAAGGATATAATTCTAAGCAAGATGAAATAAGAGTACGATTATATCAAGATTTATTTAAAGAGCTTAATATTCAATCAATAGAGTTATTAAAAAATATTCATGAGCTTAATCTGATTTATAATACAGATAAAATAATAGTAAAAGTGCAAGCAGAAGCTCTAGAGAATCTAAATAATTTTATGGCTGCTGTTGATGACTTATTAGATAAAAATGAAGATGTAGCAGATTATGGGGTTCTTAGAGCAAAGCTTTTAGATGAGCATAAGGTGTTAAGTCATGATATTAAAGGTGAGCAAGTTCTACAATGCAAAAAATATTGCAACTAATTTTAATAAGATATGACAGATAGTATTTTATAAAGCAGTAGTATATAAGATACTACTGCTTATATTAAATATAATTATTTATTAAAATTACTTTCAGCAAAATCCCAGTTAACAAGACCCCAGAAAGCTTCTACATATTTAGGTCTTACATTTCTATAATCTATATAATAAGCATGTTCCCAAACATCACAAGTTAAAATAGCTGTTTTATTATGTGCGATAGGGGTGTCAGCATTACTAGTACTCATTATTTCTAATTCACCAGTATTGTTGTCTTTAACAAGCCACGCCCAACCAGAACCAAATGTTGTTACTGCTGTTTTAGTAAATATTTCTTTAAAATTATCAAAGTTTTCAAACTTTTGATTTATAGCTTCTAATAGATTGCCATGAAGCTCTTGACCAACAGGAGCCATAGAGTTCCAATAAAAATCATGATTCCATATTTGAGCAGCATTATTAAAAATACCATCTGATGAACTTAAAATAATTTCTTCTAAAGATTTATTTTGTAATTCAGGGTTTTCTTCCAAAAAATTATTGAGATTATTTACATATGTCTGATGATGTTTTCCATAATGATAATTTAAAGTTTCTTCTGAAATATAAGGCTCTAAAGCATTTTTTTCATATGGTAAAGCCATTAAAGAAAAAGTCATAAAATCTCCCATTTATTATGATTTAATTAAGAATATGTGAAAATTAGTGTATTATTATATATTCAAATAATCAAGTAATTTACAATATTGAAGTGAGTATATATTTATGAATACAGTGGATCTTATTAAAAATCAAATATCTGAAAATCCAGTATTATTGTATATGAAGGGTAATGCTATATTTCCTCAATGTGGATTTTCATCGCAAGTTGTTCATATTTTAAAAGATTTAGGTGTGAAGTTTGAGTCTGTTAATGTTTTAGAAAATCCTGATATAAGATCTGAATTACCAAAATATGCTAATTGGCCAACTTTTCCACAGTTATATATTAGTGGTGAGCTTGTTGGTGGGTGCGATATAATTACACAATTATATCAATCTGGTGATTTAAAAGAAATGCTTAAAGATTTTTCTGAGTAATTGAATAAGAAAGTAATTTCTCCTAAATTTAATATTGGAGAAATTACTTTTAAAGCTAATTAGGCTGCTGCATGTTGAATATCAGCAGTAATCTTTAAAGATTTTAACCACTTAGTTAATAATGAAGCTTGTTTTTCAGTTATTTTAGGATCTTGGAATGCTAATGTAAGGATTTGCATACCTTGAATATTTGCAAATAATTGCATTGCTGAATCATAAGTTAATTCTTTATTATCAGTTCCTAAGTAATCAGCAAATTGAACATCTAACCACTCAACAATTGCTGTTAAGATAGATTTAGCATCATTAGCTAATGGACTTTCATGTTTACTTAATTCTTGAACTAAGCTACTGAAAATATTTCCGTAATGAGATACTTGCTCTGCTTTACTTAAGTAAAAATTAATAAGACCTTGAATTCTTTCAAAGCCAGAAGATAAAGAGTTTAACTCATTAATAAGTTCTTTAACTTCTGAGAAACGAGCTTTAATTACTGCATCACAAATTTCATCTTTAGTTTTAAAATAGTAATATACATTACCCAAAGGAACATCAGATAATTTTGCTATGTCAGCAATAGTTGTTTGATGAAAACCTTGTTGATAAAATAATTGAATTGCTGCATCAATTAATCTTTCACGTTTATTTGAGCGTTTAGCCATTTTTTGGTACCTATCAAATTTATTTTGTTAATTAATAAAAAGCCTAAACTTTAATTATATTTTCGTAGTTATTAAGCAAACACATATTATATAAAACTATTAAGTATTATGCAAGCTATAAGTTTTACTTAATTTTACAAAAAAGAAGTAGTTATTACAACTAAAAAGAGAGTTTTTAAATTAAATCAATTGATTATGATTATATCAATGCTCTAACATGCTAAATATTTAGCATGTTAGAGCAATACTAATAAGTTATTGCTCTTTATGAAAGTAACTTATATCTATTCACTATTTTTTTATATTGAGGAGCTAATTCATCAGCCTTATGTGGAGCTGTGAAAATCGCCTGTAACTCTCCTCTAGGATTGATTACATAGATAGTACTGCTATGATCAAACAAATAATTTTCTTGATTTTCTCCTACTGAAAGCTTGTTATAAATAACTCCAAGATTTTTTGCAAGAGTAACAATTTGATTTTTCTCACCGGTAATCCCACTAAAATTTTTATTAAATCTAGCTGTGAAATCTTTTAATTGTTCAAAGTCGTCTCTATCTGTATCTACTGATATAAATACTATTTCTGGCAAGTCTTGTTTGTTTATTTTTTTGTCTTTCTCAAGGTTGCTATAAAGATTATCTAAGATTTTTAAAGTAGCAGGGCAAATATCTGGGCATCTTGTATAACCAAAAAATATTAAAGTCCAGTTATTCATTAAGTCAGTATCATCAAAATTTAAGCCGCTAGCTTTTTTAAGAGAAAAAGGGCTAATAAGTCTAGGGCTATCAAAGTAAGAACCATTTATTTCTATAGGTATATTTGCTGCAGCCATTTTTTTATAAGTTTTAATACCAAAAAAGCTAATAACGCTTATAGCTATAATAATAATAATTAAATACAGTAGTTTTTTCATAATTTAATACATCATAAAGTTATCAATTAATAAGCAAATAAATAATAGCATTAGATATATAATTGAATATCTAAATGTTTTTACAGCATATTCTATATATTTTGTATAATCTTTAATAACATAAAGAGCAATACTATAATATAAGAAGATTATATTTAATATACTGACAGAAATAGCATAAAACACACCGCCCATATAGATACAATACGGTAAATATGTAACAGCGCACATCAGCACAGTATAAAGTAAAATATTTAGCTTGGTATATTCTATGCCATGAGTAATGGGTAACATCGGGACTTTAGCATTTTTGTAGTCTTTATGTCTATAGATTGCTAGTGCCCAAAAATGAGGTGGTGTCCAAACGAAAATAATTAAAACTAGTAATAATGGCTCAGCAGCAATAGAGTTTGTTATGGCAGTCCAGCCTAATAATGGGGGAGTTGCCCCTGCAATACCGCCAATAACAATATTTTGAGGAGTTAGTTTTTTCAAAAATAATGTATAAACAACAGCATAACCAATCAAAGTTAAGAAAGTTAGTATTGCTGTTATAGAGTTTACATAAAAATACAGAATGCTAACACCAATAATCGTTAAAGTAAGACCAAATATGAAAGCGTTATAAGTAGATATTGTTCCTTGAGGAAGGGGTCTTTTGTTTGTTCGAAGCATTATAGCGTCTATTTTTTGATCGGCCAGCTGATTAAATATAGCTGCAGCAGATGCTAAAAAGAATATGCCGATTATAGATAAACTGGCTTTTATAAGATCAACAGGAGCATTTTCATAATTAATTGCTAAAATCATGCCTATTATAGTTGTTAATATCATTAACATAACAACTCTAGGTTTTGTTAATGCTATGTATTCATGTATAGAGTTGGAGATATTCATTTTATTTAAATAGTATTTTGTTTATTTGAGTTATTAGATAGGTTGAAATAATTTAAAGCTATTATTATCAGTAATAAAAGTACTCCAACAGTTGTATGAGATACGGCAATAAATACAGGTAAAAACAATTTAACATTTAAGATACCTAAAGATATTTGCAAAATTAATAAAGATATTAAAATAATATTTATTTTAAAATAATATTTATTATAAAAATTACTAACTATTAAAATTAAAATAATAATAAAATTAATATATGCGCCCAGCCTGTGTACTAATTGAATTAAAACACGAGAGTTATAATCTAAAAGCCCCCCATGATAATTTGGACCTATAGCATGTAAAGGGTTAAAAGCCGTAGTAAAATTCTTAAGTAAATCAGAATTTGGTAATAAATAATTATTACAAGTAGGGAAATCAAGACAAGGAAGAGCTGCATAGTTGGAGCTTGTCCAACCGCCTAAAATAATTTGTATACTGATTGTAATTAGAGCTATTAAGCTGAAAATTTTAGTGAACTTTGAAATTTTTAGATTGCTATTAAAAGACATTTTTGTTGAATCTAGTAATAGAAACCATAAGAGTGATAAAGTCAAAAAACCACCAAGTAAATGGGCCATTACAACAGTGGGTAATAGTTTCCAAGTAACAGTCCACATGCCTAGTAACGCTTGAAAAACAATAGTGACTAACAGTAATATAGTTGTTTTGATATTAATTTTTTGACGAAAATTTAAAAATCCAATAGCAACAATTAGTAAAGCTAATGATCCTGCAAAATATCTATGAACCATTTCTGTCCAAGCTTTTGTCGTATCAATATTTAAGTTTGCAATCGTATCATTATGAATTTGAGCAACAGTTGCATGACCATAACAGCCAGGCCAATCAGGGCACCCAAGTCCTGCGTGAGTAAGTCTTGTATAAGAGCCAATAGCGATTACCGTAATAGCAAGTAATATACTAATAGAAATTAAAACTTTTCTGATATTCATAATTAACTAGCCTATGATGGATATTGACAGTAGTTTTTTTAAGTCTGCTAATATATCCTTAAATTTATGTTGATCAAAAGGTTGAGTATAGTAAAGCATTACATTACCTAAAGGATCAGCAATCCATATAGTATCTTGATATTCTAAAATATTAAATTTTAGATAAAGATTGTTTTTATTATTTTTTGAAATTTGTTTTAAGCTAAGAAATTTTTGAGAATTAGGGATATTGCCAACATTAAGATTATCATCACTTGTTGTAATAATAACTCTTTGCAAGCGAGATTCATTTTTTCCAAGAGCTATATTTACATTCTGAAGAGTATTAATAATCTCATTATTAATTTTATTATTTTCAGGAAAATATAAAAGATGCCATTTATTATCTACCCAATCCATAGTACTTGTTGATTTTACTGTGGAATTTTTTAAATCTAAATTAGATATATTAAATATTTTATTCTGGGATATTAAATGCCCTTTACTTGTGGTTTTAGTTTTGTCTAATAACTCCTGATGATCATATATATATTTAGCCATAAAAAATGGACTTATAGTAAATATTAATATAAGAATTAAGGTTATTTTGTTTTTATCAGGCATATAGCTGGTGTACTTCATAGGGCGATATTATAACATAAACCTGGGCGAAGCGAATAAATAATTTTCTTTTGCAAAGAAAATGGCAAACTTTAGTTTGCACAAAAAGATTTCGATGAGCTTTAATAAAACAGATGGTTTTTTAAGTTATAAGAAGTTTTTTGTAATATATTAATTTTTCTTAAATTTTATAACAGCATATATATACATTACTGCCAAAACAAAAGCCATAATAAACCATTGTATTGCATAGCCTATATGTTTTTCAGGAGTTGTATTTATAAAGTTCCAATTTTTCTCAAATAAGATCTGCTCTTTAATATTATCTTGTAACTCTATATCATCTAATAATAATATTTGGTTATTTAAATTAAATTTGTTATGTAAATTTGTTGTAAATAAATTATTTATTAAATTAATATCAATATATTGAATTTTTAGAGGATAGATATCTTTTTCATTACTTAATAAATTATTACCAAGAATAAATTTTGATTTAGGGGCTAAAAGCATGCCTTTTACTATATATTGTTGTTCTGTAATATGTTCGATTAAATTTTGATTATTATTCTTATTATTGTCTATAAATCCTCTATTAATTAACACAATATTTAAAGAATTATTTTTTAGCTCATTATTTTTTTTATTTAATATAAAAGGCGTAATAATATTACTTCCTAATTTATGATTGTATATCTGATCAGGAATAACAAAAGAATGGTCAAAATCAAAATGACCTGAAAGTTTAACTTTATTATAATTTTTTAAACTTTTAAGTTGATTTATATCTTGAATGTTTTGATATATTTGCTTGTTTGAATATATGTCTTTATATAAAGCTTCTTTCTCATCAGCTCTTGTTATTTGCCAAAAGCCTAGCTTGACGAAAACTACTAAAAAGAATAGAGTAAACGCAGTTAAATAAGCGAGTTTTTTGTTATAAAAATTTGTTTTTGCCATTATGTTCTATTTTTTAAGGTGTAAATGTTAGTTATGTACTTGAAAATTTTAATAATAATACTTTTTTTAGTTGCTGTTTACAATTTATTTAGAGCTTTTTTATATTTATTTAAAGATCAAAAATCGAATAAACAAGCGGTTAAATCATTATCTTACAGAATAGGTTTTACTATTACATTGTTTTTACTGTTGATTTTATCGTTATATCTTAAATTGCCAGTTTTGCATACATTATAAGATGTGTGAACGATTGATTACTTGACTGAAAAAGAAGATTATCGTTCTTATGTTGACGATGGAATCAAAAGATTAACTAATCCTATGACATATGTTCAACATGATGAAGTTCGAAGATATTCTATGGGATAAAAATAATAAAAAATTCAAAAAAATCTCGCTAAGTATTTAATACAGGCGAGATCTTCTATTTTGTTTTATTAAGCTAATTTAAGTGCTTTAATTTGAGCATTTAAACGGCTTTTATATCTAGCTGCTTTATTCTTATGAATAATGTTTTTAGTCGCCATTCTGTCAATATAAGGTACAGCTTTTTTGAAAGCTTCTTCAGCTGTAACTGCATCATTTTCTTTAAGGGCATATTTTACTTTTTTAATGTAAGTTCTAAGCGCTGAACGTCTACTTGCATTATGAAGACGACTTTTTTCTGCTTGTCTTACTCTTTTTCTGGCTTGTGCTGTATTTGCCACTTGTTAAACTCCTGAATATATTTATAATAATCTAGAATAAAAATAAATTTTAATATGAAATAATAAACGATAAATATGCCTCTGATTATATTAAATGTCAAGTTTTGCTTATAAATAAATATGAATAATAATGAAAATATATCTATGACAGCTCAAGATATGAATAAAGTTCAAAATGTAAAAAAAACCAAGAGTCTTTCTAGGACTGCTGCGTCTGTTGGTAGCATGACGTTTATATCTCGAATTTTTGGTTTTATAAGAGATATGATTTGTGCTCATGTGTTTGGAGCATCGCCTGCTTATGATGCTTTTTTAGTTGCTTTTAAAATACCTAATTTTTTGCGAAGATTATTTGCAGAAGGGGCATTCTCGCAAGCTTTTATACCTATTTTATCTGATTATCGAATGAATAAAGATAAAAATGCAACACAGATTTTGATAGATAATACTTGTGGAATTTTAGCTTTAGTTTTAGCAATAATAACTGTATTAGGAATTATTTTTGCTCCATATATTGCAAGAATATATGCTCCAGGGTTTGATGCTGATGGAGAGCGTTATGATTTAGTGGTATATATGCTGCGAATCACCTTGCCTTATATATTTTTAATATCTCTTACAGCTTTTATAAGTAGTGTTTTAAATACTTATGATAGATTTGTGATTCCTGCTATTACACCTGTTTTATTAAATATTTCTTTAATTATAGGAGCTTTATTTTTTACAGATTATGTCAGCCAAGGAGTCATTGCTCTTGCATGGGCTGTAACTATTGGCGGTGTGTTGCAGTTAATATTTCAATTGCCATTTATTGCCAGAATTAGACATTTTCCAAAATTTAGTCTGACAGGCGATCTTCCAGGAGTTAAATTGATTTTATCAAAAATGGCGCCAGCCTTGTTTGGAGTATCGGTTGCACAGATAAGTCTTTTATTTGATACAGTTTTCGCTTCTTTTTTGCCAAAAGGTAGTGTTACTTGGTTGTATTATAGTGACAGATTAATGCAGTTTCCTTTGGGGATTTTTGGAGTTGCTCTTGCAACTGTTGTATTGCCTCACTTATCAAGAGCCTATGCTAAAGATGATTTAACTAAGTTTAGCTTTAGTGTTGATTGGGCTTTAAGAGTAGTCTTTTTGATAGCAACACCTGCAGCTCTAGGTTTATTTTTATTATCAGAACCATTGTTAATTTCTTTATTTAATTATGGTAAATTTACACAATTTGATGTAATTCAAGCAGGAGCATCTTTAAAGGCTTATTCTTTAGGTCTTTTAGCCTTTATTTTTATTAAAATTTTAGCATCTGCTTTTTATGCGCAAAAAAATACTAAAACTCCTGTTAAAATAGCGGCTGTATCAATGGTTAGTAATATCATTTTAAGTTTAATTTTAATGCAATTTTTGCAGCACGTTGGACTTGCTTTGGCAGTAAGTATTTCTTCGGTGCTTAACGCTTTTTTATTAATGCTTTATTTGTATAAACAGCAAGTTTTTAAATTTCAATCTGGGTGGGTAGATTTTTTATTAAAAATGTTATTTGCTAATTTAATAGTATTTTTAGCTGCAGCTTATTTAAGCCCTAGTATTGCGGTTTGGTTTGAAATGAAAGTTATGATGCGAATTTTAAGTTTGTTTTCTTTAATTATATTTTATGGCGTAAGCTATTTTATAGTGTTACATTTAATTGGCTTTAAAGTTAAAAGGTTTTTACTAGTTGAACATGAAAATTATTAGAAATATTAAATATTTAAATCTGAAGAAAAATTCAAGTGTAACTATTGGTAATTTTGATGGTATACATCTTGGGCATCAAAATATTTTAAAAAAAATGGGACGAGTTGCAAAGTTAAATAATTTACAAAGTATAGTTATTACTTTTGAGCCTTATCCTTATGATTTTTTTAATAAAATAAATAGTTTTAAAATATCTAGCTTTAAAGAAAAATATAAGTTACTTGAAAGTTTTAATGTCGATTATTTAGTCGTTTTAAAATTTAATCAGAATTTTGCAAAGATTAATGCCCATGATTTCATTAAAGATATTTTAGTAAATAAATTAAAGACTAAGTATTTATTAGTAGGGGATGATTTTAGATTTGGTTATCAAAGACAGGGTGATTATGATTTACTAAAATCTCAAGGAAATAAATATGATTTTAAAGTATCTAAAATGGATAGTATAAATTCTATTTTAGAAAATGACCCATTAAGAATAAGTAGTACAACTATCAGAGAGTTATTGAGAAAAGATAAATTAGAATTATGTTCTAAGTTATTAGGTCGTAATTTTGGAGTTTACGGTAAAGTTATTAAAGGTCTGGGTTTAGGGCGTGAATTAGGGTTTCCTACAGCTAATATTTATATTAAAGATAAAAAATTAATTAAGCTTTCTGGAATATTTGCAGTTAAAGTTAAAATCAATAATAATGTAGTGCCAGGTGTTGCAAGTTGGGGTGTTAGACCAACTATTGATAAAAATAAAAAGCCACTTTTAGAAGTTTATCTTTTTGATTATGCTAAAGATTTATATGGTATGGAGCTTTATGTAGAATTTGTGGCTAAAATTCGTGATGAGCAAAAATTTGCAAATTTAGATGAGTTGAAACTTAATATTAGTAAAGATGTTTATAAAGCTAAAACTATATTAGGTGTAAAAGAGAATAGTAAAGAGATTATACAATGACTGATATAAAACAAGATTACAAAGATACTATAAATTTACCTAAAACAGCTTTTTCCATGAAAGCTAATTTGGCTAATAAAGAGCCAGAAGTTATTAAAAAATGGCAAGAAAATAATATTTATCAAAAAATTAGAGACTTTTCAAAAGGATGTGAAAAATTTATTTTACATGACGGTCCTCCTTATGCAAACGGAGCCATTCATTTAGGCCATTCAGTTAATAAAATTTTAAAAGATATTATAATAAAATATAAAACTTTTAGCGGTTATGATAGTCCTTATGTTCCTGGATGGGATTGTCATGGTTTGCCTATTGAGCGTGAAATAGAGAAGAAAAAAGGAAAGCCTGGAGTTAAATTAAGTTTCCAAGATTTTAGAAAAGAATGTCGTAATTTTGCAGCTAAGCAAGTAGAGCAGCAAAAACAAGATTTTATAAGGCTAGGTGTTTTTGGTGATTGGGATAATCCATATTTAAGCATGGATTATAAAAGCGAAGCGAATATAATTAGATTTTTGAAAAAACTTTTTGCTAAAGATTATATTATCAAAGGCTATAAGCCTGTACATTGGTGCATAGATTGCAAGTCCTCATTAGCTGAAGCAGAAGTTGAATATCAAGATAAAAAATCGCCATCGATTCATGTTAAATTTGATATTATAGAAAATGATTTAAATAAAGCTTTAGGGGTTTTTAAAGTAGACAATGAGAATATAAACAATATTTCATTTGTTATTTGGACAACAACTCCTTGGACTTTACCTTCAAATGAAGCTGTTGCATTAAGTCATAAATTTACATATGTTTTGGTTAAAACAGATAAGAATGAGTATTTAATTGTTGCTGAAGATTTGTTAAACAAGCTTGCAAGCTTATATGGTTTAGATAATTATGAAATTATTGGAAAAGCAAATGGTGCCGATTTAGAGCATCTAATGTTGCAACATCCCTTTTTGGATAAAACAGTACCAGTTGTTTTGGGCGATCATGTAACTTGTGATGATGGTACAGGATGCGTGCATACGGCACCTGGACATGGTCCAGATGATTACATATTGGGAGTTAAGTATAAGTTGCCACTAGAGCATGAAGTTGGAGCCAATGGATGCTTTAGTGCTGAAGTTCCTTACGTTGCTGGCATGCATGTTTTTAAAGCAAATCCTGTAGTTGTTGAAACTTTAAAAGATTTAGGAAAGTTAGTATATTATTCTGAGTTAAATCATAGCTACCCACATTGCTGGCGCCATAAGTCTCCAATTATATTTAGAGCAACTCCACAGTGGTTTGTTGGGATGGAAAAAAATGATTTAAGACAAACTGCTCTTAAAGCCATAAAAGATACTAAATGGATCCCAAACTGGGGTGAAGACAGAATATATAAAATGGTTGAGTCGCGTCCAGACTGGTGTATTTCAAGGCAAAGAACTTGGTGTGTACCAATTCCAGTTTTTTACCATAAAGAAACAGGTAAACTTCATGATCAAACATTAGAAATTTTTGATAAAGTTGCAAGTAAAGTAGAGCAAGAAGGAATAGAAGCTTGGTATCAACTTGATACGATGGAATTGTTAGGTCCCGATGCAAATAATTATGATAAATCAAATGATACTTTAGATGTGTGGTTTGATTCAGGTGTTACTCATGATTTTGTTTTAAGAGAAAATAAAGATCTTAAATGGCCTGCTGATTTATATTTGGAAGGCTCTGATCAACATAGAGGATGGTTTGGGTCTTCGTTATTAACATCATCTGCTATATATAATAGAGCACCTTATAATCAAGTAATAACTCACGGATTTGTTGTTGATGCTAATGGTAAGAAGATGTCAAAATCATTAGGTAATGTTATAGCTCCTAAAGATGTATTTAGTAAGCTTGGTGCTGATGTTTTAAGGCTTTGGGTTGCAGCTGCAGATTATCGTTCAGAGATGACAGTGAGCCAGGAAATTTTAAAAAGAGTTTCTGATATTTACAGAAGAATTAGAAACACCGCTAGATATTTATTAGCTAATTTGCATGATTTTGACTTTAATGAACACAAAGTTGAATATAGTGAAATGCTTGAAATTGATAAATGGGCATTAAAATGTATGCAAAAATTGCAAAAAGAAGTTTTAAATGAGTATGAAAACTATAATTTTCATGCAGTGTATCAAAAAATTCATAATTTTTGCTCAATAGACATGGGAAGTTTCTTTTTAGATATTATTAAAGACAGACAATATACGATGGCAACTGATAGCATTGGAAGACGCTCGTCTCAAACAGCAATATATTATATTATTCAGTCTTTAGTTAAATTAATTGCACCAATATTAAGCTTTACAGCAGAAGAAATTTGGAGCTTTATTCCAGCGTCTAAAGATAAGCCTGAGTCTGTGTTTTTAAATACATGGTCAAAAGAAATAACTAATATTCTTGAAAAAGCTGATATAAAGCAAGATAAAATATCTTTTGACGAATGGCTTGAAATAGCAAAAATAAAAGATAAAGTTAATAAACAAATAGAGGCTTTAAGAGCACAAGGCCATGTTGGTTCATCACTACAAGCTGAAGTTAAATTATTTTTATCTGATAAATTATATAATATTTTAAATAAATTAGATGATGAATTGAGATTTGTTTTAATCACATCTACAGCCAAGATATTTAACTATCAAGATTTAGAACAGCATAATAAAGCTCATGATAATTTAACTGTAATAGAAGAAAATGCATTAGCAGTATTAGTTTCTAATTCTCAGTCTAAAAAATGCGTAAGATGTTGGCATTATAGAGAAAGTGTTGGTAATAACTCTAATCACTCTGAGCTATGTAATAGGTGTATAGAAAATATAGAGAGTAAAGCAGGTGAAACAAGATTATATGCTTAAATCTAATGAAAATCATGCCACAGTAAAAGTATTTTTACTGTGGTTATGTGTTAGTGTATTCTTTGTTTTTATTGATCAAGCAACAAAACATATCGCTTTAAATAACTTAAGTTATTTAAAGCCAGTTAATATGTTTTATATGTTTAGTTTCGGCATAGATTTTACTTTAGTATTTAATGAAGGCGCGGCATTTAGTTTTTTAAGTGATGCAGGTGGATGGCAACGCTGGTTTTTTGCGAGCTTTGCCATTTTTGCTGTTGTTGCGCTTAGTGTGTATTTACTAAATATTCTAAAAAGTAATACAAAAGAAGTTTTGCGACCTTTGGCTGTATCTTTAATTTTATCAGGGGCCTTGGGTAATTTAATTGATAGAGTTTTATTGGGACACGTTATAGATTTTATTTCTGTATATTATCAAAATTGGTACTGGCCAGCTTTTAATATAGCAGATATGTGTATATCTTTTGGAATAATGCTTTTATTTGTTGAAATGCTTTTTATTAAAAATAAATAAATAAATAAATAAATAAATTTATTTATTAGCATAAAGTTTTTGGGCTAAATTATAATCTATTTTATTGTTATTATGCCCAGATAAATCTAAGAAGTATTCAAGTTGCCATTTTTGAGTTTTTTGAGCTTGTGGGCTTATTGTTTTATCCCATGCAGGGTAGACTCTAAATGCTCTTTTGCCACCTTTGTTATTTTGAGAAAAAATATTTTGTTTGCATAATACCGATTTAGGAAAAACAAACTGCCCAAAATTTTCTCCTTGTTTTACATTAATAACGACAAAAGATATATTGTCTGAAATATCAAATGGATAAATTTTATTGTCTGCACATCTTTGCCAAAGTGTTACAAACTGACCTACTTTAGTAGGAGTAATTTTTGCTACTCGAAATTTAATTTTATTAGAGTTTAACTGAAAAGTATAAGCTGAATATTCTGCGCTCTGTTTTTCTTCTTGTAAATTAGATATCTCTAGTTTACATTGGTTATAAACTAATTCATTAGTAAGAATAAGCTCTTTAGGAAATATTTCTAAGGACATAATAATTGCATATTTAAATAATATTATGTAATTATTTTAACATATAAAATAAAAGAACGTAAAATTTATGTCTACAGCTTTGTTATGGTTTCGAAATGATCTAAGATTGCATGATAATCCAGCTTTGTATCATGCATGTAAAAATCATGAAAAAGTTATTTTAATTTATATTTTTGAAGAGAATAAAAAAAATATATTAGGAACAGCAAAAAGCTGGTGGTTACATCATAGTCTTAATGCATTAAATAAAAATTTATTAAAAAAAAATGCAAAATTAATTATCAATAAAGGTAATTCTTTAGATGTTATTTTAGAGCTAATCCAAAATTATAATATAGAGGCAGTTTATTGGAATAGACGTTATGATATTGATGGCATTAAACAGGATAAAAAAATAAAAGCGCAGTTATTATCGGGTAATATTACAGCAAGATCATTTAATGCTAATTTTTTAATAGAGCCTTGGGATATTTTAAATAATCAAAATAGTTTTTTTAAAGTATTTACTCCATTTTTTAAAAAATATATTTCTATATGTAATACTAAAAATTTTGATACTCGCAGCACTCCTAAAGTAATAAATACTATTGATATTGAATCAATAAAATTATCTGAGTTAAATTTATTGATTGATAAATTGGACTGGCAAAATAAATTTAAAAATTATTGGCAGCCTGGTGAGAAAATGGCATTAAAGCAATTAGATAATTTCATTGATAGTAAGTTAGAGTTTTATAAACTCAATAGAGATATTCCTTTTGAAGATTATACTTCGAAATTATCTCCTTATTTATCGCTTGGTGAAATTAGCCCTAAATTTATTTGGAATAAATTACAGGATATAAAAAGTACAGGTGATTATAATCATATAGATATTGAAAAATACCAAGCCCAAATAATTTGGCGAGAGTTTTCTAATTATTTACTTTATCATTTCCCTGAGCTACCAAATAAAAATTTTAATGAAAAATTTAATAATTTTAGATGGAACAATGAGCAATCTAAACTAAATTTATGGAAAAAGGGTCTTACAGGATATCCTCTTATTGATGCAGGTATGAGAGAGCTTTGGGAAACTGGTTATATGCATAATAGAGTCCGTATGGTTGTGGCTTCTTTTTTAATAAAAGATTTACTTATCGATTGGCGGATTGGTGCAGCATGGTTTGAAGAAACGTTGCTTGATGCTGATATTGCAAATAACAGTGCTAGCTGGCAATGGGTTGCAGGTAGCGGTGTAGATTCTGCTCCATATTTCAGAATTTTTAATCCGATATTGCAAAGTGAAAAATTTGACTCTAAAGGTTTATATATTCGTAAGTGGTGTAAAGAATTAGATAAACTAGATAATAAGTTTATTCATAAACCATGGCAGGCTCCAAAAGAAGAGTTAAAACAGGCAGGAGTTGTTCTTGGTGAAACTTATCCATTTCCAATCATTGAGCATGATAAAGCTAGAAAAAGAGCCTTGGAATTATATAAATTGCTGTAAATAATAAATGAAAGATATAAATTTTAACGTTTTAAGTTAAAAAATTTTCCTAGTAAAACAGCTAATTCTATTAAACAACAAATAGGGACACCCAATAAAAGCATAGATAGAACATCAGGTGGAGTTAATATCATAGATATAACAAAAGCGCTGATTATATAATAAGGTCGTGCTTGAGTTATTTGTTCTAATTTTAAAATATTAAACTTTAATAGCAATAAAAGAATACAAGGAATTTGAAAGGCGACACCAAAGATAATTAGCATTTTAATAACAAAATCTAGATAGCTATTAATATCTGTCATTAAAGTCACATCAGGTGGCAAAATATCTATAAATAAATTAAACATTACAGGGAATACTAGATAGTATGCAAAACTCATCCCTATTGCAAATAAAAATAATGAGCTAATAGTTATAGGTAATAGATTATTTTTTTCATTTGGATATAAAGCTGGGCTTATAAATTTCCAAATTTGGTATACAAATAAAGGTAAGTCTATGAGAAAGCTGGCAAATAATGCTAATTTTATAGGCATTATTACTGGTGTTGTTATATCAGTTGCAATAAGTTTTGCATCAGTTGGTAAAAATTTAAGCAAAGGTGTTGCAAGAAAATGGAAAATATTGTTTGAAAAATAAAAGGTTATGGCAAAAGTAATTATAAATATTATAAGAGTTTTTATAATTCGTTGTCGAATTTCCAATAAGTGGGAATATGCTGAATTATTATCTAATTGTTCACTTTTTATAATATCTTGAGGCATTTTTTAGTAACTAGTTTGCTTATAAAACTAGTATTCTAGCAAATTTTTCATATAAGGACACACAATTATTTATATGAATATTTGGTGTCCTATTTTATCGCTATTATTTAGGATATTATTTTCTAAAAAATCTTTGGATTTTTATTGCCGCATCATTCATCCTGTTTTCTTCTTGATGCATGAATTCTTGACCTATTGGTAACCATGATTCATCAGAGTCATCACCAACGTTCATTCTTCTTTTTTTATCTGCGTCATACTGGAAATAATCTTGCTCTAATGGACCGCACACATTAGCGGTTCTAAATAAATTATTTAAGCTGTTGGCATGTAGGCTATATAGCAACACTTTATTGTATAATGCGTTATCTTCTGGATTTTGAACATAGAATATAGCTTTTTCACAAAGTTTAAGCAGTAATATTGGACCAGTAAATAAAGTAACCGATTCTTTTAATATATGGTATAGATGTCTTTTAGCCTGCTTAGCATAATACGTTTTTATTTCATCTGTTAATTCAGCTTGATCAAGTTTTTGTTTAATTTTTTCATTTAAGACACTATGAAAAAATTTTCTCAATAAAGGTAATTTATTTGGTTGTGTGTTTTGACTAGATGTTAAATTGGTGAATTCTTTTTTTTCAGATTCAAAAAGATGTAATTTGAAATTTTCATTGATGTATATAACTTTATTTTGTGTTATATAGTCAATATGTTTAAAAATAGCTCTTTCTTCTTTGTCTTCTTGAATTGTTTGAAAATTAGAATGGTAAGAGGAAATAAGGGCATTATGTAGCTTAAGTAATTCTTGTTGAGTTTTATCTATATTACGAGAATTAAAAGCTAGTCCCATTACATTATTTATAGCTAATAAAGACTTTACATATAAAATTTCTTTCTTATATTCTAGTCCTCTTTCTTTTAATGTAATATCTATATCAGTTTTAGGGCGTGATGATATTAGACTTAAAGCTCTTAAATTGCAAAATAAAGGAGAGATTACATTATAAGAAGCTCGATTAGTTTTATCTATGCATATATCAACATCAAGATCAGAATATATACCGTATTTTTCTAAGATAAAATACATTATCCTTGCGCAATCACTAGCAGCTGCTAAATTTCCACCTTGATTTGCTTTAAAGTATTCTATTTCCATTTTGGCTAGATTTAGAATTTCAAGGTCAGTATTACTCATAATCTTATCTGTAAAACTTGTTGAATTTAATTTATCAAAATCAATAAGAGAAATACTATATTTTGTACAAAAGGCTTCAAATTCTATATTAGCTTTATCACATAATAGACTAGAGCTATAAACAATAGAAAGCTCTGCTTTAGGATGAGAATTTCTTAATTTTATCATTCGTAATTGGTTTTTCATTGGCATGAATGTATCATGATCAGGGCTAAACCAAATTTTAAAATGTTTATTTATATTAACAGTATTAGGTAACTGTTGTTTAAGAACTTTAATATCTTTTTCAAGCTCTTGAGTTATTATTTTATAATATCTAATAAGTTTTAGTTTGGAATGATGGCGAGAGGCTTTTTTGTTATTAGCTTTTAATTCTTGCCTAAGCCTTAAAATGTCTAGGGTTATTTTTTCTAAAGATGATTCTTTTTTTACTAATTCAGTAGTATGCATGATATTGATATTTTTTTATTTAAGATTATATATGACTGTATAATGCTAAATTAAAGTTAAACTTTACTTATTTTTAGTGCAAGTTAATGATTTTTTTTATTTCTTTTGCTATTTTGACTAACTTTTGAGTAAATTCAGGAAGTTTTTCAGGCCCTAAAACAATAAGAGCAATTATAAAAACTATAATAAGCTCTCCAAATCCTATATTAAACATAACCTATTTACTTTCATCGTTTTTATCGTGTGGTTTTTTATTATCTAAACTTGTAAAATCAGCATCAGTTGAATTTATATCCGAGAATCCTTTTTTAAAACTTTTAAATGCAGCACCCAAATCCTCACCAATGTTTCTTAATTTTTTGCCACCTGTAAACATTAAGATAATTAAAAATATTAATAATAATGATCCAGGACTAATTCCAGATAAACCCATGTTTTAACCCTCATAAAATAAATTAAAAAATTTAGACTTTAAGTATTTTTTTTACGCCTTCACCACCTAAAATATGGAAATGAAGATGATAAACTTCTTGGCCGCCGCCAATGCCAGTGTTTAACATTGTCCTAAATCCGGTATCAAGTCCTTGTAATTTTGCTACTTTAGGTAATAGCATCAAAGCATTGCTCATTAACTCATGATGTTTTTTATTATTCTGATCTAAATCATTTAGATTTTGTATATGTTCTTTTGGTATTACTAATAAATGTACTTGAGCTTTAGGATTTATATCTTTAAAGCATATAAAATCATCATCTTCGTAGATAATATCAGCAGGTATTTCTTTATCAGCAATTTTGCAAAATAAACAATTTGATTGACTCATGAGTCTATATCCTTTATTAATATTAAGAAGATTTTATCACATGTTTATTCAGTGAGCTATATTTTATGAAACTAAACTTAGATAATGGCTTAAGTTTTAATGGCACAAATTTTGGGGCCAATGAAAGCGTTACAGGAGAAGTTGTTTTTAATACAGCAATGACAGGTTATGTTGAGGCTTTAACTGATCCATCTTATAAAGGTCAAATTTTAGTTTTGACTTATCCCATTCAAGGCAGTTATGGAGTATCTAAAGATGCTTTCGAGTCGAAAGAAATTCAAGTTCAAGGCCTAATTGTTGCTAATTATAATGATAATTATAGCCATTATAAAGCTGAATATTCACTAGGTGAATGGCTAAAAGCTCATAATGTACCAGGTATTACTGATATTGATACAAGATCTTTAACTAAAGTATTAAGAGATAACGGTACTATAAATGGAATTATTTCAAATTCTGAATCTAGTTTTGTAAATAAAGTAGATATGGCTAATGTTTTAAAATTAGTTGTAGATAATAAAGTAATTAAATATACATGTTCGAGCAAAAGTAATATTAATATATTACTAATAGACACAGGTGCTAAATTTAATATAATTAGATTATTGTTGAATCAAGATGTTAATGTTATCAAAGTGCCGTGGAATATGGCTTGGGAATCTTATCTTGGTGAAGTTGATGGTGTTTTTTTAGCTAATGGTCCAGGTGATCCTTGTGATGCTAAAGGTTTAATTGCAAAAATTAAACAGTATCTTTTCAATTTAGATATTCCAGTTTTCGGTCTTTGCTTGGGACATCAATTATTAGCATTAGCAAGCGGTGCTAAAATAAATAAATTAAAATATGGTAATAGATCAGTTAATCAGCCAGTAAAAGATTTATTTACTAATAAATGCTATATTACGAGCCAGAATCATGGTTTTGCTGTTGATGCTAATAGTTTAAACTCTGATTGGCAAGAGTGGTTTGTTAATCTAAATGATGAATCAAATGAAGGTATCAAGCATAAATTTAAAGATATATCATCAGTGCAGTTTCATCCTGAGGCAGCATCTGGTTCAGAAGATACTAGTTATTTATTTGTCGATTACATTAATTTAGTAAAACAAAAAATTAACTTAAATGATATTAGAAAAAAAGTTAAAATAACAAGTATCTCAAATATAGAAGCTATTCGGGCAAGATATTAATAATAAATTAGCTTATTAAATAATGGATAAAAATATAAAAAGGGTTTTAATCTTAGGATCCGGGGCTTTGAAGATTGGTCAGGCAGGAGAATTTGATTATTCAGGATCACAGGCTATAAAAGCCCTAAAAGAAAATAATATTTATACTGTATTAATTAATCCTAATATAGCAACTGTTCAAACTAATAAAAATTTTGCTGATACAGTATATTTTTTGCCAGTTCAAGTATCTTTTGTTGAGCAAGTTATTAAAAAAGAAAAGATAGATTCTATTTTATTAAGCTTTGGTGGGCAAACAGCTTTAAACTGCGGTTTAGAATTAGAAAAATCAAAAATTCTGGAAAAGTATAATGTTAGAGTCTTAGGAACTCCTGTAGATGTAATCAGAAATACTGAAGATAGAGAGCTATTTGTTGAAAAATTAAAACAAATTAATATCTCGACTGCTAGGAGTATTGCTGTATATGATAAAAATCAAGCTTTAAAAGCTGCTGAAAAAATTAGTTACCCAGTTATGCTTCGAGCAGGATTTTCTTTGGGCGGTATGGGTTCTAAAATAGTTAACAATGAACAAGAATGTGAAAATATAGCACGAGTAATATTAAATAACTCAAAGCAAATTTTAGTAGAAGAATGCTTAACTGGATGGAAAGAAATAGAATATGAAGTTGTAAGAGATAATGCAGGTAATTGCATTACTGTTTGCAACATGGAAAACTTAGATCCAATGGGGGTGCATACTGGAGATTCAATCGTTATTGCACCATCGCAGACTTTAGATGATTGTGATTATAATTTATTAAGATCAGTTGCAATAAAGACTATTCGACATTTAGGAATTATTGGAGAGTGTAATATTCAATATGCTTATAATCCTAAATCTCGTGAATATAGAGTTATAGAAGTTAATGCAAGGTTATCTAGATCTTCGGCTTTAGCATCTAAAGCAACAGGATATCCTTTGGCTTATGTTGCAGCAAAAATTGCAATAGGATACAACTTAGACAGTATTAAAAATTCCATAACAAAGACAACTTCTGCCTTTTTTGAACCAGCCCTTGATTATGTTGCAATAAAAATTCCACGATGGGATTTAGATAAATTTGCTGGAGTTGATAAAACTTTAGGCTCTGAGATGAAAAGCGTAGGGGAGGTTATGGCAATTGGTCGTAATTTTCCAGAAGCTTTGCAAAAAGCTTTGCGAATGTTAGATTTAGGCTATGTTGGTCTTGAGCCAGAAAAATTTACTTTTGATAATTTAAAAGAAGCTTTAAGTAAACCTAATCAGCACAGATTATTTGCAATAGCTCAAAGTTTTTATAAAGGAATGAAAATAGATGAAATTTATAATTTAACTAAAATCGATCGATTTTTTCTTTATTATATTTCTGAAATAGTATCTATATATAAATTAATTAAAAATATAAAAAATATATATGCTATAGAGTTTGATTTTTTATATAAAATTAAAAAAGATGGTTTTAGTGATAAATTTTTGGCTAGTATTTTATGCTGCTCTGAAAACGATGTTAGAGAACATAGAAAGAAACTGAATATAAGGCCTAAGGTATCACAAATTGATACTTTAGCAGCAGAATATCCAGCACAAACTAATTTTCTTTATTATAGTTATGATAGAGATGCCTCTGATATATCTAGCAGTGAAATAACAGATTCTGTTATTATTTTAGGTTCAGGTTGTTATCGAATAGGTTCGAGTGTCGAGTTTGATTGGTGCGGAGTTGCTGCAGCTAATACGGCTCGTAAATTAGGTTATAAAACGATAGTATTAAACTGCAATCCTGAGACAGTCTCCACTGATTATGATAATAGCGATTTTTTGATTTTTGATGAAATTTGTTTAGAGATAATAGATGAAATATATCATTATAGTAACTCATTAGGATTAATTATTTCTTTTGGTGGTCAAACCCCAAATAATTTAGCAATAGACTTAAATAAAGCTGGTATAAAAATATTAGGGACTAGTTCTAAAAATATAGATAAAGCTGAAGATAGAAATAAGTTTTCTGCATTGCTAGATAATCTTAAAATATCTCAACCTAAATGGCATGCTATTAATGATTATAATGAATTAGATAATATAGATAAATTATTAGGTGATTATCCTTTACTAGTTAGACCATCATATGTTTTATCAGGTAGAGCAATGAAAGTTGCATATAATAAACAAGATTTGTTTAATTTTATTAAAAATGCGGAAAATATATCTCAAGATTACCCTGTTATAATTTCTAAATTTGAAGAAAATGCTAAAGAAATAGAGTTAGATGCAGTAGCATATAAAGGTAATTTAAAGGTATATGCTTTATCAGAGCATGTGGAGCAAGCAGGAGTTCATTCAGGAGATGCAACATTAGTTCTTAATCCTATATCTATACCAGAGAATATTCAAAAAAATATTATAACAATAGCTAAAAGCTTAGCGAGTGTTTTAGATATTACAGGACCATTTAATTTACAGTTATTATATAAAAATAATGAGTTAAAAATTATAGAATGTAATCTTAGAGCATCTCGTAGCGTGCCGTTTGTTTCAAAAGCTTTAGATATAAATTTTGTTGAAATAGCTGCACTTGGTATATTAGGTAGTAAAAATATATTAGATATAGATTTTCATGAATTATCTCAAAAAGTAAATTACAAAATAGTAAAGGCACCTAAATTTTCTTTTGATAGGTTAAGAGGCGCTGATCCTAAATTAGGCGTTGAAATGTTATCAACAGGAGAGGTCGCTTGCTTTGGTAAATCTTATTTAGAGGCTTTATTATTAGCTTACTTAGCTGTTGATTTTAAATTGCCAGAAAAAGGAATCTTATTAAGTGTCGATTGTTTTGAATATAATAATAATAAACTTGTAGAAGTTATAGATTTTATTATTAATAATACGAATTTAAAAATTTATTTAACTTCATCTAGTTTAAGCTATTTACGTAATAATCTAAAAGAACAATTAGATAATATTTATAGTAATATTCATATTTCTTATAATCATATAGAGTTACTATCTTCTCAAAATATAGATTTAATTATTTCTATTCATAGTGATAGAGATAATGTTGAATCTGATAATAGTATGATCAGAAAACTAGCAATAGAACGAGATATTTCTTTATTAACAGAGCTAAATTTAACTCTTAGCTTATTGAAAAGTTCTAATAATAAAAAATTATCAATTTTATCTTACCAAGACTTTTTAGAAACAAGACAAGTTAAAGAAGTTCAAAGTTAGATTAGAGTTAACTAGATTTAATTATGGTATTTGATAATAATTTATAAAAAATAAACAGAGAACTTAGTCTTTCTTGTTATATTTATAATACAATGCAATAATTAAAATATCATTTTCATCGAAGTACAATAATAATTATAGAGGTTTTTTTATGTTTAAACTAGCTGAATATATTTGGCTTGATGGCACTAGTCCAACAGCTCAATTAAGATCTAAAACAAGAGTTGTGCCTTTAGGAGATAAACAAAATATTACATTAAAAGACTTCCCAGAGTGGAGTTATGATGGCTCCTCTACATGTCAAGCAACTGGTGATCATTCAGATGTATTGTTAAAGCCTGTATGTTTTGTCACAGATCCATTTAGGTCAAGAAGTAATACAGAGCATGATAGTTACCTTGTGCTGTGTGAAACTTTTAATTCTAATAATAAGCCTTTAAAAAGCAATACACGTGCTATTTTAAGAAAAATTCTTGAATCTGGTGGTGATAAGCATGAACCATGGGCTGGTTTTGAACAAGAATATACTTTATTTTATGATGGTAGACCATTAGGATGGCCTGAATCTGGTGCTCCTGAAGCTCAAGGTCCTTATTATTGTGGCGTTGGTGCTGATAAAGTTTATGGTCGAGAAATTGCAGATGAACATTTAAAACTATGTATGAATATTGGTTTATTTATTTATGGTGTAAATGCAGAAGTAATGCTTGGTCAATGGGAGTATCAAGTAGGTTATAGAGGGGCAAATGAATTAGATTTAAATTTGTTAACTTTGTGTGATCACCAACAATTAGCAAGATGGATTTTAATTAGAGTTGCTGAAAGATATGATGTTGCTGTAAGTTTCGAAAATAAACCTATAAAAGGTGACTGGAATGGTTCAGGCTGCCATATTAATTTTTCAACTAAAAATATAAGAGATCCTGAAAAAGGTAGAAAAGCTATTGATCAGGCGATAAAAAATTTAGAGAAATATCATAAGCGTGATATTAAACATTACGGTGATAAATTAGGAGAAAGATTAACAGGAAAACATGAAACAAGTTCTATGAAATCTTTTTCATCTGGTGTATCAAATAGAGGGGCTTCTGTAAGAATACCTTTGCATGTTGATAGACAAGGTTATGGCTATATAGAAGATAGACGTCCAGGGGCTAATTGTGATCCTTATATATCTAGTGCTGTATTAGTTAATTCAGTCTGTGATATTTTAGAAAAAGATATTACGCCAAGTTTGACTGTTGTTAATGGTGATTAATTATTTTTGTTATTTATTTTTGAGTCGTTGTATTTATGAAAATAATATCTTTTAATGCCAATGGAATAAGAAGTGCTGCAAAAAAAGGTTTTTTTGATTGGTTAGAAAAAGAAAATGCAGATATTGTTTGTATTCAAGAAACAAAGGCTCAAGAAGATCAGCTGAAAGATAATTCTATATTTTATCCGTATGAATATTGTTATTATGTTTCAGCACAAAAAAAAGGTTATAGCGGTGTTGCTATATATAGCAAATTAAAGCCTATTAACGTTATTAAAAATTTAGGTTTTGATATAGCAGACAATGAGGGTAGATTTATACAGTTAGATTTTGAAAATTTTTCTGTAGTATCTTTATATTTGCCATCAGGAACTAGTGGAGATGAAAGACAAAATATTAAATATAAATTTTTAGATAAATTTGAAACGGATTATTTAAATAATCTTATAAAAAATAAGAAAAAAGTAATTATGTGTGGTGATTTTAATATTGCGCATAAAAATGAAGATTTAAAAAATTGGAAACCTAATCAAAAAAATTCAGGTTTTTTACCTAAAGAACGAGAGTGGCTTGATAAAATTTTTTATAATGTAGGTTTTGTTGATGTGTTTCGAGAAGTTAATCAAGAAAAAGATCAATATACTTGGTGGTCTAATAGAGGTAAGTCTTGGGATAATAATGTGGGATGGAGAATTGATTACCATATTGTAACTCCAAATTTAAAAGATAAAATACAACCTAGTAATAAAATCTATAGAGATATAAAATTTTCAGATCATGCGCCTTTAATATTAAATTATGATTTATAAATATTATGAGCTGTAAGTTATTAGAAAATTATTATATAAAAAAAGCAGTTAAAGTTATTAAATCTGGAAAAGTAATTATTTATCCAACTGAAGCTGTTTTTGGTATAGGTTGTGATCCTAATAATGAGCAATCTTTAAAAAAAATTTTAGAAATTAAACAAAGAGATTATAAAAAAGGTTTAATTATAGTTGCATCAGATTTTACACAAATTTTAGATTATATAGACATAGAATTAGTGCCTAAAGATATTTTTAATAAATTAAAACAATCTTGGCCTTTGCATACTACTTATATTTTTCCAGCACACAAAAGTTTGTCAAGGTACTTAATAGGTGAAAACAATGATACTATTGCTATCAGAGTAAGTTCTAATACGTATATAAAAAAAATATGCGATTTATTAGGGCATCCAATTGTTTCTACTAGTGCTAATTTAAGTGGACATAATAATATTATTGATTATAAACAAGCTAAAAAAATATTTAAAAATAAAGGAGTTTACATCGTTCCAGGCATAGTTGACATCAATTTGAAACCATCTAAAATAGTAGATGTTTTTAACTCCAAAGTTTTAAGATGAGCTAATCTATATACAAACGAGGTCCGTATATATGTCTAGTATAAACCGTGCTGAAGTTCAGAATTTTTTATTGTCTTTGCAAGATCAATATTGTGGTGATCTAGAACTAGTTGATGATAAAGCCAAATTTATAACTGATAAATGGCAAAAAGATACTATCAAAGGTGGCGGTGTTACTAGGGTATTAGAAGATGGTTTGGTATTTGAGCAAGCAGGAGTTAATTTTTCTCACGTATTAGGGGATTGCATGCCAAAGGCTGCAACTGTTTCAAGGCCTGATTTGGAGGGTGCTTCCTTTGAGGCAATGGGAGTTTCTATTGTTATTCACCCAAGAAACCCTATGGTTCCAACCTCACACGCTAATCTAAGATTATTTATTGCAACTGATAAAAATACAGGTAAAGAAACTTGGTGGTTTGGAGGGGGATTTGATTTAACTCCTTATTTTCCATTTAAAGAAGATTGTATTTTATGGCATAAAGCAGCAAAAGAAGCTTGTGTTTTTTTTGGCGAAGATGTTTATTCAAATTTTAAAAAACTATGTGATGATTATTTTTATTTGGAACATAGACAAGAAAATCGAGGCATAGGTGGCTTATTTTTTGATGATCTAAATGAATCTACCTTTGGAAGTTTTGATGAATGCTTTGATTTTATTAAAAAAGTTGGGGTAGCTTATACAACAAGTTACATGGAAATAATTAATAAGCGTAAAAATTTAAAATATACTGAAAACCAAAGAGACTTTCAGTTATATAGACGCGGTCGTTATGTGGAATTTAATTTATTGTATGATAGGGGTACAATATTTGGTATACAATCTAAGGGGCGAACAGATTCTATATTGATGTCTTTGCCTCCTTTTGTAAAATGGCATTATGAGGCTAATAAAGAATTAAATTCTTATCAAAAAGAATTACTTGAATATTTAAAGCCAAAAGATTGGCTAACTAATTAAGGGGATTTTATGTTTCAGTCTTTAACAGATAAATTAACACAAACTATTAAAACTATTCGAGGTAAAGGTAAACTTTCTGAGAAAAATATTAGGGCAGCCTTAAATGATGTTAGAACAGCATTATTAGAGGCAGATGTAGCTTTACCGGTTGTTAAAGATTTTGTTGCAACTCTTCGCCAAAAAGCAATAGGTCATAAAGTTCTGAAAAGTCTATCTCCTGATCAAGAGCTCATCAGACTGGTTAAAAAAGATTTAACTGCATTGATGGGTAATGTTAATGAAGAATTAGATCTTAAAGCTAACCCTCCTGTAGTTATTCTTATGGCAGGACTTCAAGGCTCAGGTAAAACAACTTCTACAGCAAAATTAGCTAATTACTTAAAGAATCAAAAAAAGAAAGTAATGGTTGTTAGCACAGATATTTATAGACCTGCCGCAATTGATCAGTTAGAAACTTTAGCAGAACAAGTTGATGCAGTGTTTCATAAAAGTAGCACTAATGAAAAACCTATAGATATTGCAAATAGAGCTTATTTAGATGCAAAAAAACAAAGCTGTGATGTTTTAATAGTCGATACTGCTGGTAGATTGCATATTGATGAGAAAATGATGCATGAAATTAAAGATTTAAATGCTTCTTTAAGTCCAACAGAAGTTTTGTTTGTTGTAGATAGCATGATTGGTCAAGATGCTGTAAATACAGCAAAAGCTTTTGATGAAGCTTTACCTTTAACCGGTGTTATTTTAACTAAAGTTGATGGTGATGCTCGTGGTGGTGTTGCTTTATCTGTAAGAGCTATTACAGGAAAGCCTATAAAATTTTTAGGAAGCGGTGAAAAAGTTACTGCGCTTCAGCCTTTTTATCCAGAAAGAGTTGCATCCAGAATATTGGGCATGGGCGATGTTTTAAGTTTGATTGAAGAAGCTGAAAATGTACTAGATAAAGAACAAACTCAAAAATCTGTTAAGAAGCTTAAAAAAGGAAAGTTTGATTTAGTAGATTATTTAGATTACATCGGCAAACTTAAGCAATTAGGAGGAGTTAGTGGTTTTGTTGATAAACTACCAGCTGGAATGTTGGGTGGACTGCCAAGTGGCGCGTTGTCTTCTTTAGGAGATGATATGTTTAAAAATACAGAAGCTGCAATTCAATCTATGACAAAAATAGAAAGAATAAACCCAGATATTATAAAAGCCTCAAGAAAGCAAAGAATTGCAAAAGGATCTGGTGTTGAAATTCATGAAATTAATAAGATACTTAAGCAATTTGCAGCTATGCAAAAAATGATTAAAAAGACAATGGGCAAAGGCGGTGGAATGTCTAGTATGATGAAAATGTTAGGAAAGGGATTATCAGGCGGTATGCCTGGCGGCATGGATGGTTTGTTAAAATAAAAATAATAACTAAAATTAATTACTTCTAGCTGAGGTATATTTTTAAATGTAACTATATTACAAGTAGTTATTTTTATTTATTATTATAAGATAATTGTATGAGAGTAGAATTTTTATAAAATAGATGATGAATTTAGTTGGTATTTATTATTTATAATAAAATAGTTAGACTTTGAAATGAATCTGTCGTAAAATCAATAATTCATTTTTGTATGTATTTAGTGTTAAATTTTAAATGAGGATATAAAAAGTCATGATAAAAGTGCGTTTAGCAAGACGTGGAGCAAACAAAAGACCTTTTTATCATATAGTTGTTGCTGATTCACGTAAATCACGTGATGGTCGTTACATTGAAAAGATCGGTTATTTTAATCCTATAGCAAAAGGCCAAGAAAAAAGAATCATGTTGGATGCTGAAAGGCTACAGTATTGGTTAGGTGTTGGTGCTCAAGCAACGGATAGAGTTAGATCTGTAGTTAAAGAAAATAAGAGAACTTCTGAAAAAGAAGCTGCTTAATAATATAGACTACTTGTATGAATTCCGAGAAGTTTCAAGATAATCAACAGCAAGACACTAATTATTTTAAAGACGTAATAGTTTTAGGTGAAATAGTTAGTGTTTTTGGTGTGAAAGGTTATATTAAGTTAAATTCTTTTACTGATCCTAAAGAAAGTATTGTTCAGTACTTTAAATTAGGCGTTGATTTTTTATGGAGTAGTAAAAAATCAGTAGAAGGCTTTGAGTTATCTGATAAATGGTCAAATATGCCATTAGAAGATATGAAGGCTCATGGCAGCTCTAAAATTGTTGCAAAATTATTAAATTGTGACGATAGAGATTTAGCTGAGAAATTTAGAGGCGTTCAAATAGCGATAAAAAGAGACGACTTATCTAAGTTTGACTTAGAAGAAGGTGAGTTCTACTGGCATGATCTTGAAGGCCTTGAGGTCTTTGATGAATCAGGTCATTTTTTTGGTTTAGTTTCACATGTATTGGCAACTGGTGCCAATGATGTGTTAGTAGTTAAAAATACGGATAATAAAGATAAAAAAACTCAAGAGCATTTGATTCCTTTTGTTTATAATCATTATATCTTAAAAGTTGATTATGATAATAAAAGAATCATTGTGGACTGGGATTTTGATTTTTAATGAAATGTTTCAGTGTAATATCTATTTTCCCAGAGTTATTTGCACAATTTAAACAGCTAGGAATAGTTGGACGTGCCATTGAACAGGGAATAATAGATTTACAATTGATTAACCCTCGGAATTTTACTGAGTCTAAGTATAAAGCTGTTGATAATAAGCCATATGGTGGCGGTCCAGGTATGATTATGACTGTAGATATTATGGTAAATGCTATAAAGCATGCCAAAGCTAGTTGTAATTATAATAAAGACGATTCAAAAGTTATTTATTTATCACCTCAAGGAAAGCTATTAAAACAGCATTATATAGCTAATGAAATCAAAAACGTTAAGAATTTTATTTTTATTGCAGGAAGATACGAAGGCATTGATGAAAGAATTATTGATGATTATGTAGACGAAGAGTGGTCAATAGGAGATTACATATTGACTGGTGGTGAAGTTCCTGCTATGGTTGCCATGGAGGCGTTAACTAGACTAATTCCAGGGGTTTTAAATCATGATGATTCTGCAGCGTTAGACTCGTTTAGCACAGGATTATTGGATTATCCTAGTTATACTAAGCCTATAGATTTTGAAGGTAATTTAGTTCCTGAAGTGCTATTAAGTGGTAATCATCAAAAAATAGCTTCATGGCGCAAAAAAAAAGCGTTAGGGCGAACTTGGGAAAGAAGAGCTGATCTTTTAGAGCAATATGATTTAAACGAAGAAGAAAAAGATTTATTAGAAGAATATAAATCTGAATTATAATTTTTACTTTTATTTTAGAGAGGTTATTATGACGAAGCCTATAGTTAAACAAATAGAGCAAGAGCAAATACGTAGTGATATAGTTCATTTTGATATTGGTGACACAATAGAAGTTAATGTTAGAGTAGTCGAAGGTACTAGAGAAAGAACTCAGGTATTTGGCGGCGTTGTTATTGCAAAGCGTAACAGAGGATTTAACTCTTCTTTTACTGTAAGAAAAGTATCATATGGCGAAGGTGTTGAAAGAGTATTTCCGTTACATGGTAACTTAGTAAAATCTGTCACAATTAAACGTCGTGGTGATGTACGTCGTGCGAAGCTTTACTATTTAAGACAATTATCAGGAAAAGCTGCAAGAATTAAAGATAAAATTATTAAAAAAACAAAAGTAGCTGCTACAACTACAGAAGTTAAAACTGAGTCTTAAAATTACATAAGTAATTTGTTTTTATAACACCTTTTTAGATACTTCAACAAAAGGTGTTATATTAAGATGCAATAATTATATTGCTATATAATATGGATAGTTCTCAATTTTTATCCCAACAAAATCAAAATATAATAGAACAATTTTTAGATAATATTTGGCTTGAATATGGTTTAAGTGACAATACTATTATATCCTATCGTTATGATTTAAAAAAGTTTACTAAATGGCTTAATCAGCAAAATCTTGCATTAGTCGATATTAATGAAGAAGATATCAAAAAATATTTAGAATATCGATATGGGGAAAATTTATCATCAAAATCTACTGCACGATTCTGTGCAAGTTTAAGGAAGTTTTTTAATTATCTTATCTTATCAAAGTTACGTGATAATGATCCTACAAAAAATTTAATTATTCCTAAAATTTCTAGAAATCTACCAACAAGTTTAACAGAAGAAGAAGTTGAGCTATTATTAAACGAACCAAAAGATAATTCATCTTTAGAAATCCGAGATAAAGCTATGTTAGAGCTATTGTATGCATGTGGACTTCGAATATCAGAATTAATAAATTTAACAGTTAATCAGATTGACTTTAATCAAGGAGCTTTGAGAGTAATTGGTAAAGGGAATAAAGAAAGGTTAGTCCCTATAGGGAATATGGCGGAGCAATATTTGAAAAAATATTTAAATTCAGCAAGGGTTAATTTATTAACCAATTATTTAGATAATAGTCATTATTTATTTATTGGAGGCGGAAATAAAAGAAGCATTCATGGAGCAATTACAAGACAAGCTTTTTGGTATAGAATTAAGCATTATTCATTGCGAGCTAATATATCAAAAAATATATCTCCTCATGTTCTAAGACATTCATTTGCCACACACTTAATCAATAATAACGCTGATTTAAGAGTAGTACAGTTATTATTGGGTCATAGCAGCTTATCAACTACTCAAATTTATATTCATGTAGCTAAAGAAAGACTTAAAAATATGCATAAAATTCATCACCCACGTGGATAATTATATATAATAAGGTTATTATTATTATATTAATTTTAAAATTTTAAAGGGATTAAGTTTATTTTATGAGATATATTAATAAATTAGGTAAGTATTTAGTCATATTATCAATGTTTCTCGCAGCTAGCCTTGGTTTTGCTAATACTAGCAATGAAAGCAAGGATAAAATAGTTAAAAGTTTAAAAAAAATATCGCCTACATTATCAGCAGAAAATGTAAAAAAAGGTAATATTATGGGCATGTATGAAGTTAGAGATGGAGCTGATATAGTATATGTTTCTAATGACGGAAAATATTTATTTATTGGAAATATAATAGAGTTAGAGAATCAGAAAAATTTAACAGAAAGTGTTAGAAAAGCAGCTCGAAAAAAAGTATTAAGTTCTATATCAGAAGATCAAATGATAGTTTATAAGCCCAAAGGAAAAGTTAAGCATGTTTTAACTGTATTTACTGATATAGATTGTGGTTATTGCCGTAAATTACATGGTGATATGCAGCAATATTTAGATCAAGGTATAGAAATTAGATATTTGCCTTTTCCAAGAGCAGGAGTTGGAAGTGATTCATATAAAAAAGCTGTAACAGTTTGGTGCTCTAAAGATAAAAAGAAAAAAATGGATGAAGCTAAATTAGGTCGTGACTTTAAAATATCAGATAAATTATGTAAAAATCATCCTGTAGACAAAAGTTTAGCGTTAGTTGAACAGTTAGGAATTAATGGAACACCTGCTTTAATAACTGAAGATGGAACAATTATGCCTGGATACATACCTCCAAATGCAATTCTTTCTGTTTTAGATAAAGTTAAAAAGCAAAGTTAATCTTATTATACCCGCCCAAAAAGCCTTTCTCAATTTGAGAAAGGCTACTCTAAATGTTAAATTAAAATTATTTTATTAATAATATATCTTGGCCATTGTTAGAAATAATTTTAGAGTTAACATCATTTCCATTTTTGATCAAATTGTCATGAAGTATATTCACAGGGAAATTAGATATTTCTACTTGATGATCTAATATAGATAAAAGTTTAAGGTATCGTTTTATATCGGCATAATTTATTGTTCCAATCCATATAGGAGTATTTTTATTATCTGATAATCGATAGTTAGAGTGCCATAATCTTAACGTTACAATTTTTTTATTAATAAGTTTTATAAAGCTTGCTTTATATGTCTTGTCATTATGAAATGTTGGTAATATAGGTATTGAGATTGCGTTTGGTCTTGGTTTTAATGCGTGCATTATATTATTTAAATTAAATTCTGGTAATTGTTTCCAGCCATCTTTTTGCAAAGTTGTAGCTATTTTCTCTAAGCTATCAGCCCATTGAATATTTAGAATAGATACTTTGTTATTTAGTAGGCCGCTGCGTTTAGCTGGCATATATTCTTTATTATTATCAGTCCATTCTGATTGAGATATATCTGTGTATTTAAAAATAGGCTGGTGATCTTTTAATGTTTTTTCTAACTTTAGGTAAGTATATGGAGCTCCAAATATTATGGTTGTGCCAAAAAAAATGATTACAAGATTATAATAATTAATATTTAAAGACGGGGGTTTTCTTTTATAGCTTATATTAATAATAAGAACTAGAATGAGACCTAATAACAAACCTGCTATAACGTCAGCAACCCAATGATCACCTAAGTATAATCTTCCTATACATACTGTAGTTACTATTATAATTAAGCATGCAGAAAAATATTTTTTTAAAGATGTAAAAGAATTATTGGCTCTTGCTAATAAAATAGCCATGTAACCCCAAATTACAGTTACAAGTATAGTATGACCACTGGGATATGAATTAAAATTACGGACATTAAAAAGATCTTGTGGTCTTGGATTGTCAAATAAATATTTTAGCCCATAAATTATAATTACACTGCTGGTAATTAAAATAGCTGCGTGGATTAGTTCGTTATAATGCTTTTTATAAAATAAATAAAAGCATATACACCCAAAAACAATAATAGCTATATATTTATCATATAACAAAGAAAATACGGCAAAAAAGGTGATTGCATATTCGTTATATAAACCTCTAGTAAAATGATGAGCATAATTATTTAGGTAAATTATGTCACTATGTGTGATTATATTAATAGATAGTGTTATAAATAAAATCAAGGTGATAATAATTAAAAGAGCAGAAAAAATAGATGGTTGTTCAGGTTCATCTGAATTATGAAATATTTTTAAGATTTTAATATATTTTTTTTTAATACAAAAAAGATAACATTTGTGATTAAAATTTTTATAGTGTCTATATATATATTTAACAGACATCTGAATTATTTTTATAATGAACCATAATATAGTCAAAATAAGAAAGACTATAATGGCTAGTTTTGTAGCAACACCTTCTGGTAAGTTGGCAATTGATGAGCCAAAAATTAATCCGGGAAACAGATAAACAGGAGCCCATAAGATGGCAGATACAACATTTACAAAAGTAAAGTATTTAGGGGGCATGTGCATCATACCTGCTATTGCCGGGATAATAGGGCGAATAGGACCTATAAATCTGCCAACAACTATGCTTTTACCACCATGTTTTTTGAAAAAACTTTCCCCTTTTAAAATTAAATTAGAATAATATTTAAAGAGCCATATTGCTCTTAGTCTTTCTTTATAATAACGACCAATCCAAAAACTGATTCCATCGCCAACTATTGCTCCTAATATACTCCAAAATAATGTTGCCCATATATTTAAATATCCCATTCCAACGAATGCACCAATTATACCCATCATAAGAATACCAGGAACAAATAATCCTATTATTACAAGTGATTCAGATAACGATATTAAAAAAATTATTAAACCTGCAAGTAAAGGGTTGTGTCCTACCCAATCAAAAAAAGGTTGAAAATGGGATATATCCATAAAATTATATTTGAGTTAAGTTTAATTCGGTTATAACTTTTTCTATTAATAAATCTTTTAATTTATCTAGATTTAGTTCTTCTTTTTTATATAGATCATTAAACTGGGTAATTTCTAAGTCTTTATAACCGCATGGATTAATACCTTTAAATGGCATAAGATCCATTTTAGTGTTAAATGCAATCCCATGGTAGGTACAGCCTTTTTTAACTCTAAGACCTATTGAACATATTTTTTTATTTTTAACATAAATTCCAGGCGCTTTATCAATTCGATGAGCATCTATATTGAAGTGTTTTAAAAAATTAATTGAAGCTTGCTCTAAAGCACAAACAAATTGTTTAATGTTTATATCTAATTTTTGTATATTTAATAATAAGTAAAGTACTATTTGTCCAGGACCGTGATAAGTAACTTGTCCACCTCGATCTGATTTTACAATAGGTATTGCTTTAGGATTTAATATATGTTCAGGCTTACCTGCTTGTCCTAGTGTATAAACAGAGGAGTGCTCTAAAACCCAAATTTCATCTTGAGTCCCAGAGTTTCTTGATAGAGTAAAATCTCGCATTTTCTCCAAAATAGATTGATAATCAAGATCATTACCTAAGTTTTTAACTAATACTTCGTTCATTTTAATATCAAAATTCTTCAGTAAATCTATAAGACCCACATAGTAGCTTCATGGGCATGTAATTCTTTATATATAGCATCTAATTGTTCTTGATTTATGGCATCTATAGTAGCAGTTATACTAATATACTTTTTACCTGAGCTAAAAGACTCTTTCGTTAATACCTTATTTTTCATATGAGATGAATGTTTTAATATAATCTTGGAAGTTATATCATTAATGTTAAAATTACTAAGCCCTACTACTTTTATTTGGAATTTACAGGGAAATTCTATAAGTGATTTTTTGTTGGGCTTTTTATCCAAAGACATTTATAAATTACTCTTAATTGTTTCTATATATAACGCAGACATTTTTTTCCATAATGGACCAGGTTTACCATCGCTTATTATCTTGTCATCTATTTTGGTTACAGGTTGTAACTCTTTTATTTGACCACTTATCCATACTTCATCAGCATTGTATAAATCATCTATAGTAATTTTACTATATTTAACAATATAATTTTCTTTTAAAGCTATATCTAATAAAATTTTTCTTGTAATACCTGGTAATATTTCATTATTTAATACAGGAGTCATAATCTCGTTATTTTTTACAATATAGATATTACTAGACGTTCCTTCTGTTATGTAGTTATTTTTAATTAATATAGTTTCTGCCGCTGAGTTTTCATAAGCTCTTTTACTGAGAAGTGCATTTGCAAGTAATGATACTGATTTTACATGACATAGCTGCCATCTAATATCTTCATGGGTTATTGCGCTAATGCCTGTATTATTAAGTGAGTGGCCAAATTCTTTTTCAGGCAAGCTGAAGGCTATTGCCGTTGGTTTTAAATCTTTATTGGGTGCATGAGTGCGTAAGTTATCTATGTCAGCCCCTCTTGTTATTTGAATGTAAATGCCTCTGTTTTTACCATTATATTTTATTAGATTATTTATGATATTAGCCCAATAATCATATTCTACATTATAGTCTATTTCTATTATGCCTAGATTTTTTTGCAATCTTTCTAAATGATGGTTAATAAAATATGGAATATCACCACAGACAGGGATAACTTCGTAAATACCATCTGCAAAAAGAAAGCCCCTGTCAAAAACAGAAATGTTTGCTGCATTTTTATCAACAAAATTATTATTAATAAAAACTTTGTCATTATTCATAGTGAATTCCTTTAAGCTATTTTAGCTATTTCTTCTGTAGTATATTCATTGTTATTTTTATTAAAAATGCTCAAAACAGATAAGCTGATATAATCTTTGGTTTTTGTCCAAATACCGCCTTTTTCTATAGAAGCAAGAGCAACAAGAGGCACTTGTTTTAATATATTGTTATTTAGCATTATATCAATAGTGCCTACTTGCATATTTTTTTTAATTGGGGCCTTGAGTTCCGTTTTTATATTTAAAATGTATTTTAATTGGCTGTATGTGTTTTTGGGAATAGTTATATAAGTGCTTTTAATTACTCCAGCAGGAACCATTGATTTATCTCCCATCCATACAGGAACTTCTTTTATTTCCATATTATCTGAGAATAATTTTTTAGTCTCATAGTGCTTAAATCCATATTTAATTAGAGTTGCACTGTTTTTTGCGCGTTCATCTTCTGAATTACTTCCCATAACTACAGAAATAAGTCGATGATTTCCTGTTTTTGCAGAAGTAACTTGGCAATATCCCGCGCTATCAGTAAATCCTGTTTTTAAGCCGTCAACATTTAAACTTTTACGCCATAATAATTTGTTGCGATTATATTGTTTTATATTGTTATAAGTAAAATCTTTTTCTTTATATAATTTGTAATATTCAGGATAATTTTCTATTACTTCTTTTGACAGAGCAGCCATATCTCTTGCTGTTGATACATGGTTTTTATGTGGCAATCCAGTTGCATTTTCAAAGTGAGTATTTTTTAGGTTTAAATTTTGCGCTTCATAATTCATAAGATTAACAAATTCATCTTCGCTTCCAGCTATATATTCAGCCATAGCAATACTTGCATCATTGCCAGATTGAATCACAATGCCTTTTATTAGCTCAGAAACTGGAACATTGGTATCAGGCTCAATAAACATTCTAGAGCCGGGCATTTTCCAGGCTTTAGTGCTGATGTTAACTAAATCAGTAAGCTTAATTTTTCCTTCTTGTAATTCTTTACTGATGATATGCATGGTCATTATTTTTGTAAGACTAGCGGGGGATACTTGCATATCAGGATTTTTACTAGCAATAACTTCACCGCTATCAGAATCTAATAAAATATAAGATGTAGCATCTATATCAGGAGATGAGGGAGTGATTAAATTATTTAAGGTAGAATCATCAATTTTATTATTGGCTGGTTGTCCAATATGATTATTATGTTCAGGTATTTTTAATTGTTGTGGGAGATTATTCGCTGCAAAAAGTTGGCTTGCAAATAATAATGCAGGAAATAAAATTTTTTTATAAATAGTCATAAGTTTTATCGCTAAAAATTTTAATATTTTTACTATTTTTAACTACTATAGTCATGTTAATCATTGCGCTATAATAGTCTTTGGGATACTAAAGATTATAGCCTGAAAAAAAAAAATTATAAATTGTTTTATTAATTTCTTGACAAATAAAGCAAATTTTAGGATGATACTCATCATAGAGTTCACAACGAGTTTTTGTGGAGGGGTTCCCGAGTGGTTAAAGGGATCAGACTGTAAATCTGACGGCTCCGCCTTCGCAGGTTCGAATCCTGCCCCCTCCACCACTTTCAGATTATCCTTTTGCGGGTGTAGTTCAATGGTAGAACATTAGCCTTCCAAGCTAAATACGTGGGTTCGATCCCCATCACCCGCTCCAAACAAAAATATTTGAACATATTCTATAGTTAATAAACTAATCCTCATGAATACCAAAAAATTAAAATGTGGGGTTGGCTATGTCAATGTTATTTAATGCTACTTTTTTTAATAAAACCATTAGAGTTACTGCATTAGCAGGTTTAATGAGCATGGTTTTATCTATGTCAAATAATATTTTTGCTTATAATAAAACACAAAAAACAAATAATTCTTTTGTGCCGGTAGATCAAAGACAAAAGATTACGAGCTTTAGTAATTATAATAAAATATTTTATGGTGATAAACTTTGTAATACTCAAGATTACTATTGTGTAAAAATTCATAAAGGAGATACCTGGTCTAAATTATTCCCTAATCCAGATCATGGAGAATTAGTTCGTAGAGTAAACAGAACAAATAAAGACGCTAGCTCAAGACCGTGGATTGTTGTTCCTGTTAATTTAGATAAAGGTTACTTGGAATATGCTCCTTTTCCACAAAAGATAAAGCCAGATGAAAGAAGAAGAGTCATAGTTGATATTTCTGAGCATGCCTTTGGCGCATATGATGCAGATGGTTCATTAAAATGGTGGGGACCTACATCAACAGCAACTAAGGGACATTATACTCAAACAGGTAAATTTAGGATTTATAACAAAAAAGGAGCTGATTGTTACTCGCCTCAATATAAAGCAAGAATGCCTTATTGTATGCATTATTATAAAGGCTTTGCAATGCATGCTTTTCAATCAGTTCCTGCTTATAACGCATCTCATGGCTGTATAAGATTATTTTATAATGATGCTAAATGGCTTAACACAGGATTTATTAATGTTGGTTCAGTTTTGGAAGTAAGGGATTAAATATAAATTAAGATAACCTCTCCTTTGTTTGTCTTTGGAGAGGTTATCTGTATTTTAACTAGTAAAATCCTAGCGAAGTTAATTTATTTTTATCATCAGACCATTTTTCTTTCACTTTAACCCAAAGCTTTAAACAAACTTTAGTGTCTAATAATTGCTCTATTTCTTGTCTTGCATTAATTCCAATGTTTTTTAATTTATGTCCTGCTTTTCCAATTACTATAGCTTTTTGTGGGGCTCTTTCAACCCAGATAGTTGCTTCTATATGAGTAAGTTTTTCTTTTTTAGTAAATTCAGAAATTATTACAGCTGTTGTATATGGCAACTCTTCTCCTAAAGAAGTTAATAGTTGTTCTCTGATTAATTCTGCTGTTAACATTTCTATTCGTTGATCTGTATACTGCTCTTCAGGATAATAAAAATAGTCTAGATTTTCAGTTCTAGTTTCTATTTCTTTAATAATTAAATTTTCTAATGTATTGATGTTACTTTTTTTAAGTGCAGATATAGGGATTATTTCTTTAAAAGGATATAAATCTTTTGCTTTTTCAATAATAGGTAGCAATTCACTTCTATTATTTAATTTATCTTGCTTATTGATAATACAATATACAGGAGTTTTTAAACTTAGACTTTTTAGATGCTCTATTACTAAATCATCATCTTCAGACCATTTATAAGATTCCATTAGAAACAAAATTAAATCTACATCTTTCAAAGTATCTAGAGCAGTTTTATTCATATATTTATTAATTTCGCGTTTGGTTTTCTTATGAATTCCAGGCGTATCTAAATAAATAATTTGGGTATTATCTTGAGTTTTGATTCCTAAGATTTTTTTTTGTGTAGTTTGGGGTTTTCTTGTGGCTATTGAAAGTTTTTTGTTTAATATTGCATTGAGTAAAGTTGATTTTCCAGCGTTTGGTTTGCCAATTAATGATACAAGACCACAGTGTTTATTTAAATCTTTATTTAATTCCATAATTTACTTCTAAAATTTACTTTTAAGTTTTGTTAATAATCATTTAGTGTTCATTTTTTCTAAAGCTAATTTAGCGGCATCTTGTTCTGCTGAGCGTTTATTAGGGCCTTTGCCAGTTGTTTCTATATTAAGTTTGCTGATAATACATTGAGCATAAAAGATTCGTTCATGATCGTTTCCTGTATCTTTTACATGTTTATATTTTGGAATTTGTTTAAGTTTTCCTTGAATTAGTTCTTGTAATTTACTTTTAGGATCTTTGATAATATTTTCAATAGATATATTACTTAAATACGGTTTAAACCAAGATAATATTTGCTGTTGCGTTGTTTCTAAATCTGAATCAATATATATTGCTGCTGTTAATGCCTCAATAGCATCTTCTAAAGAAGATTGTCTTAATCTTCCATTTGTTTTTAGCTCACCTTGACCTAAAATTAAAAATTCATTAACTTTTAAATCAAGTGCTATTTTGCTTAATGTTCTACCATTAACTAAATTAGAGCGCATTCTTGTTAGCTCACCTTCTGTGGCATTCTGAAATGATTTATAAAGATAGTCAGCAATAATCATATTAAGAACAGAATCTCCCAAAAACTCTAATTTTTCACTATTGTTTTTACTATAACTTCTATGAGTCAGAGCTTGTTTTAATAAAGATAAGTTTTTAAAATTATATTTTATAACTTCTTGAAAATTACTAAGTAACTGCTTATCTTGAGTTTTTATCTTGGTGTCTATATTTGCCATAAAAATATTTATAATTTATAATTTATTATCTCTAGTATCCTCTATTTAGATTAAGCTATTCTTAAATTTTCATTATCTTCCCAAAGCTGATTAATCATCTACTTTTAAAATAGCTAAAAAAGCATCTTGAGGAATGGATACATTGCCCATTTGCTTCATGCGTTTTTTCCCAGCTTTTTGTTTTTCTAATAATTTTTTCTTTCTAGTAATATCGCCGCCATAACATTTTGCAATTACATTTTTACGTAAAGCTTTTACTGTTGATCTTGCTATAATTTGCGCTCCAATTGTTGCTTGTATTGCTATATCAAACATTTGTCTTGGAATTATTTCTTTTAGTTTTTCAGTTAAAGAGCGGCCTCGTCTATCAGAATTGTCTTTATGTATTATAATAGCTAAAGCATCGACTTTATCGCCGTTAATTAATATATCTACTTTGACTAAAGGAGCTTCTTGATATTTTAAAAAGCTATAATCCAAAGAGGCGTAGCCTTTACTGACAGATTTTAGTTTATCAAAAAAATCTAAGACTATTTCGGCCATTGGTATTTCATATTGTAGTGATACTTGAGATCCAACATAAAGCATTTTTATTTGTACGCCACGTCGCTCATTACATAAAGTCATGACCGTACCAACAAAGCTTTGTGGTACAAGAATGTTTACTTCCCCAATTGGTTCATACATTTTATCTATAACGCTTACAGAAGGAAGTTTAGCTGGGCTATCTATATACAAAGTTTCATCTTTTTTTGTTTTTACTTTATATACTACAGTTGGAGCAGTTGTAATTAAATCTATATTATATTCACGTTCTAGTCTTTCCTGAATGATTTCCATATGTAGTAAACCTAGAAAACCACATCGAAAACCAAATCCTAAAGCAGAAGAGTTTTCTGGCTCGAAAAATAAAGAGGCGTCATTAAGACTTAATTTTTCTAGAGCATCTCTGAAGCTGTCATAATCTTCTGATACGATTGGAAATAACCCTGCAAAAACCATAGGTTGAATTGTTTTGAACCCAGGCAAAGGAGCGTCAGCCTTATTATGTGTTAATGTTACAGTATCACCAACTGGGCATCCATGAATATCTTTAACAGCTGATATTAAATAACCTACTTGGCCAGTTTTAAGCTCATTAGTTTCTACTCTTTTTGGAGTAAATATTCCTATATGTTCAGCAACATAATCACGTCCAGTAGACATAATATTGACTTTATCGCCACGTTTCAATGTCCCTTGTTTTATTCTAATGAGTGACACTACACCTAAATAGCTATCAAACCATGAATCGATTACTAGAGCCTGTAAAGGTTTGGTCGCATCTCCTTTAGGGGCAGGGATTCTTTTAGTAATAGCTTCTAATAAATCAATAATTCCTAAGCCTGTTTTAGCGCTAGTTAAAATAGCATCAGTTGCATCAATTCCAATTATATTTTCAATTTCTTCTTGTACTTTTTCTGGTTCCGCTTGAGGCAAGTCTATTTTATTTAAAACAGGCAATACTTCTAAATCTTGCTCTATAGCAGTATAGCAATTTGCAACAGTTTGAGCTTCAACTCCTTGTCCAGCATCTACTACTAATAAAGCTCCTTCACAAGCAGAAAGTGATCTAGATACTTCATAAGAAAAATCGACATGGCCAGGAGTATCAATAAAATTTAATTGATATATTTCATTATCTTTAGCTTGATAGTTTAAAGTAACGCTTTGAGCTTTAATGGTGATACCGCGTTCTTTTTCAATGTCCATAGAGTCTAATACTTGGTTAGACATTTCTCGATCACTAAGACCACCACAAATTTGTATTAATCTATCTGCTATAGTAGATTTACCATGATCAATATGAGCAATAATAGAAAAATTTCTAATATTTTCTTGTTTAATTTGAGACATATGTTTTATAGTTATAAATATATTGATAATGAAATTTAAAAATTATAAAATACTAGGAATTGTAGCATAATGTGCTATTGATGTTTAAATTTTATTGAATAAATTTTAGATTAGGCAGTACATCTTAATGTATTAATATTATTTTCTAATTCTGCTATTTTACCCTCTAGTGATGTGATTGTTCTTTGGCGTTCATTTAATTGTAATTGAGCGATGTTTTCCGAAAAACGTGTCTCATGTTTTGATATTTCTGAATTATATAATGCAGTTATAAGTTTGCGATTATTTTCCTCACTTTCTTCTGTCTCTTTAGTACAATCTTTTGTTAAAGTTTTTGCTATATAAATTTCGTTTATGTCAATTAATGAGTTTTGTAATTTCTTATATAAATCTTTAGGTGTAAGTGATTCTTCTTGTTCCAGTAGATTAATTCCAAAGATATCTAAAACTAAAAGACTCCATTGTTTTTGACCAAATGTGCTGCTTTTGCAGTATTGGCTACAAAAAGCAACTAAACCAGCCATAAAAGTGATAGTAACATTACTTAAAGTATTTGATCCTAAAATCATAGGTGCAATTGTATTAATTGCGTTAGTTGTTCCAAGTATTGTTAAAATAACCGACGTAAAAATGCCAGTGCTAATTACCATGGCGGCAAAGAAGCAGTTTACATAATATAAAGCACTCATTAAATTATGATAAAAACTATTTGATTCAATAGATCTATCTGTATCAGCAAGTTTAGATGATTCTTGAATAATTTCGTCATTGAATGACATCAAAAGTTTTAAACTATTTAAATGCTGTTTCATTAATTCGTTATTGTTGGCGTTAATGCCTATTTTTTGTAATTTCTGAATAGAATTAATAATTTCAGATTGTATTTTTTCTATTTTAAGGTTAATTGTATTTATGCTTGTAGTTGAAGGGGGTAAATTAAAAACATTGACTCTAGTATTCTCTACAAGGCTTTCCCAAAATTGAGATATGGAAAATGTTACGCCGTTTATTATAGCAATACTGTATATAGTGTTTAAAATATAATTAGGCGGGGTTATAGATAAAAGTGAAAATAGCCCAGGTATAGCAAGAAAACTACTTGCAGCGGCTCCACAGCATGCGGCTGTTATTGTTACATAGCATAACCCTTTAGCCATAATTTCTTTAGAGTTATCACTAAACCATTGATTAGTTGAGTTTTTTTCTTCAGCCACGATAATGAATCTCAAATTTAATGTGTAAGTAGTTTAACAAAGAAAAAGTTATTTGTCTAGGGAGAAATTTTGATGTTTCTTATTCATCTTCATCAAATTTATTTTGGATTAATGTTTTTAGCTTGGTTAAAAGGATCTCTTCATCTTTACCATCAATAATAAGAGTTATTATGCTATTTTGAGTGGCGGCTAGTGTTAATAACCCTATTATACTTTTGCCATCTACAGAAGTGTTATTACATTCTATAAATATATTACTATGATGTTTTTTAGTGATATTGATAATTTTAGATGCAGCCCGTGTATGTAAGCCTAATTTATTTGTGATGATTAAATCAAGTTCGAGCATCTGATATTATTAAGTCTCTATGTAATGTATTGATATTAGTGTTATTTATATTTAACAAGTTGCTAATTGTATCAGCAATATAAACAGACCTATGTTGGCCACCAGTGCATCCTATAGAAATATTTATATAATATCTATTATTTTTTTTTGTTTCTTTTATTATAAAATTCATAAAATTAATCATGTTATCGATAGTTTGCTTTGTCTCTTTTTGAGATTTTAAAAAATTAATTATTTTCTGATTTTTCCCAGTGAACCCTCTTAATTCTTCATCCCAATAAGGATTAGGTATGAATCTTATATCAAAAACATAATTTGAATTTAAAGGGATTCCATGTTTAAAGCCAAATGATTGAATTAAGATATTTAATTTTTGTTGATGCCTTAATCTGTCATATAAATATTTTTGCAAATCATATGGTGACATCAAACTGGAATCTATTGTATAGTTAGCGATGCTAGCAATAGGCTGTAGTAAATTTTGTTCTAATTGTAAGGCATCAATTAAAGAGGTTATTTTATTTGTTAAACTAATTAGAGGGTGTTTTCTTTTAGTTTCATTAAATCTTTTTACTATAGCTTGTTCGGTAGAAGTTATGTAAATAATATTAATATTAATCTTATCATTTGTTTTGATTTTTTTTATTATATCAATAAAAAAATTATTATTTTGCTCTTTATTATTAAAAATCAATGTTCTAGCATCAATCCCAATAGCTAGTTTATTATACGTATTTAAAGATTTGACTAAATCAATTAATAGGTTCAAAGGCATATTGTCAATACAATGATATCCTATGTCTTCAAGGATATTAAGACAAGTACTTTTTCCTGAGCCTGATTGCCCACTTACAATTAATAATTCCATAAAAAGAATTAGTGTTCCTCACTGTATTGATTTAACGCAATTAAAATATCTTCTGGATTTTGAGTTTTATATAGCTTATCTCTAATATTTTTATCATCTATTAAGCTTGCAATTTTAGATAAAATTCTTAAATGTTCATTATTGTTATTTTCAGGCACTATTAATCCAAAAATGAGATTCACTTTTTGATAACTTGAGCTTGAGAAATCAATGTAAGATTTAAGCCTTATAATACAAGCAATTGGATCAGTAATCTGTGAGTTTTTACAGTGAGGAATAGCAACACCATGCCCTACAATAGTGCTACCAAGCTTTTCTCGGGCTAATAGGGCATGATAAATTTCTTTTTCATCTAAATTAGAATCTTGCGCAACAAATAATTTACTAATTAATTGTAACGCCTGTTTTTTTGTTTTTATATCAACACCAAATTGGATTAAATCAGAGTTAATTATATCCATAATTTGCATATGTTTTTTTAATGATCTCCATTCAGTTTTTCTTTATGTTTTACTATCTCATGATACATTTTATCTGCCATGTCATCAATTGCAGCATACATATCTTCTTCATTACCAGAGGCTATTAGGTCTTTACCAAGATAATGTAAAGAAGCTTTAGCTATGTGATTAAGTTTTTCAACTTTGATAACTACATGAATTCTAATTATTTTACTAAAATGATTTTCAATTTTTTGTAATTTTTTAGTAATGTATTCATGAATTGGCGGGGTTAGTTCTATATTTTGACCTGTGATTTCTATTTGCATCAAAAACTCCTTTGATTATTTTATTTAAACTAGTCTTATATATTTTATTATAGTATTTCTTTCAGATTGATGTAGATTTTTTATACTAGCTTTTATAGGTAATGTATTTTTTTAAATTTTGTTCTTTTACAAAAATATTAACGCTCTGAAAATTATGGAATATAACTATTTTGTTTATGTTGCAAAAACTTAATTGAGAAGGTATTAGTTTTATATATAAAGCATATTGATATTTTTTATAATCATTAGAATTATAAGTTTTTTATATTTACATAGATTTTAAGCAGTTTTTTTATAATATTGAATTTTATCATTAAGCATTATACGCCACTTTCTTGCATTTGGTTCATTGTAATATAAACCTTGTAGGTGTTTTAGTATTTGAGTAACAGATTTATTATGTTTTTGTTGATCATTAAGATATTCAAACATTTTTTCAGCAATAGTTTCTCTTGTTGGAATATTATAATTAGGATTATAAAAGTTTTTTTCTATATCTCCTAATAAATGTGGATTATTATAAACAGCTCTACCTAACATAGCTCCATCTGTTATCTTTAAATGATTAACAATACTTTCAATATCTTTAATTTCACCATTTATAATAATTTTAGTGTCAGGAAAATTTTGTTTAATTTTGTAAGCTCGATCATAATTTATTTTAGGGATCGTTCTATTTTGTTTGGGATTTAAACCAGAAAGCCATGCTTTTCTTGCGTGAATAATAAAACCATCAGCCCCATATTTAAGATTTATCTCTATAAAGTTATGTAAAAAATTATAATCATCTAAATTATCTATGCCAATTCTAGTTTTTATAGTTACAGGAATATCTTTTGTTAAATTAGATTTTATGGCGTAAAGGCATTCTGAAACTAGCTCAGGTTCGTTCATTAAGCACGCACCTATTTTTCCAGCCTGTACTCTATCACTAGGACATCCGATATTTAAATTAATTTCAGCAAAATTATAATTATTTAATATTTTTGCAACTTCTGCATATTTTTTAGGGCAACTACCACCTAATTGTATAGCTAAAGGATTTTCTATTTCACTGTTAAACTTAAAAAATTCTTTATCATCAAGATTAGATTGATTATTTAAAATAGCATCTATGACTATCATTTCAGTATATAGCTTAGTGCTAGGAGATAATAATCTGGCCATATATCTAAAATGCCTATCTGTATATTGCATCATAGGAGCAACAGATATTTCTTTTTGATTATTATTTATATTCTTTGTGCTATATCTAGTATTTAAATTTTTCATGGGATAAATTTTATATAAAATCAAATTAGTAAGCAACAACAAAACTAATCTTTACGCAGAAAACATATAATTTTTTTCTTGTTTAAAGCTTAATGTGAGCGAGAAGAAGTTCTCATAAAAAGGATGAAAGATCCAAGCTCTAATAAAAATTAAAGCTTGAATTTTTTAAATAAAATAAAATTTACTTACCGCATACAAATCTTTTTGCTGCTCCAGCTAAAAAGATCTCTAAGGGCAAAAGAATTTTTTTTCGTTATCGTCCTAAGGACTTAACTCGCTGTTCATCAAAATAAAAATAATAAAAATAATCAGGGTTATTACGTCTCTCTTCTGCAGTTACTGTATTAGCTCTTTCATCTTGATCTATAGTTGATTCAGGTTCAGCATTAAAAGCGTTATAATGTCTTGATATATCTTTATCATAAGAAGAATCATGTTTCTCTTTTGCAGTTACTGTATGAGCTTTCTCATCTTGGACTAATTCTTCCATATTCATGGTTTCATTAAAAGCATTATAATGTCTTGATATATCTTGATCTATAGTTGATTCAGGTTTAGCAGTAAAATAATTATAAGCAGCATAAGTTGCTAAAGCTAAAACAGGAATAACAGCATAAGATGCAAATGAAAGTAAGAAAGTAGAAGCGCCAAATAATGTTTTCATTAATCCTGTAGCTGCAATTGAAGGTCCAAAAGCATAACTAACGCCAGCAATGCCAGCAGTAGCTGCATAGCTATAAAGGGAATTACTTTCAGTAAAAGACATAATTTTATACCTCAAAATTAATTTATGTTTGAAATTATTGTACCTTAAGTCTTGCCTGAGTCAAGTGAGTTGATTAACAATTGCCGCGTAATTTAATGTTATTATCTAACTTTATGATTTCAAATGAGGTATGGTACAGATATCATGTTGGAATGGCTCTTCTTAGGACTTAATGAGGAGCCATATTTTGATCATGTTTATATAGTTATAGTAAAGGAGCTATTACTAAACTTACAATTGCCATAACATTAATTAAGATATTCATCGCAGGGCCAGAAGTATCTTTGAATGGATCGAGCCTGTAAATAATTCTGTGTAAACTACTTATTTACTACACGGGGAATCTGCCT
>CAXBNV010000008.1:0-55482 GCA_963977185.1 uncultured Gammaproteobacteria bacterium | reverse complement strand
TACAGACATGATTTCTTAATGCAACTCTTTTTTTAAAAAAACTTAATTTATTTTACTATACTTTATTTACACACTTAAAAATAAATTATTTACCAAACTAAACAAAGTAAACTAATTTAAACATCAGTGCTATTTATACTATATATAGTAGGAGAAAAAATGCCTCAAACAGCCGCTAAACTATTAGTAAAATGTCTAGAGCAACATAATGTAAAATATATATTTGGTATTCCAGGAGCAAAAGTTGATAGTATATTTAATGCCCTATTAGATTCTTCTATAGAATTAATTCTTTGTCGACACGAACAAAATGCTGCTTTTATGGCAGGAGCATATGGCAGACTTACAGGAAATCCAGGGGTTGTATTAGTTACATCTGGACCTGGTGTAGGAAATTTAACGACAGGTCTTATGACGGCAACAACTGAGGGATACCCTATAGTGGCAATTGGCGGAAATGTTCCTCGCAACATGCTATATAAACAATCTCATCAAAGCGCAAAAAATATGCAACTTATGGAAGCTGTTACTAAATCAAGTAAAGAAATAGTATCTGCTGAGAATATACCAGAAGCAATAGCAAATGCTTTCAAAATATCTAAACTCCCAACAAGCGGGGCTTGCTTTTTAAGCTTTCCTCAAGATGTTTTAACTGAAACAATTAGTTTATCACCAATATCTTTTATAGAAGATGATGTTCCATATGGCTCAGCTCCATCAGAATATATAAATGAAACAATAAAATTAATTAATCAAGCTAAAAATCCTATTGTATTATTAGGCCAGGAAGCCTCGCGCTTAAAAAATACTTCGGAAATTAGGAAGCTTATTAATAAAACAAATTTACCTGTTATTGGAACTTACCAAGCAGCAGGATCTATATCAAAAGATTTAATTCACTGCTTTTTTGGTAGAGTTGGTCTATTTCAAAATCAGCCAGGAGATACCCTTTTGTCTTTAAGTGATCTTGTTATAACTATTGGGTTTAATCCTGCTGAATACGACCCAGAATTGTGGAATAAAAAACAAAATAAAAATATTATCCACATAGATTATAATATTCCAGATATTCATAATACTTATCAACCTAAAATAAATCTAATAGGTAGTATTGCAAGAACCTTAACAAATTTAACAAATCAAATAACATATAAAGCAGATTTAGAAATATATAGTAGTATCAAAAAAGAATTTGAAAAACATATTAATCAAAAGCCAACTAACATTAATCCAGAAAAAACACATCCTTTACAATTTATTAATTTACTTTATAACTTTGTAGATGAAAACACTATAATTTCATGTGATATTGGCTCTATATATATGTGGATGGCTAGATATTTCTTAAGCTATGTTCCGCATCAATTATTATTCAGCAATGGTCAGCAAACTTTAGGAGTTGGTATGCCATGGGCTATGGCAGCCAAACTAGCCTATCCTGAGAAAAAAATAATTTCTATGTCTGGAGATGGAGGTTTTTTATTTTCAGCAACAGAATTAGAAACAGCTGTTAGACTTAATCTTGATTTTACCCATTTCATTTGGGTCGATGGATCTTATGATATGGTTAAAGAACAAGAAATAATGAAATATGGCAGAAAATCAGGAGTTGATTTTAATAAAATTGATCATGTAAAGTTTGCAGAAAGTTTTGGCGCCCATGGATTTAGGCTGGAAGCACCTAATGAATTAGAAGCTCTTATAGCAAAAGCTATTAAAACTAAAGGCCCAGTTTTAGTAGAAATTCCCATCGATTATAATGACAATATGCAATTATTTACTAATACAAATCCTTCTGATGGACATTAAAACATAAATTCAATATGATTTTTATTTAGTGTGTTTTGTACCAGATACCATTAATAAACCACCTATAACTGCAATATCGCTTAAAAACTGTACAAGTGTTGCAATCATAGCGGGACCGCTTAGATTCCAAAAATCTAAATAAATAGGTGCCACAAAAATTGTAAATAATATTAATAACAAAGCTGCTACCTGATGAAACATGCCTATTGCAACGAAAAGACCTAAGATTATTTCAGCGGCTATTGCTGTTCCTAATAATAATTCAGGCATAGGGAAATAATTAGCATATAAAATATTTATATTAGAATCCCAACCTATAATATTAAGAATTCCCACTGCAACAAAAAAGAAACCTAATAAAACTCGTCCAACTAAAATTTGATAGTAACATAATTGCATATTAAAAACGTCCTGTTTTAATTATATTAAATATAGCTTTTAAATAGCCTTATAATCCTTTTCTTTCAAATACAACTTTTGCAACATTAATAGCATTAGTTGCTACAGGAAAACCGCCATACATAATCATTTGTGTAATAACTTCAACTATTTCTTCTTTTGTAGCACCACAACGTATAGCACAATCAATATGTAACTCTAATTGAGGTAAACTATCTCCTCTGACCGTTAAGGCTGCAACCGTACATAATTCTTTGGTTTTTTGCGATAACACGCTGTCTTCATCTCCATAACAATCACCAAATGCACATTCAACGTTTATTTTAGCAAATAGTGGAGCTACTTTTTGTATGTCTGCAACATATTGATCTGCTTTGGAACCCAAATGCTCACGCATAATTCTAAGTCCTTTTTCAAAACGATCTTCTATCATAATTTATCCTTAAATTTTTAGTTTAAACTTTTGAATTAACTTTATTATAGTTATAGTATAATGTCTTCGTTGTTTTTATTATTTATTTTTTTGATCGTCATTATCAAAAGTTCGACCAGAGAAATCAATATTATCTTGATTTTTTGAGTTTTTATAATAATATTTTTTATTATAAATATAGCTTTTATTGCTCCCAAAAAACTTATTTTTGACAACAATAACTAAATATATAACAGCTCCAATAACAGCTCCTACAATGCCAATATATAAAAATAATAATAAAACTATAAAAGAAATAACTAGAGCTATTCCCAAAGAAATGTAAGGTAACACTTTATTTAGAGTTGCTTTCAAATTACTTTTCATAATATTTTTTATAAATTTTATTTTAATTATTTAGTCTTAAAATTCTAACTTATATAACACTTAAAATCAATTACAAAGGCAGCTAAATAATTTAATGATATACTGCATCATTAACACAGCTTAAGATATCCAATTTGTTAACTTGGTTCTTATCTATAACTTTTTCTAATATGGAAATTCTTTTTGCCATTTTCTTATTTTCTGAAAATAAAGATTGTTCATAAAAAAATAAGACTGTATTTTCTAAGTTTGAAATTTTAATAAAAAGACATTTAAATAAATTTTTTTTATTTAATATTTTATTTGATGCAAAATCAACCAGTTTGCTATATGCAGAAGAAACAATATGAAGCCTATTCATTATATCCAATGACTTAGATTTACCAAGTTTGTCAATTAAAGCCTTATTAGACTTTAATTCAGATATCAACCCATCAATTTCATCTATATTATAAGAGCCTTTATCCGCTAACGCTTGTAAATTATCATACTTCATATTGAACCTCTTGTACTAAATTCTTAATAATTTAGTACTTATTGTAACTAAATAAACTTAATATTTAATTAATCCTTAACTTACAAAATGTAATTAATCCTTTTTGTGAATTATTTTAGAAGTTATTTGTTGAAAATAACTTCCATATTTAGTTTAACAAATAAATAACTCTATCATTTTAATTAACTATGTCAATAACTAATTAGTGAAGCTTTATCCTTGTAAAAATATTAGAATCAAAATCTAAAGTATCTTCTTCTATTTTGCTTCCTTGATATTCTCCAACTATTAAACCAAGAATAGACAACATAACACTTGTATTATATTGCATATAACAACATAACAAACTAGAAGTAACAACCAAGTTTGATAACATTAATCCACATGACGCCTCTTGCTCTGGATACATACTATGCTCTTCATAATAATTTCTAGCTTTTTTTGATGAAAAATTATCATACAAAATAGTTCCTAATAACATCATTGGCAAAAAACCTGGGATATCATGGTTACAAACACCATCATAAGCAGCAAAAGCTACAAAAAAAAACTTTTTTTGCATATCTAAATTTAATTTAAAATCTAATTCCATAATACAACCTCTAAATTATAAAAACATATTTTGTCTATAAAATTTTAATTCTTCAATACTATCTTTAATATCATCAAGAGCTAAATGCTTTGAATCTTTTTTAAATTCATTATCATACCAATATTTAGATAATAACTTAGGTGTACTTACATCTAAATGCCTATAATGTAAAAATTTTTCTAATTTTTGCATATACTTTGATAAAAACAATCGATCATTGTGAACACTATTACCACAAAGAGGTGATTCTCCTTCTTGAACCCATTCTTTCCAAAATTTTAAAGTCTCATTTTCAGCCTGCGCAACACTTACATTACTTGCTTTAACTCTATCTACTAGTCCTGATTTAGAATGCTGTTTTTTACACCAATCATTCATATTATCTAAAATAATATCTGGTTGAAATATAGCTAATACAGGTCCTTCAGCTAAAATATTCAATTGTTGATCAGTGATTATTGATGCTATTTCAATAATTACATCATTTTGAATGTCTAAACCTGTCATTTCTAAATCTAACCAAATAAGGTTATGCTTTTTATTAGCATTATCACTCGAACTCATATTATAATTTCCATGATCTTAAATACAATATTAAAAACTCTATTATAATTTATTTATGAGTAAAAAACATTTAACAGACCAACAAAAACGACAAATAAAAGCAAATATAGATAAATCAACTAAAGAAGCTAAGATTAATACCTCAGATTTAAATCTTGGTTCTAAAGCAAATGCTCTTGTTACAGCTCATTTTGGTCAACATATAGAAATATCACATAATGACAAAGTATATAATGCTTATCTTAGACAAAATCTAGCTCCCATTGCAGTTGGTGATAATGTAGTTTACCAACCAATTATAAGCTCAGATAATGATGAAGCGGTGATTATTAATATTAAACCTAGAATCAATATATTTGAGAGAACAAAACTAAATAATATAACCAAGCCTATTGCTGCAAATTTAGATCAAATTATTCTTGTTGTATCATTAATACCAAAACCTCAAAATATTCTCATAGATCAATTTTTAATTAATGCCTATATAGCTAATATCCCTGTTATATTAGTAATTAACAAAATAGACTTAATTGATAAAGGCAAAGACTATATTAATATAATTAAAAATATTTATAATAATCCTACTCAAAATCTTAATTATAAAGTTATAGAAACCAGTATTCATCAAAAAGATACTATAGATAATTTATATTCAAATTTATTAAATAAAAGAAGTATTTTTGTTGGTCAATCAGGAGTTGGAAAATCATCATTACTTAGAACTATTTTACCCGAATATAATATTATTACTGGTGCATTAGTATCTAAAAAGAAAAACTTAGGAGCTCATACAACTACAACTGCAAAGCTATATAAGCTGCCTAATAATACAGGTGATGTAATAGATGCCCCTGGGATCCGGGAACTAGGAGTTAAACACTTAAGCAAACCAAATATTACAAGCTCTTTCCCAGAATTTCATAATTTAATTGGTAAATGTAAATTTAAGAATTGCTCGCATACTATAGAACCAAATTGCGCCTTTCTTAATGCTTTAAAAAGTAATTTAATATCACAATCTAGATGGGAATCTTTCCATAACTTTATGCAGGCTTAATTAAGTTATATGCAAAAAGATAAACTGATAAAAAGCTTTATTATACATTCTAAAAAATTAAATAATTCTAATTTAATAATATATCTACTAACAGAAGACTTTGGATTAATTAAAGTTTTTTATAACTATAGTAATTATAATAACAATAAATATAAAAAATCGAAATCAAGCTTAATTCAGCCTTTTAAAACTATTTTAATAAAATTAAATAATAAAAAAAATCAAATAACTCATATAGAAGAATATTTAGAAAAAAATGCTAATAATTATGATAATATAAATCTAAAAAATATTAATAATAATCACTATTACCATAAAGCCTATCTAAATGAACTAATTTACTTGCTTTATAAAAACTATAATAATGATCCCAATTCAACATTATTTAATCATTATAATAAGACTTTATATGAAATTAATATTAATGAAAACATTAATGATATCAAGCTGATTATTCATAATTTTGAAACAAATATTCTAAAAGATTTAGGATATGAGATTAATTTTACTAATATTACAAAATCACAAAATAATGATTTATATTATCAATACAACATAGAAAACAATATATTTAATATAATAAATTTAGATAAATTTACTTTAGGTAAATTAAATATTACTAAAATAACTTTAAGAACTTTAATAAACAATTTAATATTTCCACATAGTATTTTAGAGAAACTTAAAAAACAAGAATATTGCTCTTCTTGCGCTCTAAGATATGCTATTAAAATATTAAATTTTAATATAATTAAATATTATTTAAATAATCAGAAAATAAATAGTTATGAATTCATCGATTAAAAGCATTGGCACAGATTTAGTTCACATATCTAGAATAGAAAAGTTATATAATAAATATAACAATAAATTTGCCCTAAAAATTTTATCTAATTTAGAAATGGAAAAATTTAATAATTTACATAACAATAAAAAAATTAATTTCATTGCTAAAAGATTTGCTGCCAAAGAAGCTTTAGTTAAAGCTTTTGGTACAGGATTTAGGATGGGAATTTGGTTTCAAGATTTTAGTATTCTGAACAATAATCTTGGGGCACCAATAGTAAAATTACACAATAAAGCTTTAAAATTTGCTGATGACAATAATATTAAAAATATTTTAATTTCTTTATCTGATGAAAAACATTATGCTTTGGCTTTTGTTGTAATATCTTAACGGATTATAGACCATATAAATCATTTTGTGTCTTTAAAATCCAATATCTTCATCTTCTTGAAGAGTATCTTTTTTTTTGCTTTCCTTGCCTAATATATCCTTATAAATTTTTTCAATCTCTTTATTTTTAACGACTCCCTCTTTATAAGATGCCAATACTTTGTCAATTTTTTTTAGCTTTTGCAAAGTCTTATTATATACACTAATGATGTCAGTAACAACGGGTTCATTATTTAAAGGATTAGTTACTTCTTCAAATTGTTTTTCCATAATGTTATCCTGATTTTTAAATTTTATTTACAGTTATGCATTTTAAATTTATGTTAATTTTACTGCAGTATTAGGACTGCTTGTATCATTTGCTGCCTCTGGTGTGACGTCTCCAATCTTCTTATTAATCGCATCAGCAGAAATACCTTCCTTCATTATATCTGATAAGCTTTGTGCTTGAGCTTTTAAACCTTCCTGTGCTTTTTCAAGTTCTCGTATCTGTTTTTCAGTTTCTCGTATCTCTTTGTCATTGCATCTAATTTGCTCTTCTTTGTCCATTTTTTGTAGCATGATTAATAGTTTTAACATTAATCCTAAAACTTTACTATCTGTAAGCTCAGAAATTATACCCGATAACTGTAATCGCTGATCTAATTCAGCTACTGCTTCTTTTAATCCTGGATTTCTATCTGTTAATTCTTGAATTTTTGCTTTTAATTCTTCCTTAGTTTTACTTGTTATTTCATCTAATTTCTTTTTTGATAATGACTCTAATTCTTTAGAACGATCACCTCGTTTTTTAACACCTTCTGAAAGTTGATCAGAATGATTCATAAGAGCATCTATTGCATTTTTTGGTTTGGCTTTGGAGCTAAAATTCTTTTTGATCTCGTCTAATTTAGTATTTAAATTACTAAGTTTAGCTTCAATATCTTCTGGTTGCAATGATTCTTCGGCTTCAGATTTTTCTGTATCTTTTGATGATTGGAGCTGCTTTTCTAGATTTAATATTTCCGAATTGATCTTCTTAATTTCTTCATCGCGTAATCTTAACTCCTCAGCATGTTCTTTCTTTAATTCATTAGGATCAAGCCCAAAATCATCAATTGTCGAAATAGCTTTTTTATATTTATGAGAAAGATTTTCAGAATTAAGATCATCTAAATCAATCTCATTTCTTACAAGATATTCATAAGTTTGTTTTTGAGCATCTTTAAATTCTTTTGTTGGATTCTCTACTCGATTAAATCCTTTTTTTATAGCTTTAAGATGTGCAGTTCTTTGCTCTCCTGTTTTTTCTGAATAATGCTTTATTTCATCTAATATCGAGCTAACAGCCTGGGTTTCATTCAATGCTTGTTTATTTTGCACACTAGCATCTTTGGCAAATTTCGCCGATTTTGCATTCTCAAAATATGCTGCACTGGTTAAATTTAATAATTGAGTCGAACCTAATTTTTCCAAAGCACTTTTGGTGTCTTCTCCTTTGTACAGTAGTTCAGGACCGCTTTTTCCTCTTATTTTATTTATTCCATAACCTATTTCATGCTTGATTCTTTTTGTTGTGAGAACTTGAGCATGATGTTTTTGTAAAACATTTCCTATTTTTTGTTGTATTTCTGTTAAGTTGTATTCTTTATTTTTTTCTGCATAATTTTCAACTTCTTTTTTAATGTCATCTTTTATTTTTGATTTATCTCCTTTTAATGGAAATTCTTTTACAATCTTATCTAAGACGCCCTCAAACTCCTTTTTACTTTTTTCCCAGTCTTTACTTTTAGCCTCTAATTTTCCTTGCTCTAACCTAATCGCAGCTTCATTTCTTTCAACAGATAATTTAGCTTTGTCTATGTCCTTTTCTTGCTCTTGAGATTCAATTGGCATAACCTGTATAACCCTCTAACATATTGATTATATTTATTTTATTTAAAATATATTAATTCCCTCAATATGTTGGACAAAAAAGAGCGGCTAAAGTTTTATAGTAAGACAATAAAATGTTGATAATTTTTTCTAATAAAATATTTTTGGGATAATTTTTTTTATAGCTATGCTTTAATACTATAAGAGAAATTTAGGCGGATATTAATACTAATAATTTTGTAAAATAAATACAAAGCTAATATTTGTCACGAAAATATAGAATATTTATAATTGCTTATATATTTCACTACGCAATGTTTATTTAAATCATTGCGTAGAATATATATATATTTAATGCTGTTTACCTAGGTCTAACAGCAGACCTACTAGGTCCAGTTGCTTCATTATCATCGATACTTCTAACGCATCCAGAAGTTTGCTCTGGAACTTGTGGGGCGGCATCTAATAAAGGAGCAGCTTCGGTTTCATTTCCTTTTGAATCATGCTCATTACGCTTACCCATCATATGGTTATCTAATGCTTGACTTACTCTTCGCTCTATTGCATTTAAGTAACGTGCATCAATATCCAATTGCATGGCTTGCATTTCACATAGTAACTTTATTAAAGTTACTATGAATGAATTCTGTAAACCGGCAAGTGAAGCATACATATCCGGCAATCTGCCTCGCATTGAGAGAAGCTGTTTTTCTGTATTATTTTCTGAAATATCTTGATCTATTACTGTAAGAAAGTTAAAAACAGCTTTCTCGCCATCTTTTCCTTGATTTTCAAGCATTGAGATATATGACGCTAGAATTTCATCTGTTTCTAATTTTCGATTTTTAATTAATTTGCTTGCATTTTTTGGCTTCAATAAGATTAAACTTGGAACAACATGACTTATATATTGTTGTCTATGAAAATGATTTCTACCTTCTTCCGTATTTAAAGTCTGACTATTTTCTGCTAATTGATTATTTGCATAAGTCATCGCTCTTTTATGAAGCTCTGGAGATTCTTGTTTAGCAAAATTAGATATATCGTTATAGTGCTTATCTTTTAATAACTTTTCATGTAAATCGTTAACACATTGATCTTTGGCATCATTATCCCATGCAATAGTTAATCTTTCTTCAAGATGCTTTGGATCATAATTTTGCTGTGTATTTTGATTTGCAAATTTGCTACTTGCCATACCTTAACTCCTAAGTATATTAATTAAAGCTCTACTTAATATAATTTAATAAAATTTAAACAAACTTTAACCTTCTAGTATTAAATTTTCATTAAAATAACAAAAGAGAATAAAATTCAAATATACCTTAGTTTATCAAATTATATATTTACTAGCAACTTATACTATGTAACAAACAAAAAACCTTTATATTCAAATAGATACAGGGAGTCGAACAACTAATTTGTTTCAGTGCTAAAATATCACAATCATTTTACTCCAAATAAATTTGTTCTTGTTTTAAAATAAAATTTGCTTTATATTTACTTTGCAAATATTGGTCTTGTTACTTGCTCAATATGTCTTTTTTATTATATGCTTTAATTATATTTAGAATTATATAACTATATGATATATAATATTTTGAAATTAAAATAATTATTGCAAAGCAATATGAACTTTAAACCACAAATTCTCGATAAAATTAAAAAGCTTAAAGCTAATACCGGTAATAATTTTCTTAAAAATAACCTGTATGGTATAGAAAAAGAAGCTTTAAGAATAACTCAAAAAGGCAATTTGTCTGTAAACTCTCATCCTGAAGCTTTGGGCTCAAAGCTTACTAGTGAATTTATTACAACAGATTACTCAGAGTCGCAATTAGAATTAATTACTCCACCTAAAAATACTATAGAAGAATCTGTTAGTTATTTAGAACATCTTTCTTATTATGTTGCTAATAATATCAACAAACAAATGCTTTGGCCTTGCAGTATGCCTTGCATTTTACCTAATGAAAAAGAAATACCTATTGCTCATTATGGAAAATCAAATCAAGGCAAATTAAAAGAACTGTATCGCACAGGTTTAAAATATCGATATGGTAAAACCATGCAAATGATATCAGGAGTTCATTTCAACTTTTCTTTTTCTCAAGATTTTCTAAGCAATTATACAAAAACCATAAATAATCAAACTATAAACCAAGAGAATATTAATGACATATATATAAATGTAAGTCGTAATTATTTAAGATATAGCTGGTTAATTACTTATGTTTTTGGTGCATCTCCTATTGTTACAGATAAGTTTTTACAAAATAATAGTCCTTCTGCTTTTTATCTAAAACCAGATCCTGAAAACTTTAAGCAATCTAACGAATATTTTGCACCATATGGAACTTCGTTAAGAATGAGTGAATTAGGTTATCAAAATTCTTTACAAAGTAGCAACAATGTCTCATTTAATTCTCTTGATGAATATATTAAAGATTTTACCAATGCTTTATCAACTGAAAATTTAGACTTTAAAAAAATTGGCGTAAAAACTAAAAATAACAAATATTTGCAAATAAACTCCAATAATTTGCAAATTGAAAATGAGCTATATAACCCTATTAGATTAAAATCTCAAAAAAATAAAAATTTATCTAATTTAAAAAATTTATACAATCATGGCATTGAATATATAGAGCTTAGAAATATAGATGTAAATCCATTTTCAAAGCAAGGATTTGATGTAGAACAAGGTTATTTTTTAGAAATATTTTTGTTTTTTTGTACTTTGATAGAAAGCCCTAAATTTTCTAGTAATAAGCTTGAACTATTAGAAATAAAAAATAATTTAAGCAAAATAACCACTTTTGGTCTTCATGAAGGTCTGACTATAAAATATAATAACCAAACTATATTTTTACAAGATTTTATTAAAGACATTTTCGAATCATTAGAAATTATTGCTGATTTTTTAGATTTTATATCTGAATCTGAAACAAAAAATTATTCTAAAATATTTAATAAATATAAAAAGATAATTGATAATAATGAAACTTGCTCTGCAAAAATAATTAAGCAAGTTTATAATAAAGACTCAAAGACATATAATTCTTTTCAAGAATTTGGCCTAAATCTTGCACAAAAATATAGCTATTATTTTGCACATGATTGTACAAAAAATTTAAATAGTGAATTATTAGATATAATAAAACAAGATACTAAAAATTCATTACTAAAATTTCAAGATATTAACAATCAAAACCAAATATCTTTTGATGATTTTTTAATAGATTTCAATAAAAACCAAACCAACTTTAATTAGTAAAAAAGCAATTTAATGAAAAAAAACAATATTAGAAATAAAGCAGGTAAAATAAAAACCTGTTACATCATTGTAAAGTCCATGCTTTTGTTCTTAAAATATTGCACTATTGCTATAATATTGAGCTTTTCTAAAAAGAAAAACAAAAACCAATTAGTCGATACACAACTTCGAATTTGGGCTAAAAAAATTTTGGCTTATCCTCATGCTAATCTTATTGTTAATAATCCAGAAAAAATTCAATATGAAAAAAATCAACCTTATATTCTAATGAGCAACCATGTCAGTCTTTATGATATACCAATTATATATCTATCTGCTCCTGGAACTATTCGAATGATAGCTAAAAAAGAATTATTTAAAATACCTTTATTTGGACTATCAATGAAACGTAATGAAGTTATTTCAATTAATAGAAGCAATAAAGAAAGCGCAATAAAAAGCCTAGAAAGTGCTAAAAATAAAATGAAAAAAGGCATTGTTTTATGGATGGCTCCTGAAGGCACCAGATCTAAAAATGGTGAATTATTAGCTTTTAAAAAAGGTGTATTTGTTTTAGCCATTGAAACAGGTGCCAAAATATATCCTATTGGAATAAAAGGTGCTCATGATATTTTGCCAGCTAAAACTATAAATTTTAAATTAAATCAAAAAGTCGAAGTTAATATTGGTGATCCAATTGATGCAAGTAAATATAATTTAGATAATAAAGAAGAGCTTATAGATTATACTAGAGAGAGAATTAAAGAGCTAATTGAATAAAAATCAATCAGCTCTTTTTTTGATTTAGTTTATAACAATTCTTTAATAGCTTCTTTTTCTTCTAAAAGCTCTTGATGTACTTTTTCTATTCTAGATTTACTAAAGTCATTCCATTCTAAGCCCTGAACGATTTCATAATCTCCATCCTTACAAACACAAGGGAACCCAAAAATTACACCCTCAGGTATGCCATATGAGCCATCACTTGCCACTCCCATGCTTACCCAGTCATCATCCTGTGTACCTAATGCCCAATCTCTCATATGAAAAATAGCTGCATTTGCTGCACTTGCTGCACTTGATAATCCTCTTGCTGCAATAATTTCTGCACCTCTTTTTTGCACTTTAGGAATAAAATCATCTTCAAGCCATGTTTTATCAATGTCATTAGCTATATTTTTTCCTGCCACAGTTACATTAAAAATATCAGGATACTGTAATGCCGAATGATTCCCCCAGATAGTTACTTTTTTAACCTCTGTTGAATCTGTATCAAATTTTTTCGCTATTTGTGATATGGCTCTATTATGATCTAAGCGCATCATTGCGTGAATATTTCTAGGATTAAGACTTGGCGCATTAGCTTTAGTAATTAATGCGTTCGTATTAGCAGGATTGCCTACTATTAATACTTTTACATCTTTTTTAGCATTTTGATCTAAAGCTTTACCTTGTGCGCTAAAAATTTTTGCATTTTCTAATAATAAGTCACCTCTTTCCATGCCTTTAGCTCTTGGCTTTGCTCCAACCAATAAAGCATAATCTACATCTTTAAATGCTTCACTAGGCTCAGATGTTACAACTACGCCCTTTAATAAAGGAAAAGCGCAATCATCTAGCTCCATAACAACGCCATCTAAGGCTTTTAAAGCAGGTGGAATTTCTAACAAGTGCAAAATAACCGGCTGATCTTTTCCTAACATTTCACCAGCTGCAATACGAAATAATATACCGTAAGCAATATTTCCAGCAGCCCCAGTAACAGCAACTCTAACAGGTTGTTTTTGCATAAAATTTCTCCTTAAAATTATAATAAAAAAAATCCCGAAAAATAATTTATATAATTACTTATCGGGACTCAAGATAACTTAAATACTTTACTACAAGTTAAAAACTAAGAATTTACTTCTTTGCTTCATCACCTGATTCTGGCTCTTCTCCACCAAACATTGTAAAACGCTTATTAAACACGTCTACACGTTTAGCAGTATCAATAATTTTTTGCTTACCTGTATAAAAAGGATGGCATTGAGAACATATTTCAACATTTAACTCTTTATCTGTTAAAGTTGAACCTGTTACAAATGTGCTACCACAAGAGCAAGTCACTGTAATATCTTGATAATTTGGATGTATATCAGCTTTCATATAAAATTAAACCTCAAAAAAAACTATTCAAACTTCTGCAAATGCTAAATTATAAAGCAAAAATTTCCTTTTGGCCAGTTTTTGCTCCACCTCGACAAACCCATAATTGTAAGTTTTCTAAATCTGCCAAAACAGTAGCTGCTGTAGCAAATTCACTATATTGACCTGAATAGTCTTCATTACATATAGCGCCGAAAGTTGCACTTCTAGAATCGTCACTTAAAATATTCCAACAATCAGATAAATTAACTGAATCTTTATAAGCACATAAAGATAATAATCTACCATGCCTATAAACAGAATTTAAGTGTCTATCTATTTTAGTTGGAATTTCATATTGTTGCAACCTAGAATCTTGATAATGATTAGTATGCACTAAGGGAATATCTCTTAAAACCTTTTCTGCATACTTGGTGCTTGTTGTTTCAAGCTTTATTCCTGATTGATTTTGAGCTAATAAAAAACTATGGCCAGATAATCTTGTGTTATTTTTAATGCTAGTTGCTACATCTGTAATATTATTCTTTTTTAAAGCATTACTTAGAGTAAACAAATATCCTATACCAATCTCACTATCAGTTGCCATTAAATTTGTCGTCCCAACAGCAATACCTTCTGAATTCATGCCTATTAAAGCAAGACAACCTACGGTTGTTAAATATAAAGTCTCAGGGGCATTTTTTGGCTTTCTTTTGACAACTACTAAGTAATTTACAGCTTCTGCTGACATATCCCAAGTCTGGCCTAAAATGACTTTATTTGATTTAGATATAGAATGAGGCATTAAAAAAGCTGAACAACCTTCATCAGGAGTTTTATTATCCAAAACACCATACATTTGATATATATAGTCTCTTAAATCTGTATAGTTCATTAAAGTAAATAATTTATGAGGCTCTAAATTAGCGCCCTCAGATATTCCTAAAAATTCTTGCCAAAGATCGTTATCATATTTTTCATGAATTCTTAAACAGTCTTGAGCTGCATTTAGAATTTCCACATCGGTTACTAAAACTTTACCGTACTTTTCTTCAAAGTTTTTAATTCGTTGCATACGAGTTTGATAAAACTCGTGTATTTTATCTCTAAAATGTTCGCCAAATGATTGACCCATTTCAAAATTTGTACCTGATACTTCTAAATATTCGAGCATATTAATTCCAAAGTTTTCTTATTTTTAATTATAACTAAATTATACTAAAAATATCAGTTAATTAAATATAATTTTTTATATCTCGCCTTCCAAAAATTTAATAATTCCTGAAAAATCTTTTTCTCCATAACCGCCATTAACATATAAAGAATACAATGCAGCAGCATTTGCCCCTAATGGTGTTGATACATTAACAGAAGTTGCAGCTTTTTGACTTAATCTTAAATCTTTTAACATCATTCTTGCTGTAAATCCTGGTTCATAATTATTATCAGATGGAACATTTTCTATCATATTGGGTTCTGGGCAGTAATTAGACAAAGACCAACATTGTGCTGATGAACTATTTGCTACATCAAAAAACACTTGTGGGTCTAACCCCAATTTTTTAGCTAAAACAAAGGCTTCTGAAATTCCTATCATTGAGATACCTAAAACCATATTGTTACAAATTTTGGCAGCCTGTCCATTTCCTGATATTCCCGTATAAACAACTTTATGAGCTAAAATATTCAAATATTCTAATGCGTTATTGTAATATTCTTTATGACCGCCAACCATAATTGTTAAACTCGCACTCTGAGCCCCTTTTATGCCTCCTGATACAGGAGCATCAATCATGTTCAATCCACGGTTCTCAGCTTCTAAATGCAATTCCCTGCAAACATTAATATTAATTGAAGACGTATCTATATATAAAGATTGTTTTGGCATATGCTCAAAAATCCCATCTGGAGCCAAACACACATCTACGACTTCATCACTATTTTGTAGCATTGTAAATATAACTTCAGAGCTTTTGGCAAGTTCTTTAATTGAATTAGCGGCTTTTGCTCCAAGGTTTACTAAATTTTTGATAGCTGGCTGCTTTAAATCATAAACTAATAATTCATGTCCAGCATTAAGTAAATTTGCCGCCATAGGGGCCCCCATATGACCAAGGCCAATAAATCCAATTTTTGCCATTTAGCTCTCCTTAAACTGATTTCTAATTTAATTTTTTATGAATTAGCTTAGTAAAATTATCCTTATGAAATTATTATAATAGAACAACCAATATATACCAACAAAACAAAACTAAACTAAACAAATAAAACAACTAATAATATTAGATTAACTCCAATTAATTAATATTTCTTCTAACTTACTTGAATATTTCATTATATCTTGTTGTGAATCATAAAATTTTCCAACAAAGCCATGTTTCAATAAAAAATATCCAGTTTTTATAGTAAAAATATTATCATCTATTAATTTTAATAAAGAATTATCTAATACATCAAAAAATAACTGTCCACCATTATTAACGCTAAAATATTCTAACTGTAATAAACTCCATTTTTTATAATTTTTATTTAAATATTTTGATATAGTCTCATCAACATAAAAAATAACTAATTTAAAAAAATCATCATTATAGTTAAAATATTTTTTATTTAAATGAATTTTTTTGTTTATTGATATTCTTGTATCTAAAATAATATTATCTAAATTTAAATCATTACTTTTATCTAAATTTTTTTTAAATTCATTAATAATAGAGACCAGTTCAAAAACTACGTCCCATTTTGGTTCATTAAGCATGTTATTTATATTTCACTTCAATGTTATATTTATAAAAAAATGGCAAAACCACTGAAAATAATTTCTCTAGTAACTTTGTAAAAAAACCTAATAAACAATGATAATCTTTACTATATTCAGACAAAAATAAAATCATATGATAATTACCATCTACTAACTCAATATCAATTTTATTAATGAATTTTTTTAATTTATAAAAAATACTCTTATCATTTTTTATAAAAAAATCTAATAAAAATTTAATATCTTCTTGAACAAGGCGTACTTTATCTGAAATATTTAAAATTTTAAGTAACCTATTATATATTATTTTGCTATCATTATAAGACGCATTAATGCATAAGCTACTAATTGAAAAACATGGTTTATTATTAGAAAACATGTAAATTTGTCTATCAAATTTAATATTAGATAAATCTTGCTGCCAAAAAGCCTCGCCAAAAACTTTGATGTTTTTATAATTATCAATGTCATGTCCTAAATTAAATTCAAAGCTTATTTTATTAGGATAATCAAATTCCCAATAACTATCTTTAGTGTTTTTTCTATCATCTATAGTTAAATTTTCTTTAAAAAAACTTTTAGAATAAAGACTTTTGTTGGTTTGGTTTTTATATAAATAAAGACCGTGAAAATTATACAATCTTGGGTTAATTAAAGACTGATTATTAGCAGTTTTTATTTCATAATTACTTTGGTATAACTTAAAAGTTATAGGCTCTATATTATCAGTAAAATAATTTAATAAAAAAACATTATTAAAATCACAAAAATCTAAAAACTTGTCATCATAGTCATACGTATTTAAATCAAATATATATTCTATTAACGAATTATTAAATGTCGTCGTTTCATGCAAATCTAATATTTCTATTTTTAAAAAATTTAAAATATCACTTGCATTTAAAATAAGCTTTATTAAAAATAACTTACTAAAATTTAAATTATCAAAATCTAAACCTAGTATACTTATTTTTACTTTATATGTTTTTTGTGTTTTTTTATTATTACTTACAACCAAACAACCATACTTAATATTATGTAAAATAATAGCTATATTAAATAAATCAGAATTTTTATATTTATTATTAAAACTTAAAATGTAATTATTACTAATTTCATCTTTATTTATTTTACTAGAAATAAATAGTTTACCATTTTCAATTTTTGACTTTACTGAATTACTATGTAAAAAACTTTGATCATTAAGTGGCGTGCAAATAATTTTTTTATTACTGCTTGCTTCTTTAAAAAACACTTTATCATTAAAATTTATTCTATTTAAACATCTATCTGCTTCTTGTGCTTTTATCGCTATAATAACAGATGGACAAATATTAAATAAATCACTATATATTAAAAACAAATCACTATATATTTTATTGTTTTTATATTCCAAATCTATTTTTTGATATTTTTCTAAAAGCAGATCAAATTCTTTTAGTAAGTCATTATTATCCATATTTAATATTTTTATTCAAAAATAATTTTAGATGCTTTAATATTAGATAAATCTCCAATATTATACTCGGTATTATAATTAATAATATCTAACTCATCTGATATCTTTACTTTATTGCCAGATAAATTAAGCTCTAAGCTTTCAAAAATTTCTACTACAGTAGTATCTGATGCTATTTCTATATCATCTACATCAAACAAAATTTCTTCATTAGATATATCTAATTTACTTTTAGCAGGTATATTACTATTAACTACTTGTAATAAAACTTTATCATCTAAAACTTGAATCTTAGAACTAGAGCCATTTTTACTAACCTTAACCATTATTCCCGCATCATAATTAATATTAATTTCATTCTTCATATTCTAAAGATATCTCCAACCCTTTATCAGATAAACATATTTTATTTCCCATTTTTTCACTGCCTTGATTAAGTGTTAATTTTGATGATTCATTCTCTAATTTTGATTTAATATTTGCAAAAGAATGATTTGAAAACCCAAGATCTATTAAATTTTCTGAATTATTTTTATCAACTTTATCTGAATGATTAACTAATCGCCAATCTATAAATTTATTAATATTTATGTTAAACAAATCTAATTTTAAATCTACTTTTTGACCATTTACTGGCGGTATAAACACTTGCCCAGAATTATTATTAGGGCTATATTTAGCTGTTACTATTTGATTATTATAAAATAATTTAACAAAGCAATATAAACCATCTTCTTTTTCCACAAGATTATATGTTTTTAAACCAGAATCATTTGCTTCATCTGAGTCATCATAAACAATTACACCAGGCATGTTAATAAAATATTCTGAATTATTATATTGAGGTAAAAATATATAATTAATATTATCTAAATATTCTATATATTTAATATTTGCTTTAACATCAAAACTTCTTAATAAATTATTTTCATAATTATATACAGATGAAAAGCTTTTATTAAGAAACTTAAGTTCAGAATAAAAACTAATCATTGGTGCAACATTATTTATCTCATTATTTAAAAAATCAAATTCAACATAGTTTAATAAATCTAAATTTTTAAGTTCATTTTGAACATTATTAAATTCATAATTAATCTCGCAAGTATCATATGATTTAATTGATTTATTAAGATTAAAATCTAATATATCAATATGAAATTTATGATGTAATTTATCTTTATTTTTATATTCTTGATAGTCTTTGTCTTTAGATAAGTAATTAATTTCCTGATTATTGCTAAGATTATTACTATCCTTATTACCATATTCTAGATATTCATTAATAACAAAAGAATCAATATTAATAATTTTGTTATAACCCTCATTGCAAACAGCATGATTATAATTATAATTTTTAATATTTTCTACGAAATTAATATTTAAAGCTTTATTATTAATACCTAAGACATCAATGCTATCAGATATATAATATTGTCCAGATTTATAATTATAAATAAAAAACAGGTTATATTTATCACATATAAATATAATGAAATCATAAAAAGAAAATGTTGTTTTAAATGAATTATCAAACGAATTAATTTTATAACAATTAAGATTAATTAAATCATGTTTAACATTCAATTTTTGGGTATTTATGTTAATAATTAACAAATCAGGAATATTATTATTTATGACTTCTTGCAAAGATTTATTTTTAAAAACATCTAACTTATGTTGCTTTGAAAATACTCCTTTAGCTAAGTCTATAATTTTAAATTTATATCTATAATAATGCTCTGAATGACCGGTTAAAGATTTAGCATCTAAAATTCCATTGTAAAACACGATATCATCACTGTTATGTGACTTAACTTCGAGCTCAGCCTGAATAATGTTTTTTGAATTAATAAAATTAATAAAAAGCTCATTAATATTATCTTTATAACAATAACATTCTAAGTCTAATTCAAAGCCAGATATAAAATTTTTAGATTCAACATAGTTTATTTGATTAGCATATATAATATATTTATTTGATTTTGTGACATCATATAATTTTAAACTTAAAAATAATTGCATATTTATTCTTCATAATAAAGATAAGTATTATCGATATCTAGATCAGTATAAAAACCTAATGTTTTATCTGTCTTAATGAATTTCAATTCTTCTTGATGACTACTTAAATCTAATTCAATATTGTCTTTATCTAGTTTTAAATTAAGTCCTTTTAAAAAGTGCATATTAATATGATCTAATCGAGACAAAGAAGATATTTTAATTTTGTTTAGCATATCTTTTGTTTTTACAGAAAACTTAGATATGTTTATTTTTAAATATATCTTTTTATTTATAAATTTATCAATATCAAACTTATTTATATAAAATAAACTACCATCTTGTTCAAAAATAATTTTATAATAATTACCTATATCTGTATTATTATTAGTAGCATACAATTTTTCAATAAGATTACAAAAGCTAGTTTCTTGATCATAATGATCATACTTTATTATATTTTTAGTGATATTTAACTGCATCTTGTTGCTTGTATCAAAAAACACATAAGATTTTATATAAATTTCATATAATTTATCAAATAATTGACTAGGATGCAGGTTATTATTAATCAAATAATATTCTAATAACAAAACATCACTGTATAATAATTTTAAATTACTATCATTAACATTATTTTCAATGTCGCTTTTAAAATAATAAATTAAATTATAAATTTCCTTATATATATTTTTCCTGATTAAATTATTTGATATATTAAGGCTTGGGTATTTGCATTTTTCCTTAAAAATAAAAGATCCGTTTATGTTATCATTAAAATTTTTATCTATACATCCCAAACAAATATCAAATTTATTTTCACAAGATATATCTAAATGTAAATTATAAACTTTATATTTTATAACATCGTTATATTTATCAATATTCTCACTTTCAATTAGTTCATCTAAAAAACTTATACCTATATAATATTTATTTTTGCTAAAATCATAGTTATTATTCATTTCCAAATAATTGATTTTTGCATTTTTATTAATATTTATATATTTTTTATCAAGACTTACACACTCAAACTTTTCTAATTTAAAAATATTTTTGGCAAATAGGTCTTCATCCAAGGTAATATCAATAATTCCTATTGACTCTAGATTTAACTTTTTAAAAAAATCAAAAGAATAATTTTTAATATTTAACTCAAGACTCTCAAAATGTTCAGGGTAAATATTTTGTCCTACATGCCAAGCAATATTTTTCATACTAAAATGATGCTACGCCCCACTCTTTTGCCATTTTGGCTGTTTGTGAAAATGCCATAGCTAAAATTTGCTGCTCTGGCTGAGGAGCAATTTCAATATCTAAAGTATAATTTTTAGGTGATGTAACTTCTATTGATGCAGAATCATTAATATTAATTGCAAGCTCATCATAATGTTTATTAATAATTCCCTTTAAGTTGTCTTCAACGTGGAAACATGGATAATATGCTTTTTTGACAGGATCATAGTCATATATAACAAATCTAAATTCAACAGATATATTACTTAACTCTGAAAAAATTAACTCTGATGCTTGCTGTTTATTTTTTGTTGATATATTAAAAGACACTCTTAAAGGATTTGCTTTACCACCATCCCAATGAATATTGGCAACAGGCCCAACAATTTTTTCTGATTTATTATTCAACGGATTAATAAGCTCAAGGTCAGTAAAAAATTCTTTAGCTCCAATTTTTAAATATTCCATATGACCAATTGGACTTTGCATATCCTGTTTAAAATTAAATGCTTGATCAATACTACATACTTTACTTAACTTAGCCAATTTATTATTTCTCCTCAACTTTAATAATTATGCTGATAATCTAGTTTCTAAACGTAACATTACTTCCATACCTTCAAACTGAATATGAGGCAAAACTTTTATCTCACAATCATACCAACCTATTTCATGTTGTGTTTTTTTAACTGTTACTTCTGCTTGTTTAAATGGATATAACTTTAAGCTGACCTCATCTGGATTGTTAATTTCAGTTACATATTTCATAATCCATTCATTCAAAGATTTCTCTATATATGCAGCATCAGCATTAGCCCCTATATTATCCCGCATCATTCTTTTAATATAATGCGCTACTCTGGTAATAGATAAGGTATAAGATAAATTAGTAACCATTTCTGAATTTTGACTATCAAATTTATCAACAAATTTTCCAGCTCTTTTTACAGATTGGCAACTGAAAAAACAGGCATTTCCTGTGCCTTTTTGATATACCAAGGGCATAAACCCACATTTTGCCAACTCGTACTCTTTATAATCAGGTATAGCAAACTCTACAGGTATTTTAACTTCATCATGACCTAAAAAATCAAAACTATATACTGGCAGCCCAGAAATCATTCCACCTCCTTTAGGCCCTCTTATATACTGACACCAACCTGTGTTAATAAAAGATTTAATCATATTTTTTGCAAATAAAATCGATGAGTAACCCCAGACAAAATTTTCTTTTTCATAACTTGTCACACTTTCTTGAAAAAACTCTGTTTTATGTGGTACTCGTAGCATATATTTAGGCAAAGTTAACCCTACGTAAGCCGCCTCTTGAGTATCTCTAAATTCATTCCAAGTGCTATATTTTGGGTGATCTAAAATACCTGATAAATCTTTAATACTAGACAGCTCTTCTATATCATTACAACCAAAAAACTGTGGGCCAACCTGAGAAATAAAAGGTGAATGGTTTGCATTAGCAAGATTTGCCATACTTCTTATAATAAACTCATCTTGGGGATTAAAATTAAAATCATATAATCCAATTATAGCTCCATATGGCTTACCTCCATACTGATCATATTCACTTGTATAAGTTTTATTAAATAAACTACTTCCTGTCATATCGACTAAATTACATTCAAAGTCTTCAAGAAGCTCATCCTTTGTAACATCAAGCAAATCTAAGATAACATTAGAATTATTAGGTACTGAATTTAAAATATCTTGTAACGATAACCATATAGACTCTATTTCTTTAAAATCTTGATGATGGATAATTTCATTAATTTGAGATGTAATAACAGATTCTATATTTGATATAAGTTTTAAAATAATACTTTTATTAAAACCTAACTCTATCTCAGATTCATCTAAATTAATTACAAGCGCTGCAATACTTAAAAGTAACCTATCATCATATGAATCATTATTATTTTCAATTAACGATTTATTTAAATTAGTTATTCTATCTATATCAGGATTATAATTTTCGATATTAGCAGATTTTAATAGGTCCACTAAATCTAAAGCAACTTCCATCATTATTCCTTTTTAATATTATTTTTATAATTATTCTTTAGGCAGCTTTAATTCATCAAATTTTTGTAAAACTTTTTTTAAACTTTCAACTTTATCTTTATGTTTAAAGATTTCAACAATAGTTCTTTTGAAATCTTTTTTATTATCAATCAGCGATAATAATTCTAATAATAGTTTCTTTATTAATAATAATGATTTTATTTTTGGAACATTTTCAGCTATTGATTCAGGAGAAAATGAGTTCATGCTGTTTATATCAATATTAACATTTATATTTTGATTATTTTTAGGATCTATTTTATTTAAAACATCTATATTTAGACTTGGACTCATCTCTTTTAATAAAACATCTAAACCTTTAGAATTAAGATTCCTTACCTTTCTATCTTCAAAATTTTGCGCTCTGTCTTTTGAGGTGCCTTTAGAAAGATCCCCCAAAAACAATAATCTTAAAGGCAACTCTTTATTTTCTTTAATACCGTCAATACTTGTTGGGTAACGTAATGTTATTCGTGATTTTGGTAATTCATCTTGAATTTGCATAAACTTCCTCTTTATATTATTTTCAAACATTCTATAGAAAAATATCTTTTTTTCAAACTTTTAAAATCTTAAATTTTAATTTTTTACTTATTAAAATTATTAGATAAAACTAAAAATGGAGGCTCTAATTTATAATTAGATTCAGCATATGATTCATGCTCTAATACAATGCCAACAGATGACTTTTCTTTTTGCAATATTTTTTCAAACATGGATTTAGGTTGCTTCTTTTCAAGTGTGTATTTGCCTGTTTTTTCCAAATCAAATTTCAAATTCGAGACGTAATTCTGTTTTGCATTTTTGTTTTTATTTTTATTATTTTTTACAGATATTTTTTTCTTATAATAACTTTCAAGAAATCTATTAAAGTCATTATTTTGATGTTGCCATACATCTTGAGGTAACTGATGGTATTTTACTTTATTAATTGATTCTCTATTTGTTTCACTAAGATTTCCATAAATAATTGTAAAAATAGTCAATATAAATCCACTAAAAGCATATATGTTTTTAACATATTTAGATTTATCTTTTTTATTATTTAATATAAAATTATTTTGTTTATGATTTTTAAAAAAGTTAATTTGTGTTTTATTTGTAACATTAATTTCATTCAAAAAGTCATAAAGATCTTTTGTCTTTTTATATAAATCTAATAATTCATAGGCCTGTAAAGTTACTAAACTACTATCTAACAAGTCTGATAATTTGCTTTTTATGACTTGCTTTATATCTATTGAGCTTTCTTTATTTAAAGTTACATTAAAATCATCCAGCGCCCCAGAAATCAAAAAAATAGTTTTTACTCTATAATTAATATAATAATTTAGTATCTTATTTATAGCATTAGCATTTACATCTAAATTATTAAAACAATCTAAGTCTATATGAAATATTAATGTGGTTTTCCTGAATTTTTTTAATGTTTTTTTTAAAAATAAATCTGATAAAATATCTGTTTTAGTAAAGTTAATAGTTATGACTTGATTATCATTTAAATTAAATTTTTCATTACTATGCGTACTTTCTTTATTATGTAAATAATAATTAATAATATATAACTTAAATTTTAACTTAAATTTTTCTTTAAAATTTAGTTTTAAATTATTTATAAATACTTTGTATTTTTGTAATTCTTCATTAGTTTTTTGTTTAAATCTTATATTAAAATTAATGCTTTTACTTTTAATAAAAGTAATAATATCTATTAAAAACTTCAAAGAGCTAATTATTACAAAAACTGATAAAAGGGGCTTTAGAATCAAGTCCATCATTTTAAATAAACTTTAAATGAATAAAAAATCATGGAGTTCTATTTCATTGAAAAAATCATCATGGTCATTAGAAATATCAATGCTTAACTTTGATAAATATAATAAAACTGTATTATAATTTGTATAGATATTTAAATTTTTCATTTTAGCTTCTTATTATTATTGTTATTATTAATTCAGTTCATGATACACTATTTGTTCAAAAACACTAGTATCTAAAATGACTTTAGCAAAAAAATATCTGAAAAAACATATCAAAAACTTTGACTTGATAAGTTTTTTAAATTTTATGAAATTTTTAAATGTAACTGATTTTTCGTGCTTGACGTTTCAACCAAATGTTTCATTAAAATCTAACTCATCAATATTTGAAAATATTATTTTTGAAAGCAATGAAATTATTATATTTTTAAATTTTCCTATATCAGTAAATCTAAAATTATTGCTTAATAAAATAGATATTAAAAACACAAATTTATATGGGGAGATAATCAATAAAATATCTAAAGTGAATAATATAATGTTATTGAATATAATAAATCCTAATGTTACTTTCTCTGTTATTTATAATAATAAAAACTTTACTTTGTGTTATATGGAAAATTTTATTAAAAATTTATTTCATGAATATAAAATAAAAGTTAAATTTAAATATACAAAATCATTTGGTAATTTTTATAAGCCTATTTTGACTATTGGGAAAAAAACAAATAAAACTAATGATTATAGTAATCACACTCAAACTATAAAGTTATATTGTGATATTTTAATATATACAGATAATAATCTTTCTGTGATAGAACTTAAAAAACAATTTAGTCAAAAATTAAAATTATTGAAAGTAAATAATCAAATTTCATTTAAGATAATTCATATTAAAAGTTTTAATAACATTTATATAAATAAAAAAAACACTACTTTAAATACTCCTATAGCAAGACTTCCTTTTTTCTTAGATGCTAATTATCATGCCATGCCTTTTTTAATAAACTAAATAATTACTTTATCAACTCTTGATGTAATCTTTGTTATTAATTCATATGGAATTGTATTAAAAATATGTGCTATTTTTTCAACGGGTATATTATTACCCCAAAGTTCTACTTTATCACCGATAGATATATCAGGTATATCACTACAATCAACAACCATCATGTCCATCGAAATTGCGCCTAATATCCTTAATTTTCTATCTTTATAAAACACATAGCTTTTGCTATTATCTGACCAAGGGTAACCATCTCCATAACCAACCGATATTACCGCAGCTTTGATATCTTTTGGACAACAATACTTTGCTCCATAACCAACATAGTCACCTTTGTGTAATAACTTAACATCTAATATAAAAGCTTTAAAACTCATCACCGGTTTTAAGCCTAAATTAATCCCTGTTTTTTTTTCAAACGGAGATATTCCATATAACATGATTCCTGGTCTTACCCACTCATAATAAGAATCATCTTGTGATAATATAGCTGCAGAATTAGCTATGCTCTTAGAGCCATTCCAGTTGTTTGCCAAAATCTTAAAATGATGACGCTGCATTAATGTTATATTGCTATCAGAATCTGCTGCACATGAAAAATGTGACATTAATCCCACATCAAAATCTATTTTCTTTGCTAAATGCAAATTATCAATTACTTGTTTGATGCTACTTAAACTTGATGTATTTAATTTCTTATTATTAATTACACGAAAACCCAATCGATTCATCCCTGTGTCAAATTTAAGCCATATTTTACACAAAGAATTATTAGGTAAATTACTTAATAATTCTAATTGATAGTTATTATATATGACTACAGAAAAATTATTTTTTACCGCTAAATTTAGCTCTTCTTGACTTAAAATACCTTGAATTAAAACTATAGGTATATTTATTCCTGATTGCTTTAAAATTAAAGCTTCTTTTATTCTTGCAACACCAATAAGGCCAATTAGGTCTTTTGCATTGTCTTGTAAAATTTTTGATATTTGAACAGAATCATGGCCGTATGCATCAGCTTTTAACATAGCCATAATATTAGCTTTGCCTATTTTATTCTTAATAAATTTTATATTATGAAGTAAGGCATCTTTAGACAATTCAATAATTGCAGTTCGCATTTAGTTACCATTTTTAATAGCTATAATTATTCATTATAGCCTTCAGAGTACCCCCCAGCAAAGTTTTCGAACTTAGATAATTGACCTGAAAAAACTAACCGTGCAGTTCCTATCGGACCATTTCTTTGTTTACCAATAATAATTTCTGCTGTACCTTTATCAGGGCTGTCTTCATTATATACTTCATCTCTATAAATAAAGATAATCAAATCGGCATCTTGCTCAATTGCGCCTGATTCTCTTAAATCTGACATGTAAGGTCTTTTATTCGGTCTTTTCTCTAACTCTCGATTTAACTGTGATAATGCGATAACTGGAACTTTTAATTCTTTTGCAAGAGCTTTTAAAGATCGAGAAATTTCTGATATCTCACTAGCTCTATTTTCAGAGCCGCCATTCATTTGCATTAGCTGAAGATAATCAATAACAATTAATTTTAATTGCCCGTGCTCTTTTACTATACGTCTTGCTCTTGATCTTAATTCTGTTGGCGATAAAGCTGGAGTATCATCAATCAACATCTTCGTTTCAGAAAGTTGTGATACTGCTGATGAAAATTTTGGCCAATCATCATCAGTTAGCTTTCCTGATCTGACTTTAGTCTGATCTATCCTGCCAATAGATGCGATCATACGCATTGCTAAAGAATCTGCAGGCATCTCCATACTAAATATTAAAACAGGATTATTTGGATGATTCAAAGCAACAGATTCACCTATGTTCATTGCAAAAGTAGTTTTACCCATAGATGGTCTACCTGCAACTATAACTAAATCTCCTTCTTGTAACCCTGATGTCATATTATCTAAATCATCAAAATTAGTTGATGTTCCAGTAATAGTCTCATTTGATGAGTAAAGTTTATCAATTTTTTCAACGGTATCAACAAGAACATCTCTAATACTTAGAGGGCCAGAGCCACGAAAATCTTGTCGCGATATTTCAAATATTTTTTTCTCAGCTACATCTAAAATTTCAACAATTGATTTGCCATTAGGAAAATAAGCCTGCTCAGCTATTTGGTGGGCAATAGCAATTAATTGCCTAAAAACTGATCTTTGCCTAACAATATCTGAATAAGCAATAATATTAGCAGCACTTGGGGTATTTTTAGCTATTTCTATTAAATAAGCGGCACTACCTACATCTTCTAATTCTTTAGTTAATTCAAGACTTTCAGCAATAGTGACAACATCTAAAGGACTTCCTTTATCGGAAAGAGAAGCCATGGCTCTAAACAAAACTCTATGCTTTTTATCAAAAAAGTCTTGTTCAGTTACCATGTGGGATATTTTATCCCATGCGTCAGTTGCTAGCATCAAACCGCCTAAAACAGCCTGTTCCGCCTCAATTGAATGAGGCGTTTGCATGTCTGAAGAAAAAGCTTTTAAACTTTTAGACATGCTATTATCTTCAGCTTTTTTTGACTTGTTTTTATAATCTTTGTATGTAGCGTCTGACATAATGATTATCTTAAATAATTATTTGTCACTAAGAACATTAATTATAATATCTAAATGAATATCACTATGTAGCTGAAGACCCACTTCAAACTCACCTGTTTGTCTAATTAGGCCATGAGGCATAACAACATGCTGTTTCTCAACATCAACATTATGCTCTTTCATAGCTAACATAACGTCTTTAGGTCCGATTGAACCATATAATCTACCTTCATCAGAAGCTTTGACTTTAAGTTCAATATTCAATTTTTCAATTTTAGCTTTATTTTCTTGAGCTTGTTTTAATAAAGAATCAGCTTTTGACTCTAATTCAGAACGTCTTTCTTCAAACTTGCCTAAATTTTCTTTAGTTGCAAAAACAGCTTTTCCTTTAGGAATCAAAAAATTTCTAGCATAACCTGTTTTTACTTTAACTATATCGCCTAAATTGCCTAGTTTTTTAATTTTTTCTAATAATACTAATTGCATTATATTTACCCCTTCTTATATTTAATAACTAATTTTCTTAAATCTATAACTGAATCGCATATGCTTATTAATACTAAAGCTGTCACACAAGCAATAAATGTATATACAAAAAATAACATTATATATAACATCCACAAATACATTGAACTTAGATTCAAAGTTCTAACTGTCCAATGAACAAATGCAAGGCCAGATATTAATAAAACAATAAAACTAACTATATATAATGCTTGCAACCCAACAAAAACAGTATAATTTAGAGCAGATGATAAATTTATAATATTAAATTTTTCTAATATTGTTGTTATAACAGAAACGCCAATAATTAATAATATAAATTTATATATTTTAAACTCTGTAAATTCTGTTGCAAATCCTCCTGGATTAAATAGAGCTGATTGCCAATATCTTGCGGCGCATAATAAACCAAAATTAACAGCAAACAAAATAACCATAAATGCCAAAATTAAATAAGCATAATAATTATTAAATTCTTTACCGCTAATATTTTTTAATGATGATACCGTTTCTTGCATTTTAGCTTGATAATCAACATCGTAAACTTCGCTGTCTGATAATGTACTTGGATCTTGTATTTTTTTAACAGTCCGCTCAACCTGACTTGCTACTGCAGAATGCAATTTTTCCTTAACAAAGCTAATATTAACTACCGCCATTGTACTAAATGCAAATAAAAACACCATACAATGCACAGTTACTTTAAAAGATACTGTATATCTTAAAATAGCTGCTAATATAAAAATTAAGGCACTAACACCCAGGTAGTACAACATCAAATCAGTAAAGTTTAGCAATGCGACATCTTGCGAATCACTACCTGCAAAAATATAAAAAAGTATAAAAGAAATTAAAGATGCAAAAATAGAAGAGCCTATCACTAATGCTAATCCACTTTTAATTCCTTGACGCAAAATAACGAATGCAGATGTTATTAAAGCGAATAAAAATAAACCAGGAAGAGCAAACAAACAACCGTTTATTGCAATGCCTGCTAATCGTTTATTTAAATATATATCTGCAAATCTTTCTGACATAGTCATCTGTATTAGATCTCTATACTTTAATTTTTACTTTTTAATTTAATAAAAATAATAATTATATTTTATGTTGATCACAATAAGGTAATAAAGACATATACCTTGCTCTATTGATAGCTCTTCTTAACATTCTTTGAAACTTTGCGCTAGTTCCTGTAACTCTACTAGGAACAATTTGCCCATTATCATTAATGTATTTTCTTAAAAGCGATACATCTTTATAATCAATTTCTTCAATTTTATTAGCTTTGAAATAACAAAACTTTTTACCACGTTTATAGTTCATTTTAAAAACTCCAAATTTATATTTATTTAATCTACAAATTCAATACATCTATAATTTTAATATTTTGAGCATGCAATACCATAAAACTATCATTCTTAACATTTCTCTCATTCAAATAGCCAAGCACAACAACTTCTTGTCCTGGACACATATCATGAGATATAACTTCCAACTCATTACCATGCATAATAACTTGAATGCTACACTTTACTCTTTGTAAAGCTTGCTTTGTAAATCCACCTGAATTTGAGTTATTAGCTTGCGTCGAATTATGGACAAGCCAAAAACTAGCACTAAAAATACCAGCTGGAGTATGTTTTACTTTTATCTCTTGCGCGATAATTCCTGATAATTTTATTAAATTAATTGCTTCCAAAATTTTAAATATTAAGCTGCTGCAGAATCATGAGAATTATCTTTTAAGAATACTGAACGCTCATTAATTGCTTTATCTTCATTTAAGATAAAATGTCTTAAAATAGCATCATTAAAACGGAAAAGACTAACTAACTCATCAAGAGTTTTTTGATTTATCTCTACATTCATTAAAATATAATGTGCTTTATGAATTTTTTTAATAGGATAAGCTAATTGAATACGCCCCCAATCCTCATAACGATGAATAGTGCCACCATTATCATTAATTAGAGCTTTATATTTATTCACCATGCCACTAACCTGTTCGCTTTGATCAGGGTGAACCATGAATAAAACTTCATAATGTCTCATAAATTTCTCCTTATGGATCATGTTTAAAATACAGTTTAAATAACTATGAGCTATATAATTTTATATATAGCAAGGAGGTATAATAATAAAATACCAATTTGTGATTTTAAAGTATAAACAATCAATTAGCAAGAAAAATTCAAAGCAATATTCAAAGCAAAAGTTAAAGTATAATTAACTAGAGTTTAAATATAAAAATCAAATTGTTATATTTACTGACTTACATAATTTATCAATCTCGTCTGTCGATAATTCAACAGATTTACTTGTAGTTAACCATCTTGGCAATGATATCACGCCATATCTTAGTCTAATCAATCTACTAACATTAACATCTTGAGATTCCCATAGTTTTCGAACTTCTCTATTTCTACCAGTTGATAAAGTTACATGGTACCAATGATTACTATTAGTTGCGCTACGAATTTTAACCGAATTAAATTTATAAATTTCACCATCGATTTCAACACCTGTTTTTAATCTAAGCAAAACATCATCAGATACTTTACCAAAGACTCTAACTGCATATTCTCGCTCTATTTCATAAGAAGGATGCATTAATCTATTAGCTAACTCGCCATTTGTTGTTAACAACAATAATCCAGATGTATTCAAATCTAATCGACCAACGGACACCCATCTGCCACTATTTAATAAAGGTAAATCATCATAAATAGTCTTGCGACCTTCAGGATCAAACTTAGTACAAATTTTTCCCTCTGGTTTATTATATATAATGACTCTTGTATCATTACTTAATAATTCTTTGACATTAATTTTTCGACCATTTACTTGAATATCATCATTAATGCTAACCATAGTCCCTGGAGTTATCACTTCTCCATTAACCATAACCATACCACTTTCGATCCATGATTCTATTTTACGACGTGATCCAATACCACAATGAGCTAATAATTTCTGAATTCTTTGTTTCATATTTTTAAATTAAACTACTTCTTCTGATTCTGATTCTGATTCTGATTTAATATTAGATTCGCTTTCTAATTTTATTATATTTTCTGCTAAAACTTCTGTAATTTCTTGAACTTTATCTTGCTCATCATCTTCTTTAGTAAAAACCGGTAAATCCTCTAGTCTTTCTAATCCTAAATCAGATAAAAATAATTTAGTTGTGGCGTACACTGCAGGCCTACCAGGCACTTCTTTATGACCAATTACTTGAACCCATTCTCTGTCTAATAATTTTCTAATAACTTCTGAACTAACTGCAACACCTCTAATTGACTCTATTTCAGCTCTTGTAATAGGCTGTCTATAAGCCATAATAGCTAAAGTCTCTAAAACTGCTTTTGAATATTTAGGTGGCTTTTCAATAGTTAAACACTGCAAAAAACTTTTATACTTTACTTGAGCCTGAAATCTATAACCTAAAGCTGTATGAACTAATTCAACACCTTTAACAGCCATACCATCAGAATCTTGATAATCAGCCATAAGTTCATCTATAGCTTTTATAATATTTTGTTTATTAATAAATTCAAGTTCTGGATTTTCTTCACCTAAAATGCATACAAAACCATCTTTAATTATTCTAATGATTTCTTTTAGCTCGATATCTTTACCATAGGTAAACAAAATAGCTTCAATTATATTCTTAAGATTTTTTATATTTATTTGATTATTTTCCATAATTAACTTTGTTTTAATTTTAAATAAATTGGCGCAAAAGCCTGATTTTGAATTACTTCTATTAAAAAATCTTTACTTAATTCTAGTATTGCCATAATAGTTACAACTATGCCAACTTTACCTTCTTTAGCTTTAAAAAAATGTGAAAACTCTACATACTCACTATTTATATTTTGAAGCTCTTGTAAAATATTTGTCATTTTATCTCTTAATGATACTTTTTCAGGAGTAATCATATGATGCGCAAAGTTATCTGCTCTTTCTATTACTTTATACATAGCTGCTAATAAATCTGCAGTATCTATTTTAGGCAATAAAACCTCTTTGCTTTTGATAATATTAGATATTTTACTAATATAAATATCTCGGCCTACTCTTGGAAGATCATCTATTTTTTCACTTACTTCTTTAAATCTTTCGTATTCTTTTAATTTTCTAATTAATTCAGCTCTTGGATCTTCTTCTTCTTCATTTTCTACTTTCAACTTTGGCAACAATAATCTTGATTTAATCTCTGCAAGAATTGCTGCCATGGATAAATATTCTGCTGCAAGCTCTATTTTTAGTGAATCCATAAAAGAGATATATTGCATATACTGTCTTGTAATCTCAAAAACAGGAATATCCAAAATGTCTAAATTATGTTTCTTAATTAAAAATAATAATAAATCTAAAGGGCCCTCAAAAGTTTCAAGAACGACTTCTAAGGCTTCTGGTGGAATATACAAATCTTTAGGAAGATCAGTATAATTTTCACCCAATACTTTTATACCTAATATCTCAGATGTTGCCAATGCCATAACGTACTATTTCAGTTTCATCGTTTAATAAATTAATAATAGTTGTTCCTTCTATATCACAAAACCCTGAATCAATAATTAAATCTACTTGTTTAGATAGTCTATCATAAATTTCATCTGGAACATTCATTGGGCGTTCATCGCCTGGTAATAATAAAGAAAAAGTAACTATTGCCTTGTTATATAATTTCAATACTTCTTGCACTACATTATGATCAGGAATTCTAATTCCTATGGTATTTCTTTTAGTAAGGCTATGTTTTTTATATAAATTTTTTAAAGCAGGTAAAATAAACGTATATGCCCCTGGAGCATTTGATTTAATAAATTTAAAATTTTTATTATTAATTTCTGCATACTCACTAGCTTTTGCTATATCTTCAACTAATATGCTAAAACAATGATCTTTTGAATCACCTCTAATTCTTAAAATTGTATCTATAGCTTTTTTATCATCCATTCGACATCCAATGGCATAACAGCTATCTGTAGGATATATAATAATTCCGCCATGCTCTAAAATATCTACAATTTTTTTAACCAATCTTAATTGAGGATTTTGTGAATTAATAACTAAAAGCTCTGCCATAATACAATCTAATTATTTAAATTTTGAAAATTTATAAATAAATATTATAGCTTATTTTACATGACTTTATATGACTTTTTTGATACAATTAAGCTTATTTATCACATCAATCAAATAACTTAAATTATTATGAAACTTACATTTGATATTTTCAGTTTAATAGCCTTTTTCATCGCATATAAATTTTTTGATATTTATATGGCAACTACCGTACTAATTATTGCTTATTCTTTATTGATTTTAACTCTAGTTATAACCAGAAAACCAATTGATAATACAACTTTGTTTAGTTGGATCTTAATTACTCTTTTAGGTGGAATGACTATATTTTTACATAATGATTCATTTATAAAATTTAAACCAACTATTGTATATTGGCTTTTCGCTATAGGATTTCAATTAAGCCCATATTTTAAAAAACGTAAAACTATGATGGAGCATGCGCTTGAACAGCATATAAATTTACCTAAAAACGCATGGACTAATTTAAATATTTTTTGGATTGTATTTTTCTATATATTGGGCACAATTAATTTAGGTATAGCTTATTATTTTGATACTGATACCTGGGTTTATTTTAAAACTTTTGGGACATTAGGATTGATGATAATTGCTCTTGTTGGACAAATGATATACATAAGTAAATATATAAAATTAGAAAAAAAAAGTAATTAAAATACAACTAAATAATATGATGACCCAAAATAATTCAAATTCAATAAATGATATTAATCTAATTAGAATTAATAAAATGCAAGAAATTTTAAAGAAAAAATTCAATCCAAAGCATTTAGAAATAATAGATAATTCAGCAATGCACAAAGGACATGCAGGTGCAAAATCAGGCAAAGGTCATTTTGAATTATTTATAAAATCAGATTACTTTAATGAATTATCTTTAATACACAGCCACAGAGAAATATATCAAGCTTTAGATAATCTTATGCAAACTGATATTCATGCTTTGCAGATTCATGTTATTTGTTAAAAAAAGTATAAATATTAACTCCTTTTTTCTTTTAGCTCAAATAAGTCTAAATAATATCTATCTAATTATTATATAATTTTTCTATCTAGTTATTGGCGATGTAACTTAAACATAATATTTTAATACTAATTTGTATATAATTAACAATACTTAGTAAAATATAAGTTACACTAACGACTGAAGCTTAAACTCTGATTAAACACTATAAATAACATGATAAAATCCAAACAAAATAATATATTAGTCTTTAATTGTGGTAGTTCCTCAATTAAATTTATGGTGATAAACCCAGATTCAGAAAAATATCTAATCAAAGGCATCGCTGAAAATTTAAATGCTGAAAACCCTATGATATCTATAGAGTTATCTCATAAATCTTTATATAAAGACTTTATTTTGGCACAAAATGACTATAAATTTGCTATAGAATTTATAGTTAATACTCTAAAAGCACAACATAATTTATTAAATTCTTTATCTGGTATTGGTCACAGAGTAGTACATGGCGGTGAAAAATTTACTAAATCTGCTTTAATAGATAATCAAGTTGAACAAGCAATATCAGAATGCATTCCATTAGCTCCGCTGCATAATCCTGCTAATTTAATAGGTATTAAAATAGCCAAGAAAGTGTTCCCAAATATACCGCACATTGCAGCCTTTGATACATCATTTCATCAAACTATGGATGAGACAGCTTATTTATATCCTGTGCCTTTTGAATGGTATACAAAGCACCAAGTTCGTCGTTATGGTTTTCATGGCACTAGTCATAGATATATTAGCTTAAAAGCTGCTGAATTTTTCAACAAACCTATAGATAAACTGGCTCTAATAAGTGCTCATTTAGGAAATGGCTGTAGTGCTTGTGCTATTTTGAACGGCAAAAGTGTTGACACGACTATGGGACTTACTCCATTAGAAGGCCTTATGATGGGAACAAGAAGTGGCGATGTTGATCCAAGTTTGCCAATATATATGAATCAAAAAACTAATATGGGTTTTGAAGAATGTATAAACAACTTAAACAAAAAAAGCGGGTTATTAGGAGTTTCACAATTAAGCATGGATATGCGAACCTTAGAGTCTCAAGCTGAAAAAGGCCATAAACAAGCAATGTTAGCAATTGATTTATACTGTTATAAACTAGCTAAACATATTAGCTCTTTATTAGTACCTCTTGGAAAACTAGATGGCCTTATTTTTACAGGTGGAATTGGAGAAAACTCTGTATTAATACGTCAAAAAACCACAAATTTATTAAAAGCTATTGGACTTAAGCTAGATCAAAATAAAAATGCTAATCTTAAAAGAGGTAATGTTGGAAATATTAGTATACCAGGCTCTCCTAAAATATTAGTAATACCAACTAATGAAGAGCTAATGATAGCTAAAGATACAATAAATATTATAAATAATTAATAAGGCAAATTGTGAACCAAATTATTTTATTAGCCCCAACCCACCCTGGAGTTGGGTTAATTTCAGTATCCATGGGCTTTGTTAGAGCACTTGAATCTCAAGGGGTTAATACCTTACTATTTAGTCCAATTCAGTTTTATGATGCATCTGCTTCTGACAATATTTCAGGAAAAGTAATTAATTCTGATATTAGTTTTGAAGACGCTGAAACCTTGGTATCAGAAGGAAACTCAGATATTCTTTTAGAAAATATTACCGAACAATTTGAAGCTATCAAAAATACAGCCAATACTATTGTTATAAAAGGCGTTCTACATAGAAACAATAAGACTCTTGCAGCACAACTTAATGCTCAAATAGCAAGATCACTTGGGGCCTCTGTTATTATAGTCACAAATTCTATTAGTAAATCCTCAAAAGAGATTAATGAACTTATAGAGTTAACAGCGATTCCATATGGCGGAATTAAAAACTCTCGATTAATTGGAACTATAATTAATCAGGTAGAAGGCCCTAAAGCGATTCAAAATACAAATATATTGTTTGAAGCGGAGCATGAAAATATTATAGATTTTTCTTTTAATAACTTTTCAAAACAAGCTTACAAAAATTTAACTGTATTATCAAAACAATTTCAACTAATTGGTGCAATTCCTTGGGATAGAAAATTATCAGCCCCACGAGTCATAGATGTAATTAAAGTAATTGGCGCTGATATTATTGCTGAGGGGCAAATAAAAAGCCAAAGAATTTTTCGTATTAGTATATTTGCAAGAACAGTAAATAACCTTTTATCATCAATGACTCCAGGAACTCTAATTGTTTCAGCTGGAGACAGAATAGATATCTTAATGGCTGTATGCCTTGCAGTAACATCAGGTAAAACTATTCCAGCAATAATTTTAACTGGAGGATATGAATTATCAGATACAGTTAAAGAATTTTGTGCAGCTGCAATAAGATGCGGCCTTACTATTTTATCTGTACCAACAGATACTTTTCATACAGCGATTATGTTACAAAATATAAAAATTCCCCCACCATCAGATGACTCAGACAGAATTGAATATACTAAAGATTTTATTGCAAGATATATTGATAAAGAATGGATCAAGCAACAAGCTGCAAAAGTTTATGAAAAACAATTATCTCCCCCAGCCTTTAGATTCCAGATTATAGAAAAGGCCAAAAAAGCCAAAAAAACTATTGTGCTACCAGAGGGAAATGAGCCTCGTACAATTGCTGCTGCAAATGTTTGCGTCACAAGAGGCATCGCTAATTGCATATTACTAGGAGATATTGAGGAAATTAAAGTTATTGCAAAAAATAATTCTATAAATTTACATCCTAATATAGAAATTCGTGATCCTAGTTCTATTATTGAAGAATATGTTGAACCTATGCTCAAAATTAGAGCACATAAAGGTTTAACTGAAATAATGGCTCGCGAACAATTAAAAAACAACATAATCTTAGGAACTATGATGCTAAGCGTTGGTGATGTTGATGGGCTTGTATCAGGAGCGGTTCATACAACAGCAGATACAATACGCCCTGCTTTTCAATTAATAAAACCTGCACCTTCAGTAAAGCTTGTATCTTCTATATTTTTTATGTGCATGCCCGAACAAGTTTTAATTTTTGGTGATTGCGCTGTGAATCCAGAACCAGATGCTGAATCTTTAGCAGATATAGCAATTCAAAGTGCTGAGTCGGCTAAAATTTTTGGTATTGAACCTAAAATTGCGATGATAAGCTACAGTACTGGTACGTCTGGCTCTGGCACTGAAGTTGAAAAAGTAGCTCAAGCAACGAATATAGTTAAAAAATTAAGACCTGATTTATTAATTGATGGACCACTGCAATATGACTCAGCAATAATACCGCAAGTTGCCAATAAAAAAGCACCTACAAGCCCTGTTGCCGGTAAAGCAACCGTTATTATTTTTCCTGATTTAAATACAGGAAATACGACTTATAAAGCCGTACAAAGAAGTGCAGATATTTTATGTATCGGTCCTATGCTGCAAGGACTTAACAAACCTGTAAATGATTTATCTAGAGGCGCGACCATTGATGATATAATTTATACTATCGCTATTACTGCGGTGCAATCAACCATATAAATATTTTAGTCTTTAAATTTACTATCTTTAGCATCTATAAAAACAAAATTATCTCTGTTACCTATAGAAACAGATGGTCAAAGCTACAAATATTAATAGTAATTATATCACTTTTTTAATTTATTGGGATTGGTATAAATTGTCTGATAATTAATCTGTATAGTCTGCTCTAATAATTAATTAGTATTGTTATCAAACGTAATTTTTCAATATTACGATTATAAATTATTTGAACTATGTTAATATAAATTGTTTAAAATCAATTTTATAATTATTAAATATCAACGCATGATTAAGGAAAAATCTATGAACAACAATGAAAGTATACTTACTACCACTGATGATTTATCACCATGGTGGAGACGAGCAGTAGTCATTGTAATGGTATTTGGGTTTTCTATTTTAATACTGCTAACTTCAAAGGTCTACTATGATGCCCCCCCAATACCTGAACGTGTTATAGATAGTAAAGAGCAATTAATATTTAGCAAAGATAATATTTTGTCAGGACAAGCGGTATTTCTTAAATACGGTTTAATGAATAATGGAAGTATATGGGGACATGGAGCTTATTTAGGTCCAGATTTTTCAGCACAATATCTACATAATTTGACAGAACAAATGAGTGATTTTATTGCTCAACAAAGATATAAAAAATTGTTAATTGATTTAGAAAATGATGAGCAAGATATTGTACGCGCATTGGTACGAAGTTCTTTAAAAAAAAATTCCTATGATCTAGAAACAAACTCTTTAGTATTTACAGAAGCAGAAATAGCATCTTATTATCAACAAATTAATAATTGGAGAAATTATTTCACTTCTCCTTCTGGAAATGGAGGGTTACCAAAAAACTTTATTATACATGAAGATGAGATTAAGGATTTAACAGCTTTTTTTGCATGGACAGCCTGGGCATCTGTAACTAATAGACCCGATAGCTCCGTAACCTATACTAATAATTTTCCGTATGATCCTGATGCTGGCAACCTACCTTCTGGAACTGCACTTTTTTGGAGCGCTGCCAGTCTTATTGCATTGTTAGGTGGTATAGCACTAGTTCTATTGGCATTTGGGAAATTTGATTACTTAGGCTGGAAACGTAACCCCAGTATTATGTCACCTAGCTTTAAAGTTGGGCGACCGACACTTAATCAGCGCGCAACCATGAAGTTTTTTGTCATTGTAGCTTTGCTATTTCTAGCACAATCATTGGTTGGCAGCCTTACTGCTCACTATCGCGCTGAGCCAGGCAATTTTTTTGGCTTTGATTTATCGTGGATATTTCCGAGTAATATTACGAGAACTTGGCATCTACAATTAGCTATCTTTTGGATTGCTACATCTTACGTTGCTGGTGCATTAATTTTAGTAGATGAGCTTGGCGGACGAGCAGTAAGATATAGTTCATTATTTATCCATATCTTGTTTTCATCTTTATTGATAGTAGTTATCGGTAGTCTTATTGGTGAATGGCTGGGAACCTTTCAATGGTTGACCAAATACTGGTTTTGGTTTGGTCAGCAAGGCTGGGAATACCTTGAACTTGGACGTGCATGGCAGATAGGATTGGCACTTGCATTGATTTTTTGGTTTATATTGTTAGTAGTTAACCTTAAGCCAGTATTTAAAAACCCAGAATTGTCTGAAATATCACGTATTTTTTTATTTGCTGCTCTAGCAATTCCAATTTTTTATCTGCCAGCAATGTTTTTTGACAGTACTACTCATTTTTCAATTGTGGACACCTGGCGATTCTGGATTATTCATTTATGGGTAGAAGGTTTTTTTGAATTTTTTGTTACTGTATTAGTAGCCGTAATCTTATTGGGACTTAATGTAGTAACAAGACAGACGGCTCTAAGAGTAATTTATTTGGATGCTATTCTTTATTTTGGTGGTGGTTTAATTGGAACAGGGCATCATTGGTATTTTAATGGTCATAGTGAAGCCAATATGGCACTAAGTGCAATTTTTTCAGCGATGGAGGTCGTGCCTTTAACTTTACTTACTCTTGACGCTTGGGACTTCGTTAAAGTTACTCAAGCACAGAAATCTCCATCAGGACTACCTATCACAGTTCCTCACAAATGGACATTTTATTTTATTATGGCAGTAGGTGCATGGAATTTTATCGGAGCAGGAGTATTAGGATTTCTGATAAACTTACCAATAGTCAGTTATTTTGAAGTTGGTACAATGCTAACTCCTAATCACGGTCATGCTGCAATGATGGGGGTTTTTGGAATGTTAGCAGTGACCTTAATGGTTTTTTCGATGCGACATGTTTCTACAGATTCACAATGGAGACATTTAGAAAAATATGTAAAAATTTCATTTGTCGGTTTAAATTTAGGGCTGTTCATGATGGTAGCATTTAGTCTATTTCCAGGTGGCGTATTACAATTACAAGATGTTTTACAAAATGGTTACTGGCACGCACGAAGTTTAGCTTACACCGGTCAAAATACTGCAAGATTAATTGAATGGTTAAGAACACCTGGTGATTTAGTTTTCATCATATTTGGTATTTTACCAATTTTATATGCTGCAACTAGGTGTTACTTAAATGTAAAAACAATAAGCGAGAACAATGATGAACAATTATCAACAAACTAATATAAAATTACAAGTCTATAAGCAAATCGAACTAAACAGCGAGAAAAACCTTCAATTTTTTCTTGATAAACACAGTACCAAAGAAGGAAGCTGGGGACACTTAAAAGTCAATGAAGGTACTATTGATTTTGTTTTTCTGGATGGAAATGGAAATGAGCTCTCTTATAATACCTTAAACTCGCAATCTCCTTCGCTGATGATACCTCCTGCATCATGGCATAAAATTGCCTCGACAAGTGCTAAATTCAGTGCCACCTTACAGTTTCACTGCCAATCGCATCGCTATTTTGAAAAAAAACATCACCTAGCGCCTATCCATCATGACTTATGGACCATTTATCAAACTTATCTGCTAGACCGAGAGAAAATGTCGATATTGGATGTTGGCTGCGGTTCAGGTCGAAATCCATTATATTTTTCCTTATCTGGGCACGATATTATCGGTGTGGATAAGAATGAAGATGCTATCGAAAATATTCGTCATATCGCAGCAAAAGAACAATTATCAAACATTAAAACCCATGTTCTTAATTTGAACCAACCACTTCCAATCAAAGATAAATCATTTGATTTCATCTACTCTACCATGGCACTGCAGTTCTTAAAGCAGTCAAGTATTAAGCCATTACTGACAAAAATGCAATCGCTAACCCCAATAGGTGGGATGCATTTTCTGGTTTTCCCCATCAAGGCAGAACTCTATAGCTACCCTGAAAATTTTACTTATCTGGCAAAAACAAATGAGTTGTATCATTTTTATCAAGATAGTGGCTGGTCAATTTTGGAATACAAAGAAAAGCCAGGTCAACTGCATAAACTAGATGAACACGGCAAGCCCAAACAAGGTATCTTTGGTCAGTTGCTTGCTCAAAAGCACTTATAACGCCTTAATGGAGAGCTAATGAAAAAGGAGGTAAAACCATCCTTCAAGTGTATTAGTTCTGACCTAATCGTACATTCGACTTGAAAAGCAGAGAGTTATCCGTCTTGATTAAAAGGTGTCTTAAATCTTTAAATCAAACTAAGAGGTAACTCTACTATTTATCAATATGATAATAAGCCATTAGAAATTTAACCGTTATTTCAAAGTTGGTTATAACATAAATATATTGTGTTTATGAATTAAAACATGCTGTTACAAAAGCATCAGTATAAATAAATGATGAGGGTACTCCAGCCAAAAAAGCTTTAATTTTTAATTTATTAGTAGTTTCTTCTGGACCACAAATAAAAAGACGAACTTTTTCTACAATACCTTCAAAACTTTGAATAAGTAAATTTTCAATAGATGCTTTTTGTATTAACTTACTATCATTTAAAACACATGGTATGTACTTAAAATTAGTATGCTTGTTTTGAAGCATTATTAATTCATTATGAAAATATAAATCAGCATCATGGACACCACCATGTATTAAAATGATTTTACCATCATGTTTACTTTTTAAAACGTGATTAACTATACCTATAAGTGGAGCCACGCCTGTACCAGTTCCAGCTAAAACTATGGGGAAGGATTGATTTTCAGGATTATAATAAAAGCAATCTCCCATTGGACCTCTAATTGAAACAGACGAGCCTACTTCGGCTTGATGAGTCAACCAATTACTCATTAAACCATTAGGCATCAGCTTTATATGCAATTCAATATAATCTTTAGGTATATTTGCTATTGAATAACTCCGGACAAGATGCCTTGAAGCAACAAGATTAATATATTGTCCAGGTTTAAAATCACTTGCTTTATCTATAGAAACTCTAACTCTTAATACATTATGATTAAGCATGGATAGGTCTACAATTTTTGAATAAATATCCGTGTCATTTTGCTTAGGTAATTCTATTGATATATCTTCAGTTGGTTTACACTGACAAGTAAGAAAGTATTTTTTTACAACTAGCGTAGGCTTTAATCCTTTTTGAGATTCAGGCGGAACACAACCATCAACCAGCTTAGCAAGACATGATTGACACGTTCCTATTTTACAAGAAAAAGGAAAATCAACCCCTTGTTTTTGTAAAGTATCTAAAACCGAGTCAGTTCCATCAACTGAATAACTTTTTTTATTATATATAATATTAGACATAAACTTAACGATTTAAAACATCATCTCTAACACTATTTGCAATAGCCGCAACTTTTGTTATATCTTCTTCTTTAGCACCAAGTTCTGTTAAAGTACTACCAAGAAGCTCAATAATAATATCTACATGAGTATCATTTAAACCCTTTTCTATTAAGTGACGATGACCTTCACGCATATCATTTCCAGTGTAATTATTAGGACCTCCAAATACCATTGTTAAGAACCCTTTTTGTTTTTGAATTTGTTTTTCCATATCTACTCCTTCAAAAAAATAATTAACCTTATCATTAACTAAAACCTTGCGATAAAAAATATCTACAGCCGTATTGACAGCATTTTGTCCACCCAGTCTTTCAAATAATGTAGAATCAGTCATAATTAAGTTCTCCTAACAATAAATTATAAGATGTATTTTAAATACATCTTATAATTTATTAACTAAATATGCAAATATTTCATAAAAAAGAAGGTTACTATGCAGCTTACACAATTTACTGATTATTCTTTACGCGCACTTATTTATATAGCATTACAAGATGGAAAAACATGCACTATCGCTGAAATAGCATTAAGTTATAATATTTCAAAAAATCATTTAATGAAGGTAGTACATCAATTAAGTAAACATAATATTTTAAAAACTATTAGAGGGAAAGGTGGTGGACTTTTACTAAATACAACACCTGATTTAATAAATCTTGGAAATTTAGTTCAAAAAATTGAACCTAATTTTTTTATTGTAGAATGCTTTGATAAACGTAATAATAAATGCGTGATATCGCCAGTTTGTAAATTAAAGAAAATTTTATGTGAAGCTAAAAAAAACTTTATTCAAACGCTTGAGCAATATACCTTAAGAGATATAATCCAAAATAATAAAGAATTGGAAAATATATTAATTAAGCCAAATAATAAAAATCTATAATAATTTATTTATATGGTGATTTTTTGACGCTTACAATTAACTGGTGATATAGTTAGCAAATTATCAGCTAAAAAAATTTGGTTCTGATAAGATTATAGCTGTATTAGAGAGAGTGCTCAATTGGCATGACGATAATAACTTTTAACTCAATATATATCAGATAGAACGCCAGAAGTTTATAAGACAAGGAATTATGATACAAAATATATTCCACACTTTGGAAATCACCCTTCTCTTAAAGCAACATCAGAACACAAAATAAACTTTAATATTTTACTTGATACAAGTAAAGACCATCAGGCTTTGCGGTATTAACAGCAGCTGATCTATTTTTGGCTTTTAAAACATCTAAAACCCAAGAGTATTCTTTAGCTCCTTTGCCTACATGTAACAAAACTCCAACAATATTACGCACCATATTATGTAAAAAAGCATTTGCCGTAATTTCAACACAAATTAAATTTACATTATTTAATAAATAATGTTTATCTTTAGATATTTTAATATCAAGTACTTTTCTAACAGGGGTTAAAGATTGGCAATGTGGACCTCTAAAAGATGAGAAATCATGTTCGCCTAATAAATAATTTGCTCCATTTTGCATTGACTCTAAATCTAAATCATAACAAACCCAAGTCATCTTATTATTTAATAAAGCATTTCTATATTTACTTGAATAAATAAAGTATTTATAAGTACGCTGTTTAGCGCTAAACCGTGCATGAAAATCACTATTGTCAAATCTTGCATTAGAGATTGAAATATCTTTTGGTAAAAAACTATTTAGCCCTTTAGTATAGGCGTTTATTTCTCGTGTTTTATCTGTATCAAAATGAACTATTTGACTTAAGGCATGAACTCCTTTATCTGTTCTTCCTGCGCATACTGTATTTATCTGCTCAACATCTAAAATAATCTTTAAGGCTTTTTCTAGCTCTCCTTGTACTGTCAAAAAACTAGACTCTTTTTGTTTTTGCCAGCCACGGTATCTAGTGCCGTCATATGCTAAATCTAAAACTACGCGCATTGTTCATTATTTACAGAATAAAATAAGTTTTTTCTAATTTTATTTAAAAAATTAGCACTAAAAGCTACAAATATTATTAAATACAATAAAAATCCTAATGAACCTTTATTAAAGTTCGATGCATATAAAGAACTAATTACACAAAAGATACTCATAAATAAAGAAAAAATAGCCATCCGCATTCCCATCGGCTCAGTACATGAATCAACCGCTAAACGCTGCAAACTAGAAAAAGATAATGCTGAGCCAAAACCAAAAATACTTAAAGATAAAATTAAGCCATATATAGAATTATTAAAAAATAAATTAGTAGCTAAAGCTGACATTCCAGATATAAAAATAACATTACAACCAAAATTTAAAGTTTTCTCTATGCCGTTTTTATTGATCAATGTTTTTACAACTTGTGCACCTACAATGTAAAAAGAAAAAATTATTAACTGATAAATAGCAAAGTAAGTAGTGCTATGATATAAATCTTCGATTATAAAAGGCCCTGCAACCAGCCATGCTATTATGACTGTTAGATTAAAACAAGGAATTATAGTACAAATTAAAAATTTATTATTCCTAAGAAGGCTTATATAATCAGGCAATAATTTTTTAAAGCTTATATCTGTTTTTTTAGATTTATCCAAACTTTCAGGCATAATATATGCTAACAAACCTACTGAAACAACAGTAAGACCTGCAATAAACCAAAAAATTAATCTCCAACTAGATAGTTCAATAAAACCTACCCCAATTACTGGTCCTAAAGCTGGAGCAAGAATAGTAATATTAGCCATTAAAGCAATTGTATAAATAGCTCTTTTTTGATCTAATAGTTCATGAATCGCTGCATATCCTGCAACTATAACAGCACACACAACCATCCCTTGAATTATGCGCATTGCTAAAAATAAATATATATTACCCGTTATCGCACAAACTATATTAGTAATGAAGTAAATTAGACCGCTTATAACTAATATAGGTTTTCGTCCATATTTATCTGATAATGGTCCTAGTATTAACTGGATACTGGCTGATCCGACAAACCATAAGGTTAAAGTTAATCTGCCACCATAATCAGTAGTTGATAAATCACGAATTACATCTGGAAGCGCGGGTAAATACATATCATTTGATAAGTAAGCTGCAGATTCGTATATAACCAATAATAAAGGAAACAAATAATATAGATTAAAGTTTTTAGATTTCATACTACTTAAAGTTTAAATTTATAGTTTATAATTTATAATTTTTTCAAACAATACCGTTAAAAAGACTCCTTGCATTATATATAATTCAATAACTTTTCTGCTATTTGAATACTATTTAATGCGCCACCTTTTCGAACATTATCAGATACAACCCATAAATTGATTCCATTAGTATTACCTAAGTCTTGACGAACTCTTCCAACAAATACAGTTGCATTATCAGAATCACTTTCAGCCCTAACATGTTCAACAGCTGTTGGATATTTTAAATTTTCAACATCATCAATTAATTTTACAGCATCATAATTATAATAAACATCTTCTATAGCTTCTTTAGATATTTCTCTATCTGTTTCTATATATATAGATTCTGAATGCCCAAAAAATACTGGAATTCTAACCGCAGTTGGATTAACCGCAATATTGTCATTATGAAAAATTTTTTGGGTCTCTAAAATCATCTTCATTTCTTCTTTAGTATACCCATTGTCTTGAAAATCATCTATTTGTGGTAAGGCATTAAAAGCAATTTGCTTCTTAAAAGCGACGAAATCTTCTGTATCACAACTTTTACCACCTAATAAATTAGTCGTCTGATATACTAACTCGTTAATTCCTTTTTGCCCCGCACCAGATACAGATTGATAAGTAGATACTACTATTTTTTTTATACCAAATGCATCATATATAGGTTTTAGCGCAACAAGCATTTGTATAGTTGAACAATTTGGATTAGATATAATATTTTTTCTATTATAAAATTCGATATCTTCTGGATTTACTTCAGGAATTATTAAAGGAACATCAACATCATTTCTGTAATGAGAAGAATTATCAATAACAATAACACCAAGCTCAGTTGCTTTTGGAATATGTTTTTTTGATACCTCACTTCCTGCCATAAAAAAAGCAATATCTACGTTTGAAAAATCAAAACTTTCTATATTTTGTACTTCACATTCTTTATGTTTAAAAAAAATACCCTCGCCTTCAGATTTTTTACTAGCTAATAAAAATAAATTACCTACAGGGAAATCTCTTTGTGCAAGTAACTCTATTAATGCACGCCCGACAAGACCTGTTGCACCTACAATTGCTATATTATACGTATTCATGCTTAATTTAACCTGTAATTTAATTTAATAATCTTTTCTGAAAACACTTGAATCTAAGTCTGTTTTTTTCATAATAAAAACTCCACTACCGCCATTTTCAAACTCATGCCACAAAAAATTGATATTTGGGTATCTTTTATGCAAATCTAGTTCATGATCACCTAATTCTATTACTAATAAGCCATTTTCATTAAGATAATTACCAGATTGCTCTAAAATTTTTACAACAAATTCTAAACCTTGCTCTTTTGCATATAAAGCTTTTCTTGGTTCATGATTATATTCTTCTGACATTGCATCTAATTCTTCTTGAGTCACATATGGAGGGTTAACAACAATCAAATCATATTTTTTACCAGGAACTTTATCAAATAAATCAGACTTTATTAAAGTTACATTATTTTCTAAGTTATAATCAGACACATTAATTTTAGCTACTTCTAATGCATCATCACAAATATCAATAGCATCAACTTTAGCATCTGGATATTGAATTGCCAAAACACAAGCTATACAAGCACTACCGGTACAAAGCTCTAAGATATTTTCTGGATCAACTTCTATATGAGGCTCAAAGTTATTATTAATCAATTCAGCTATTGGTGATCTTGGTATTAATGCACGTTCATCGATGTAAAAAGACATACCACTAAACCATGATTCATTTGTAATATAAGCCAATGGTTTTTTTTGAACTATACGCTTAATCAAATATTCCCAAATTTTAGCTTTCTCAGAAAGACATACTTTTGAATCTAATATATTACTAAATGCACTCTGTGGAATTTTAAAACAAAAATATAAAAGCAACAAAGCCTCATCCCAAGCATTATCTGTTCCATGGCCAAAATACAAATCATACTCTTCGAACTTTGTTACAATCCAACGTAGAGTATCTCTTATCGTTACTAGTTCATGAGTAAACTCTTCTTTAAACTTAGTAAAATCTGGTAAATTTGATAACATAACTTTTTTAATTTAAACTCTCTGTGATTTTCTTAAACTCTCTAAATCCAAATATATAAGCAACAATTGCGCTAAAAAATATACCCAACATAAATAATGGCATCAACAGCGCACTGTGACTAGGAATAAAACTATATACATAAGTAGCAAAAAAGCTACCTAATATAACAATAAAGCTCATCATTGCAGAACCATTTGCCTTGTCGCTATGTTTTCCAATAGCATATATAGTCGCGTTACTATAAATCATTGGCAAACCAAACATAACGACTGCTAAAGGTAGTATTAAACTATAAATATTAATGTAGTTAAAATAAAACAATCCCAGCATTAATAAGCAACCAGAAGTACTAATACTTAAACCCAAATTCATAACCGTAAAACCTTTATAATGCTTACTAAGAGCTCCTGATAAAAAAGATCCTAGGATTTGGGTACCATAACTTAAAATTAAATATAAACCATAGGTCTCTGCTTTAATACCGATTATATCCATAGCTATAAATGGTGCAGCAGTTGCAACAACATAAATTATGCTACAACAAAAACCATATACTAAAGAAAAATAAATTAAGTTCAAATTTTTAATAGCATTAACATAACCAAAGACTGTTGTTGATAATTTAATAGGCTTTTTATTTTCTTGAGTCAATGTTTCAGGCAAAGTATAACAAGCTATTGTTATAATAATTCCATAAACAAATAAAGCATAGATGCAATATTCCCAGCCTAATTGAGTTACTATAAATCCACCCGCCGCTATTGCTATAGCAGGAAGCACGGCAATTGAAACTAAAACATAACTAATAACAGTTCTTGCTCTTTGCATTGAATAATAATCATTAATTATCGTATAAGTAATATTCATACCAACACTTGCTCCAAGTGCCATAATAAATCTGCCTATTTTTAGCAACTCAAAATGATGAAAAATAATACTTAGAATACAAATAATGCTTGATATAATAAAAATCGTCATGCCAACATAAAGAGCTATCTTTCGACCATAATGATTGGCAATTGATGGATAACATAGCTGCCCAAAAGCATAGCCTAGTAAAAATAAAGTTATTAATTGTTGAGCAAGATTATTTGAGATATTAAAATAATCGCTAATTTGAGGCAATCCTGGACTGATAAAAACAGTACACACCGGGGGAAAGCTAATTAATAAAATTAAAACTAATAATGAAGGCTTTGAATTTGCTGAAGATTTTGGTAATTTATTAATCATAATTCTCAATACGTGTTACAAGTTAATCAATACTAATTAAAGCTGCTTTAATCTTATTTAATTAACTTGTATTGTATCAAAAGATTATAATCTATACTACGTAATAACTAACAAAGTTAGACATTTTTTACACTACTTGTAATTTCACTGAATTAGACAAAAATACTAAATTAGAATTAAATTGCACATAAAATCTAACTATGTCACTTAATTCTCCTAATGGTTTAAAGCAAAAAGACATAAAGTCTTCCTCCGGTGAATTATTTATATCCACTCCAGAGCTTAATAAAGCATTAGTTAAATTATCTAAGATTTGGTCATTATCTATATTAGGGTTAACTCTAACATGATTTAATTCAAATAAATCATCTTTTAATGTTAAATTAAAATTCTTAAGTACACGTACTTTTTCATGACCTTCCATATCAACACGGCCACATTCAACTACATTTAATTCTTCATTTAAGACAAACTCATAAACTTCTGGTTCTTTATCAAACCCAACTACTTTTGATGCGTTTATTACAACTTCTGCAGATGCTTTATTATTGCGAGTGCTTGAGTCTTTCATATTTATTATTCTTCTTATATTTATTAAAAAATTAAATCCCTTTAATTTACTTTTCGTAAGTAACGGGGAAAAATTTAGATAAATTTTAGAAAAATAATAAATAACTTAATTAGTTATGTTTCTTGAAAAATACTTTTATTAAACTCACTAACTATAGGATATCTTCTGTCGCGGCCAAAAGCTTTTTGCGAAATTCTTACGCCTGGCGCTGCTTGACGACGCTTGTATTCATTGTTATCTACTAAATTGATAACCTTAATCACCATATTCTTTTCATAACCTGCAGCAATAATTTCAGCAGCTCCTTGATCAAGCTCTACATATCTTCTTAATATACCATCTAAGACATCATACGGTGGCAAAGTATCAGAGTCTTTTTGATTTGGAGCAAGCTCTGCTGTTGGCTCTCTTTGAATAATACTATTAGGAATTAATTCTTTGTTAGACATTTTATTAATGTATTTAGCAACCTTATAAACTTTACCTTTAAATAAATCTTTAATAGGCGCATAACTACCAGCCATATCACCATATAAAGTAGCATATCCAACGGCCATTTCACTTTTATTGCCAGTAGTTAACAATAAATGTCCTTTTTTATTACTAATAGCCATCAAAATAATAGCTCTAGTTCTAGCTTGTAAATTCTGTACAGTTAAATCAGCAGTGTCTTTATCTAAGTCCAAAATAGGAGCTAATTCCCTGAATAAAGAATTAAATATAGGATTAATCTTGATTGTACTATGCTTAACACCAAAATTTGTCGCAACTTCTGTTGCAAATTCAATGCTATTCGATGAAGTATATTTTGATGGCATAATTACAGCTTCAACATTTTCAGCACCTAAAGCTGCAACGGCCAAAGCCAAAGTTACAGCAGAATCTATACCACCAGATAAACCTAAAACAACACTTTTAAATCCACTTCTAATCACATAGGTTCTAAGACCTCTTATAATAGCCTGATAAACTAATTCTTCATCGCTACATTCACGAGGCAAAGATTGCTTAATTATATCTACTTTTTTATCTTCTCTTACAACGTCGATACAAAGTAAATCTTCTTCAAAAAATTTAGCAACTGCACTGACGTCACCTTTTGAATTTACAGCCAATGAGCCACCATCAAACACCAATTCATCTTGCGCACCAACGTTATGCGCATAAACAATGGGCAAACCTACTTCTTGAGCTCTATCTTTTAAAATAGATTTTCTGACTTCAGCTTTGTCTATACAAAATGGTGATGCATTAATTGAAACAATTATTTCAGCGCCTGCTTCTTTAGCTTGTAAAACTGGACCATTAGGGAACCATATATCTTCACAAATATTTAAACCAATGTTGATTCCTTTAATTTTAAATACGCAAGGTTTATCACCTCTTGAAAAATAACGCTTTTCATCAAACACGCTATAATTAGGCAATAACTGCTTATAATAATAATGAATTATTTTTTTATTATGAACAACTGCAGCTGCATTGAAAATTCCTTGCTCAGTTTTATGTGGAAAACTAATAATAGCCGTTAAATCGCCTTTAACAGCCTGACACACTCTATCAACTTCTTTTTCAACAACTTGATAAAAATCATTTCTTAATAATAAATCTTCAGGTGGATAACCTGTAATACTAAGCTCTGGAAAAACCAATAAATCTATATCTTTTTTAGATGCCTTGTTAATTACTTTTATTGCCTTATCAGAATTACTCTTTAGTCCACCTATTATTAAATCAACTTGAGCAACCGCTAACTTTAACTTATTTTCATAATTAATTTCAGACATCTAAAAAAGACCTCATATAGAATTTATTTTATTAAGCTTCTTTAATACTCAACTTCACACGACCTTGGTTATCAATGCCAATAACTTTAACATTAACGTCCTGGCCTTCTTGTAAATAGTCTTGAATATTTTCAACTCGCTCATCTGCCACTTGAGAAATATGCACTAAACCATCTTTACCTGGCAAAAAGTTAACAAAAGCACCAAAGTCCATAATCTTAACTATTTTACCTGCATAAGTTTTACCAACTTCCGCATCAGCAGTAATATCCATAATCGCTTTTTCTGCGCCTTCTAAAGCCTCCATATCAGGTGCTGCTATTCTAATTTCACCAGTATCTTTAATATCAATGCTAACACCAAATTCTTCTGTTAACGCTTTAATAGTCTTACCTGATTTACCAATAACTTCTTTTACTTTTTCAGGCTTAACAACTATTTCCTTGATTCTTGGTGCACTCTCTGCAAGCTCTGGTCTTGATTCTGATAAAGTACCTTCCATAATACCTAAAATATGATTACGTCCTTCATAAGCTTGCTTTAAAGCAGCATCCATAATATGTCTATCAATACCTTCTATTTTGATATCCATTTGTAATGCTGTAATACCATCTTTTGTACCTGCTACTTTAAAGTCCATATCTCCTAAATGATCTTCTGCGCCCATAATATCAGACAGAACAACAAAATCATCAGACTCTTTAACAAGACCCATAGCAATACCTGCTACTGGTTTTTTAAACGGAACACCTGCATCCATTAACGCTAAGCTTGCTCCACAAACAGTCGCCATAGAACTTGAACCATTAGATTCAGTAATTTCAGATACAACACGAATTACATAAGGAAAATCATCATATTTAGGCATCATTGCATTTAATGCTCTTTTTGCTAATTTACCATGACCTATTTCACGACGCTTAGGACCAGACATAAAACCCATTTCTCCAACGCTATACGGAGGAAAGTTGTAATGCAACATGAAAGTATCTTTAATTACACCTTCTGGAGTTTCTATTAACTGAGAATCTCTTTCTGTTCCTAAAGTACAAACTACTAAAGCTTGAGTTTCGCCTCTTGTAAATAAACTAGTACCATGAGTTCTTGGTAAAATACCAGCATCTGCTGTAATTTGCCTAATCTCATTAGGAGCACGTCCATCTATTCTTAATTTTTCACTAATAACTTTAGTTCTTACAATATTACTTTCTAATTTTTCAATCACGGCTTTAACAATAGACTTATCATTGCTAGAAAAATCAGTAATAGTGCTACTAAAAGCATCTAGAACATCTGCTCTAATTTTTGAAAGCTCGTCTTGACGTTTCATTTTGTCAGCAATAGCATAAGCTGATTTTAATAAATCATCAGCTTTTTCCTTAACGCCTAACACAATATTTTCAGCAACATCAGCTTTAGCCCAAGTAAACGGAGCTTTTTTACCCATTGCAATAAACTTATCAATTTCTGTAATAGCAAGTTGCATTTGCTCTTGACCAAAAAACACTGCATCGAGCATAGTTTTTTCATCAAGTTCTTTTGCTTCTGACTCAATCATTAATGGCGCATTTTTTGTCCCAGCAACAACTAAATCTAATGTTGAATTCTCAACAAGATCTTTATTAAAGGGATTTAATACAAATTTATTATCAATATACCCAATTTTAGCAGCAGCTGTTGTCTCAGAAATAGGTAAACCAGAAAGACCTATAGCAGCAGATACACCCAACATTGCAGGAACTTCAACATCCACAGCTTCATCACTAGCATCCATAGATAACAAAGTGATTACAACTTGAACTTCATTTACAAAATCCTTAGGAAACAAAGGTCTAATAGGTCTATCAATTAATCTGCTTATTAAAGTTTCTCTTTCTGTTGGACGGCCTTCTCTTTTATTAAATCCGCCTGGTATTTTACCAAAAGCATATGCTTTTTCTTGGTAATGCACAGATAAAGGGAAAAAATCTTTGAAATCAGCAGAATCTTTACTCTTGTCATAAACAACTGTAACAAGTAACGATGTTTCACCAAACTCAACAACAACCGCTGAATCTGCTTGCCTTGCAACCTTACCTGAACTTAAAGTAACTTCATGACTTCCATATTGAAAAGTATGCTTAATATAACTCACCCATTCCACCTTATTTTTTACCGAAACGTATATAAAAAGTTAAATATTACAATTATAAACCATCATTATAATATTTAACCCATATTGTGACCAGATTTTGGCCTTATTTAAAATTAAACTTAATAAAATACTTACTTACGAAGCTCAAGTCTTTTTAATAACTCAAGATATTTAGAAGGGTTCACTTTTTTTATGTAAGTTAATAACTTACGACGCTTATTAACTAAAGTAATCAATCCACGACGTGAATGCTTATCTTTAGCGTGAATTCCTAAATGTTGTGTTAAATGCTTAATTCTTGCTGTAAGTAAAGCAATTTGAACTTCAGATGAGCCTGTATCTTTCTCACTTCTTTGATAATTTTTAACAATTTCAGACTTATTAACTGCAGCTACGCTCATTACGATATATCTCCTAAATTATAAAACATTAAAAACTTTGTATATATCAGTGGCTTGGCGATAAATAAAAATTTTGATAGTTTTAAAAAATAAATTTCTTTTACAAATAACTATATTCAACAATGAATCTTACTAATTTTTGCTAGGTTTTGCAAATATTTATAAATTCATGGCCCAGGGCCACCTCATTAAAATCCTTTTGTGCAAACTAAAGTTTACCATTTCCTTTAAAAAAGGAAATGATTTATTCGCTATCGCTCATGGTCCTTTAAT
>CAXBNV010000007.1:0-62707 GCA_963977185.1 uncultured Gammaproteobacteria bacterium | reverse complement strand
GGACTCATAATCCCTTGGTCGTAGGTTCGAGTCCTACAAGGCCCACCAATTATTTCAATAAGTTACCTGCTTGTTGTTTTTAAATTTTTTCCCCGCGAGACACTGTAGGGGCATTTTAAAAAAATCATAGTCAATTTACTTCAATAAAATTAAACTTTATATTTATAATTTACTGAAAAATTAGCCTTATTTATTTTATAGAACATAAAACATCTTCTTTAGTTAAAGACTAAAACTTTACTTGATTTATTATATGACTGAAGGGCAAAAGAACAATTTCCTATTTTTGGTTGGTAATGGAATTAATCTAGTTTTAAACGGTAGCGGTATTAGAGATACAGCAAGAGTTTTAGGTGTTGGTATTAATAATACGGTTATTAGAGAATTAAAAAAGAAGCGAGCATCCAAACAGTAAATACCCAATTACTCAACTGTAAAAAGAAACACAAAAATCTATTAAAGCTAATATTATTCGCGTAGAAGAAATCGAAATGGATGAAATGTAGGGTTTTGTTGCAGTTATTATTTTGACATTTAGGATTTTTCTTTGACTTTGACTTTGACTTTGACTTTGACTTTGACTTTAGCTTCTGCTTTTATTAAAAGATTAGCGTTTGTAATTAAGTTTAATATATAACATATGGAATATATTAAAAAATATTTCTTTAAAATTATTGAATAAAAGTAGCCAAATTAAAGTAGGTATTGATTAAACTTTGAGTTATATGAGTATACTAAGCCACATTAAGGGGAAAATATTATGTCTTTTGACTTTCATCAAGAAGTTCATGAAATCGAAATAGAACTAATTAATAATGGATTGCCAGATTTAGGATTGTTATTAAAAAATTCTGTACAGCAGGGTTCAACTGAAACAGAAATATTTATGGAATTAAGATATAATTTAAAAAATATTAAAAAACATAAATTGGATAAAAATTTAATAAATAAAATAGACTCATTAATCAAACAGATAGATAAAGCTTTAGATAATCAAAAAGAATAATCATTTTCGGATTTGAAAGTAATTCAAGATATCCTAATGAAGAACCAGTTCCAAATACAGTACTTATTAATCCTGTTATGAAAGTTTTAGATGCAACGCAAGAAGATGGTTGGGAAGGATGTTTAAGTGTTCCAGGATTAAGAGGGCTAGTTCCTAGATATAAAAAAAGAGAATATTCAGGTTATAGCTTTTTAGATAAAAATGAAATCACACGAGTAGCAAAAGGATTTCATGCAAGAGTTATTCAGCATGAAATTGATTATTTAGATGGAATATTGTATCCAAGACGAATTAAAGATTTAACTAAATTTGGTTATGATAATTCTTTAATTTTTTAGGATAAAATAAGGTTGTAAATTAAACCATAATGGTGCAAGTTATTTGTTTTTTATTAAAAGTTAGATTTGGCTAAACTATATAAATTTGGCTTCTAAACTTAATTTTGCCAATTTTTCTACTTCTTTATCAGATAGAGATAAAGCTTTAGTAATTTCTGTATAGTTTTGATTAATGTAGCCTCCAAAATATGCTGGATCATCAGAGTTAATGGTAACTCTTACTCCATGATTCAATAGCTCTAAGGCTTGATGATTTTTAAGATTTGGAACTACATTAAGGCTTTTATTTGATAAAGGACACATTGTTAGAGATATTTCATCTTTTACTATTCTTTTAATTAACTCATTGTCAGACAACACTGCATTTCCATGATCAATTCTGTCTACTCCTAAAATATCTAGCGCTTCCCATATGTAGCTGGCCGGCCCTTCTTCTCCCGCGTGAGCAACAAGTTTTAATTTTTCTAAGCGAGCTTTATTAAATAGATTTTTAAATTTACTAGGAGGATTACCTAATTCTGATGAATCAAGACCAATTCCAATGAACTTGTCCCGAAAATCCATCACCTGATCAAATACAAGTAATGCATCTGCTTCACTTAAATGCCGAAGAAAACAAACGATTATACTTGCTTTAATATTGTAATTATTGTCTGCCTCAATAATGGCATCATTTATGCCATCAAAAACATTTTTTAATGATATTCCTCTAGAAATATGACCTTGTGGGTCGATAAACATTTCAGTGTGAGTTACATTATCATGATGCGCGTTTGTTAAATACGCATATGTTAAGTCAAAAAAGTCTTGTTTAGTTTGTAAAACTGACATTCCTTGATAATATAAATCAAGAAATTCTTGTAGATTATTAAATTTATATGCATTTTTAATTTCATTAATAGACTGATATTTGAGTTGAACTTTATTTTTTTTTGCCAAGTTTAGCATCATTTCTGGTTCTAAGCTGCCTTCTAAATGCATATGTAATTCAGCTTTTTTCAAGTTTTTCATTTTAATTTCTCAATCTTTATTTTAGAAATAATCAGTAATAACATGTAATTATATAAAACATTTATTATTATCTTGGTTAATTTTGACTGTATAGTATATCGAAACATTATTGGTAAACCTTAACTTAAAAAGATTTATGGGCATATATGATTTTTATATGGAACTGAATTAACTCATAATGCTCTAAATTATAAATTTAAACGAAATAAAATTATTAATTATTTCAAAACTAAATAATATAATCGGAGTATAAGTTTTATGTGTTCTATCAATCTTGCAATTTTATTATTAACATTAGCATCAGGAGTATCTTTATTAATATGGGGATTTAGAAATGAAGGTGTCGGTATTGTTGTTGCCAAAGTATTTGGATTTATAATTATAATAATCTCTTCTTTAATGTTTTTATCTGTAAGTTATTCTTGTCTAAGTCATGTATCAAATGGCAAGTATAGTAGATCTTCGTCGCACCATAGAATGCACAACAAAGATAATGATAATTGTAATCATAAACAATTTTGTAAAAAACATATGCAAGTGGAAAAACAAAACTAAATAAATAATTAATTAAAATTGATTATGTTTTGCAAATTAATGTAACATAATATTTTACATTAATTAAATTAAAGGGAATTAATATTTATGATAAAAAAAAGCATGCTTTTAGTGCTTGGTGGTATATCATTGTGTTCTATCCATAATGGAGTAATAGCATCTCCATATATGACTAAATCAACTAAGCTAACTAATGATAGGTTTGATGTCTTTGTTCCAAACTTAGAATCATCAAATGAATTTAGTATTGGTGGATTTAATTTACGTCCAGGTGGTAGCAATGATTATGCTGTATTAGTAAGCCCGTTAAACCAAAGTGTAGCTACACCAATATTGTCTCCTAGTTGGGAAGCAAAAGGATTTAATCCTGATTTTAAAACAGGATTTAATTTAAATTTCCGCCATGCTTTTATGAATTCAGGTAGTGATGTAAATTTATATTGGGCTCGCTTAAGAACATCTGATAAGAATACTTTTTATGTAAATAGAAGCTCATCAGCAACACAGCAAATGACAGGACCTTTTTGGAATGTAGGTCCAGATGCTGCTCCTACTAGTAATGCTAATGGTAAATTAAAAAACAAATATGATGTTGTTAATTTAGATATAGCTAAACATGTAAGTTTTGCGCCTAATTTGGAAACGAGATTTTTTGCTGGTATCAGTAGTGTTAGATTAGAAAATACAAACCAAGGTAATTTTTCTGGAGTTGACCCAATTTTATCATCGTATTCTTTTAGCCTAAAAACAAGGTCTAAATACAATGCATTAGGTATGCGTTTTGGTATGGAAGGTGAGTATCAAGGATTTTACAATATTAATTTTGTAGGGTCATTAGCTGGAAATTTATATATAGGTAAGAGTAAGCCTCGTACTTATACAACGGGTGCTGGAAATATTTTGGAAATAGGCGGAATTTCAGAAAATTATCAATATATAACTCATAAGAAATATACTCAAGTTGTACCTGCTGTTGATGCTAAACTTGGAGTTAAATATTCTAAACAATTTTCTAATGAAAAATTATTTTCTTTAGAACTAGGATATATGTCTTCTATTTACATCAATGCAATGCAATCTTACGTGCCATCAACATATGTTCCTGGAAGTTTAGGGATAGTAAGTGGTTCTGTTTTCTTGCAAAGCCTTATTAAGACAACAGAGAATTTTTCTTTAGATGGACCTTATGTGACTTTTTCATTGAAAACTTAGGTGCGTAATTTTAAATAGACGTTATTTTTAAGTGGGACAATTTTAAAATTAAATTGTCCCACTTTAAAGTGCCATAAGTTAGTTATTAGATATTAGCCCATATTTGAATTAATTGTTTTCTATATTCTTGAGCTTTATTTGTATCATACGGCAAGCCTTTAAGATAATTTCTTAATTCTTCAATATAGATATCATATTGTTCGGATGTCATAGAATTGTAACGTTCTATAATTAAATTCGAATTTGGATTTAAAGAGTATTTATTAGAAAGAATTAGTTTTAATTCAGGAAAGTTCGTAATGGATTCTGTAAAATAATAATATGATGGGGCTTTATTTCCAAAAGGCATACCATATGGGTAGCTAATATATCCATGAGTATCAATGAATTTATATTGAGAGTTATCTTTTTCTGAAATTCTAATTAATAATCCTCTGTTTTCTGGAAGATGTTTTTTAGCTATTTGGAATGCATTCTGTATATATTTATGATTAATTCCCATTTCTTCAAAAAAGGGTTTTAATTCTGATGATAATTGCCCTGTAATATCTGACCATGAGTAGTTATATAGATAGGAGTAAATTGTTAAAGGAATATCATATTCATCTTGATAAAGAGCGATGTTAAGTGCCAGTAATTTTGTTTGAATATCATACGTCATATCATTAATGTAACTAATTTCTAGATCTAGAGTATTTTGGTTACCTAATAACAGCTCTGTTTTATTTTTTGATTTTTGCAATGAATAATTTTTAACAATTTTTAAAGCATCTTCGAATGATAATGACGTTTTTGTTTTCTGTAATTTTTTCAGATTATTTATTTTTTTCGCAGCTATTATTACTTTTTGTTGATAAATATTATATTCTTTTAAAAAATCATCTGCGCTTGTATTATTTAACCTTTTATCTCCAGGAATTCGCAAAAATTGGAAATTATCTCTAATTGGAATATTTAAGATATCTATAATACAGGTTTTAATTATGTCTTGATAAATTCCTACTACACTATTAGCTCCATGGTATCCAATTAAACCTAGTTTTTCATTTGTAGTTAAGTCATGAAATAAGGTGATATCTTTATCTACAATTTGATTTTCATTATAATTGCGTAAATTAGATTCAATGCTTTCTATAGACTGGTTTTGACCATGTATGTACCTTTGAGTAGGAGGAATAAATTTTTGAGAATAGGCTATTACAGTAATTTGCAGCATTATAAGCAATATTGTTAAAAGTCTTTTCATTAAATAATCTACGGCTTAGTTGTAAAAAATGAACTGTATCACTAAGCGATTGTTTTGTAAACTTACTAAAAAATAGTTGGTTTTGACAATGCCTTATTTATAGTTTGTAATTACCATATTAAAATTTAAATAAGATCTTTTTATGTTTATTGAAACACTGGCTTTTGCATTTATACCTTTTTTATTTATGATACTAGGAGGAATCCAGGTCTTTATCAAAAAGCCTAGTGGCAGATTTAATAGTATGATACAGCATTTTGCTGCTGGGTTAATCTTTTCAACTGTTGCTATAGAGCTTGTCCCCAAAATCCTTGGTCAGTCAAAAGAATTGTTGTTATTTGGATTTATTCTAGGTGTTATGACAATGATGTTTTCTGAACATGTTTCTCATAATTTGCCAAAAAAAATAAAATCAGCAGAAGGATTACCATTAGCTTTTTTAATTGCTATTGGTTTAGATATTTTTATAGATGGTATGTTAATTGGAGCTACTTTTTTAAGTGACTCCAGAAGCGGCATGCTTGTTGCGATGGCTATTGCCTTTGAAGTTTTAATTTTAGGTATTGCAGTAAATATTAAATTGTTGAGAAATTGTGATTCAAGATTAACTATTATGAATATTTTAATAGGACTTGCTTCTTTTATTCCAATAGGAGCTATTATTGGTTACGGGGCTTTGTCATTTCTACCTCATTCTGTTCATGTGTTTATTTTATCTTTTAGTACAGTAGCACTTTTATATTTAGTTACAGAAGAATTATTGATTGATGCCCATAAACATCATTATGAAACAGAGTATGATATAATCTTTTTCTTTATGGGATTTGTATTAGTTTTTTTATTATAGTTTATTAGTTGTGGCAGATAAATATTAACTATTATTTTAAGCTTCTTTTATCAGAAGATGACTTTAATGAATCAATAGATCTTTATAAGATGGCAAAAGATGGAAAAACAGAAAACTAAAAATATAGTTAGAAAATTAATTGATTTAAGTCCAAAAAATATTTATCATAATAACTAATTTTATGTCATTCAGTATATTATGAATCAAGTTAACATTAAAGATCAAGAATCACAGCCTTTATCAGCTGTAGCATTGATTGTTTTATTATTGTTACCATTAGGTAGCTCGTTATGTATAGATATGTACTTGCCTGCTTATAGCAATATAGCAGAGTATTATAATATTCCCGAAAGCTATTTGAATATTAGTATGGGGATTTATTTATTAGGGTTAGCGATAGGTCAGTTAATTTATGGACCAATTTCAGATAGGTTTGGTAGGCGTAAGCCATTATTAATAGGTTCTTTCTTGTTTGTAATAGCAAGTATCTTTTGTTGTATTTCACCAAATTATATAATATTTTTAATTTTCAGGTTATTGCAAGCCTTGGGGGCTTGTGCTGCTATAGTATTATCTCGAGCTATAATAGTTGATAGTTATAATAGAAATCGACAAGTAAGATTATTATCTCTTTTATCTGCAATAAATATAGTATCTCCAGCTATTGCGCCTATATTAGGCGGTTATATGTTACTTTATTTTAGTTGGATTAGTATTTTTATTTCTGTCTTAATTTTTAGTATATTTGCATTTATTTCTAGCTATATATTTATTCAAGAAACTTATATTGCTGATAATAATTCAGATATTAATTTAAAAGCTAAATATAATAAAAAAATAATTAATATGTTAAGTAATTTTAAATTTTTATTATTTGATAAAAATTATATTACTTTTGCTTTAAGCGCAGCTTTGCTATATGGCCTTGCTTTTGTTTGGGTTACTTTATCTCCAGCTATAGTTATTAATGAATTTAAAGTGCCGCAATATTATTTTGGATATTTTTTTGCTATGCAGTGCTTGGGCAATACCGTTGGATCTTTAATTGCAGCGGTTTATAGCTCTGAGGTATATGAAATTAAATTACAAAAGCTAGGATTTTTAGTTCTAATTTCATGTTCTGTAATAGTTGGACTTTTATTTGCAGTAAACTTATTAAATGAAATTCTTTTAGCCATAGCTGTAGTTATTTTATATCTTGCTGCAGGACTGACTCAGCCAAGTTTAATTGCTATTGCATGTAGAGCACACCCAAAAATGAGGGGATTGTCTGCTGGATTATTAGGATTTATGCAAACAGGTCTTGGGGCTGTTGTTGCTATAATATGTAGTATTTTCTATGACTATAGTATGAATAGCATGGTTTGGTTATTTTTGTTATTCAGTATTAGTAGTTATTTGATTATTCATTTAAAAACTATAGATATGAATAATCAAAATGTGGAACAAGTTATTAATTAAATTTATTAAATAAGTAAAATTTAAACTGGGTCAAAAGGAACAAATGGTTCAGTTTTTTCTTTTGCAAACATTTTCAAAACTTGATCAATATTTTTTTGCATGGTTATTTTACCTAATGCTATCATTTCTTTAGTATTAGAATAGTCATCTAATTTGCCCCATTCTCTATTAGGAATTTCAAAGTTAAGTCTTAGATAACGATTTAGCATTAATTTATCTAAATAAAAACCAGTACTTTGAGATTGTGATTCAAACATCAATGGTAATAATTTATTAGCCCACCATTTAAATCCAGAATTATTTTTAGGGGGGATATAATTTTGAACAGCAAATCCTGTACCTAAAGATAGCATACTAATAAAGTTTCGTTGAAAGGTAGGATCTACGCTTCGATGGCATTCATTAATAATTTCTACAGCTTCAGCATAAGCGGCAAGTCCTGGATGATTAGCCCAAAGTCCACCATCACAATATACTCCATGATTATTTATTCTTACTGGTTCAAAAAAAGTAGGGGCGGCAGCTGTTGATGCTAGTACTCTGCTTAAAGCAATATCTTCTGACTTTGGCCTATCAGGTAAATGATAAGATTTAAATGTTTTAGCTGAACCATCTTTTAGGTTTGTTGCTGTGATAATTAATCTTGATAAAGTAATATCAGATAAATTTTTATTTTTGACTAGATCATATAATACTTCTATTACTCCAGATGATGCATATTTGGATTTAATTAATTCTTCTGTTTTTATATTCATAAATAACTCAACAAAAGGATCTGTTAAGAAAGTTATAAATCTATATATCCCTGAAAAGTATCTAGGATTTTTAGTAAAAATAATAGGAAATTTATTAGAGTAAATTTCTTCAATAACAGACATAGGATATCCCAAAGCAATTAGAATGCCTATCACTCCACCTGTCGATGTTCCTGCTATTAAATCAAAATAGTCTGTTATATGACTATTTGTTTGTTTTTCTAGCTCAGAAAGAGCTCCAACTATAAAGGCTCCTCTAGAGCCACCACCATCTAAACTTAAAATTTTGAACATTTTATACTTTTATTTTAATTAATTACGGTTCTTATTTACAATCTCTATTATAATTATAGAAAAAATATAGTTTTTTTAATATTAATATAGTTATGAAATTAAAAAATAAATTACTTTTAGCTACAGGAATCTCTTTAGGCCTTTATGTTTTTTTTGTATATATTGCAATAAATACATTTTTATATCCTGAATTATTAAAAATAGAAGTCAGTAATCTTTATGAAAAAGAGGAGAGAAGTGAATCTTTGATTAATAATGAATTACAAAATTTACAAGATGCTGCTATTATTTTTGCTATTTTATATGAGCGTAAAACAATAAGCCAGTTGGATTCAGAAATTATACCTCATGGTATTGATTTTGTGTACTTATATAATATAGATCCTGATAAAGATTTTTTAATACAGAAATATAATAAAAATCATAATAATGAAAATTATTTAGAAAACTTTTTATATAACTATATTTTAAAATTAGATAAATCAGATAAAAGATCATTTACAGATATATTAAAAATAAAGGATGGAGGATTGCTAATAGCAGCAGCTCAAAATTCAGATAATAACATCGTTATTACAGGTCAATTTTTAACAAAAAGTGTTTTAAATAAAAATAATTATGATATTGAATGGAATGCTAATGTTTTATTTGATCAAAAGTTAATTAAGATGATGTCTAATAGTAAATTTTCACAAAAATCAGGAGATCATTTAAGAAATTTAGTAATTGATAACTCAAAATTAAAATCTTTGTATTTAATTAAAGTTGGTAGTTTTGATAAGCAAGTTATTTTAGAAATTAATGTAAAACAGATTTTATTATATAATGCTAATATAGTACTAATATTTACATTTTTAGCTACTATATTATCAGGTCCATTGGCCATATTATTCCTAATTCTTATAGTTCGTATTATTCAATCGCATGATGTTTAAATATGAAATTTAATATTTAAAAACCAATAACAACATGCTATCATTGTCATGCTTTATAAGCGCTTTATAGTAATTCAAAATTAATCATATATAATTTAGTTTTAGAAACGTGGAGTAAAATAGTAATGACAACTAAAGACGTGGATTTAGGTAGACGTCAGTTTCTAGTTCGAGCCTCAACTGTTGTTGGCGGTGTTGGTGCATTGTATACAGCATATCCTTTTTTATCATCTTGGCTTCCTAGTGCTAAAGCTGAAGCTGCAGGTGGCCCAGTTGAAGCTGATATAAGTAAATTAAGAGAAGGTGAACAGGCTGTTTACGAATGGAGAGGTAAGCCGGTTTTTGTTTTACGTAGAAGTAAGCGTATGGTTGAAGACTTAGTTGAACTTAATAGTAAATTAAGAGATCCTTTTTCAGATGACAGTATCCAACCTAAAGATGCTAAAAATCTTTATAGATCTATTAAGCCGGAATATTTGGTTGTTGTTGGTATATGTACACATTTAGGATGTACACCTTTGCTTAAGCCTGAGCTTGCAAGTATATCTCCTTCATGGATGGGTGGATATTTTTGTCCTTGTCATGGTTCAAGCTATGATTTAGCTGGAAGAGTTTACAAAGATGTTCCAGCCCCAGAAAACTTACCAGTACCTGATTATAAGTATTTATCAGATACAGTTGTATTAATTGGTGAAAGTTAATTTTTGATTTTGATATTTAGGAGTTGCAATGAAAGACAAAAGCATGGCTAAATCACAGGGTTTAGTTGCATGGATTGACTCAAGATTTCCTATGACCTCTCTTATAAAAGAGCATTTAACAGAGTATTATGCACCCAAAAATTTTAATTTTTGGTACTATTTTGGTTCTTTAGCATTACTTATTTTAGTCAATCAAATTCTTACAGGAATTTGGTTAACTATGAATTATACGCCAACAGCAGAAGGAGCATTTGCTTCTGTTGAATATATAATGCGAGATGTTAATTTTGGTTGGCTTATTAGATATATGCATTCAACTGGAGCATCATTTTTTTTCATAGTTATTTATTTACATATGTTTAGAGCCTTATTGTACGGTTCATTTAAGTCACCAAGAGAGCTTGTATGGTTGTTTGGAATGGTGATTTTTTTATGTTTGATGGGTGAAGCTTTTATGGGGTATTTGCTGCCTTGGGGGCAAATGTCTTTTTGGGGGGCTAAAGTAATCACCTCTTTATTTGGAGCAATACCTTATATTGGAGATAGTATTGTTACTTTAGTTATAGGTGATTATAATATTTCTTCTGTTACTTTGAATAGATTTTTTGCTCTGCATGTTATAGCTTTACCTTTGCTTATTGTTGGTTTAGTTGCAGTTCACTTAATTGCTTTGCATGAAGTAGGATCAAATAATCCAGATGGAATTGAAATAAAAAATAATAAAGATGAAAATGGCATTCCTCTTGATGGCATTCCGTTTCATCCATATTACACTGTTAAAGATATTGTTGGCGTTGTTGTTTTTTTAATGGTATTTAGCGCTGTAATATTTTTTGTTCCTGAAGGATTTGGGTACTTTTTAGAAGCTCCAAATTTTATACCAGCTGATCCTTTAGTAACTCCTGAACATATCGCTCCAGTTTGGTATTTTACACCTTTTTATTCAATGTTAAGGGCAATACCGGATAAATTAGGCGGAGTAATAGTAATGGGCGCATCGATTGCTGTTTTATTTGTTTTACCTTGGCTAGATAAAAGCCCTGTGAAATCAATAAGATACAAAGGCCCAATATATAAGGTCGCTCTTGCTTTATTTGTTATAAGTTTTATTGGATTGGGATATTTAGGAACGCTTGCTCCTACGCCAACAAGAACTTTATTTGCAAGAATATTTACAGTAATTTACTTTTTGTTTTTTGTCGCTATGCCTTTTTATAGCAGAAAAGATAGGTTCAAAAAAGAACCTACAAGAGTTAAGAAATAATCAGAAATAATAAGAGTTCTATATTTAAGGTTTTACTTATGTTTTTAATAAGAGTTTTAATAAAAAGAAAATTATCAATTATAGCTTTATTATGTATGTTGTTAAGCTTTAATATAAGTGCCGAGGTTACTAATATTCCTTTGCAGCATGTTAGATTGGACTTTAACGATAAAGCGTCATTGCAAAGAGGAGTGAAATATTTCACTAACTATTGTACTAGTTGTCATAGCATGTCTTATTTAAGATATAATAGAATGGCTAAAGATCTTAATATTACTGATGATGATGGTAATATTTTGAAAGATTTATTGAAGGCTCATTTGATGTTTAACACAGACAAAGTGTCTGATCATATGATGTCTTCAATTAGTAAATCAGATGCTAAAACTTGGTTTGGTGTTGTCCCTCCAGACTTAACCATGGCGACACGATCTCGTAGCCCAGACTGGGTATATACTTATTTAAAATCTTTTTATATTGATTCTACGAGGACTTGGGGGGTTAATAACTTGATATTTAAAGATGTTGCCATGCCTCATGTGCTTGCTAATCTTCAAGGTGAGCAGCTGTTAACATATAGTGAATCTTATGGCTCTGTTCAAAAGCATGTTGGTAAATTAGAGCTCGTAAAATCAGGGAAATTAACAGAAAAAGAATATGATCATGTTGTAACTGATATTGTTAATTTCATGAATTATGCGGCGGAGCCAAATAAAGATCAAAGAATACATATGGGGATTGGTGTTCTATTGTTCTTAGGTGTATTACTAGTATTTGTTTATATGTTAAAAAGAGAATACTGGAAAGACATACATTAATATTTATACAGTGGACTTATTTAATGCAAATGTGTATAATCATGGCCTTATGAAAAATATTTAGTATTTATGGAGTTAAAAGCATGACTAGTGCTAGAAAGAGTATAATTAATTGTTATGTTAAGTCAAATGATGTTTATTCTCAACAAGTTAGAATAGTATTAGCAGAAAAGGGAGTCGCTTTTAATATTAAAGTAGTAGATACTGATGAAAAAATGGAAGAATTAAAGAAAATTAATTCTTATGGAGAGCTTCCTACTTTAGTTGATCGTGATTTAGTTTTATATAATTCTAAAGTTATATTAGAATATTTAGATGAAAGATTTCCTCATCCGCCATTATTGCCTGTGTATCCAATTTTGAGAGCCAAAGCAAGATTAACTATGGCTAGGATAGAGCAAGATTGGTATTCTAAGCTAAATGGTGCTGAAAATTCTAAATCATCAGACGTTAAGGAAAGTTTAATTCAAGAATTAATTCAAGAAATAAATGAATTGTCTGCCGTGTTCGAAGACTCACCTTATTTTTTAAATAAAGAGTTTTCTTTATTAGATTGTTATTTAGTCCCTATGTTCTTTAAATTAGAGGCATTAGGTGTTAATCTTGATAAATCTTTTTCAAAGTCAATTATAGATTATTTACGAAAAATATCAGAAAGAAGTTCAATAAAGACAACTATACAAAAACTAGAAGCAAAAGAAAAAGATACACTATAATAATTAGAAAAATCAGTAGGGAGTATTTAATGACACCAAGTAGACCGTATTTATTAAGAGCTTTATATGCTTGGATTGTTGATAACGATATGACGCCACATTTAGTTGTTGATGCAAACTTTGAGGGAGTCACTGTTCCTGAGCAATATATTGAAGATGGTCAGATTATTCTAAATGTCTCTCCTAAAGCTGTGAGAGATTTCAATGTAGGAAATCAAGAAATTAAATTTTGTACTAAGTTTACTGGCGTTATTTATAATATTTTCTTGCCTATTATGTCTGTTACTGCAATTTATGCCGAAGAAAATAGAAAAGGCATGATTTTTGTAGAAGAAGAACTTGATTTTGAAGAAGATGAAGAAGGTGGCGCCCTTGATAATGAGAGCTCGCTTAAGTCAAAGTCATTAAAGAATACGAAAAGACCGCAATTAAAGGTTGTTGCATCTAATCCTAATATTAATAAGAAAAAAGGCCAAGACAAAGATCATGGTACTGATTCTGATTCAGATGATGACAAAAAAGATTAAAGTTTGAACTAAATATAGATAAAAGGGTCTAAGGCTTATATTAATATTTTGATAATCAAAGTATTATTTAAAATCGAGGATCCTTTTTTATGTTTAATAAATTAATAAAGAAACTTAAATCTAAATTTTCAGGCGTTAAAAAATTTGCTGAAAAAAGCAAAAAGCAACTTACTGATAAATCTAATAAAATTATTAAAGAAAATAATCTTAGGCAAAAATTTCAAGAAAGTCGTGACAAGCTTTCAGAGAAATCTAAATCATTAAAAAATAAAGCTCAAAAAATGAGTTCAGAAGGTAAATTTAGTGATTTAATGTCTAAAACTAAAGACATGGCTAATAAAGCTAAAGATAAAATGCCATTAAATAAAGAAAAATTAAATAATGTGCTTGAAAAAAGCAAAAATAAAGTATCCTCATTAAAAGATAAAGCCCAAAGTAAAATACATAATGTTAATGATGATGTTAATAATGATTCTCAAAAAATAAAAGAAGAAAAAGAAGAAAAAGATAGCAAAATTATCAGAGAAAATGTTAAAAAAACACCGTCTAAATCTGATGATGTCAAAGATGGTGATTCTAAGTAATCTATTGAAAACAATAGAGATTTTCTATAATAATTATTTTGTAAGAAACTAAAATAATTGTTTACAATTACCATTAATTTATATATTCTGAAAGTTACTTATCATAGTATTGTAAAACCTTATGTATTTTGTTATATTACTTAATACACTTAAGGTTCAATTAATTAGAGGTATATCTATAAGTGACACATTCTTCAGCGAAAGATGCAAATTCAGCAGACTTTATAAAACTTAATAATACACTACAGTTTTTTTTAGATTATAATCATTATGATTATTACAGTTTAAACTTTATAAGATTTTATGCTAAAAAATCTTTAAAGATATTAGGTTTTTATGATGGAAATAATGATTTCCATACTTTAGTTGAAAATTTATTGTCCCTTACTGATAAAAAGGGCAGTAATGCAGAAGGTGTTTTAGCTGTATCTCAATTGGCTCAAATATTAAATGAACATGATAATACTGACAAAGTTTCTAATTTAGAAGAAAAACTTGGTGAAGTTTTTAAAGATAAATTTAAATCTATTTCTCCAATGCAACAAGTTACTTTTATTAAGAGTGTGTTAGGATTTTCTAATTCTTTAGGAATTAAATTAAAGAATCAAGATGATTTAAATAAAATTGTTACTGATTATGATAAAGAGCATGATTTCTTTAATAATTTAGATGGTAAAAAATTATTTTCCATAGTGTGCTCAATAGTTGTTGCATTTAGTGAAGCGATTGCCGCTGTATATTTTTTTGGAGTATATTCGGTATCTACTTTAATAGGAATTGGTTTTCCTGCTCTTGTTGTAAATTATTTATTATTTTATCCAAGTGTCGAAAAAGCTGTTTATAAATATTTTAATGATGCTCCTGTTGATATTAAAGCAAAAGAGTCTAGTTTTTTTGATTATTTAAGTACGGCATTAAAACTTACTTTAGCGACAGCTGCGGGTGCAATGACGGCTTTTATTGCTTTAAATTCTATGCTTGAAACATTTGGTGTTGTTATATATGGTTTAAGCCCTAGTTTGGCTTTAGCTAATCCGCCATTGGGGCTAATTAGTGTTGTATCAGCAATAGCTTTTTCATCATTTATCGCTAATACAGCTTTATTATTTGATGGATTTGATTTTAAAAATATTAGCTACTTTTTAGGAGCAATTAATTCAAATAATTCTGATGAAGCTGGAAAAGATATAGATAAAAAAAATAATTTTATTTTATATAGAATATATAATAATTTTGTTGATTTATTTAAAAATTTATATGAAACAAATATTTCAGCGGCTTTGGCTAATTTAGGAAAATTAGCTTTAGATACTATAATGTTAGGTGCAGCAGCAGCTCTTTCTGTGTCTATATATGTAGTAACGCTAGGTTTGTTTAAAAATCAGGCTATAAAAACACTGCATACTTTATGTGGTTTATCTCATGCATTATCAGAGACTATTGCTTTTGTAACTGTAACGTTATGTGGTCAGTTATTAAATGGAATGTTTTATGTTGATAAAATATTAAAGCCATTAAATGATTTAGGTATATTTTTATTTGGTTCTATAATGGGGATTGTTAAGTCAAAAGAAGATAGTTGTGATGAAGTTTTAGAAACATTAGAATCTCAAAATATGGATATAAGTGATAATGATAAAGATATTATTTCAAATTTAAGTAATTCTGCTAAGGCTGATAATATGCCTGTTGCAAGTACTTGCATAACTTTAGGAGTTATTGCTGGCTTTTCTTGGATTAATGGTGATAGTCAAGGTAGAGGCTTTGGTAGTGATGAGTTAAGTATTAATAATTTACAGTGGTTATCTGCTGGTTATTTAAGTACTAAGGCAGCAAACTTGTATGGATATTTTTTAGGCACTGTTTCATCTTTTATTGCAAACTATGAACAAGCAGCTAATTATATACTAGAAGATAAGTCAGAAGAAGAAAGAAGACTATTCAATTTATAGTAATATTAACGCATTATCAGATTCAAGCATTAAAAATATTAATCTATATTATTTGAATTTATAAATATCGTTTATAATGTATGTAACAACATTATTATGGATATTTATAATGAAGAATGATATAGATAATTCTCGTTATTCTAGAGTTTCTCAAAAAATAGAATTAGATCTGATTAACTCAGATAAATTTATTAAATTAAAATTATTGCAAAACCAATACGAAAGAATTCATTTTATAGGTATTGGTGGCATAGGAATGGGTGGACTGGCTTTAATTTTTCATAAGTTAGGATTTATAGTTACTGGTTCTGATTTAACTTCTAATAATATTACAGAATACTTAAGTTCTTTAAGTATAAATATTAATATCGGTCCTCATAAAGCAGAAAATTTAGACCAATTAACCTCAAAAAGTTTAATTGTTATTACTAGTACTGTTAAAGATAGTAATCTTGAATATAATTCCGCAAAGGATAGAGATCTTGAAATTATTAGACGAGCTGCATTATTGGCCAAAGTCTTAGATTGTGGTATAGGAATTGCGATTACAGGAACTCATGGTAAAACAACAACTACAAGTATTGTAACTAATATTTTTCAAAAAGCAAAACTTGATCCTACTTATGCAGTTGGAGGGATACTAGCAGCTACAGATTTAAATGCTGACTTAGGTATAGGTGATTATTGTATTATTGAAGCAGATGAAAGTGACGCTACTTTAAAATATTATAAGCCTAAAATTTTGGTCATTAACAATATTGATGCTGATCATTTGGCTAATTATGATAATGATATTAATAAACTTGAAGCTTATATTATAGAGTTTTTAAATAGTCTTGCTGATGAGAGTATTATTATTTTAAACCTAGATGATGATATTATAAAAAATAAAATTATTGATAATATAAAAAATAAAAATATTGTAACTTTTGGTTCTAGTCAAGATGTAGATTATCAATTAGTTTCTTTTGAGCAAAAAGGTCATGAGGTTACTTTTGAGGTATTAATTAAAAATAAAAATAAAGTTGTATTAACGTTGCCAATGCCAGGAAGGCATAATGCAATGAATGCCGTAGCAGCTTTTTGTGTTGCAGATACCCAAGGTATAGATATCGATATAATAAAACAAGGCGTTGCTGAGTTTTCAGGAGTAGGTCGAAGATTTCAAAGTTATGGTGAAATTAATATTGATAATAAAAAAGTTACATTGATTGATGATTATGGGCATCACCCTAAAGAAGTTAAGGCAACTATTGATGCGATAAAATCTGGTTGGCCAGAAAGAAGATTAGTTCTAGCATACCAGCCACATAAATATTCTAGAACTAAAGATTTGTTTAATGATTTTGTAGAAGTGCTGTCAAAAGCTGATAAATTACTGTTATTACCAGTATATTCAGCTGGAGAAGATTTAATTCCCGGAGGAGATAGCCAAAGTTTATATAATGCTTTGCTTAAATATAATAATAATTTAGATATATCTTATATAGAATATGATGATTTTTTATTAAAGATTAAAGATTATGTCTTAGATAATGATATTTTAGTTTTGCAAGGTGCAGGTAGTATTGGGACTTTATCAAAACAAGTAGTGCAACATTAGAAAGAGTAAAGTGTTACTGTATACAGGTCTCTAGTATTATATCTTTACATAAAGGAATATATCTTTTACATATAGCTCCAACTAGTTGAGGTATTAATACTGGTTCTTCACTTGTCGCAAGAGATGTTATGTCCGTAATAATAATATCTAATGAAGCAGAAAGTTGAGCAATAGGTGCATCTATTACTGCATTAAATATCGCTTCAATTTCAGGGGCAAATTGTTCTGCTGGACCTGCAAGCTCTGCTGCAATTTCTGCACTTATTGCTGCTGGTACAGTATCAGTGAGTCCTTCTAAAGTGTTAGTTTCACCTTCTAGAGAATCAATTTCTCCGCTTATTAATCCAGAATGCTCCATAACTTTTGCATAAATCTCAGACATTCCAAGAGATGCAAACATATCAGCAACAACTCCAACTCCATGAAAGACTTCCATTGCCCCTATTCGTAATGCCATTGAAGATATTTGAGTTGTACAAAGAGGATATTTTACTGTGCCAGTAATAACTAAAGCTGTAATTGGTTTATATTCTGCTGAGCATACTACTAATGATGTTGCTAAATCAACAGTTACCTCAAATTCATCAACAAAAGCTTCAAATTCGACAGCTGCATCAGCACAAGGCTCTACAGCCTCAGCGCTTCCAGCAGCTAAAACTCCTTCTGCAATACCTGCTGCTATACCCTCTGCAAAAGGAGCTGTGGCAGGATCCTCTAATGCTGCATCAAATGCAGTATCAAATGCAACTTGTACAGCTATAGCAAGAGCTCCAGCTGCAGCTGCACAAGTTGTTGATAATTCAGTTAGTTCTTCAGGGACTTCAGATGTTAAGGTTTCTAATAGTTCGGAGTATGGTTTTACTTTATTACAAACACCTGGATAAGCAAGATCAAGTGCTATAATAGATTTACAATAGATTAATATGGTTAAAAAAATAAGAAATATTAGCTTTTTCATATTAATATAATCGGCCATTTTTTTTAAATTTTCAATAATTTAAAAAAATGCTGATGTAATTAAATGTTAAATAATTTTAAAAGTATCAATAAATATGATAATTAAGTTAAAAATAAAATTAATTAAATTATATCTAGTTATTGTAAGTTTAGTGTTTAGTCATAATATTATAGGGTTATCTTTTTGGCCAGGAAAGTGTGATAATCTTAATATTTATAGTGCCGTTTCAGGAGAGTTAACTGATGTTGCTCCAGCATTAGAAACTCTTGCCACAGATTGTGCAACTCAAGCAGCAATTATAGATGCTGCTGAAGCTGCTGCAGTAGATCCTGAAGGGATTGCCGCTTTACCAGGAATTATAGCTGAAGCAACTGCTGAGTGTGAAGCTGCCGGTCAAACTTTTAATGCTGCTATTGATGGGCCATTAGATTCTGCTGCAAAAGAGGTTGGCACTATTACGGAATGCTTTGATTATTATTCAAAATTTGCAGCTACAGTTGCAAAAGGAGAGTCTGAATATGCTACATGCCAATATCAAATGGCAAGTTTAGCTCTAAAAATCGGACTGCCAACGGCATTAGGTAAAAGTTCAGCAACTATGAAAATTGCCAACATGGGAGCTCCTGCAGTGTTTGATATGGTTAATGAACATGTTGCAAGCTTAAGCTCTGATATAGATGCTATCCAGTCTGAAATAGATGATATCTCAATAGCTGTAAAAACTGCTCCAGAAGAAGCAGAAGAATTATCAGAAGAAGTTGAGGAAGCGATAGGTGAAAGTTTAGATGAAGCTTTAACTGATATGAAAACAGCTTTAAATGGTTGGCCTAAAAATCCTGTGGTATTAGAGCATTACGTTATAGGCGCTTTATGTTCAAGATACGTTCCATTGTGTGTCGAATCAGTATTAGCGTCTTGTGATAAGCAAAAATAATTTCAATAAATAAACTGCCTTGAATATTCTAGATATAATAATTCTATCTTTTTAAATAGCAAGTTTTATATTTTTATTATTATAAAAAATAACGTATTATTTTAAATTATAATATTTAAAAATATATTTTATGACAGCATACTTAATTAGAAGATTAATTTATTTTCTACCCATATTGGTTTTGGTAAATATTTTAACTTTTATGTTATTTTTCATAGTCAACTCTCCAGATGATATGGCAAGAGCTCATTTAGGCGAAAAACATATTAATCAAGAGTTAATTAATAACTGGAAAGAGCAAAGAGGTTATAATTTACCTTTGTTTTATAATAAAAATAAAGAAGGTTTAGATAAAATAAAAGATACTTTATTTTTTGAAAAGTCTATTAAATTATTTCAGTTTAATTTTGGGATGTCTGACTCTGGTAGAAATATTACAAATGATATTAAAACTAGAATGTGGCCCTCTTTAGCGATTGCAGTTCCAACTTTAATTATTGGTTTGTTTTTTAATATAGCTTTTGCTTTATTAATAGTCTTTTTCAGGTTTAGTTATTTAGATTTTTTAGGGGTTACTATTTGTATAATATTAATGTCTATATCAAGTTTGTTTTATATCATAGGCGGACAATTTTTATTAAGTAAATATTGGCATTGGGTGCCCATTTCTGGTTATGTAGAAGGATTGGGAGCTATTAATTTTATTATTTTACCTATTTTAGTCAATATTATGGCTGGAATAGGTGATAACACCAGATGGTATCGAAGTATTTTATTGGAAGAAATTAATAAAGACTATGTGGCAACAGCTATATCTAAAGGCTTGCCTATGAGATTGGTTTTATTTAAACATGTATTAAAAAATGCCATGATTCCTATTTTAACGGGCATTATAATAGTCTTGCCGTTTTTGTTTATGGGTAGCTTAATTATAGAAGCTTTTTTTGGGATACCAGGTTTAGGTAGTTATACTATTGATGCAATAGTTAACCAAGATTTTGCGGTATTAAGATCAATGGTTTTTTTAGGAACTGTGTTATATATAATTGGTTTAATATTAACAGATATAGCATATACAATAGTTGATCCAAGGATTAGATTTAGTTAAATATGGATATAAAATTTATAGTTCTATGGTCTGATATTTTAATATATATTTTAATTTTAGCTTCTATAGCTTTAATTTTTTATATAAATACTCATGAACAAATAAGAAGCTCATGTTATAAAATTTTCTGCCAAAAAATTGGATTAATATCCTTTTTAATTTTAATGTTTTATGTATCTATAGCATTGTTAGATTCAATTCATTTTCAAAAAAAAGTTGGAAAAGATCGCTATTCTAATCAAATTTATAGTTGTTTAGATATAATTTTAAGCCCATGGGATGATGTTGATGAGGTATCTTATTCAAGTCCTTTTGCTGATTATTTATACGGTGCTAATGATACACATGGGCATGATGGTAAATTACAATATGTAGATAATAAAACAAGTATAAAATATACCGCTATAAAAGTTATTTTATCTAATCTTTTAGTTTTTTCATTATGTTTATATTTAATTATATTAATTTTAGCTAAAATTTATGATAAAAATATATTTGAAATGTATAAATATATTTTTTGTAAGGATGATAAAAAAGGAATATGTATTTCATGGATGTCTTTAGTAACTACTTTATTTTTTATAATTACTATTTTTTTTGTGTTATTAGCTCTTAGTAAATCTTATCATATATTTGGAACAGATAAGATTGGGCAAGATGTTTTTTATAAGACTCTAAAAAGCATTAGAACAGCAATGATAATAGGAACACTTACTACTTTGTTTATGTTGCCTTTTGCATGTGTTTGCGGCATTTATGCAGGATTTTATGGGGGTGTTGTTGATGATGTTATTCAATATATCTATACTACATTAAGCTCTGTACCAAGCGTATTATTAATTTCTGCTATGATTTTGATTTTACAAACACAGATGAATTTACATCCAGAATGGTTTCCTAATAATGCTTATAGAGCTGATATTAGATTAATATCTTTATGTGTTATATTAGGAATTACTAGTTGGTCAGGATTATGTAGATTATTAAGAGCTGAAACATATAAGCTTCGTGAGATGGATTATGTAAATGCAGCATATGTACTAGGTGTATCAAAAGTAAAAATTATGATAAGACATATTTTTCCTAATTTAATGCATATAATTTTAATTACTATTGCTTTAAGCTTTAGCGGGTTAGTTTTATCTGAGGCTGTTTTATCTTATGTTGGCATTGGAGTTGATCCATCTATGTTTAGCTTTGGTAATATGATTAATGCAGCAAGATTAGAGCTTGCACGTGAGCCTATCGTATGGTGGAGTCTTGCTGCAGCTTTTGCTTTTATGTTTATACTTATTTTATTTGCTAATTTATTTGCAGATAGCGTACGTAATGCATTTGACCCAAAACTAAGGTTACAATAATTATTTATTATGTCAAAAACTAGTCTTTTAGAAATTCATAATTTAAAAGTAGCTATTAAGACTCAGTCTGATTATATTTATCCAGTTAAAAATTTGAGTTTTACTATTAATATAGGTCAAACAGTTGCACTATTAGGTGAGTCAGGTTGTGGTAAATCTTTAACTGCATATTCTATTTTACAGCAATTACCTAATAACGCTTATTGTAGTAAGCAGAGTAATATTTATTTTAATAATATAGATTTATTAAGGCAATCAGAATATGAAATGCAGAAAATTAGAAAAGATGATATAGCAATAATTTATCAAGAGCCAATGACATCTTTAAATCCTACTTTGACAATAAAGAATCAATGTTTAGAAATTTTAAAATATAAAAAAATAACTTATAAAAGAAAAATAATTAAAATTCAAAATATGTTTCAAGAAGTTGGTTTAAATAATGCTGATTATTTACTAGGTAATTATCCTCATCAATTATCAGGAGGAATGCGTCAACGTATAATGATTGTTATGGCTTTATTAAAAGAGCCAAAATTATTAATAGCCGATGAGCCAACAACAGCATTAGATGTCACGATACAAAAACAAATTTTAGAGTTATTAAAAAAAATACAATCTAAGTTTAATATGGCAATTTTATTAATTACTCACGACTTTGGAGTGGTTTATGAAATGGCAGATAAAGTTTGTGTTATGATTGATGGTAAATTAATTGAGCAGGGTCATACTAAAGATATTATTAATAATCCAAAAGAAAGTTATACTAAAAATTTATTAAAAGCTATTCCTAAATTTACAGCAAATCAAGATAGAACAAAATTATCTAGTGAAGAACGAGATAATAGTATAATGACTTTAGATAAAATAAAAATTTATTATCCAATTCGGTCTGGTATTTTAAGAAAGATTAAAAGTTACGTTAAAGCTGTGGATGATATTAGTTTTAATGTTCCTTTAGGTAAAACCGTAGCTGTAGTAGGTGAGTCTGGTTCAGGTAAAAGTACTTTAGCTAAAGGCTTGGTAAAATTATTAGATCTAACTTCTGGCCAAATTAATTTAGCTAATACTAAAATTAATAACTATAAAAACAATAATTTTCGCAAAGAACTGCAAATTATTTTTCAAGATCCATACTCTTCGTTGAATCCTAAAATGATAATTCAGGATATTATATCAGAAGGTCCAAGAGGATTAGGAATAACTTTTTCTAAGCAAGATTTAAATATTTTATTAGATTTAGTTGGATTGCCTGAAAATTCTAAAATAAAATACCCACATGAGTTCTCAGGTGGTCAAAGACAACGAATTAGTATAGCAAGGGCATTGGCTGTAAATCCTAAAGTAATTATTTGTGATGAAATTACCAGCGCTTTAGATGTATCTATTCAAGATAAAATATTAAAGTTATTATTAGATTTACAAAAAGAGAAAAATTTAAGTTATATATTTATTACGCATAACATATCAGTTGTAGCTAATATAGCTGATCAGGTTATAGTTATGAATCAAGGAAAGATGGTTGAATTTGGCGATGTTCAGGATGTATTATTTAATCCACAAGCAGAATATACTAAAAGATTGCTTGATTCTGTTTTAACTGTTCCTGTCTTTAGTTGACAATATAAGAAACAAAAAGTTTTTTGTAATATTAAATATAATTAAGCTATGGTAAAATCTTAAATTATTTGAAAAATTTAAGCTAGATTAAGCCATTATGTCAAAAAAAGATATTATTAACTCAGTTCGTGGAATGAATGATGTATTGCCTGATGAAAGTATTCTTTGGCAATATTTAGAAAATATTCTGTTAAATTTAACTAAACAATATAGTTATCAAGAAGTTAGATTCCCTATTGTTGAAAGTACTGACTTATTCAAAAGAAGTGTTGGTGAAGCAACAGATATAGTTGAAAAAGAAATGTATACTTTTGAAGATCGTAATGGTGATAGCTTAACTTTGCGTCCAGAAGGCACCGCACCTTGTGTAAGGCTTGGAGTGCAACATAGCTTATTCTATCAAGGGTCTTGTAGATTATGGTATTTAGGGCCAATGTTTAGACACGAAAGACCACAAGCTGGTAGATATCGACAGTTTTATCAATTTGGCATGGAAGCCATAGGATTTGATGACCCATTAATAGAAGTTGAATTATTAGCTTTTTGTAAAAAATTATGGCAAAAATTAGATTTAGAAAATATTAGTTTAGAAATAAACTCTTTAGGATCTAATGAAACTAGAGCTAAGTATCAAGATGAGTTAGTGAAATATTTAAATCAAAATAAAGATAAATTAGATGAAGATTGTTTAAGAAGATTAAAGACTAATCCATTAAGAATATTAGATAGCAAAAATAAAGATGTAAAAAGTTTATTAGAGCAAGCACCAACGATCTTAGATTATTTAGATAAGGACTCTGAAAACTATTTTAAACAAGTTTGTGAATTATTAGATAATTTAAAAATAGATTATAATATTAATCCAAAACTGGTTAGAGGATTAGATTATTATACTAATATAGTTTTTGAATGGACAACTGATGAGTTGGGATCTCAAGGGACTATTTGTGCAGGAGGCCGGTATGATAATTTAGTCGAAGATCTAGGTGGTAATGCAACACCATCGGTTGGATTTAGTATTGGTATGGAAAGATTATTATTGTTGTTACAAAAGCAAGTAGAAAACAATCAATTATCAGAAAAGTTAGAATCTCCTGCAGATATTTATATTATTCACACAGGAGAGCAAGCTAAAATAAAAAGTTTAGAGCTTGCTGAAATAATTAGAGATATTAATTCTTCTATAAAAGTAAGGTTACATATAGGAGCAGGAAGTTTTAAATCTCAATTTAAAAAAGCAGATAAAAGTTGCGCAAGCATTGCTTTTATTCTTGGTGATGATGAAGTTATGAATAATAAAATCAGTATTAAATTTTTGAGAGAAAAAGCAGATCAGCAAGTTATTGATATAAGCAATTTGGATACTTTTTTAGAAAAAAATATAAAATAAAGCAGAGGATAGTTATGCAAGTATATTCAACAGAGAATGAACAAATGGATCAAGTTTTAAATTTTGTTAAAAAGTATGGCTTGACAGTTTTATTGGCGGTAATAGTTTTTCTTGGAGTCTATTGGGCTAAAAATTATTATGATAATTATCAAAGTAAAAATTTATCTGAAGCATCAACTTTATATGACAAATTAACTAAAGCTCAAAAAAGTAAAGTCAAAATAGCTTATGCAAATGATTTACTTAAAAATTTTGAAAGCACTATATATAGCAAATTTGCTGCAATTACTTTAGGCAAAGAAGCTGTTATTGAGAAAAATTATGATAAAGCAATCGAGCATTACTCTTGGGTTTATCAAAATAGCAATGAATGGGAGCAGTTAAGAGCAATGGCTTTTGAAAATTGGGCCAGAGTGTTGCTTATACAAGATAAGGCTCAAGAGGCCCTGGATAAATTAAATCATGAAAATGCACTTAGCAAGAAATACTCTATGATGTTTAGTAATTTGGAAGGAGATATTTATACTCAATTAGGCCAAAAAGATAAAGCGGTTATTTCTTATAACAAAGCTTTAACATTAATTGAGTCTAATCCAATGCTTATTCAATCTGTTAAGCCATTTTATGATTTTGTACTACTTAAAAAAAATGAACTACAGTAATTAAAAAGAAAAAGGACATTGTAGATATGCAAGTTTTAAGATTAATTTCAGTTATAATATTATTATTTTTATCTAGTTGTTCATATTTTGAATTTACTAAAGATAATAGTGCGCCGCCTAAACCAATTAAACCTATTGCAAGTAATGATCAAGAGCAAGTTAAAACTTTTAAGACTTTATGGAGTACTAAAACTGGTGTTGGTGATGCCAGCCAATATTTAAAATTAAAGTCGTATATTAACACGCCTTATGTATATACGGTTGATGCTAAAGGTTTAGTTGAATCAAGAGACTTAGTTTCTGGTAGGTTATTGTGGCAAAGTCCACTAAAAACTAATATTTCAGCAGGAGTAAGTGGTGGCCCAGATGCTATATATGTATCAGATGATAAAGGTAAATTATATGCTTTAGGTGTACAAGATGGAGCAATTTTGTGGACTCATGATTTTAAGCAGCCAATTTTAAATAACAGCGTTTATAGCTTAGGTAAAGTTTACACACAAACAGCTGAAGGATTTTTATATGCTTTAAATGCTAAAACAGGTAAGTTTAGCTGGAGCTATAAATCTAATATGCCTGAATTAAGTTTGTATGGTTCAGCAAAGCCTGTAACATGGCGTGATTTAGTAATAGCAGGCTTTGCTAATGGTCGATTAGTTGCTTTAAATAGTAATACAGGATCAATTGCTTGGGAAAAATCTATTGCTTATTCTCAAGGGCGTTCAAGCTTACAAAGAATGGTTGATATTAATTCCAGCCCATTAGTGTATAAAGATATTCTGTATGCTGTTAGCTATCAAGGAAATTTAGTTGCAATAGATTTAGATACTGGCGCTAAGCTTTGGCAAAAGCCCTTGTCATCAAATGTTGATATGGCTATTTTAAAAAATAATCTATATGTAACTAAATCAGATGGAAGTATTACTGCATTAGATAGAAGAGATGGTAAAACTTTATGGAATAATAATGACTTATTAGCAAGAAGTGTTTCTGCTCCTGAAGCTATTGAATCTATATCTGGACCAAATATAGTAGTTGGAGATTATGCAGGATATTTACATCTTTTAGACGGTAATACCGGAAAGATCATTGGTCGTACTCATATAGGCAAAAGTGGAGTAAGAGTTGCTCCTAATACTTATAGTGGCATTGTTTATGCTTTAAGTAATGAAGGCAATTTTTCTGCAATGCAAGTCAGTTAGAATATATGATAAAGTGATACATTTTAAATTTACTATATTTTAAAATGTATCAAATGCTTATAATATTATATAATATACATAATTAATTCAAATAAGAGTCTAATTTTAATCACTTTTATAATGCACGCCTTAGATAGTTTTTCTAGAAATTCATAAAAACTTAATTATTTCCTGCCATTATTAGATTATAAGACTACCTTCTAATATCCTGGTAGTAATAATGAGGCATAAAATGATTAAAGCTATAACTAAATTAGATAAAATAAGATACAGCATTATACAAAAAGCTAAAAAATTTGATTTTGATCAATTATATAATAAAAAAATTGCAAAATTAAAAACAGAATTATCTAAATTAAATACTAACGCTGTAGTTAAGCAAAAATTTCAAGAGTTTCAATCAAGTTTAACTATTGACACAAATGATATTGCTTTGTTGTTAACCAATAAAAAAATATTAGAAGATCGATTAGAGTCACTAATCAAAAATTCTGATATAGATGAAAATAAAAAAATAATCTATAAAGGATTTTTATTTCAAATTCAAAAAATGCCAAGTCAATCAATAAGCAATATTGATATTTATGATAGTAATTCTTTAATTAATCTAGAAAGTAAAAATTTTTCTGAATCTTATCAACAAAAAATAGAAATTTTCACTGCTCAATTTAAAGATTGTAATCAAGTTATTCATGAAGTAGATAAACAATTAAATTTAGAGGATTTTAATAATGATTCTTTAAAAGTGGCCTTATCAGGATATAAGTTAAAGCATGATTATTATACTCCTACTCAACTAGCGGTATTAGATAAAATTTTTGAATCAAGCGATAATTTAAACAGTAAACTCAATTGTTATGATTCATTTTATAATCAATATATTATAAATCTATATGTTAGTGGAGATTATTCAGAACAAAAAACTGTTGATTACAAACGTGAACAGGATTTAATTAAAGATAAAAAAAACAGTGAATATATTGAACTTGAAAGTCTTATAAAAAAAGAAACGAGAATATGTAATGGAATTAGAGTTGATTCTAGAAGGGGGTTATCTGATTATATTGCGAATAAGATTGAATCATTTAACAATGAAGTTATTTTTGATGATGAGTATAAAAAACCTACTTTTGGTAAAATATTAGGATATTTATTTTATTTAGGATTAGATAAAGAAATACAACTTATTGGTGGGCAAGAAGTATGGGCCAAAAAAGCTATGGCAGAAAAAAAAGCATTAGTTGATAAGAGTTATTATAATTCGCTTAAATTCTTACTTGTTAAAAAAAATAAAATCAGCGAAGAAAATACTGTTGAAACAATTGATAGTCTTTGTTTAATTCATCAGCAAAAAACAATACAAGATGAAACTATCAGATATCTATTAGAAAAATATCCTAATCTTTATTATGCTATGGGAGCAGATTTATGTGTTAAATTTGTTTTAACATACGGCGAGTCTTTTGCTGATAATTTAAATAAAGAAGATATTGATTATAAAAAAGTTATATCTGAAGTAGAGAATGAAAAGAACAAGCTTATTAATGAACTCGTAAATGCTCAAGATAAACAAAGTAAATTACTTCATATCAAAGAAATTATTGAACAGAAAAAAGAAGAAAATTTAATATTTGAAGTAGATATAAATAAAAAGATTACTGATTTTATTTTGTGTGAATTTTTAGAAAAAAAATCAGAGCTTTTTGACGGAAAAGAATTATTTCAGTATATTTTTGAGCATAAAATTCAAAATAAGGTTTCTGATGTTTTTATTGAATATTTTAGTCCAAAGTATTTAGTTTTAGCTTTTGAAAATAAAAAAAATTATGTAGAAGGAGCTCAAGCTATTGATTCTATTTCTAATATTGTATTTAATGCATTAGAGCATGAAATGGAAGACAAATATTTACCTTTGTTAAAAAATAAAAAAGAAATTGAGTGTTCTGATTTAATTCCTTTAGACTTCACTGGTAAGTTATTAAGGATCGTAGAAGTAACTGAGTTATTAATTAAACAAAATAAATATGATTCTAAAATATTAACAAAGCTTCATGGTTTTTTATGGAAAGTGGTTTTCTCTTTATTGAAATCTAAGAAAATAGAAGAGCTTTTACAGAATAGATTTTTGTTTGATTTTATTACCAATAATAAAAATAAAATACCAAAAGAGTACGATGAGATAAGCAATGATATTCTGCAAATAAAAAAACAAGCATCAGATATTCGTGATTTATATAAGTTAAAATCTAGTAATGATGTTTGTGACAAAATGATGCAAATTTATTCAAGTTATGTGGATTTAGATATTTTATCTGGTATTGACTCTGAAATTGTAACAAAAAAAAGAAATTCAGCTTTAATATATAATTATAGTAAAAGTGAAGAAGATGCTAATTGGGATGATGCTGACGTAGAGCATTACATGGTCGTGTCACCTGATGAGATGCTTAATAATGAATGGTATTTAGATAAATTATTTGAGCTTAAAAACAAAGCAAAAGGAACTAGTAAAGAGAAAGAGTATATAGGCTGCTTTTTGTTTGATAAGGTTTTATCTGGTGCTACAGATAATTTTGATGATGAAATTTCTAGATGCGAAAATATTAATCATTCACTTTTTTATTTATTATCTTCAGATGAATATAGTGATTTTAAAACTTATGATGATTATAAAGAAATAGGAGATTCTTATAAGTTATTTTCTGGAATATTAAAAACTAAATATGGTTTTGAATTGAGTCAAGATTTATTTGATTTATTGCTGAAAAAAACTGATATTTTAGAGTTAAATATATTTAACTTCAAAATATTGATGGAAATCTTCAAAGGTAGTCCCGTTTCTGAAAAGCCAGAGCTTAATGACAAGTTTAATGAGTTCATGTGTAATGTTTATGATAAGAATGATTCTAATAAAGATGAATTTGTAAATTTATTATGGAATTTGAAAATTACAGGCGTAGATACTTTAGGTAAGGTTAAATTATTATCTGAGTTAGATAAAGAATTAGAAAAAAATGATAAAAAAGTTGCTTCTTTAGATTGTTTAACAAAATTACAGCAAATAATAAATGAAGCGCAACAAGGTTTTGTTTCTGTTGATTTTAGTATAACTGATGAAGAAATTAAAACGGTATTAAATAAATATGAATTATCTGAAATAGATGAGTTTTTATTACCTATTATAGAAGATGAATTATATAGTAAAGTGCAGATAAGTGATAACGAGTTACCTGAGAGCTTAAGAGAGGATTATAAAGCAATAAAGGTATTTATTGAAAGTGAATCTGGTAATATTAATTCAATTATTTTTAAGTATAAAGATATATTGAGAGAGCTTAACAAAAATATATTAATTAAAAGAAATTTATTGCAAAAAGGACAAAAATTCAATGAATTATCATCTGTTGAAACTACAGAGCTAACAAGTGAATTAAAAGAATTAATATTAGAAGTTGATGAAAAATTAGAAACAAACGATTTTAAAGATATAATTTCAGAAATATCTGATTATAAAAATAAAAAAAGTTTGGATGCTTTACATATTGTTAGTCAATTTAAAAACAACCATAAAGGAATATTTGTTTCTATTGAAAAGACTGTACATCTTAGTTATATAGCAGCGAACGAAAGCATTTCTAACTGTTTCTCTCAAGTATTAACTCGATATTTAGATAGTTCTAACTTAAGTAAAATTAATGATATTGACAAATTAAGTTATAGATTATTAGAGCAAATTAAATTTGAGTTAAATGTTTCTGATTTAAATCAAGTTAGTACTAAAAAATTAAGTAAAGAGCAGCAAATTTTATTAAATTTATATTATATTATTGATAATTTAAGTAAGTATTTATCAGGAAGTGATTTATTAGGATATCAAAAAGCTATAGATGGTATTAATAATATTAATTTATTAACTAGAAATAGTAAGCTAAATGTTAACGTGGTAGCCTCGGAGCTAGGATATTATACTGATATGTTAAGAGCTAATAATATTGATATAGAAATAAAACCTAGTAGTATATTAAATACAACTTTTACTGATTTAAATATTAAAACCAAAAAATTAAAAGAGCAATTTGATGAATTTAAAATTGGTTTTAAAAATATTGTAGGTGAAGAATTAGATAGTAATACGATATTACAATTACCAGAAAAAATAATTGACGCACAACGCTTATTTGAAAAAGTAGAACCTCAATATAAAATAAAAGATGATTTAAGAAAACAGCATGAAGAAATAAAAGAATTAGAATGTACTATTAATGAATTAGAAGAGACTATTAATGAATTGAAAAAATCAATTAATTATACTGGTAGCAATCCAGATAACATTAATGCTTTAAGATTAACGATTGATATTAAGAGTGCAGTACTGAGAAATTTAAAAAAAGAACTTGGTAAACAAGTAAATGATTTTGAAACTTATGATATTAAATTAACTGATGTTGATAATTATATAAAAGATGCAGATGAAGCTGAACTTTTAGTAGGTGAAATTATTGCAGAAGTAGCTTTTTATGATAATACATTACAACAATGTAAAGTAAGTTTAGATGAATACAAGATCTGTAATGTGTTAGAGCAATTTTCTGCAATAAAAACAAAACTTGATTTGGTTGAAGCAAGGGACTTTGTAAATGATTCTAAACTTAATAATGCGTTTAATTTTTATAGTAGCACTGTCATTCAATTTATAGAAAGAAAAAAAATACTGGATTTGGAAAGTATTGGTAAATTTTCTAAATCTTTTTTTATTAAATTAAGTGAATTATCTGATCATCAAAATAAAGATATTTTAATTAATTTTGGTAATGATATTGCTATATTAAAAAAATATATGGATGGAAGTTCTGATTCAGATAATTTGTCTGATCAGTTAACTGAAAATAAAATAGCATTACAAGATGTACTATTTCCTGCCCAAGGAAGTATACAGTTGCCCGCATATAGTAAGTTCGTACAACAACCTATTGAGTCACAGTGCGAAGATTATTCGCATGCTTTATTGCAAAAATTAAGGTTTTTTGGTAAATAAATCTAATTTTTACATCATATGCCTTTGTATCTTAATAAAATATTAAGATACACCTATTGTATTTTATTATTATTATTGGTATCATTAGTTCACTTGCAAACTAATTTTTATTAGAGGAAAATTATGCCTAGTGAATTAATGATGGCTGTACAAGCTCAAGATTTTCAACAAGCTGCTATTTTATTAAAAAAAAATAAAAGTGCAAGAGATGGTATTAATGATCAAGAAATCATTAGTCAAGATTTAAAACTCACTGTTTTATTGACCGCAGCTTATACAAGCAACACTAAAATGCTTACTTTATTATTAACATATAAAGCAGATGTTAGTATTGTTGATGATAAAGGTAATACACCTTTACATATTTCTGCGTCTAAAGGCAGACTTACAGAAGTCAAAGAATTATTAAGAAAAAACGCGCAAGTTAATGTAGTCAATAATGATCAAATGACACCTTATAATCTTGCTATGGTACATGGCTATATGAATGTAGTTAATGAATTATCTGAGCCTGTAAATGGCATAGTTGTTGGAGCTGATTCTGAAGTTACAGTGACGCATGGTATAGTTCTTGCGTAGCTTAAAAAAATATACTAGTTGCCCATAATCGACATAATGTATATAATAGCAAATTATTTTGAAATTTATCTATATTAATTATTAATTTATGTCTTATATCACTCCTGTTATAGCTATCGTTGGTAGACCAAATGTAGGTAAATCTACATTATTTAATGCATTAACCAGAACTAAGAATGCTTTGGTGTATGATATGCCTGGTGTTACAAGAGATGTTATATACGGTAATGGTACGGTTGATGAAGATAAAAATTATATTTTAGTAGATACGGGTGGTATAGTAGCGGAAGCTAAATCTATAAAATCTAAATCGACTCATTCTAAAAAACTAAATATCTTTAATAAAAACAAAGACAGTCAAGATAAATTATATTTAGAAAAATATATTACTGATCAAGCAGTAGATGTTATTAAAGATGCAGATATTGTTGTTTTTATGGTAAGTGCCAAAGATGGACTTTTATCAGAAGATGTTCAAGTAGCACAAAAATTACGCACATTAAGTAAAACAGTATATTTAGCTGTTAATAAAACAGATGGTCTTAATGAAGATTTAGTTTTATCTGATTTTTATAGCTTAGGTTTTGATAATACATATCCAATAGCAGCATCTCATAAAAGAGGTATTTCAAAATTAATAATAGAAGCAGTAGAAAATTATTATAAAAGTATAAAGCCTGCTGATTTAACAGAAGTTGAAAATTTACCAAATAAAGATAGTGCGACTAAGTTTGCAATTATAGGTCGCCCAAATGTTGGTAAATCTACTTTAGTAAATAGAATTCTAGGCGAAGAAAGAGTCGTTGTTTATGATTTGCCTGGTACGACAAGAGATAGTATTTATATCCCTTTTAATAAAAATGAGAAAGAATACATTATTATTGATACTGCAGGGATTAGAAAAAGAGGCAGAGTAGATGAAACAATTGAAAAATTTTCAGTTTGTAAGTCTTTACAGTCTATTAAAGAAGCAGATTGCGCGGTATTATTGATTAATTCTCAAGAAAGTCTTACAGAGCAAGATTTACATTTGTTAAGTTACGCCATTCAATATGGAAAAAGTATTATTATAGCTTGCAATAAATGGGATAATTTACCATTAGATCAAAAAGAATGGATTAAAAAAGAATTAGATCGAAGATTAGTTTTTGCTAAATATATAGAAACATATTTTATTTCTGCTCTTCATGGAACAGGAGTTGGAGAATTAATTAAAGCAGTAGATAAAACAGTAACTAATTCCAAAAAAGAATATGGTACATCTGTATTAAATAAAATATTAGAAAGTGCCGTAGAAGCTCATAGCCCACCAGTTGTAGGAAGGCATAGAGTTAAATTAAAATATGCTCATTTAGGTGGTACACAACCGATTAAAGTTGTAGTTCATGGAAATCAGGTTTTAAGTTTACCAAAAAGTTATAAAAAATACTTATCAAATTGTTATCAACAAGCTTTAGATATAGCAGGAAGTCCTGTTATTCTAGAATTCAAACAAGGTGAAAACCCATATAAAGATAGACCTTCTATTTTAACTGATAGACAGGTTAAAAAGCGTCAAAGATTAATCGCCCATAGAAAAGGTAAAAGGTAGTTGTAATTATATATTTTTTAAAGATATAGTTAATATAGTACGATATTTTCTATAAACTAAAAAATAATTATACAATACCAAATGTCAAAGCTTAGTGTAAGAAAAGACAATTTAGTTACTTCTTGTAACTATTTAATCTTTATATCTTTTATTGTTATATTATCTGAATCTATATTATTTTCTTTTAGAAATTTTAATATAGGAGTTGTTGGAGAAACCGAGTCGGTAATAATTGCTTTTTATGTTTTTTCAAGTTTTATAGCTCTAGGAATATTAGGGATCTTATTATTAAATAAAAATAATAGTATTAAACAATATTTATCTCATCCATTAACTGTTTTTTTCTTTTGTATAGCACTAATAAGCTTTATTTTCAGCTTTTTTACAAATCTTCCTATTCGTTCATGGTTTGGTTCTTTTACTACAGGCGAAGGTGTTTTTAGTTATTTATCAATTACTATGCTCATCATAGCAGGGCTTTATATCAAGCCTCATAAAACAATTTTTAAGTTTGCAGGAATCTTTGCATTAATAGCAACGCTATTTTTAGTTTTTATGCAGTATTATGGCGATGATATCGGTTTGTATAGGCCGTATCCTATGTTTAATTCATTCTTAGCCTTTTTTGGCTTATTTTTGATGCCAATATTATTTTCTACACTAAATCCTAAAAGAACTATCACAAAAATAGCCATTATAGTTTTATCAATATCTATAGTGTTTTTAGCAGAAAATAGGACAGCATTGATAGCTTTGTTTTTTACAGTATTAGTTTTTTTGTTTTTCTTATTATTAAAATATAAAAAAGTTCGGCATATAAGATCATATGTAACTGTTTTAATTTTGTTGTCTCCCATTTGTGTTTGGTTTACCACTTTTGTTGTAGGTGAATATGTTTACAAAAATACTAATTATCCTGAGCTAGCATCAACCTATACTAGATATAATTTGCATTATAGTATTTTGGAATATAATAAAGATGCAAATATATGGGGCAAATTATTTGGTAATGGTTGGGGTAGTTTTCAAGATATTAAAAAAAGAGAATTACCATATTACAGAGTTAATTTGCATAATGTTCATCCTTTAGATAGAGAGTTATTATATGATACCCATTTTCATTCACATAATAATGTTTTAGAGGCTTTATTTTCAATAGGTATTATTGGAGCTATTTTTATTTGGGTTTTACCAGCTGTTGTTATTTGGCTTTGTCCTGGACGACATTTACTGCTTGCTATATGGACGAGCTTTTTCTATTCAAGTTTAGGAGCTATGTGGTTTCAACTGCCTTTAACTGTACCTTTTATGGCTTTTTCTTTTGTCTGCCTATCTAGAAACAGAGTCTTTTTTCTAAATAAAATTATTAGAAAATCTTGTCGCGTATTTCAGGTAAGACATTGGATGCTGGGTTTAATTTTTATTGCTTTATTATCTGCTGCATATACTTTGTATCAAAAAAGAACATATCGACCTATAGATCCTTCTGCATTAAATAATTTATATTATTTATCAGAATATGGAAAGAATTGGCAAGAATACATTCCTGATTTAAATGAAGGCGGACAGCGTCTTGCTTATATGTATGATTTATATAACAAGCAATTATTAGATACTAAAAATAATCAAGAACTAATGCCTCAAGAAATTAATTCGATTGAAATTTTAAATAACTTTACCAATGAAGCTATAAAAGCTCATAAGGCTGGTATTGCTTTACGGGTAATTCAAATAGAATATATTAATAAATGGCATGATGCTAATATGCCTCGAACTAAAGACAATATAGCTATCAAAAATATGTTTTTAACTTGGCCTGATAAATTACAAAGCTTTTTAAAAAATAATCCTGAACGCTCAGACTTAGCAGCGCCTTTTTTACAGCTAAAGTTAAAAGAAAAAGATTATACAATCGTTGAAAAAATTTCTAATCAGATTCTTGATAAAAACCCAAATGATCCAGTTGCTCTTTGGTTTAAAGCAGAAGTTTTAGAAAATAGAGATAATAATGTAGCTTTAGCTAAGTTATTAAAAGCTAAAGCTAGAGACAATCATATATCAAATATCATTAAGATAGATTAAATTCAAAAAGCTGGTGATGAAGGAGTAGATACTCTTGTATTTGTCCTCATAGAGTGAAATATTTGTGCAAATGCAGGATTGGCTCTTTCTAAGATATTAGCAATTTGATCCTCATCGTGCTCGTTTGGTCTATAAGAAGGTTTTGAGTTAGTAGCATCTGACTCCTCATTATGCTCATTTGGTCTATAAGGAGATTGTTCAGTGAAGTTTTGATATGCTGAAAAGTTAGTAGCACAAAAAACTGAGGATGACTCATTTTCTTCTAATAACGAGTTCTCAAATATGTCGGTTTGGGTTGCAGAATCATTTCTTGGCATCCCTATTCGTGAATTTAGTGTTATGAAATCTGATTGTAATTGAGAAAATTGAATATCTTTTAATTCTGTTGTAAATTTATTTAGTATGCTGAGTCTGGTTTCTAGAATTTTAGTATCTTCATTAGATTTAATAAAATTAGGGTGAGTTAATTCTGACATTTGCTTATCACCATTTAATGCTAGTTTACAGCATTGGGTGAATATAGCTATACATGCAGCTGGAGCAAATAACGCTGCGCCAGTTAAGCTTAAAATAGCATTTTTACTTCCTGATGCAGTTACTATAACAGCAATTGCTGAGCCTGTTGCAACTATAGTAAAGGCGAATATCCAGTTTATCCATTCTAATACTTCCCATGTAGTGTTCGTTAACCACGTTTTCAGGCTGGAGTCTGGATTTTGTTTTTGATCGCTTGGAGAAAGATCAATTTTTTCTTGAAGGAAAAAATTTAATAATTCTTGAGAAATACCTAGCTGAAATTTTAATGTTCTCAGCATGGTTTCCATTTTAAGTATAGAATCTCTTGATATTTCAGGATTTTCTAAAATATATAAATTTTTAACTAATTTTGTTAACGCATTCTTTATATGCTGGTTTTCTTGTTCTTGTTCTTTAATGTCATTAAGATTCTTAATTATATTATTTTTTACTAAATTAATATCTTCTTTGTGCTTATTTTGTGTTTTTTTATCTTCGGTATCATGACCAAATAGTAATTCTTTTATTTTGGTATAAGATTTATCCCAGAACTGAGCTTTGGCGTATGTTACGCCGCTTATGACACTTAAAATATATCCTATATTAGCTGCAAGAGCAGGTACTTCAAATGGAAGTTCTTTTAGTAAGCTTGGAATAGCAAGCCATCCGCTAGTTGCTGCACCAACACAGGCAGTTCCGACAACTACAATATTCAAAAATAGAGTTATAGTGTTTGCTTGCTTTTCAGTAAAGCGAAACCATTTATTATCTATTGATTCTTGTTGTCCATGTTCTTCAATTTTTCCATGTGTCATGCGGTCAATTACCCATATTTAATTTGAACTAAGTATATAACTCCATAAATCAGGTTATAATGTATCATAATAAAAATGAATAGTCATTGAGAAAAAGCTGAAAAATACTTAAGATAAAGATTACACATTTAAAAAATTTGCTCTGCAATAACCACCTCATTATTTGCATCATAACTGTTACTATTTGTTTTATAATGCTTTTTAGGGGTATATGACTTAGGAGTATTTTCTTTGATAAATTTCTCAAATATAGCATTTTTTTGATTAGCTCTTGCAAGTAATCCAGTGTCAGGATCTATTTTAGTTACAACGATGCCAGGCGGTTCTAAAAAATTAATATTTGGTTTGTTATTTAATGCAATTTTCATAAAATCAATCCATAGAGGTAATGCAGTTGTTGCAGCATATTCTTTTATGCTTTTAGGATTATCATATCCCATCCAAGTAATTGTTACTATTTCTGGGTTAAATCCTGCAAACCATGCATCAAAATAGTCATTAGATGAGCCTGTTTTTCCTGCAATATCAGTTCTATTTAAAACTTTAGCACGTCTACCAGTACCATTTTTGATAGTATCTTTTAACATATCATGTATTAAATAAGCATTTTGCGCAGATAGTATTTGTGGAGCAAGGTTGTATCCTAGTTCTTGTTTTTCCTTTTCTGAGCATAAATAACAAGATGTCGCAGGAGCAGATTTAAATATGACTTTGTCATTAGAACTTAATACTATTTCGTTAATTAAGTTAGATTGAATCTTAAAGCCTCCATTTGCAAATGTTGCATATGATTCAGCCAGCTGTAAAGGAGTAACTGAAACAGCTCCTAAAGCCATGGATAAAGATTTAGGTATTAAATCTGGGCTAAAGTTAAATTTTGATAAATAATTATAGGCATAGTTTATTCCCATTGCCTGTAATAATCTTATAGAAACTAAATTTCTAGAATTAATTAATGCAACTCTTAATCTTGTTGGCCCATAAAACTTTCTTGAGGAATTATTTGGTCTCCAGCTATCTTGTAATCCAGATTGTTCTATGACGATTGGCGCATCATTAAAAATTGAAGCAGGTGTATATCCTTTGTTAAGGCCTGCTGAGTATACAAAAGGTTTTATAGTTGAACCTGCTAATCTTTTGGCTTGTATCGCTCTATTAAATTTACTTTCAAAAAAATCATACCCACCTGTGAGTGCTAAAATATCGCCATTTTTAGGATTCAAAGAAACAATTGCTGCTTCAATTTGCTCCTCATGTTGTTGTGAGTTATCTGTTTTATTATTTATAGGATGTCTTTTGATATATTGCTCAATGGCATTTTTGGTGGTTTGATTAGCTGAACTTTGTAGTTTACTATCAATTGTTGTGTAAACTTCATATCCTGCAGTATATAAGTCATTTGGAAGATATTCTGATAAAATACTGCGGACCATTTCTGCTATATACGGGGCTTTTATTTCTACTTTTGGACCATGATATGTCGCATCAATGGGTTTATTAATATTTTCATTATATACTTCTTTTGAAATAAATTTATTAGTTAACATGCGTTTTAAAACGTGGTCACGTCTTTTTTTAGCTGCTTTAGGATTTTTTAAAGGGTTTATAGCTGATGGTGCTTTTGGTAGACCAGCTATTATAGCGGCTTCATCTAAAGTTATGTTTTCTACTTTTTTACCATAATATACTTGAGCTGCAGCAGCAACGCCATAGGCTCTATAACCTAAATAAATTTTATTTAAATATAAAGTTAAAATCTGCTCTTTAGTTAAAGCTCTCTCTATTTTAAGGGCAAGTAATATTTCATTAAGTTTTCTTAGGTAAGTTTTTTTTCTGCTTAAGAAAAAGTTTCTTGCTACCTGCATTGTTATGGTGCTACCACCTTGTGATTTATCTCGTTTAGTCACAAGGGTAACAATAGCTCGCATCAATCCTTTAAAATCAACACCATTATGAGAATAAAACCTTGAATCTTCAGTGACTAATAAAGCATCTATTAAATACTGAGGAACTTCATTTAAATCAACGGGAATTCTTCTTTTTTCACCAAATTCAGCAATTAATTTATGATCAGCAGAATAGATTCTTAAAGGTACTTGCATTTGTATGTCTTTTAAAATTTCAACAGGAGGAAGTTGAGATTCTAAATATATAATTAGTAAAACAATTAAAATTGTTCCTGATAACCCGGCTAATACACAGTATTTAAGCATTTTTTTCAAAACATTTTTCATATAATTAAAATTTATCTATACTTTAGAGTTTCAGAGTGTTATATTCGTAAGTCTTATTTTTATAGTAATTAATGAAATTATAAATCAAGTGGTTAATAAAATAAAATTAGATTATAAAATAGAGTTCATTTTAGGTGGTATAGCAGGATTATATTTTATAATTATAGCAGGGCATTACTTCAATTTACAAAATAAAATAGAAAAAAAAGAATTAAAAGAAAGTATGCTGAATAAGGAGCTGTTTCTTTTACAAGAAAAGAATAATACTCAAAATAATGATCTAGAAAATAATGATTATAACAATAAACAAATATCTAGTCTTAATCAAGTTAATATAAATAAAGAAATTACTCAAAAAAATTATAATTTTATATTATTACTTGATGCTTTATTTACTAAAAAAATATCTCATATAAGTTATAGCCGTATACTCAAAAAGAATAACATAGTATTTATTAATCTTCAGGTGTTAAATAAAAATAATAATATTAAAGAGTATAACTTACTAAAAAATTTAAAAACTATCTTTTTAAATTTTGATTATGTAGTAAATAAAATTAGAATTATTGATAATACAACAAAAGTTTATTTATCTATAAAATTATAATGAAATTATTAGAAGTTTTTTTAGAAAATAAAGAAGAAATTATTAAGTTTGCAATAGGGTTATGCTTTTTAATAGCTATACATTATCAAATGATAGCGAATAAAAAAAATGAAATTAATAAAATAGAAGATAACATTATAAAAATTAAAGAAAGTATTTTAGCTTTAAATAACAATGAAAAAAATAATTATTTAAATTTTAATCAAGTAAAAAACGAAACATTTGTATTAGAAGATAAAAAATTAAGTAGTGTTTATGATTTAAATTTAATTACTGAAAATTTCATGGATTATATGTCACTTGATATACGAAGCTATATAGATTTTATGTATTTTATTAGATCAAAAAAACTAGGAGTTATAGATATAAGCTTTAAAAGCAAATTTTATAAATCTAAAAATTTTTTAGAATATATACAAAAATATTCTAAATTAATAAATTTACAGTATGTGAAAATTGTTAAAAATTATACCAAAATTAGTTTTCAAATTATTTATGATAAATAAAAATAATATCTTTTTTGCAAATTTATTTTAAAATATTATGTAAGTATAGTTATGCAATGCTTTTTAAAAATATTAATATTAATTTTATTAAACGTTAATATTATGTACAGTTTGAATAATATTAAGGGTAAAGATTTATTTGAACCATTAGATAATCAAAAAATTCTAAACATTAATTTAAATTATCTTACCCCAGATGAAATCATAAAAGAGCTTTCAGTTATTTTATCAAAAAATTCTAAAATTTTTTCTAATAAAAATAACAACAAATTGCTTATAAAAGATGATATAGATAAATTAAATGAATATAAGGAAATTATAAAAGCTTTAGATATACCTAAAGTACAATTTTTAATATCTGTTAAAATTATTAAAAGTAATATAAGCTTTAAGAATCAATTAGGTATAAAATTAAATTCTAGTTTTATTATTAGTGCAGCTTACAATATTGTAAAAGTTTCAAATACTGATTTATTAAATATTGAGATAGATGCTTTAGAAGAAGAGGGTTTAGTTGAAACTATATCTAATCCCAAAATAATAACAACTAATTTAAAGTCAGGGACAATTTCTCAAGGGCAAGAGATTCCATATAATGAAACACATGTTCATGGCTCGCAAACAGTGAATTTTAAAAAAGCCGAGTTAAGTCTAGTAGTCACCCCTAAGCTATTAGAGAGAAATAAGATATCATTAAACTTAAATATAACAAATGATTCTCCTGATTTGAGTCATGTTAATTCACACGGTGTTCCTTTAATTGATACACAGCAAATGCAAACAGAATTAATGGTTAATAATAATGAGACTTTAGTTATAGGTGGAATTTTTAACAAACAAAATAATAATATAAAAAATAACGTGCCTTTTGTAGCAAAGTTACCAATTATAGGAAAATTATTTACACACCAAGAAACAATAAACTCTAAATCTGAAATATTAGTTTTGATTAATACTAATATTATATCTGGATAAAAAATTTGGAATATACATTAACCCTTTTAGAAGAGGGCTAATGTTACTTTCAATATCAAATATCAAGTTTTGTATTTTCAATCATAGCATAAGCAGAATGATTATGAATCGATTCAAAATTTTCAGATTCTATTTTATAAGCTTTAATTCGATTATCTTTATTTAATTTAGCAGCTATATCTCGAACCATATCCTCAACAAACTTAGGGTTTTCATATGCTTTTTCTGTTACATATTTTTCATCAGGTCTTTTTAATAATCCGTATAATTCGCATGATGCTTCTTTTTCAACTAGTTCTATAAGTTCTTCTACCCAAATAAACTCGATTATATTAGCACTTAAAGTGACACATGAGCGTTGATTATGCGCGCCATATTTTGATATTTTTTTAGAGCAAGGACATAAGCTTGTTACAGGAACCTCTGATATTACCCACATGGATATTTTTCCATTTTTATATTGAGCTTTAAACGTAACATGGTAATCAAGTAGGCTTTCTACTTGTGTAACAGGTGCTTTTTTATTTATAAAAAAAGGAAAGCTCATTTCTAAATGACCAGTTTTAGCTTCTAGCTTTTGAGTCATTTCTATCAAAATATCTTTGAAATTTTGAACTGTTATTTCATGTTTATATTGATTTAATATTTCGACAAAACGTGACATGTGAGTGCCTTTAAAGTTATGTGGTAAATCTACATACATATTAAAGTTTGCAACAGTGTGCTGTTCATATCCTGATTTATCTTTTATTTTAATAGGGTGCTTTATATCTTTTATGCCAACTTTATTAATGGCAATTTTTCTTTTGTCTTCGGTGCTTTGTACATCTTCAATTAATGTATTATTTTGTAAGTTTGCAGTATTATGAGACATATTCCACCTATTAAATTTATCTAATTAATGCTAATTCTAATCTTCAGAGTAATTTACATAATTTGTATTCGTTTCACAAATATTTATGTATTTTAGTTTTATATTATCGGCGTTATTATAATTATTTATATCTTGTTTAATTTTATTATATAAAAATGCAGCAACATTTTCAGCAGTAGGGTTTAAATCTTTAAAATGTTCAAGTTCGTTTAAATATGAATGATCTACTAGTTTAATATTTTTTTCTGTAATTTCTTTTAATATATCATAATCTATAACCATTCCTAGATTATCTAACTTTCGAGACTCAACGGCTACTTCAACGTGCCAATTATGACCATGTATTCCACTACAAGCCCCATCATATCTTCTTAGATTATGAGCGGCAGCAAAGTAAGTCTTTATTTTTACTAGATATTTTGCAGACATATAAATCATTAAAAAAAAAATTAATCGAATTTTAATGATTGTATCAGATTATGGTAAAAAAATTAAGAGTATTAACAAAAAAAGCATTTAACTACCAATATAAATAGGAAGTTAAATGCTTAATTATTATAGAGTTAAACCAAAATTAAAGGTTTAATTATTTTTTAGGCTGTTGAACAACTTTTAGTAATTCGATATCAAATACCAATGCACTATTAGGCATTATATTTGGCGCGCCTCTTTCTCCGTATGCTGCATTAGATGGAATGTATATAGTCCAGTTGTCACCTGGTTTCATTTGAGTAAGAGCTTCCTGCCAGCCTTTAATGACACTGTTTAATGCAAGAGTTACTTTTTTGCCGCTGTCAAATTCTTTACCATCAATAGTTGTGCCTTTGTAATTTACTTCTACTGAATCTGTGATTTTAGGAGCTAAGCTTTTATTTGAGCTTGTTTTATTTATTTTATATAGAACACCATTAGCTAACTCTTTTACATTTTTTTCTTTTTTAACTTTAGCTAAAAATGCGCTGCTTTTTTCCTTGTTCTCACTAAATTTTTTATCCATCATGCCTTTTTGTTTGGCAAAAATTGATTGTTGTAAGCTTACTAAAGCTTTTTTGATTTCTTCTTCTGAAAGAGCAGATTTTTTATTTTCTATTCCAGCTTTTAAACCTTCTTGAAAGATTGTTGAATTTAAGTCAATACCTAATTCAGTTTTAAGCTTTTGTAGAGTTTCTCCTTGCATGTACCCAGCAGAGTAACTTTGTTTCTCGGCTTCTGTTTTCAGGTTACTATTTGCAGCGAATATTAAATTAGTGCAGCTTAAGCCAACAGATGTAATTGTTATAGCTGTTAGTAGTTTTTTGATCATTTTACTTATATCCTTTTTTATCAATTTTATTATACCTTTAACAATAAATAATAAATTATTTTTAGATAATAGCAAATAAAAATATAGTTTAGTTATTAAGTTGTTCATATTCAGTTTTCATCTCTTTAATTCTAACCATTATTATTTTTTTTTCATATTTTTGTAATTTACCAAATTTTAATAAGCTATTTAATTGATGGACTGCTGCAGGAAAATTTCCAATATTAGCTAAATATTCTGCTTGATTTTGTGTTGCAACAAAAGTTCTTTTATCTGTTAGTTGAATTTTAGCAAGTAAATTATAAGCACTAGGATAGATAATATGATTTTGTTTTTTACTAGTATCTATATATTGCTTAATTAATTTCTCTAAATATAAAAGTTCAGTTTTATTGTTTAGTCCATTTTTGCTATCTAATAACAAATTAGAATATTGTGAAATTATTGCATAATCACTTGGAAATAAATCTAAGTATTCTTTTAAAATTTTTGTGGCATGTTTAATCTTATTTTGATTAATTAATGATTGTGCTAGATTTGATGTGTAAATATTTTCTATGGGAGCCTTTTGATATAATTTTTCTAATAAATAAATAGCTTCTGTTTTATCTTTTTGGTTATTGCTATGCATATATGATAACGCTAATCCAAATTTTGCGGCGCTTTGATTATTATAAAATCCTGATTTTAATTGTTTTGTAAAAGAATTTTTTAACTCAACAATATTTCGTTGATTTTCAAATTTAAATAAAATTTTTATCAAGTGAAACTTTAAGTTATCATTATAGAATCTAAATTTATAATTTTTTGCAAAACTTATTGCTTCACTGACTCTTGATTCTGTTATGGGGTGAGTTCTTAATAATTCAGGAATTTTTAATAAACCATTTGATGTTGCTTTATGCATTTTTTCAAAAAAGTCAGCCATACCATTTGGGTTATAGCCACTATTTGCAAGAATTTGAATTCCAACTCTATCTGCTTCTTCCTCATTGCTTCTAGTAAAGTTTATATTAATTTGTTCTGCGCTAGCCATAGTAGTGGCAAGAGCTCCTTGAGCAAGCTCTGGATTATATGCTGATAAAATTAAGGCTCCAAGAAGTCCTGCTATATATGGAATTTGAATTTTACTTTGATTTTGAATCGATCTAGCAATATGTCTTTGTGTAACGTGGGCGATTTCATGAGACATAACAGAGGCAAGTTCTGTTTCATTTTGTGCAAGCTCAATAAGACCTTTATTTATTCCTATATATCCACCTGGTAAGGCAAAAGCATTTATAATTTGGCTATCTATTACAAAAAATTTAAATTTATGTTTTGCAATATTTGGTGAGTGAGATACTAATTTTTCACCTAAAGATTGGATATATTCTTGAATAAATAAATTTTGTTCTAATGGAACTGATCTTAATATATCGAAAAAAACTTGGCGACCCAATAAACTTTCTTCTTTATCCGAAATAGAATTATTAAGATCATCACCCATATAGGGTAAGTTATCATAATTATTATTTTGAGTATTATATTTAGTATCTAATGACAAATCTAGTTCATGAATATTTACATTATTATTCGCATTAATACTATTAATTATTATAAAATTAATTAAAATAACATGTAGTTTAATTATTTTTTTTAAATTTATTTTCATTACTTAAATTAATTATGAAATATGATTTTATTTTAGATGCTCAAAATTTATTATGCCCAATTCCAATACTAAAAGCTAAAAAAATTTTAAAAAATATGGAGGGGGGCGAGATTTTATTAGTAAAAACAACTGATCCTAGTTCAGAAGGAGATTTCAAGTTATTTTCAAAACAAACAAAAAATGAATTATTAAAAATTGAAAAATATAATGATGAGTTCTTGTTTTATATAAAAAAAACAAAAGCATTATAAAAAGAGCCAAATTATTATTACTTTAGAGTTTACCAAAATTTGTCATGTTCATGATATATGTGCTAGATCTTATATATAATTAAAAAATTGTTTTCATAAAGTAAGATTTTATTAAGCAGCAGTAAATACAAAGCAATTATTTATAAATTAAATAAAGCTCATTAAATATCATTAAATATCATAAAGGAATATATAGTTATGTCAGATAGGAGATTGCAAGTTTTTCATACAGTTGCTCGAATGTTAAGTTTTACAAAAGCTGCGGATGTTTTAAAAATGACTCAACCAGCAGTTACTTTTCAAATAAGACAATTAGAATCAGAATATAATATAAGATTATTTGATAGACTGCATAATAAAATAACATTAACTGATGCAGGAAGTTTAATGTTTAATTATGCTGAAAAGATTTTTGATATGTATAATGAAATGGAAAATTCTGTAAAAAATAAGACTAATAATGTTACAGGCGCTATAAAAATAGCGGCAACACAAACAATTGGCGACTATATGTTACCTGATTTGTTAATTGCATTTAGAAAAGCTAATCCAGAGATCAAAATACAATTAAAAATTGCCGATAGTATAAGACTTAGCCAGTTAGTAGAAAATGGAATGGTTGATATGGTTGTTACCGATGCTGCGTCTGAGCATAAAACATTATGCTGCAAGAAAGTTAGTTATGATAAAATGTGTGTTGTTGCACCGGTAGGTCATGAGCTTGCAACTAAATCTAAAGTAAGTATGTCTGATTTATCTAGTTATCCAATTGTATTATTTGAAGAAGGCTCAGGTATTAGGAACGCTATAGATACATATTTAAGAGAGCAAAATGTCGAAACTAAAAATTTAAATATTTTAATGGAGCTTGCAAGTCCTGAATCAATCAAAAGATCCGTGGAAAGTGGTGTTGGAATTTCTATTTTACCATATAGCGTAATTAGTAAAGAGCAACAATTAAAGAGTATTATTACTTTAGATTTATCGCCTGAATTAACTAATAATTTATATTTTGTTTATAGAAGACAAAAATTCTTAACTAAAAATATAGAAGAGCTAGCTGATTTTAGTTTGGCTTACTTCCAAGGATTATTAGATGATCAATCAACATCTGTAAAAATAGATGCAACTAGTAGTAGTGCTAATACTAATAGCCCATCAGGCATACTTCAGGATAGAAATGCGGTAGAAGATTGTAACTGATTTATTATTAAACCGGAGAATCTTTCAAAGTTGTTGATTGGTTTCTAAAAATCAATGATTAAGAAGATAATCTCCGGTAAATTTATTAATTGTCTCGAACTTTTCATCTGTTGGTTACTCTAAGGTCATATTTATATATATGAAGAGTAATTAAAATGCCATATCCACCATATACAGCCATAACTCTTGGTTCTTCTGATTTAGATAATAAAATTAGATCAATTCAAGCTAAGCAAAGCCTTCCTAATGAGGTAGGTTTCATTGATAAAAGTGGTTTGCATATTTCTTTAGCGGTCATAAATGGCAAACTTACTGAATCAGAGTCTGCTAAGTATGAAGACATTATAAAAACAGTTTCAGCTCGTTATTTACCTATAGAATCAATAAAAACTGGAAGTGTTTCTGCCACAAAAGAAGGTTATGTTAAATTAAGCTTAGATATTACTGATTCTTCTACAATGAAACTTAATTTGATGATTCAAGAGATAGAATCAGAGTTAGAAAAGGCAAACATAAAATATCATAAAAAAAGCGATGCTCCTCATATTACTATTGTAAAGCCTATAAAATTTGGGGTATTTCAAGGTGTGCCTATAGAAATAAACCCAGATTTGCAAGCAGGTTTATCAGGTCAACTTATTGATTTATCATTATCTACAATATCAATGATGGCTTCTGTTGCTGGCCAACCATATGCAGCTCAAGTACAAAAAGAGATTGCGCCAGTTTCAAAAGATCAAGGACTTGGTGGTGCCATTATGAGTGTCGCATATCAAGCACAAGCAACATCACAACCAAAGCCTTTTATTTTACGTGATTCTGCAGGAGATAATAAGGTTAACAAAGTGACCGTAGTAAATAATCCTGATAATGTCCGAGGATATAAGATAGAAGGAGAAAATGTTGATGGGGAATACAGAGCGATAACAGTATATAATAATGGTACGTTAGAAAACTATAACGGACTTAAAATTACTGATCCTACTAACGAGTTAGGGAATGTCGCATTACAAATGTATAAAAATGTGTCTGATATTATAGCGCATTTTCTACCATTAGAGAATGTTCAAATACCCGGGGTATCCAAACCTAAAAGTTTGGCAAAATTTTAAAATAATATTAATTAAATTATTAAAAATCTCTTTAAAAACCATATGACTCAAGTTTTAGCTGAGACAACAAAATTAGAATATAAATTATAGATATAGGTAACTCATTGATAATGTTTAAATAATAATATGTTTTTAAGTATTAATTTAAAATTAGTAGAACTTCAATATAATTAGTGTAAAATTGATGTATTGAAGTTTTTTGGTTTTAATATTTTATGGAAAAACAGAGTTTATTAATAAATGTTAATGGCACTTTGTCTAGTCAGGTCGAATCTTATCATATTGATCTTATTGCAGATATTGCTAATAGTGAATGTAATATTGAAAAGATAAGTTTTGATAGGATTTATGATATTTTAACAGGCCATATTTTAGTTTCTGGCAAATGGAATCAAATCGCCATATTGGAAACTAATTTAGCGAAATTTATAGAAAACAATTCTGTAAATATTGATATATCTAAGATAAAAACAAAAAGCAAAGACAATATTACCTCGAGCGACGATGTTGGTTATATACCTTATGAAATTAATATTAATAATATTGATGAAACAGGAATTATAAATAAAATTGTAGATTTTCTAGCATTTCAAAGTATAGAAATAGTAGCACTGCAAGCAAGTGTATATGAATCAGAATATAAATCTAAGCTTATTAAATTAAAAGTTAAGGTTAAAGTTTCAGGCGATCTTAATATATCTTCTTTAAAAGAACAATTTGACATAATGTGTTACGATGAAAGTTTTGATGCAACCTTTAAAGTTCAGTCTCTTTTATCTTAATTTATTCAAAATACTATTATTTCTTTTATTAATATCTTGATTTTTTGTACCTTAAGCATCCATACTTTTATATAGAGCTTATAAATTATTTCTATAATATTAAAAAGGACTTAATGCTTATGGGACAATCAAAAATTTTTGTTGTTGATACTAATGTTATCATGCATGATCCTACCTCTATATGGCGCTTTGATGAGCATGATATTTTTATATCAATGGCCGTTTTAGAAGAATTAGATAAGCATAAAAAAGGACTGTCAGAAGTTTCTAGAAATGTTAGGCAGTTTAGTCGATTTTTAGATGGCGTTATTAAAAATAATGAAAATAAATCGATAAAAGAAGGTTTAAAATTAAATGATTTTAGGTTTGATATAGGTAATGGTTTTTTAAATATTAATAAAAACAAAAAAGATAATAATGTAAGACAATCATTAGAATCAGCAAAAATTCTTGGAACGGTTTTTTTACAAACAGAAGAGATTCCATATAATTTACCTGCATCGCTGCCAGGTAATTCAATGGACAATATTATTTTAAATTCAGCATATTTTTTACAAAACCAACATCCTGAAAAAGATGTTATTTTAGTATCAAAAGATATTAATTTAAGGATAAAAGCTTCTATAATAGGCATTAAAGCTGAAGATTACTCTAGTGATAAAGTATTGGAAGATTCTGATTTATTATATACAGGAGTTTGTAAGTTAGATGAAAATTTCTGGGATAATCATAGTAAAGATATGGAATCTTGGGTTGAGGAAGGTTTGGCTTATTATAAAGTTAAAGGCCCTGATATTGCAGGTTGGAAAATAAATCAATTCGTTTATGATAAAGAACGTAATATTGCTTGGGTAGTAAAGCAAATTGATCCAATAAATCAGGAAGCTATAGTAACAGGAATTAAAGATTATACTAGCCCAAAAAATAGTATAGCTGGGGTTTCGGCTAGAAATGGAAAGCAAAATTTTGTATTAAATTTATTATTAGATCCAGACATAGATTTTGTTACTATTTTAGGTAGTGCTGGCACAGGTAAGACTTTATTGACTTTAGCAGCAGGATTGCATCAGGTTTTAGAGAGCAATCTGTATAGCGAAATTATTGTTACAAGAGCAACTGTTCCTGTTGGTGATGACATAGGTTTTTTACCTGGAACAGAAGAAGAGAAGATGGCGCCTTGGATGGGAGCTCTTACGGATAATTTAGAAGTGATATTACAAAGTGAGGGCAATCGTTTCTCTGGTAATTCAAAAGGAGGTAATGTTCAAGATTTGGCACAAAATTTATTAAATAAAAGTATTAAAATTAGGTCGATGAATTTTATGCGAGGCAGGACATTTTTAAACAAATATTTGATTTTAGATGAAGCTCAAAATTTATCACCAAAACAAATGAAGACATTAATAACAAGAGCAGGCAATAACACTAAAATAGTTTGTTTGGGGAATTTAAATCAAATTGATACTCCTTATTTGACTGAAACTAATAGCGGCTTAAGCTATGCAGTTGATCATTTTTCAGATTGGGAACATAGTGGTCATGTTACGTTAACTAGAGGAGAAAGATCTAGATTAGCTGACTATGGTTCTAAAATATTATAATAAGTGTTACAAAGGGGAATTTATGCAGTTAAAAGGTAGTTTTGTTGCATTGGTCACGCCAATGCAACAAGAAAAGTTTGGAAAGATAGAAGTAGATTACTCTAGCCTAGATAAATTATTAAATTATCATTTAGATAATAATACAGATGGTTTAGTAGTTCTAGGAACAACGGGTGAATCTAGTGGTTTAAGCTTATCTGAAAAAGAACAGATTATAAAATATACGGTAAAAAAGATTAATAAAAAAATACCAATTATAATCGGAACAGGTAGTAATAACACTCAAGATACTGTTAATAATACGATGCTAGCTAAGAAGTATGGCGCCAACGCCGCTTTAATAGTTACCCCATATTATAATAAACCCACACAAGAAGGTTTATTTTTACACTATCAATCTATAGCAACTCAAGTTGATATACCTATTATTTTATATAATGTACCATCAAGAACAGCTTGCGATTTATTACCTGAAACGGTTGAAAAGTTATTACAATATGAAAATATTGTCGCTATAAAAGAGGCTAAAGGTGATTTAAATAGATATTCACGATTAGTCGATATATCTAAAAAAGCAAAAAAATTATCTCGAGATTTTTTTGTATTAAGTGGTGATGATTTAACTACTATAGATTTATTGAAACTAGGTGGTCATGGTGTCATCTCTGTTACTGCGAATATAGCAGCTAAAGAAATGGCTGATTTATGTAATAAAGTTTTAAATGATGACATTTATAAGGCTCAAGAAATTCAAAATCAATTATTGCCATTGCATAATAAATTATTTATCGAATCTAACCCTATTCCTGTTAAATGGGCTATGTATAAACTTAGGTTAATTCAAGAACCAATTTTAAGATTGCCTTTAACTGTATTATCAAAAACTAATCAAGATATAGTATTTAAAGCTATGCAGGAAAGTGGTATTATTTAGAATATTTTAATTACTTTAGACTATTTATAAGAATTATTATGAAATTATTAAATAATATTTTAGTTACGTTTTTAGTTTTGTTATTAGTAGGTTGTAGCCAGCATAACAATAATTATGTAACAGCAAATCCATTTGTGTTACCTAAAAGTGAGTCACATTTAGTTCAATTTAATCATTTATATCCAACAGGTCATATAAATAATCAAGATATTAAATTAGCAAAGCAAGAAAAAGACTTAGATCTTTTGCCTCCTAATATGGGTTAATATTTTATGAAACATTTGCATATATTAGGGATTGGTGGTGTTTTTATGGGCAGTCTTGCTTTAATAGCTAGACAATTGGGCTATAAAGTAACAGGCATTGATTCTAATTTATATCCTCCAATGAGTGATATTTTAAAAAATAATAATATTTCTTATTTTGAGAATTATGAAAATTTTGATAAAACCCAACAAGAATTATTGTCTAGCGCTGATTATGTAGTAATTGGTAATGTTATTCGGCGTGAAAATCCTGCCGTTGATTATTTATTAAATAATGATATTGAATTTTATTCTGGAGCACAATGGCTTTACAAGCATGTTTTACGTAACCAATGGATCATCGCTGTAACTGGGACACATGGAAAAACAACAACAACAAGTCTGTTGGCATGGATTCTAGATTATGCAGGGCTAGAGCCAGGTTTTTTAATAGGTGGCGCACATGGTAACTTTAATATTAGCGGTAGGTTAGGAGCTGGTAATTTTTTTGTTATAGAAGCAGACGAATATGATACTTCATTGTTTGATAAGCGCCCTAAATTTTTGCATTATTTTCCTGATACTTTAATTATAAATAACATCGAATTCGATCATGCTGATATTTATGATAATGTTACTGAAATAAAAAAACAGTTTAAATATTTGTTGAGAACTGTTGGAAGTAGCTATGGAAAAGTTATATTCAATGCAGATGATAATAATGTTATTGATATATTAAAAGACAATAATAATTTAGATAAAATAGGTTTTACTTTAAATAATAAAACTCAAAATTTAAGCTTAGATAAGTTAAATAATATATATTCTGCTGAGTGTATAGACGCTAGAAAATTTATTTTAAAATCGTTAAATTCTTTTAATGTGAGTTCTGAGCTTTTAGGCGAACATAACATAGCTAATATTACAGCAGCACTTACAGCAGCAGAGCATGCAGGTGTTCCTATGAGGGTAGCAATAGAAAGCTTAAAATATTATAAAGGTGTATCAAGAAGATTGGAATTTAAAGATAAGATAAAAAATATTAAAATTTATGATGATTTTGCTCATCACCCAACAGCTATTAGTAAAACTTTAGAAGCAATAAAAAAAGATACTTCAAAAAGCAAAATAATAGCTATTGTTGATTTTTGTTCTTACTCGATGCGTGAAGGAATTCATAAATATTATTTAGCTGATTCATTAAAACTTGCTGATGTCGCTTTATTATATCAAGGCGAATATGTTAACTGGTCATTAAAAGAAAATATTTTAGATAAAAAAGTTAATTCAAATCAATATATCGAAATATTTAATAGTTTAGATAAACTAGTCTCAAAAATTCAAGATATAGAAGATATCGATACTACTGTCGTGTTTATGAGTAATGGAAAATTTACAAAAATTATTCCTGATATAATTCAAAGTTTAAAAACCAAATATGTTAAATAAAGATAGTTTAAAATTAAATAATAAAAAAGTTACAGTTGCTTTAACTGGTGGTTCAGGTGTTGCTTATTCTATTAGATTATTAGAAGCTTTATTAGAAGCTAATATAAAAGTTTATGGAGTTATTTCAAAAGCAGCAATCGTTGTTTTAAAACAAGAGTTAGATATAAATCTGCCAGAAGATATTGCTGGCATTAATAATTATTTCCAAAATTATTTTCAATTAAAAAATAAGAATAACTTAACTTTTTATGAGCTTCATGATTGGTTCAGTCCTGTTGCATCTGGTACAGCAGTTCCTGATGCCATGGTTATTTGTCCTTGTAGTGGTGGAAGCTTGGCCGCCATTGCACATGGTATGAGTGATAATCTTATTGAACGAGCAGCAGATGTTATTTTAAAAGAGCAAAAAAAGTTAATTTTAGTAACAAGAGAAATGCCGTTATCTACCATACATTTAGAAAACATGTTAAAGCTTGCTAGACTAGGCGTAACTATTATGCCTGCAAGTCCTGGTTTTTATTATAGGCCTGAAAAAGTTATCGATTTAGTTGATTTTGTTGTAGGTCGAATTTTATCTAGTCTTGGATTATCTCAAGAGCTTATTCCTAGTTGGGGGCGTTCCTAGTTTTAGCAGTTGATTATTTTACTGCTGCATTACTTTCAATATTAAATGAACAAATAATATTTTAATTAATCATGTTGTTACTTGCTAATAATATTTCTTGAGTTTTGAAGCAAATACATTTTACTTATTACTAATAATTTTTTATCTATAGCTACCTTATTTATTATCGCAACAAAAAATATTTCAGTTAAAGTAATGATGGTTCCAAAAAAGAATCAATGTCTTTTTTAAGGTGCATGATGGGCTTTTCCTGATATTGACAATGTTGTGTGTCATAACTATTCTTCTTGTAAGACTAGTTTTTTATTTAAAGAAGTTAATAATATAAAATACTAGTATATTATTATCTTAAACAATTTAATCAAGGATAAAAATTCATGAATAATAAAATTAAAAAATCAGGTATTATGCTTGCAGCAGCTGCTGCTTTTGCTTTTACTATGGCTCCATCAGTTGTATCTGCAAACACAGAAAAACACAATGCAAAGTGCTTTGGTGTAAATGCATGTAAAGGAAAAAGTAGCTGTAAAACTTCTAAAAGTTCTTGCAAAGCTCATAATTCTTGCAAAGGAAAAGGTTTTGTTATGGTTTCTAAAAAAGCTTGCCAGCAGATGGGCGGAGAAGTAAAAAGTAAATAAGTAATTTGTCCAATGATAAAGAAGGAGATTTTATAAAAATCTCCTTCTTTTAAAAGTTTATGGTGTATAAATTATGACAAAAAAAAAGGTAACCTCGAAAGACAAGCCTTATCTTGGGTTTGGCTTAGGATTACGTACAGAACACTATGAATATATTCTTAATAATCTCCCTCCTGTAGATTGGTTTGAAATAATTTCAGAAAATTACATGGTTCCAGGTGGTAAGCCTTTATATTATCTAGATAAAATAAGAAGTCATTATCCAGTGGTAATGCATGGTGTATCAATGTCTTTAGGTAGTGTAGATCCTTTAGATAAAAATTACCTAAAACAATTGAAAAAATTAATTCAACAAGTTCAACCAAAATGGGTGTCAGATCATTTATGTTGGACTGGTGTTCATGGTAAAAATTTACATGATTTAATGCCTTTACCATATACACAAGATACGGTGAAGCATGTTGTATCTAAAATAAATCAAGTTCAAGATTATTTAGGACAACAAATTCTATTAGAAAATGTATCTAGTTATGTTAGCTATAAACAATCAGAAATGACGGAATGGGAGTTTTTAACAGAAATTGCAAATCAAGCTGATTGTTTCATATTATTAGATATTAATAATGTCTACGTTAGTGCTTTTAACCATAATTTTGATCCTCATGATTATTTGTATAATATTCCTAAAAATAGAGTATATCAACATCATTTAGCAGGTCATGCTAATAATGGTAATTATATTATTGATACGCATGATCATCCCGTTATTGATCAAGTTTGGTCGTTATACAAAGATGCTATAAAACATTTTGGTTTAGTTTCTACTATGATTGAAAGAGATGATAATATTCCTGCTTTTGAAGAACTTTTTGCTGAGTTGCTTCAAGCAAAAAAAATCTCTAATTCTGTTTTGTGTGAGGCTGCTGCTTCATGAATAATCTAGCTAAAATACAAGCTGAATTCCAAAATTATATTTTAAATTTTGAAAATGGAATACAAGATAATATTATTAGCACTAATGAAGTAAATGCACAGGATAGAATTGATATATATGCAAATGCTTATCGTTATAGATTGATTGATGTTCTATTTGATGATTATGAAAAATTATCAGTTTTATTAGGAGATGAAGAATTTAATAATTGCGCTAATTCTTACATTGATATTTACCCGTCAAACAATAGATCAATTCGCTGGTTTGGACAAAATCTATCTAGGTTTTTAAAAAAAAATAAACCATATTCAGATCTTAAGTTTTTATCAGAAATAGCAGAGTTTGAATGGAATCTTATGAGTACTTTTGATGCTCCTGACAATGATTGCATAACAATAGATAGCCTTAGACACATATCTCCAGAAAAATGGGGCCAGCTTACTTTTAAATTTACCAGCTCATTAAAAAAATTACAATTCAAATGGAATACTCTTAATTTATGGAAATCAATTAATGAAAACACAATTCCTGTTGAACCTGAGAAGTTAGAGCATATACAGACGTGTATTGTATGGAGACAAAATATGGAGACGAATTACAGAATGCTTTCATTGCCTGAATCAGTGGCTATAAATTATGCTGTTAATGGAAAATCTTTTTGTTCAATTTGCGAAATTTTATGTGACTATATGGATGAAGATAAAGTCAGTTTTACAGTTGCTAATTATTTAAAGTCATGGGTAATGGATGGGTTAATTATTAGCGTAGAATCTTAAGACGATTGATTATGTCAAAGAACATAAATAAAAAATTATTGTTATCTTTCTTTTCTCAAATTTAAAATAACCTTGTTAGTATTTAGTTTAGTTTAGTTTAGTTTAGTTTAGTTAATTTATATTTGTAAATATAACTAAATTCAAATAAAATACTATTTTAGATAACAATCACTATATATAAATGCTTGAAGTTAAAGACTTAGATATTGATATATCTAATAAAATCATCTTAAAAAATATAAACTTTAGTGTTGCGAATTCTCATGTTTTGCAAATAGTTGGTAAAAATGGCATAGGAAAAACTAGTTTCCTTAAGTCGTTAGTTAATTTACTAAACCCGGTTTCTGGGGCAATCTTTTGGAATAATAAGAATATATTAACAGAAAAATCTGATTATTATTCTAATATTTGCTATTTAGCTCATAAGAATTACTTAAATGAATCTTTGACAGTTCAAGAAAATTTAGAATATTTTTATAAATTATTTAATAAAGATAATATTAATAATAAAGCAAATTTTGCATTATTATTGCAAGAAGTTTTAAATAAATTAGAAGTTTTTCATAAAAGAAATACACCTGCATGGAAGCTATCTCAAGGCCAGATGCGAAAAGTCGCTTTGGCTCGTATTTTTTTATCTAATAAAAAGATTTGGATTTTAGATGAGCCGTTTGTTTCTTTAGATATTAAATCGCAAGAAATTATTTGGGATATGATTAAAACGCATTTGAATAAAAAAGGCTTAATAATATTTACTTCACATCAAAATAATTATATTAATAATATTAAAATCAATAAGCTTAATTTAGATAATTTTACTACTGTATAAAACGGTATAAACATGAATTTTTTTACCCATTTGAATTATAATTTTATATCAATATCAAGAAAAGCTATAGATTTAGTAAATCCATTAGGTTTTTATTTAATTAGTATTTTGATTTTTGTTTTTTTCTTTGGTTTAGAAAATAATAATCTAGTTTTATTTTTACCTGCAATAATATGGGTATCAGCTTTTCTGGCTAATTTATTAGCTTTAGATAAGTTATATAGTAATGATTATTATTCTGGAGTATTAGAGTTATTTTTAATAGATAAATCTGTTGGTTTATCTTATGTTAGTGCTAAACTAGTTTACTATTATATAATAACTGTTATTCCACAAGTTTTAGTTTCTTTTTTTGTAGGTCTAGTTTTTAACCTATCTTACAAGTTAGCTTTTATTTTAGCTTTAAGTTTATTATTAGGGAATTTATTGTTTACTATATTAGGGGCTATAGTAATGGCTGTCTTAGTAAATATTAAAAAATCAAATATATTGACTTCAGTTATCTTGCTTCCACTTTTTATCCCTGTTATAATCTTTGCAAGCAGCATATTGTATGCCGCATCACATGATTTAAATTATATAGGTAGCATCGGGATATTATTAAGTTTGGTGTTTATTTTAGCACCAATTGCTCCTTTTGCTATATATTATGCATTAAAGTTGGGTTATGAAGTTTAAATCTAAAATATTAAATTATACGATAGGCAGGTTATTTCGTGCATCTGCAAAATATCTAAAATTAGATTATTTTTATAATACTAGTAATATTATTATAAAAATCTTAACTATTATCGTTATACCATTAATAATTTATGGCTTAATAGCTGGTTTATTTATAGCTCCAAGTGATGAAATTCAAGGTGATGGATTTAGAATTATTTATGTACATGTCCCAGCCGCGTTTTTATCTTTATTTGTTTATATTAACCTAGCAATATTTTCTGGAATATATCTAATTTGGCGAATTAAGTTATTTGATATTTTAGCTAAAGCAAGTGCGAGTATAGGCGCTGTATTTACTTTTATTGCTTTAGTGACAGGCTCAATTTGGGGTAAGCCCATGTGGGGAACCTGGTGGATTTGGGATGCTCGCTTAACTTCAGAGTTAATTCTATTATTTTTATACTGGGGGTATATTGCGATAAGGCAAAGTATTCCTAATGAAAAATCAGCTGCTAAAATAGCTGCTTTTATTGCTATTTTAGGCATTATTAATGTTCCAATAGTGCATTTTTCTGTAGATTGGTGGTTTACATTACACCAAGGATCAACTATTAGCAATATAACAAATATCAAAATTGCAAGCTCTATGGCATATCCATTATTAGCAATGATATGTAGTTTTGTGTTGTTATATTTTATTATTGTTTTATTAAAAGCTAAACAGATTATTTTAGATAAGAAATTAATAAAGTTGAATTTGGTATGATTAAATATTTAGAAATAATAAATATGCATGGATATGGTATCTATGTTTGGCCTTGTTATATAATATCCAGTATATTAATTAGTTATAACATTTTAAAGCCAATTATATTGCATAAAAAAGCAGTTAAAATTTTAAAAAGTAATATAGATAAAAAATCATGAGTAAACTGCAAACTAAAAGATTAATGCTAATATTTAGTATTCTTATAAGTATATCTATAGGAATTAGTATTTTATTATATACTTTAAAACAAAATATAAATCTGTTTTATACTCCTTCAGAAATTATTAATGACATAGAATTAAAACATAGTGATTATGGTTTAAAATATAATATAAGATTAGGTGGTATAGTTGTGCCTAATTCAATATCTATGGATAAATTTGATAAATTAAGCCATGAATTTCAGGTTACAGATAATAAAAAAAATATAAAAATTTTATACACTGGTATTTTGCCTGATTTATTTAAAGAAGGAAAAGCAATCGTTGCAGAAGGAAAAATGCAAAATACTAAAGTTTTTATCGCGCATACACTTTTAGCTAAACATGATGAAAATTATAAACCACCAAAATTAGCAAATATTTAAATTAAAAAATTAAGCTGTAGTTATTATGCTTCCAGAAATAGGCCTGTTTTTATTAATAATCTCTAGTGTTTTAGCTTTTTTACAAGTAAGTTTGCCTTATGTAAATAAAGATATTAATGAGCTATTATTTAAAAAATTAGCAATTGGTCAAGCATTGGGAATTAGTATAAGCTTTTTAGTTTTAGTTTATTTATTTGTATCAAGTGATTTTTCTGTTTTATATGTAGCGAAAAATTCTAATGTAAATTTAGATTATATCTATAAATTTTGTGCTTTATGGGGTGCGCATGAAGGCTCTATTTTATTATGGTTATTATTATTACAAATATGGTTTGTAATTACTGCATGTACTAAAGATAACAATCAATATTGCTACAATTCATATGGTTTTGCAGTAATAAATTTAGTGTTATTGCAATATATCATTTGGTTTTCTAATCCCTTTGCTAGAATTTTCATGAATATTCCAGAAAATGGTTTAGATTTAAATCCATTATTGCAAGATCCAGGTTTTATTATTCATCCACCATTATTATATCTAGGATATGTTGGGTATGCTGCAATGTTTTGTATTGCTTTAAATTTTAAAAATTTCGTAAAAAACTTAAAGTTAATTCAGAAAATAAATATTATTTCTTGGGGCTTTTTAACTTTAGGCATTACTATTGGGAGCTTTTGGGCTTATTATGAATTAGGTTGGGGTGGTTTTTGGTATTGGGATCCAGTTGAGAATGCATCTATTATGCCTTGGTTTTTAGGTACAGCTTTAACTCATAATTTAATAATTAATATAAGAAAAAATATTTTATTAAAATCTAGTTTTTTATTAATTATATATAGTTTTGCATTAAGTGTTTTTGGAACTTTTCTAGTAAGATCTGGGTTGTTAAATTCAGTACATTCTTTTGCAAGTGATCCTAAGCGAGGTTTGTATTTATTAGCTGTAACTTTTTTTATTATCATTGTAGGATATATTAATTTTTTTAGATTAAATATTAAAACAAAATCTGGTAATAAATTAAATATTAAAGATATCTTACTAGTTATTAATGGGATATTACTTACTTTATCTGCAAGTATTGTCTTATTAGGTACTTTATACCCATTAGTTTTAGAAGTTTTTGAAATAAGTTCAATAACCGTTGGTCCTGGATATTTTAATACAGTAATGATACCTATTTTTATGCCTTTATTATTCTTATTAGGTATTTCTCCTAATTTTAATAAAGTTTTAAATAATAAATCATTATTAATTAGACAAATTATATATAAATTTATAGTTAGCTTATTGATAGCTTGTTTTATTAATTTAGTAATTTATGAAATTTATGAGATTTTTTATATATCGATTGCTTTAGCATGCTTTATTTTTATCTGGATTATTGTTAATTTATTTTTTGATATAGTTATAAATTTATATAATAAAAGTTATAGTTTTCTTAAAAGATATATTAGTTTTTATATTGCTCATTTTGGTGTTGCTTTGATGTTATTAGGCATAAGTATGAGCAGTATGTATACAGATAGCCTAGATGTGAAACTAAAATTAGGTGATAAAGTTAATTTAGGAAATTATGAATTTAGTTTAATTGATCTTAAAAAAATATCTAAAAGTAATTATAAATCTAAAATAGCAGTTATTAATGTTTTAAATAAAAAAGATAATACGAAATTTAGCATGTTGCCAGAGAAAAGGTTTTATCCAAATAGTCAAATGTTATTAACTGAAGTCGCTCTCAAAGCTAACCTTGATAAAGATATTTATTTAGCTTTAGGTGATGTTATAACTGAGCCTAATAATAGTTATATAACACTAAGAATAAAAATCATGCCTTTTATTAGATTTTTATGGCTTGGTGGAGTTTTAATATTTTTATCAGCTTTACTTGGGTTTATAAGATTATGAAAAAATTAACCCACATATTTTTTTTTAGTTTATTTATCATAATATTATTTATATTTTTTAGTTATACCTTATTTTATAAATCAGATATGGAAGCTAAATTAAGTACTAGTCATACTAAAGGACGAGTAGTTAATAATATAGATGTGGATATTATTACTGATAATAGTAATAATAATTTAAATAATAAACCAAAAGAAAAATTATTTGATTATATAAAAGATAATAAAATAAATGTAGTTCATTTTTGGGCAACATGGTGCTCAGCTTGTTTGGCTGAACATGAATATCTTAAATCTTATGCAAAAGCTAATAAAGATATAAATATTATTTCTGTGTTATATAAAGACAATATCTCTAATGTTGCTTATGCAAATGTAAAAGAAATTTATAAAGCTAATTTTATAGATTCTAAAGGATTTATAGCATTAGAATTTGGAGTTTCAGGAGTTCCAGAAAGTTTTATTGTAGATAATAATGGCAAGATATTAGAGCATATTATAGGCAGTATTGATAAGATGGGTTTAAAATGAAAAAAATATTTTTATTAATATTACTACTTTTATTTAAGATTAATGTTTTTGCTGGAATACAGCCAATTGATTTTGAAAGCAAAGCCCAGTTAAATTTGTACAATAAAATTATTTATAATATTAAGTGTGTTGTCTGTAAGGCTCAATCAATAGTTGATTCTGATACCGATTTCTCAAATAGTTTACAGTTATTAATAGCTAATAAGATTAAAGACAATAAATCAGAAAATGATATTACTAATTATATTACTGAAAGATATGGTGATCAGGTGTTATTAAATCCACCTTTAGATAGCGGTACTTTTATTTTATGGTTTATGCCAATTGGTCTTATTTTAATGTTATTAGTTTTACTTTATAAAAATTTAAAAAAATTATATTAAGAATATGTTATTAGTTAATAGTTATTATTTATTATTTATATTATTAATTTTGTTATTATTTATTAACTTTTATATATTTAAAAATCTTACAAGTATTAAATTATATTTAAGAATAGTTATAGCTTTATTTATTATTTTAAGTTCTAGCTTAATGTATTATTATTCAGGTGGGTTTGTAGAAATATACAAATTAAATCAAATGCAAGATAGTCAAAAAATGGTTTTATCAATTATTTCAAGATTAGAGCAAGTTGTAAACGAGGATTCAAGTGATGCTAAGGGTTGGTATTTATTAGGTAAAATGTATTTAAAAATAGATAAAGAACATGATGCTTTTCAAGCTTTAGAAAAAGCTCATCAATTAGATAAAAATAATATTAATTACTCTGTCCAATATTATTGGGTTAAATATATACTAAATAATCAGTTAACAAAAAAAGATCTGATCTTTTTAGAAAGTTTGTTGCAAAAAAAAATGCAAAATGAAAATCGAAATAAAATAGAAAAATTATTGGAAATTAATAATTTTAAAGTTAATTAATAATTAGAACATAATTTGTTACTTGCTTAGTTTTAACTATATCAATAACAAATCAGGGCCACCCCATTAAAATCCTTTTGTGCAAACTAAAGTTTGCCATTTCCTTTAAAAAAGGAAAT
>CAXBNV010000006.1:0-62894 GCA_963977185.1 uncultured Gammaproteobacteria bacterium | reverse complement strand
TATCAATGGCTGCTTGGAGTGCTTTTTGGTTTGTTGCTCTAATTGTCTTTAATTTCGTTATTTTGCTTTTAAATAGAAAAGAATAAAATAACTAATTATTTTTTTAATAAGCCTTATATTAAATAAGGCTTATTCTGTAATTTTCAATACTCATTACAGCTTTAACTTTCGCGGAGTTGGTTTGTGTACAATAGGATGAGGATTAAGTGGCGGTGGAGGATTCATAGGGCTAAAAATCCGAGTTAATTGTGATGATAATTCTTCTTGATTTTGTGGATTATGCTTATCTGTTTTACAGTTGTCAGCAGTTGGAAGATGGAATGAATTATTTGGCAATGAAGGGCTTTTTCTATCATCATCATTCTGTACTCCACAACTGTCAGGTGGAGGAGGAGTGAAAGTTTGTTCTGGAGAGTTTTCTCTATCTTTAACAGGACCTCTTGGAGGTTTTACTGATGCATATTTAAGAGCATGGGAAAGATCTTCCATGATACTACTCACTACATGTTTTTTTGAGTCTTCTGTTATTTCACTTAATTTTGATTCTAGCATTCGTTGAAATGAGTCCATTAGAAAACCAAATAAGCCAGGTTCATCTGTTTTAATTAAAAAAGGAATCTTCATCTGATCTTGAATAGCAATTGTTCTTTTTATAGTATCTACAAGAGAAACGGGTGAGTCTTCTTTTTTAGAGAATCTCCAATTTGATGCAGTGAATCCCATAAAATAAATAAAAGATTCATTTTTTTCATCTAAATTCTTTAAATAAGAAATAACACTTAATGTCATATCAAATATACTAATATCTATGCCATTGTGTTTACGACTAAAAATATTATCTAGCCTTCTTTTTGCAAAATCTGTGATCTGATCTGTTTTAGTATTAAGATCAAAATCTTCATTTTTTGGGAATAAAGCACTTTTTCCATATAATTGGTCAGTTGAAATCATAACGTTTGTTTTAGCTGCCCCTAGTCCTTGACTTATTATTTGCAATAGCAGTTCATTGTTTTTTTCAGCGCCACGATTACTTATGATTTGATCAATTAAAAAAAAGATTATATGATTCTTTGAAAAGCCTGGTATTATTGATTCATCATTATCGCCTTCAAGGGTCTTATTTAAATCTATAAACTTTGTTATGTTTATTTTTGTTTCATTAAATAGAGCTAATTCTTTTATTAGGTCGGAACCGGCTTGTTCTTGTGTTCCATTTTTTCGTAATACTCTTATTACCTTACCATTAAAGTGTCCAGGAATAATGTTTTTTTGGCTTGTATATTTAGAGTCAGAATCTTTTGGATCAGGAAGGCAATCACTTAATAACTTAATTAACTCTTGCTCTTTGTTATGTAACTCATTTAATTTATTTAGATTTGTATCTATCTCTGTTTTAATTTCCTTCTGTTCTAAAAAGAACTTTTGTATCATTGGTCTTTGCAAAAGGCTACTGTTGAAATTTTCTGGAAGAAAAGGTTTCTTTTTTAATTTGTCTGTAATAATTTTGTGTAAGTAGTTTTTTAATTCTTCACTGGTAATTGGTTTTTTATAAAAATTAACAGCTTTTTGGTAAGTCTGTATGTCATCTTTAAATTTAGATAGTTTTTGTTCATTATGAATTATCTCAGGATATTTGTCCTTCAAATATGATGTTGTACAGGCGTCTGGAATGCCTTGAATCATCTTCGCTGGTTTCTTAGGAATATTGTTCTTTTCCAAATTGTTTAGATTACTATGATAATTCTCAATCTGTATTTTTATCTCTTGAGCAAGTAGAATCTCTTCTTCTGTGTTAATTTTAACATGTTCTATCAAAGTTTCTTGCCACAATTGTTGATGGAAATTGCTATTTAAAATTTCGCGCATAATGATTATTTCTCTTGTTTCATAGCGGCCAAGAAAAATTAAATTTTCAACAGGTAAGTATTTTTTGTTATCTGGATTTTGGTGATAAAATTCCCAAATTGTTGCAAGAGAAAATGCAGCAGAATAAGCTCCTTTGAGCTCTATATTCAGTTTAAGTAAAGATAAGCTTTCTGATTGGTCTAATCTTGATTTATTTTCGTTTGCAACTAGATTTAATAATTGAGTTAACGTAGGAATAGAATACCTATCGCTATTATTTATAAGCAAGTCCTTTGTCGATTTCTCTTTTAATAATTGCTCTATATCTTCTCTTGTTTGGGTTTCATCTTTACGCTCAACTAAGTCAAAATCTTTTAAGATAAATCGTTCTTGTATCTCAGACTGTGAAAGACTTGATATTAAAGGAGAGTTTTCTTTCAAGCTGGATACGACGTGTTCTTGTTTTTCTAAAAGATCGAAAGCGTAAGATGATAATTTATTGCCATGTATCACCATTGGTTGGTTATCTTTAGATACATGAATATCACATTCTAGAGCATGCGCTCCTTGAATTATTGCTTCCTTAAATGCAGCAATAGAGTTTTCTGGATAAGAGGTAGTCTCTTTAGTTGATTCTCTAAGTACATGATTATATCCAAGCTCTTGTGATAAAGTTGGTTTCCCCATGCTAGAAGAGCTGTCATTAGACTGCATTTTAGCTATTTCTTGGTCAGGAAATTTAAAATTAAACCATTCTGTTAATGGCTCGAGTAATTTATCCGCTTCAGCCGTACTTAAAAAATAAGAGCGGGGTTTATCTATAACGCCCATTCCTCTATGACCGGTAACTAAAATACCTTTAGTAATTTCAGTGGCTCTTTTCATAATTTGCTCGTGTTTAAGTGTGATAAATTGATTAACTCTATATTATAACAATGTCTTTGTTTGTCAACTAATACTATATGATTGTTATGAAGTTTTTATTAATTTTTTAAAATAATTTAATGAATTTTAAGATATAAAATCTATAGTAACAGCTCTAAACCTTAAAAATTATATCTTACTGATGTAGAACGACAGATCATGATAAATCCTTTTTTGTAGATGAATTGTTTTATTGGTATTTTGTATATATAATTTTATAGTAATAATTTATTATAGTTAATTAATAAGGATTTCTTATGGCTGATAATACCAAAGTAATAGAATCATTAAAAAATGTTTTAGCCGATACTTACACATTGTATTTAAAAACTCAGTATTATCATTGGAATGTGAAAGGTCCTAACTTTTATAGCTATCATGCTATGTTTGAAGCTCAGTACAAAGAGCTTGCAGATGTAGTTGATGTTGTTGCTGAAGAAATAAGGGCTGCAGGGGCTAAATCCCCAGGAAGCTTTAAAGAATTTTTAAAAGCATCCAAAGTTAGTGATGATCATATTGATGGTAAAGCAGATGAAATGATTCAAGATTTAGTAAAGAATCATGAGGTCTTATTAAGCTCTTTAGGTGACTTAAAAGAAGCTGCAGCAGATTGTGGTAGTCGAGCTGAAGATTTAGCCGATGCAAGAGTTATGGCTCATGAAAAAATTATTTGGATGTTAAATTCTTCTTTAGCGTAATATTTTTTATTGTATATTTGCAAAAATTCAGGGATAATCCTATTTATGTATGTTTATAAAAATATAATTTATAGGAGCTATCCTTGATAACAGTTCTTTTAGTCGATGATCATGATTTAGTCCGAGTTGGTATTAAAAGACTTTTATCAGATGTTAAGAGCCTTAATGTTGTTGGTGAAGCTAAAAGTGGTGAAGAAGCTGTTAGAATAGCTAGAGAATTAAGACCTGATGTTGTTTTAATGGATGTTAAAATGCCAGGTATTGGTGGTCTTGAGGCAACTAAAAAAATTGTAAGGTTGGATTCTAATATAAAAGTTCTTGCTGTGACTATTTATGGTGAAGAGCCTTTTCCTTCAAGATTACTTCAAGCAGGAGCTTCTGGTTATTTGACTAAGGGTTCAAGCATTGATGAAATGATAAATGCGATTCAAACAGTATTTGCTGGTCAGAAATATTTAAGCCCTGAAGTTGCGCAGCAATTAGCCTTAAAGCATGTTGGTGGCGAGCTAGATTCATCTCCTTTAGATATTTTATCTGAAAGAGAAATGCAAATTATGATTATGATAACTAAAGGCATTAAGGTTCAAGAAATTTCTGATAAATTATGTTTAAGTCCTAAAACAGTAAATAGCTATAGATATAGATTATTTGAAAAGTTAAGTGTAAATAGTGATGTTGAATTAACTCATTTGGCTATAAGACACGGGATGCTTGATACAGAGACAATGGCATAAATAATAGTCTGTTCTTTATATGTGACTGTGTTTAATTATAACAATTTTTTAAAATCTTGCTCATTAGAATCAGGCGTTTATGAAATGTTTGATTCATCTCAAAATATTTTGTATGTCGGTAAAGCTAAAAATCTTAAAAATAGAATAGCTTCTTATTTTAATAAAAATCTTTCTAAAAAAACTCAAGCATTAGTTGCTAAAATAGCAGATATTAGAATTACTATTACTAGCACAGAAAAAGAAGCTTTAATTTTAGAAGCTAATTTAATAAAACAATATAAGCCAAAATATAATATTTTATTAAGAGATGACAAAAGTTATCCTTATATTATTCTAGATAATAAAAATTTTCCAAGATTAGATTTTTATAGAGGATTAAAAGTTACCAAAAAGAAAAATAATAATTATGAGTTTTTTGGTCCATATCCTAATGCTGGTTATGCAAGACAAACTTTAAATTTATTACAAAAAATTTTTTTACTGCGTAATTGCTCAGATAGCTTTTTTAGCAATCGCTCAAGACCTTGCATGCAATATCAAATTAATCGATGCAGTGCACCCTGCGTGGGTTATATTGATGAAATAAGTTATAAAAAACAGGTTCTAAATGCAAAGTTATTTCTGATGGGTAAAAACCAAGATGTTATAAAAAATTTAGTACAACAAATGAATGTGGCTGCAGATAATTTAGATTATGAGCGGGCTGCAAAAGTTCGAGATAGTATCAAAACCTTACAAGAGGCACAGCAGCAGCAATTTATTATTAGTAGTAATGATGAAAATATAGATTTAATAATTATTTTAAATTTAATTAATAAATATTGTATTAGTTTAAATAAAGTTAGAAACGGCGTGTTTATTAGTACACAGCAGTTTTTTATGAGTTCGAATTTAGATATAGAAAATCAAGATAATGATTTTGGTTTAGTTTTATATAATTTTTTATCACAGTATTATTTATCATCAAAAAATAATCTAGATTTACCAGATAAAATTTTACTAAATGAATCTTTAAATGATAAAAATTTATTTATTGATATTTTAAGCAGTAATTTTAAAAAGATTAAGATAGTTGATGCACTATCAAAAAATAAAAGACAATATAATAAATATAAAGAATGGGTAGATATTGCAGTTAGAAATTTAAAGCATGCTGTATATAATAAATCAGATCTTTTAGAGCAATCTTTTGATTTTAAAAATAATTTTAATGTGTTAAAAGAATTTTTTAAATTAAATTCTTTGAATTTAATCGAGTGCTTTGATGTAAGTCATACATCAGGATTTTATACAGTTGCATCACAAGTTGCTTTTAATAATAAAGGGCCAGATAAAAAATTATATAAAAAATATAATATACTCTTGTCTAAGCAATCAGATGATTATGGTGCTATGCGTGAAGTTATTTCTAGGCGATTTAGACATAAATTAGCAAGCAACATGCCAGAAGTTTTATTAATAGACGGTGGTATAGGGCAATTAAATGTTGTTTATGATGAATTAGTTAAATTATTTATCAATAATAAAGTTGTTCTTTTAGGAATTTGTAAGGGTGATTTAAGAAAATCTTCAAATGATAAAATTTTATATTTTAATAGTAATAATAAGAAGATAGAAACTTTAAATTTAGAAGAAAATACTAAAAGAATGTTGCAGATGTTAAGGGATGAAGCTCATCGATTTGCTATTAAGGCAATGCAAGCTAAGCGCAGTAAAAAAGGTATTAATTCTATATTAGAAGAAATTCCAGGTTTAGGTAAAAAAAGAATTCAAAAAATACTTGAGCATTTTGGTGGCTGGGTGGAAGTTAAGAGGTCAACTAAAGAACAGTTACAGCAAATTCCTGGAATAAGTGATAAACTAAGTAGTATAATTCTAGATAAACTGAAAAATTTAAAATATTAATTTAAAATATTATGAATATACCAAATTTATTAACATTATTTCGAATCTTATTAGTACCTATTTTAGTTATAGTGTTTTTTCTACCATATACGTGGAGTTTCTATGCTGCGGCTTTAATTTTCATTATAGCCTCGATTACTGATTTTTTTGATGGTTTTTTAGCGCGAAAACTAGAGCAACAAACTTCATTTGGGGCTGTTTGCGATCCTGTTGCTGATAAATTAATTATTTCTATAGTTTTAATTTTATTAGTTGCTGAATATAAAACTATATTTTTTACCTTACCGGCTATTATTATTGTTGGTCGAGAAATAGTAGTATCAGGGTTGCGAGAATGGATGTCTGAAATAGGTAAGCGTACTAATGTTTCGGTATCTTTGCTGGGTAAAATAAAAACAGTTTTTCAAATGGTGTCTATAATTATTTTATTATATGGTACGCCAGAACATTTTAATTTGTTAGTAACTATAGGCTTTGTTTTTCTGTATATTTCTGTATTTTTAACGTTGTGGTCAATGGTTTTATATATAAAAGCCGCGTGGCCACATTTATGGTCAAGTTCTGATGAATTAGTGCTTGACAATGATCGATAGATAAGTAAAATAGTGTCTATCTTAGATGCGGGAATAGCTCAGTGGTAGAGCACAACCTTGCCAAGGTTGGGGTCGCGAGTTCGAGCCTCGTTTCCCGCTCCAGATTTCTGTCATATATATTTATATGGCTGAGTGGCAGAGTGGTTATGCAGCGGCCTGCAAAGCCGTGGACGCCGGTTCGATTCCGACCTCAGCCTCCATATTTATAATATGGTAGAGACATTGCAAATTAATTTGCCCGGGTGGCGAAATTGGTAGACGCAAGGGACTTAAAATCCCTCGGTATTAACTACCGTGCCGGTTCGAGTCCGGCCCCGGGCACCATTTAATAATTCTTATTATGTTTTCCTCAGTTTTCAACTTTGTGCATCTTAATATGTGTCATATGTAAATTATCTGTTTGTTTTTTAACTTAATATTGCAAAATATTATTTAATAGTAAATTAGATAGAAGTTACCCTAGATAAAGTTACTTAAATAATCTATAATTCATGTCTATGCGTTTTTACAATGAGAAAATTAATAACTACTTTTTAAATTCAGAATATAGTGGTACATTAGGCCAAGATTTGCCTTGTGTTTATACTATTGATGAAGGAAGTGTTAAGCTTGGGAAGTTAATTATTTTTCAAATAATGCTTGATAATACAAAAAGTTACATTAAAGATGTAAAGTATAAAGTTTATGGTTGCGGAGCAACTATAGCAACGATAGAATGGCTTGCAAGGCAAATTATTAATCAAAATATAGTAGTTTTAGATAGTATTAAAATAGAAGATATTAATAATGGCTTAGAGCTTCCAAAGAATAAATTACATTGTGCAATAACAGCAGAAGATATTTTAATGCGATTGAAATTATTAATTACAGGTAATATAAATTAAATTCTTTATGACTATAAAATTAACTAATACAGCCAGTAATCATATTAAAGAGACTATTGAGTCTTTATCAAAAAAAGACAATACGCAAATTATAGGGATAAAATTTGGGGTAAAAAAAACAGGGTGTTCAGGGTATGCATATACTGTTGATTTTTTGTACCAAGATCAAGCTCAAAATAATAAAAATTTAAATATAAAAGATTGTGAAGTTTTTCAAGATAATAATATAAATATTTATGTCGCTAATGAAGATTTACAATTTATTAATGGCATGCATGTAGATTACGTTCAAAAAGGCTTAGGAAGTGTTATGGTTTTTGATAACCCTAATGCTGCCAATGAGTGTGGATGTGGTGAGAGTTTTTCTTTAAAAGAAAAAGAAGAATAAGCTTTATTTAATTAAATATAAAAAGGTAATAAAATGACAGTAGAAATAACGTTATCAATAGTTAAACCAGATGCAGTTGCTAAAAATGTTATAGGTGAAATCTATACATCTTTTGAAAAACAAGGCTTAAAAATCGTTGCAGCAAGAATGATGCATTTAACTCAAGATCAAGCTGAAAAGTTTTATGAAGTACACAAAGAAAGACCTTTTTATGGTGAACTAGTTGAATTTATGACAAGTGGTCCAGTAATGATTCAAGCTTTAGAAGGTGAGAATGCAGTTGCTAAAAATAGAGATATTATGGGTGCAACTAACCCTGCTGAAGCAGCTGATGGTACTATTAGAAAAAGATTTGCTGATAGTATTGGTGAAAATGCGGTACATGGTTCTGATAGTTTAGAGAATGCGAAGAATGAAGTTGCTTTCTTTTTCACTCCAGAAGAAATTTGTTCTAAATAATATTTTTAATAATTTGGGTTGTATTTTATGAGCAGTAAATTAAATCTTTTAAATTTTGATAAAGCAGCACTGCAAGAATGGTTTGTTGCAAATGATGAGAAACCATTCAGAGCAATCCAAATATTAAAATGGTTACATCAGCATGGTGAGTTTGATTTTGATGCCATGACTGATGTAGGCAAAAAGTTAAGAGAAAAACTAAAAAATAGTTTTGAAATAGTTTTACCTGAAGTTGTTGTTGATAATATATCAAGCGATGGTACAAGAAAGTGGTTATTTAGATTAGCAGACGGCAACTGTGTTGAAACGGTATATATCCCTGAAAAAAATCGAGCAACGTTGTGTATTTCATCTCAAGTAGGTTGTGGCTTGAATTGTTCTTTTTGCGCAACAGGAGCACAAGGATTTAATCGAAATTTAGAATTACATGAAATAATCGCACAAATATGGCTTGCACATCAATTAGTGGCTGATTATCAACAAGTAGAAGGTAAAATCGTTAAGCATTTAGAAAAAATTATTAGTAATGTAGTTTTTATGGGTATGGGTGAGCCTTTATTAAATTATACTAATGCTCAAAAAGTAATAGATTTATTATTAGATGATAATATCTATAATCTATCAAAATATAAAGTAACGTTAAGCACATCTGGGGTAGTTCCAGTATTAGAGCAATTTTGCAAAACAAGTGATGCCGCTTTAGCTATTTCATTACATGCTGGAAATGATGAGTTAAGAAATAAATTAGTTCCAATTAATAAAAAATATAATTTACAGCATTTATTAAGTGTGTGTGAAAATTATTGTAACACAAGAGATAGAAGTGTTACTTTTGAATACGTAATGCTAGATGGTGTTAATGATACTAAAGAATGCGCTAGACAATTAGTAAAAATTTTACAAAATATTGATTGTAAGATTAATTTGATTCCATTTAATAGTTTTGAGAATACTCTATATAAAAGATCTACGGATGAAAATATTGATATATTTTCTAATATTTTATATAAAGCAGGTTTTATTGTAACTGTCAGAAAAACCCGAGGCGAAGACATTGCTGCAGCATGCGGTCAATTAGCTGGCAAATTTCAAGATAGAACATCTAGATCAAGACTGCTTTTAGAAAAATATAAAAAAGAAGTCGCGGCTTAAAGTATAATTGGTCTGCTACTTTTATAGAATTATATAGCTAATTATAATTCTATAAAAGTAGCAGGCAATATTGGAAAATTAAGATTATTAAATACAAGTTACTTTAGAGTATTAATAAAATTAATGTTTATTATCTACATTAGAATGAAAAAATTTATTAACTTCTTCATCTGCTTTTTCTTTTGCATATCCATATTTTCTTTGTAAAGTACCGGATAACTCTTCAAATTGCCCGTTAATTTTGGTCAAATCATCATCTGTCAATTTTCCCCATTGTTTTTGTGCTTTTCCTTTTAATTGATGCCACATACCTTGAATTTGTTCATTATTCATAAATTAACCTCATAATCATTATTTGTCTTTTTAAGACTATAGAAGTTGGATAAAGTTCAAGTATTATATTTTTGGATCAATTATATTTAAAAATTTAAGGTTTGGATAATTTGTGTGGTGTTGTTATAAGGGAGTTTGTTTGATTTTGACAATGAGAACTCATATCAAAATGTTCTATAGAAAAATAATCTTCCTCGAGCTTAGCGTCTAAGTCTTTTTTTGTGTATAAGCAACAGATGTTATTAGGGTTTTTCGATTTATTAAGAATTTCTGTTTTTAAAAATTTTTCAGACATACCGTTTAGACTTTCTTTTACTGCTACAGCATCTATTGCATAATATATAGTTGGACTAAAATTTTGTACGCAAATTTCATATTCTTCTAAAGTTTTATAAGCAGTGATGTCTATAAGGTTGAATATGTTATTATATTTTGTAATTAATTTATCAAGACTGTATGTTTCACTAGGATAAAAAACAGCACGAGAGTTATTATCAATAGGTTTATATACTGTATCAATCAAGACTAATTTAAATCTAGGTCGTATATTTTTAGGAATATTTTTTAATGCTTCCAATAATATTGTTTCTTGGGAGCCAGATCCTGATCCAATAGATACTATGGTATATTCATCAAACCCCATTTGTAGCATTTTTTTTGTAACTAATTTTGGAATAAAAAATCTTGAACTCATAGCAACTTTAGAGTCAAGCATTAGAGCACAGTTACATATGCTTTCTGATATGGCTCTGATGATTGATTTATCAAAATATAATGTAGATAGAATTATGTTTTGTAAATTATCCATAATCTCAGGCATACTTGATTGTTGAAATAAGATAGATTTATTATTAAAAATTTCTTCAATTTGTGATTTAATATAATTATGTGATAAATGTTCTATGAAATCATCATGTTTTTTCATTTCATTATATATTAAAAATAATATATAAATTTTAGGGGGAATCTCCTTAATCATTTGATCTTTAAGATCTGTCGATGATTCATCTTCATGATTTTTGTTTTGTGATAATGAGTTAATTGATAGTAAATATCTTATTGTTCTTTGAAAGTCATTTATGTCTTGATTAATAGATTCGGTATCTGGGAATAGAGAAAAAATATCTTTTAATTTTTCTTCAGATTTAGCATTATTAGTTAAATAATGTAGTTGGATATAAACATTATTTTCTATAAGGCCTGTTAAAAAATAAAATTGAGTAATAGTATCTAATTGATTTAAATTTTGTATATCAGAAAAAGACAAGTCTTTATAAGACTTATTTTTATAGCTGTCTTTAATATATTGATTTATCTGCTCTGCAAGTGTTTTTCTGTATTCATAAATTTCAAGATTTATGTTTTTTGACATTACTAGAATTCTGCTTAATCTTATATGATAAGGAATTGCTGCAGGATAAAATTTTGCAATTTCATCTCTCAATAGAGTTAACGTACTTAAGATATTGTATGGTAATAAACTAGCAAGCATAATAACTTAACAACCTTCATATTATATGTGATATATCATTATAATACTTCTAACTTAAATAATACTTAAGATTCATTTTAATAAATATTAAAAATTTTAATTTTTAAAGTAAAAACAAGACCAGGATTTTAATGAATTTGGATTGGTATTAAATTTTAGTCAAAGAAATTTCAGATGTTATTTTAATTTGTAAAATATTCAATATTCAATAGTGAAATATTTTTTTTAACACCCTCTTTTTATTAAAAAAAGAGGGCATAAACTAATTATTTTTTAGTCTATTTTAGGAGGAGTATCAAATGTATGGTACGGAAGTGGAGTAGGCAATGTCCACTCTAATCCATGGGCATTATCCCAAATTTGATTAGTATTTATAGCGCCTTTGCCGCCTCTAATACAGTTTATTACTATGTAAAGAAATAGCAATTGTGAAAAACCAAATAAGAAAGCCCCAAAAGTTGCTATAGCATTAAATTCTGAAAATTGAAGAGCGTAATCAGGAATTCTTCTAGGCATTCCTGCAAGACCAACAAGCTTCATTGATAAGAAGGTAACATTTGCCGCTATCATAGTTAACCAAAAGTGTAATTTTGCTAATGCTTGATTAAACATATAGCCTGTCCATTTTGGCAACCAGTAATAAACTCCGGCGAAAATTGCAAATAAAGCTCCAGATACCATCACATAATGAAAATGGCCTACAACAAAGTAAGTATCATGATATTGATAATCTGATGGAGCAATAGAAAGCATTAATCCTGAAAATCCACCTATAGTAAACAACACAACAAAGCCTATTGAAAACAACATTGGTGGCTCATATGAAAGAGAGCCTCTAAACATGGTTGTCACCCAGTTAAAGACTTTAACTCCAGTAGGTACAGCGATGAGCATTGTAGCGTACATAAAAAATAATTCGCCAGCTAAAGGAATACCTGTTGTGAACATATGATGCGCCCAAACTATGAATGATAAGAATGCAATTGAGGCAAGTGCATAAATCATGGATGTGCGACCAAAAAGAGGTTTTCTTGAAAACGTTGGAATTATTTCAGAAACAATACCAAATGCTGGAAGAATAATAATGTATACTTCTGGATGACCAAAGAACCAGAAAATATGCTGGAATAATATTGGATCACCACCACCAGATGCTTCAAAAAAATGTGTGCCAAAATTTCTATCTGTTAGCATCATTGTGATAACACCAGCAAGAACAGGCATAACAGCAATAATTAAAAAAGCAGTAATAAACCAAGTCCAAGCAAATATAGGCATTTTCATTAATGTCATGCCAGGAGCTCTTAGATTAAGAACAGTAACAATAATATTAATAGAGCCCATTATTGAAGATAAGCCTAATAAATGTATTGATAAAATAAAAAAATCTGTGCTTTTAGGTGCATATGTTGTAGATAAGGGAGCATAGAATGTCCAACCAAAATTAGGAGCTCCACCTTCCATAAAAAAAGTACTAATTAGCATTATTGCTGCAAAAGGTAAAATCCAGAAACTGAAATTATTCAATCTAGGTAATGCCATATCTGGAGCGCCTACCATAACAGGTAACATATAGTTTGCAAAACCAGAAAGAGCAGGCATTAATGCACCAAATACCATGATTAAGCCGTGCATAGTTGTCAATGAATTAAAAAAGTTAGGATCTACTAATTGCAGTCCTGGTTTGAATAATTCTGCTCTAATAATTAGGGCTAAAATGCCGCCAACTATAAACATAACAAAACTAAACCACAGGTACATCATACCGATATCTTTATGGTTGGTAGTTATAAACCATCTGGTAAAGTTATTTCCAACAGGACCATGATGATGTTCATGATCATGTGTATTGTCATGCATTGTTGTAGTAGTCATATTACACAAATCCTTAACGATTTATCTTATAAATTATAATTTTAAAAATTTTTAAGCTTTAGTTTGTTTTGGCTTTTTTTGTTCCTGTAACCATTTAGCAAAATCTTCTTCAGTTTTTGCTATAACAACGATTGGCATATATCCATGATTGACGCCACATAATTCAGCACATTGGCCATAATAAGTTCCAGGAGTATCAATTCTTACCCATGATTCATTAATAAAACCGGGAATAGCATCTTTTTTGATTCCTAAGTCTCTGACCCACCAAGCATGAATGACATCATTTGATGTAAATAAAAATCTAATTTTTTTGTTAATAGGTAATACTAAAGGGTGATCTACTTCTTTTAGATATAACTCATCTTTTTGTTCTAGATTATGTATCTGTGATTGAGGAGTAGATAAAGAACTGAAATATTTTATATTATCTCCTAAATACTCATATTCCCAACGCCATTGATATCCAGTAATTTTTACATTTAAATCAGGCTTCTTATCATCATGCATAAATTTCAGAACTTTTGTTGCAGGAATTGCCATGACTATTAATATAATAAAAGGAATAATTGTCCAGATAATTTCAACTGTTGTATTTTCATGAAAGTCATGAGCTTCATGGCCTGCTGATCTTCTGTGCTTTATCAATGAATATATTAAAATGCCAAAGACAATAATTCCTATGACTACACATAACCAAAAAATAGTCATATGTAAGTCGTAGATATTACGACTAATACTGCTTACACCATGAGGTAAATTAAATTCTACAGCATAAACATTAGAGCAAAAATAAGAACAAGTTATTATAAAAAATTTAATAAAATATAAAAAAATTTTTTTATTTTTATTATAATCAAGCATTGCGTTGTTAACTCCAGAGTATAAAATCATTAATAGACGCTAAAACAATCTTCTTGTGTAAGGAATGATATATAAAGTTATGATTTTTTGCAAGAAACGTGGAACAATTTATTGGTATCTAAGCACATAGCAGTTAGTTTTTCACCCCAAACACATCCAGAGTCAATTCCAAAAATATTTTCACTCATTATTCCTTGTAATGCAGCCCAATGACCAAAAATTATCTTTATATTTTTAGTTTTTCTATTTGGATATTTGAACCAAGGAATTAAATTTTTATCAGAGCTTTCTATTGTTGCTTTATTGTCGAAATCTAGCGCTCCATCTGGTTTGAGAAATCTCATTCTGGTAAATACATTGGTTATATATCTGAGTCTATCAAAAGAATCTAAAGCGTCATCCCATTTATCTGGAGTATCACCATACATTTTTTTTAAAAAACCTATTAATATATTATGATCTTTTGATTGAAGAATGCTTGTTACTTCTTGAGATAAACTTAATGCCTTATCAATGTCCCATCTTGGGTCTATTCCTGCATGAACCATCGCATAATTAGATTGTTTGTCATAATATAATAGAGGTTGCTTTTTAAGCCAATTTATAAATAAACCTGCATTTTTATGATCTAGAGTTTCGTTTAAAGAATGATCAACATCGCTTCTTTCAAAAATTCCATAAAATAAAGTAATTAAATATAAATCATGATTACCAAGAACCGTTATTAGATTAGTCTCAGGAATTTCGTTTAACAAAAAATCTAAAGTTTTTAAAGATTCTGGGCCTCGATTGACTAAATCGCCAGTTAACCATAGTTTATCAGAATTTATGTTGAAATTAATTTTTTGCAATAATTTTTTTAAAGATTGATAACATCCTTGAATATCGCCTATTGCGTACGTTGCCATATATATTCCGTTATTTTCAAAAAGTCATCTAGAGTTAAATCTTCTGCTCTAAGTTTGGGATTAATTTCTAGCTGTTCAAATTCCTGTAAAGATAAGAGCTGTTTTAAATTATTATTGATAACTTTGCGACGCATATGAAAAGCGCTAGAGGCTATTTTATTTAATAATTTCACTTTATCAGTATTATGTTTTTTAGCAAAAGGCGTTAATTTTATAAACTTAGAAAATATTTTAGGAGCTGGTTGAAAAGCTTCAGGTGGAATAGTTACAACTTCTTCTATATCACAAAAATACTGTGAAATTATGCTGAGCTTTCCATAAGCTTTAGTATTAGGCTTAGCAATTATTCTATCAACAACTTCTTGTTGTAGCATAATATGCATTTCAGAAATATATTCTATATTATCAAAAAACTTAAATAATAATTCAGTTGATATATTATATGGCAGGTTGCCTATAACTTTTATTTTATTATGAATCTGATTATTAATATTATCTTGGTTTACTTTTTTAAAAAAATCCTCGAAATCAAATTTTAATATATCAATATTATATAAATTTATACTTGGAAATTTTTTATTTAAATTTTCGATTAGATCTTTATCTATTTCAATGGCGCTAAAACTTTTGCAATCATTTATTATATGTTTAGTTAGTGCCCCAAGACCAGGACCTACTTCTAATATATAGTCTTCTTTTTGAGCGTTAAGAGAATTAATTATACAATTAATATAATAGTCATCTATGAGAAAATTCTGACCAAAGTGCTTTTTAGCTCTGTGACCAGAATTTTTTGATTCAGAGCTATTATGCTTATTATATTTATTCATTTATGACAAAATTTTTATTGTAGATTCGTTTCTAATTCTATTTAACCAATCTTCTAAAGCTTCATTAAATTTTTTGTTTTGTAATATATTTTTAGCTTGTTTTTTTTGATGTTCAATGCTGTTATCAAATTCTTTGCTATCTAATATTTCTACAATATGCCAACCAAGCTGAGTTTTAAAAGGATCGCTAATTTTAGTTTTATTGGCTCTAGATAGAGTGTCTTTGATATTGTTTATAAATTCAAGGCTTGTATCTTCTTCTGACACCCATCCTATGTTGCCACCTTTGTTAGAACTTTGAGGATCCTCAGAGTATCTTTTAGCCATTATTTCAAAATTATAGTCTTTATCGCCTTTCATGATATTTTCTTTTATTCCATCAAGTTGCATTCTTGCAGCTGTATCAGATGTAATATTATCTGTTTTAATTAATATATGGCGGACTTTATATTTTTGGATTTTATGAATCTCTAGATTTTTTTTAATATCAAATAATGTAATAATATGTAATCCATTTTCATCTTGAATTGGACCTTTTATTTCCCCTTTACGCATATTAGCTACGTGCTCTACAAATAAATCTGGCATTTCTTTTAATGAGTTAAGACCTAAATCTCCACCTTCAAGAGCAGAGTTGCTATCTGAATTTTTTATAGCAGCTGTTTTAAATGATATTTTTTTTTGCTTTAACTCTTGTGTTAGATTTTTAGCTTTAATTTGTAATTTTGCTATTTTAGCTTTAGAGCCCTTGTCTGGGAAAGATAATAAGATATGACCTAAATGATATTTTTTAGTACTGTTATCCTTGGTTAGATTTTTTGCAAATTGATTAATCTCTTGTTTGCTGATGTTAATATTAGGGTAAATAGATGATTGTTGAACATTTTGTATTGTTAATTGTTTTTTTAAGTTGTCCCGAAAATCTGAAAATTCTATACCTTCTTTTAATAAAGCGTATTTAAGATTAGTTAAAGATAAATTATTTTTTTGTGCTATATTTTCAAGAGCATCTTTAACTTGAGCATCTGTTGCATTCATGCCATATAAATCAGCTAATTGTAACTGAATTTTCTCATCAATTAATCTATTTAATATTTGTTTTGTGAGTTCTTTATCTGAGGGCATCACAATTCTTTGTGCTCTAAAACCAGATTTAGCTTTATCTAGCTCTATATCAATTTCTTGACTAGTGACAATATCATCGTTCACTATTGCTGCTATTTTATCTAATTGTTCTTTTTGACTTGTCTGTTTTTCATTTTCGGCAAAGCAATTAAATGAGCTGATGATAATAAAAAAAGTTATAATATATTTCAATAGATAAATTGACTTTCTGTCCATAGTTAACAACCATTCTTTATGATATTTACAAAAGTAGTAGTAAAATTATACAGTTCTGGCGATAAAAAGCCATTATATTTAAATGGCATTTATTTCTGGTTAATTACTGGAAACATCATCAGTAATATAGCTAATTTTATTATTTTTAAATAATTTCTTATCTTTAATGTTGTTTACAGTATAAGGAATTAATACTAAATGTTTCTTTTGGTAATATTCAATAGTTTTGTTATTTAATAATTTATAATCAGGTCCTAGAATACTAATATTTAAAAAATCAGCGATAGAAGAAGCGAAATAATTATTATAAACATAGTTAACAAAATCATATTTAAATATTTCGCCTATATTTAATGCTGTAATAATCTTAGGTTCAATTTTTCTTATTTTGTATAAATAATCAGGGTGGAAAGATGATATATATACTTGATTATATAATTTATTATCTTTTATTATTTTTGTTATTATTTGAACTAAATCATCTTTGTTTCTAGTATGTTTTAATTCTATATTCGCTTTAAGGTTATATTTTTTTATTAATTCAATAGCTTGATATAAAGTGGGGATTTTTTCATTAGAAATTATATCTCCATGCTTATTATTAAATTTTTGAGTTTCCGCATGTGTTAATTCATTTATTTTTCCTGAGCCATTTGTAGTGCGTTTTAATGAACGATCGTGAATTATAACAGGAATATTGTCTTTAGTGAGTCTTACATCAAATTCGACACCATCTGCTCCAGCTAAATAAGCTTGTTTAATTCCAGCTAAGGTGTTTTCAGGATATAAAGATTTGTAGCCACGATGACCAATAGTTATATTCTGAAATTGAGATGCTGACACTTTATCAGCTGTTATTTTATAATATGTAAATAATACACTGTATATAGCGTAAATTAATAATATACTAATTAATATATAAACCATATTTTTTTTAAAAATCATAAATAAAAGCTGAATATTATAATTTGTGAATTTTAATTTAAATTAATATCTTTTGTCAAGAGACTTACACAGTATTTATAATTATATGATAAGAGAATTTTGCTGATAATAAAACTTGAGTTAAACTAAATATTAATAGATTCAATCAGTTGATTTATTTTGCTAACATTATTACGAGTTTCTTAAATGAATATTTTAGTTCCAATAAAAAGAGTTATTGATTATAGAGTTAAAATTAGGGTTAAATCTGATAAAACTGGGGTGGAGACAAAACATGTAAAAATGTCGATGAATCCATTTGATGAGATTGCGGTAGAAGAAGCGATTAAATTAAAAGAGCAAGGTATTGCTAATCAAATTATAATAGTATCAATAGGTGCAACTAAGTCTCAAGATATAATACGACAAGCATTAGCAATGGGCGCTGATAGAGGAATTTTAATTAACACAGATGAAACTGAATATAGCGTCAATTTAGCACCTTTGAATATAGCTAAGATATTGAAAAATCTTATTTTAAAAGAAAACATAGATTTAGCTATTTTAGGCAAGCAGGCTATAGACAGTGATAATAATCAAGTTGGACAAATGTTGGCAGCAATGCTTGATTGGCCGCAAGGAACATTTATATCAAGCTTAAATATTATAGATAAAAAAATACAAGTGACACGGGAAGTTGATGGTGGAGCTCAAACTATAGAATTAAATTTGCCTGCTCTTGTTACAACTGATTTAAGATTAAATCAGCCAAGATATCCATCTATGCCAAATATCATGAAAGCTAAAAGAAAGCCTTTTGAGATTATCAATATTCAAGATTTTATTAAAAATAATAATATAACTATTAATAATAACTTAGAAACTTTAGAAGTTAATTCCCCTAAATTAAGAGAATCAGGTATTAAAGTTGCAAATGTTAATGAGTTAATAAATAAATTACATATTGATAAAAAAATAATTTAACAAATATAAAATATTTAAAATTTATATAGGATTATATCTTTCATGAGCATTTTAATTATTGTTGAACATAATAATAATAAAGTAAATTCTAATATTTTTAATTTAATAACTTGCGCAAAGAAATTAAATTATGATTTAGCTGAAATAAATTTTTTTATAGCTGGCTTTAATATTAGCAATGATATTTTAAGTCAGATTAAAACAGGAAACATCTATATAGCAGATAATGAAAATTATAAAAATTTTTTAGCAGAAGAAATAGATGATCTAATAGTTAATTTTATAAAAAGTAAAAACTTTACTCATGTGTTATTACCAGCCAGCACATTTGGCAAAAATTTGGCTCCAAGACTTGCTGCAAAATTAGATGTTAATCAGTTAAGTGATGTTACTGAAATTATATCGAATGATACTTTTGTTCGACCTATTTATGCAGGTAATGCTTTTGCAACATGCATAATTAAAGATTCTGTTAAGTTATTAACAATTAGATCAACTGCGTTTGATCATTATCAATATGATACTAAAGCTATAAGTACTAGTTCTCAAATAATTAAATTAGATGCAATTAAATCTAAAAATATTTCTAAATTTATCAAAGAAGATACCTCTAAAACCGATAGACCGGATTTATCTCAGGCAAAAATAGTAGTCTCTGGTGGACGTGGCTTGCAAAGTAAAGAAAATTTTAAATTAATTGAACAGTTAGCTGAAACTTTAGGGGCTGCAGTTGGTGCAACAAGAGCTGCTGTTGATGCAGGATATGTATCTAATGATTATCAAGTTGGGCAAACAGGAAAAATTGTTGCGCCTGATTTATATATAGCTATAGGCATATCAGGTGCCATGCAACATTTAGCAGGAATTAAAGATAGTAAAATAATAGTTGCTATTAATACTGATCCAGAAGCACCAATTATGCAAATTGCCGATTATGCTTTAGAGGGTGATTTGTTTAATGTAATTCCTGAGCTATGTGTTGAAATTGAGAAGTTAAAAAATTAAACTTTCACGTTTTAAAAGGTTTTATCATGAGTAATCTTTATACTGGTCTTGTTTATGATCTTGATGATTTAAATTTGTTAAGAGATACGGTCTGTGATTTTGTTACAAAAGAAATTTCTCCTATTGCAGAAAAAATTGATAAAGATAATTTATTTCCACATGAAATGTGGAAAAAATTGGGTGACTTAGGTGTTTTAGGAATTACTGCTCCTGAAGAATATGGTGGCGCTGATTTAGGATACTTAGCACATGCAATAGTTATGGAAGAAATAAGCCGAGGCTCAGGAGCTATAGGATTAAGTTATGGAGCACATTCTAATTTATGCGTAAATCAAATTAGTTTAAATGGTAGTAAAGCTCAAAAAGAAAAATATTTACCTAAGTTAATATCAGGTGAGCATGTTGGTGCTTTGGCAATGAGTGAGGCTAATTCAGGCTCTGATATTGTAAGCATGCAATTAAAAGCAGAAGAAAAATCAGATCATTACATTTTAAATGGAAATAAAATGTGGATTACTAATGGCCCAGAGGCTGATATTTTAGTCGTATATGCTAAAACTAATTCTAAGTTAAATTCAAAAGGAATTACAGCTTTTATAATTGAAAGTAATTTTAAAGGGTTTAGTACAGCACAAAAATTAGACAAATTAGGAATGCGTGGATCAAATACTTGTGAATTAGTTTTTAAAGATTGCATTGTTCCTAAAGAAAATATATTGGGTCAAGTTAATTTAGGCATAAAAATTTTAATGAGTGGCTTAGATTATGAGCGAGTTATTTTAGCAGCAGGCCCGGTTGGTATTATGCAATCATGTATGGATGTTGTTCAAAGTTATACTAAAGAGCGAAAACAGTTTGGTAAGTATATTGGCGAATTTCAACTAATGCAGGGAAAACTTGCTGATATGTATACTATGTTAAATGCATCAAGAGCTTATTTATATAATGTTGCTAAATCTTGTGATAATAATTTAGTTAATAAAAAAGATGCGGCAAGTGTTATTTTATATTGCTCGGAAAATGCAACCAAAATGGCATTAGAGGCCATTCAATGTTTAGGTGGAAATGGTTATATTAATGAATATCCAACCGGACGATTTTTAAGAGATGCAAAATTATATGAAATAGGAGCAGGGACTTCTGAAATTAGAAGAATGTTAATTGGTCGAGAATTATTTAAAGAAGATTAAAAAATAAAGCAGGAGATTTTTATTATGGATAATAATCATGACCCAATAGTAGTAATAAGTTACACCAGAACTCCAATGGGCAAATTTTTAGGCGAGTTATCAACTCTTGCGGCTCATGAACTTGGCTCTGTAGTTATAAAAGATTTAATAACAAAATCTAATTTAAATCTTAATAATACTGAAATAGATGAAGTTATTATGGGATGTGTTTTGCAGGCAGGGCAAGGTCAAGCTCCAGCAAGACAAGCTGCATTAAATGCTGGTTTGAATTATCACACAGGATGCACAACTATTAATAAAATGTGTGGCTCAGGAATGAAAGCAGTTATGCAAGTATGTGATAGCTTGAAAGCTGGTTCAAGTGATATAGCTATAGCAGGTGGCATGGAAAGCATGAGTTGCGCTCCATATTTATTAGACAAAGCAAGAAGTGGGTTAAGATTAGGTCATGTTGAATTAAAAGATCATATGTTTATTGATGGCTTAGAAGATGCTTATGATAAAGGTAAAGCAATGGGATGTTTTGCTGAAACTACAGCTGAGAATTATAATTTTTCAAGAGAAGAGCAAGATGAGTTTGCGATAAACTCTGTAAAAAAATCACAAAAAGCACAAAAAGAAAATAAATATAAAAATGAGATTACTCCGATTAAAATTAAAATAAAAAATAAAGAAATTATTATAGATTCGGATGAAGGACCAAAAAACGCATTAATAGATAAAATTCCAAATTTACGTCCTGCTTTTAAAAAAAATGGAACTGTAACAGCTGCAAATTCTAGCTCAATATCTGATGGGGCTGCAGGATTATTGTTAACGAGACAAAGTGTTGCTGATAAATTAAATTTAAAACCAATTGCTAAAATTTTAGGCTATGCGCAATATGCAGATAAACCTGAGCTTTTTACAATAGCACCTGGTTTTGCAATTAAAAAATTATTACATAAATTAGATTTAAAAATTTCTGATATAGATTTATTTGAGATAAATGAAGCTTTTGCTGTTGTCACAATGGCGGCTATAAAAGATTTAAACTTGCCTTATGATAAAGTTAATATCAATGGAGGTGCTTGTGTATTAGGTCATCCCATTGGAGCAAGTGGTGCAAGAATAATGGTGACTTTATTAAATGCGTTAAAAGAAAATAATTTAAAAACAGGTATTGCGGCATTATGTATTGGTGGTGGTGAAGCAACAGCGATGGCTTTGGAGATTTGTTAATTATGTCAGTATCTAATAAATCAAATATAGAATCAAAAGAATCTCAAGATAATTATTCTGCTATGCAAGATCTAGTAAAAGATTTGCAAAGTAAAGTTGAAGCTATAATTCAAGGTGGAGGGCAGAAATATCAAAAAAAACATCTTGAAAAAAAAGAACTACTACCAAGACAAAGAGTTGATAAGTTATTAGATAAAAATTCGCCTTTTTTAGAGTTATCACAATTAGCAGGTTATGAATTATATGGTAAAGATAATGTTCCTGCAGGAGGAATTATATCTGGAATTGGTTTGGTTAATAATGTTTTATGTATGATTATTGCTAATGATGCAACTGTTAAAGGTGGGACTTATTATCCTATAACAGTTAAAAAACATCTTAGAGCTCAAGAAATAGCAGAGCAAAATAAATTGCCTTGTATTTATTTGGTAGATTCTGGTGGAGCTAATTTGCCACATCAAGCAGAAGTTTTCCCAGACAAAGAACATTTCGGTAAAATTTTTTATAATCAAGCACGAATGTCAGCTCAAGGCATTGTGCAAATTGCTATAGTGATGGGATCTTGCACTGCTGGTGGGGCTTATGTGCCAGCAATGGCTGATTATAGTATTATGGTCAAGCAACAGGCAACTATTTTTTTAGCAGGTCCTCCGTTAGTAAAAGCAGCAACAGGAGAAGAAGTTAGTGCTGAAGCCTTGGGTGGTGCTGATGTACATTGCCGTGAATCAGGAGTTGCTGATTTTTATGCTAACAGTGATAGTCATGCTCTAGATACAGCACGAGATATTATAAAAAAGTTAGATTTACCTGTAATTAGTAGTAAATTAGACTTAATTAAATCGCCTAAAATATTAAATAATAAGATATATAATTTTATATCTAAAGATCTTAAGCATTTATTTGATATTAAAAATATTATTAATTCAATAATAGATGATTCGGATTTTTTAGAGTTTAAAGAATTATATGGCCAAACTTTAATTTGTGGTTTTGCAAAAATATATGGTCATAAAGTAGGCATAGTTGCAAATAATGGTATTTTGTTTTCAGATTCAGCACAAAAAGGTACTCAGTTTATTCAGCTATGTGGTCAAAGAAATGTACCTTTAATATTTTTACAAAATATAACTGGATTTATGGTTGGAAAAAAATATGAAACTGAAGGTATAGCCAAACATGGCGCCAAAATGGTTAACGCCGTGTCCTGTGTCAATGTTCCCAAATTTACTATTATTATTGGCGGTAGTTTTGGCGCTGGTAATTATGGTATGTGTGGTAGAGCATACAATCCTAATTTTTTATGGATGTGGCCTAATGCAAGAATTTCAGTAATGGGTGGTGCACAAGCAGCATCTGTATTGGTTCAGATTAAAAAGCAACAATTATTAAAATCTGGGGAAAAGTTATCAGATAAAGAGTTGCAAAAAATGCATGATGATTTAGTTGAGCAATATGAAAAACAAGGTCATCCTTATTATTCATCAGCAAGATTATGGGATGATGGAATCATTGATCCTAAAGATACTAGAAATGTGTTAGGGCTTGCTTTAGAAGTTGTTAATAAAACAGAAAGCAAAACCCAGTATGGTGTTTTTAGAATGTAATATTTATTTGCTTTTCAGAGTAATAAATTATGATAAAAAAATTTAAATTAAAAAGTCCTTATAAACCAGTAGGCGATCAAATTAACGCCATTAAAGAATTAGTATCAGGTCTTAATGATAAATTAGATAAGCAAGTTTTATTAGGTGTAACAGGATCTGGTAAAACTTTTGCTATGGCTAATATTATAGAGCAATTGCAAAGGCCAAGTTTTATTTTAGCACCAAATAAAACTTTAGCAGCTCAATTATATAGTGAAATGAAAGAATTTTTTCCTGATAATGCTGTTGCTTATTTTGTATCTTATTATGATTATTATCAGCCAGAAGCTTATGTTCCAACCTCTGATACTTATATAGCAAAAGATGCTTCTATTAATGAGCATATTGAGCAAATGCGTTTGTCTGCAACAAAATCTTTATTAGAAAGAAATGATGTAATTATTATTGCAAGTGTATCTGCAATATATGGGTTGGGTGATCCTGATTTATATCATAAAATGATTTTGCACTTAGATAAAAAATCTAAATATAATCAAAGAACTATTTTAAGAAGACTTGCAGAGATGCAATACTTAAGAAATGATATAGATTTTAAAAGAGGTACTTATAGAGTAAGGGGAGATATAATAGATATATTTCCTGCTGATGAAGAAAGAGAAGCTGTTAGAATTAGTTTATTTGATGATGAAATAGAATATATTAAAATAATAGATTCACTAACAGGAAAAGTACTAAGAAATATTTCAAGAGCGACTATATATCCTAAAACGCATTATGCAACTCCTAAAGAAGTGTTATTAAATGCAATTGATTTAATTAAAGATGAATTAAATTTAAGAGTAGAAGAATTAGAGAAGCAAAATAACCTTGTTGCAGCACAGCGTTTAAAAGAGCGAACACAGTATGATTTAGAAATGATTCAAGAATTGGGTTACTGCCAAGGGATTGAAAATTACTCAAGATATTTATCAGGAAGAAATCCAGGAGATCCTCCACCAACATTATTTGATTACTTACCACCCAAAAGCTTATTATTTATTGATGAATCTCATGTTACAGTATCTCAATTAGGAGCTATGTATAAAGGAGATCGAGCAAGAAAAGAAAATTTAGTTAACTATGGTTTTAGGTTGCCATCAGCATTAGATAATAGACCGTTAAAATTTAATGAATTTGAACAAAGATCTCCACAAACTATTTATGTATCGGCAACGCCTGGTAACTATGAAAAAGAAAATGCTCAAAAAATAGCAGAGCAAATTGTAAGGCCAACAGGATTATTAGATCCAAATATTATAGTACGTCCTGCAAAAATTCAAATAGATGATTTACTTTCAGAAATTAAAGATAAAGCAAAAAAACAAGAAAGAGTTCTTGTTACAACATTAACAAAAAGAATGTCTGAAGATCTTACTGATTACTTAACAGAGCATAAAATAAAAGTAAGATATTTGCACTCTGATATAGATACAGTTGAACGAGTTGAAATTATTCGAGATTTACGATTAGGTATTTTTGATGTTTTAGTTGGTATTAATTTATTAAGAGAAGGCTTAGATATACCAGAAGTATCATTAGTTGCTATATTAGATGCTGACAAAGAGGGTTTTTTAAGATCAGAACGATCTTTAATTCAAACCATAGGCCGAGCCGCAAGAAATATCAATGGTACTGTAATTATGTATGCTGATAAAATAACGAAATCAATGCAGTTTGCTATAGATGAAACACAAAGACGTCGGGAAAAACAAGAAATTTATAATATTAAACATAATATACAACCTAAGAGTATTACTAAAAAAATATTAGATATCTTAGAAGTAGGTGGCACAGAAGATTTAGCTCATGAAAAATCTGCAAGTATAATAAACAAATTAGATAAAAATAAAAAGTTTAATTCTAAAAATATAACTAAAGAAATTAAAGCTCTAGAAATAAAAATGCAAAAATATGCAAAAAATTTAGAATTTGAAAAAGCTGCTGAAATAAGAGATGAGATACATATTTTACAAGAAAAATTTATAAATATCTAAGATAATCGACATCATAAATCTGAATATTTACGTGGACTTATCTTTATTGCTATTATTTAAGCTATCAACTGTGTAAGGTATATTTTTTTCAATTCCTGGATTATTGAGATTGTTAGTTATCGCAGGATAATACATATTTTTGTTAAAACTTGAAAATTTTCTAGTACCTTCTGATAATTTAGATATTAAAGTTTGATAATCTTCAGCTAATTTAGAAGCTAAATCATTGGCATCATCAAAATAATTATTCAAGTTGTTTTGTAATGCTTTATTCTCATTATCTTGCTCTTTAAGCTTATTCGTTAGTCGTCTTATTTTTTTTGACGATTTAGCAAATAATTTGTGAGCCAATATTCCTAATATCAGACCTGATAATAAAAGAATAATATTTAAAGTTAATTCTGACATAATTTACTTTCTTGAATTATATTTACATGCTTTTAGTTTATCATATAGGTTATTAAATGTAAGCTAGAAATTTATAATAGCTAGAGATATGTTAGAATATATGAATTCTTCATAGCCGTTATTTTAATATATTATTAATTACAACATGCAAAAATATATAATAAGTAAATCTAAATTATCAGGAATTATTAATTCTTCACCATCAAAGTCTCATTCCATTCGAGCTATTTTATTTTCAGGCTTAGCTAAAGGGACTAGTATTATTCACAATTATTTAAACTCACCTGATATAAAAGCTATGTTGCAAGCTGTGGAACAATTAGGTGCAAAAATTATAAAGAAAAAAGATACTCTTGAAATTACAGGTTTTAATTTATTTCCTAAAACTCCAGATGATATTATTGATGCAGGTAACTCAGGACAAGTTCTAAGGTTTATTGCAGCAATTGCAAGTTTAGCAAAGGGGTATACAGTTATAACTGGTGATCATTCTATCAGATATAACAGACCTATTAAGCCATTAATAGAAGGTTTAAATAATTTAGGTGTCTTTTGTGTAAGTTCAAAGCAAGATGGATTTGCACCAGTTATTATTAAAGGTCCAGTTATTAATTCAACAACTTATTTAGATGGGCAAGACTCACAACCTGTTTCAGCATTATTAATATTAAGTGCTTTTTTAGAGCATAATGTAATTGAGATTAATGTTAGAAACCCGGGTGAAATTCCTTGGGTTAATTTAACCCTGGGTTGGCTTGATAAATTTAATATTAAATATGTTAATAATGATTTTAAGCAATATAAAATATTTGGCCATAATAAAATAAATCATTTTGATTACACAGTTCCAGGAGATTTCAGCTCGGTATTATATCCTGTTATAGCAGCTTTAATTACTAACTCTAATATTACTATAAAAAATTTAGACTCTAAGGATTTACAAGGAGATAAAAAAGTTATAGATATATTAATTAAAATGGGTGCAGATGTTAAATATAGTCATAATAATTTAATAGTAAATAAAAGCTTAAATAAGTTATTAGGGCTGGATATTGATGTTAATGATTTTATTGATGCTGTGCCTATTTTAGCTGTGTTAGGTTGTTTTGTTGAAGGTGAAACTAGATTAACTAATGCTGCAATAGCAAGAAGAAAAGAAAGTGACCGACTTACTGTTATAACCCAAGAGTTAAGAAAAATGGGAGCTAATATTATAGAGCAAGAAGATAGTTTGATTATAAAAAAATCTATATTAAAAAATAATTCAAATTTAGAATCACACAATGATCATAGAATAGCAATGTCTCTAGCAGTAGCTGCTTTAAATATCGAGGGGGAATCTTCTATTAATAATATATCTTGTGTTTCTAAAAGTTATAATAAATTTTATGATGACTTGCAAAGTCTTGGAGTAAATATAAAATATGGCTAGTAATTCATTTGGCAATATATTTAAAATAACTACCTGGGGTGAATCACATGGTCGGGCAATTGGCGTTGTTATAGATGGCTGTCCTGCTGGTATTAAAATATCAGCACATGATATCAATTTAGCTTTAGAAAAAAGGGCTCCTGGTAAAAATAAATATACATCACCTCGGATTGAACCAGATTTAGCAGACATTTATTCTGGCGTTTTTAATGGAGTCACTACAGCTGCTCCAATATCTATTATTATTGAAAATAAAGATGCTGACTCTAGTAAGTATGAACCTATTAAAGATTTATTAAGACCAGGACACGCTAATTATACTTATATGGAAAAATATGGGGTGTTTGATTATAGGGGTGGTGGTCGAGCATCTGCAAGAGAGACTGCATGTCGAGTTGCAGCAGGAGCTGTTGCTCAAAAAATTTTAGATAAATATGAAATTCAAGTTTTAGCAAAACTATACTCAGTAGGGGATGCAAAAACAGATAGTTCACAAAAGTCTTTGATAACTAAATTACAAGAGCAAGGGGATTCTATTGGGGGTGTCGTTAAGTTTTCCATATCTAATTCTTTTGTTGGATTAGGTGATCCTATTTATGAGAAACTAGAAGCTAATTTAGCAAAAGCGATGATGAGTATGCCTGCATCTAAAGGTTTTGAAATAGGGATGGGTTTTAATGCTGCTAAAATGCAAGGTTCAGAACATAATGATCTTTTTATAAATAATAAAGATAATATTAATTCTAGTAATAACTCTGGTGGCATATTAGGCGGAATCTCAAATGGAATGGATATTGTAGGTAAAGTTTCTTTTAAGCCTACATCTAGTATTAAAATATCTCAGGATACTGTTGACTATGATGGTAATAAACAAGTATTTAATTTACCTGAAGGGTCAAGACATGATCCTTGTGTAGCAATTAGAGCGGTGCCGGTAGTAAAAGCTATGTGTCAGTTGGTATTAGCAGATGCAATATTAATGAATTATAAGGTTAAAATATGAGCGATAAAAAAACATTATATTTAGTAGATGGTTCATCTTATTTATTCAGAGCATACTATGCTTTGCCACCGTTAGTGACATCTAAAGGGTTGTCTACAGGTGCTGCATATGGCGTAATAAATATGATAAAAAAATTTATTAAGGATTATAAAACTAAATATGTAGCCATAGTTTTTGATGCTAAAGGTAAAAATTTTAGACATGATAGATTACCTTCATATAAAGCTAATCGAGCAGCAATGCCAGATGATTTACGAGAACAGATAGAGCCGTTACATGATTTAATTCAAAATATGGGATTAAAATTAATTAAAAAATCAGGTGTTGAAGCTGATGATGTTATTGCTACTTTAACTAAAGATGCTTTAGAACAAAATTGGAATGTTGTTATTTCAACTTTAGATAAAGATTTAGCGCAGTTAGTAAATAATAATGTAAAGCTGGTTAATACTATGACAGGTGAGATATTAGATGATTCAGGAGTTATAAATAAATTTTCTGTAAAATCTAGTCAAATGATAGATTATTTATCTTTGATAGGTGATAGCTCTGATAATATTCCTGGAATTCCAAAAGTTGGCCCTAAAACTGCAGTAAAGTGGCTTAATGAATATGACAATATAGAGAATATTATTATTAACAAAGATAAATTTAAGGGTAAAATTGGAGATAATCTTAGAGATAATATAAATATTTTAACATTAAACCAAGAGTTAATTAAACTTAAAGAAGATGTTCAGCTTGATGAAAAAATAGAAAATTTAGAAACGCTAGAAAAGCAGCCAATACGATATGATAAATTTTTAGAACTTTGTAAAGAATATGAGTTTAGAACTTGGGTAAAAGATTTAGAAAATCAAAATCAAAATAATTTCATAGATAATTCTAATAACGAAAATTTAGAAAATAATTTAGAAAATAATCTTGATAATAATTTTGAATATAAATTAATTAATAATAAATCAGCTTTTGAAATATTAATTAAAAAATTATCTGAATCTAAATATTTTGCATTTGATACAGAAACGACAAGTTTAAATCCAATTGAAGCGAAGCTTGTTGGTTTATCAATAAGTTTAGATAGTGAAGAAAATACAGCTTATTATATTCCTGTTGGCCATGATTATGAAGATGTAGGCGAGCAGTTAGATTTAGATTATATTTTAGATAATTTAACTCCTATTTTAAATAATATTAATATATCAAAATTAGCACATAATTTTAAATATGATTTTGCTGTATTAAAAAAATATTTAGGAAAATATAATATTGAAATTAATAATTATAATGACACAATGCTGGAGTCTTATATTTCTAATAGCACATCAGGCAAACATAGTCTGGATGCATTAGCCCAAAGAAATTTTAATTTAACTTTAATTAGCTATGAAGATATTGCAGGTAAAGGCAAAAAACAAATAAATTTTTCACAAGTTGAAATAGATAAAGCTTTAAATTATGCAGCAGAAGATGCTTTGATTTGTAAAAAACTTCATGAAAAATTTTATCCAAATCTTAAAAATAATAATAAATTATACAAAGTGTATAATGAGATAGAGTTGCCGTTGGTAAAAGTATTACAGCAAATAGAAGAATATGGTGTTTTAATCGATCAAGAAAAATTAAAGCAACAAAGCCAATATTTGCAAAAAGAAATAGATAAACTAAAAAAGGAAGCTTTTGAAATAGTTGGTTCTGAATTTAATTTAGATTCTCCAAAACAATTACAAGAAATTTTTTATGAAAAATTAGAGTTGCCAGTTTTACAAAAAACTCCAAAAGGTAAACCATCTACTGCTGAAAATGTTTTATCGGAGCTTGCTTTAGATTACAGATTACCTAAAATAATTTTAGAATATAGAAGTTTTAATAAATTAAAATCTACTTACACTGATAAATTGCCAGAGCAAATTAAGATTAATACAGGTAGAGTACATACCTCGTACCATCAATCAGGAACTTCAACAGGAAGACTTTCTTCATCTGATCCTAATTTACAAAATATTCCTATTAGAACAGAAGAGGGGCGAAAAATTAGAAATGCTTTTATTGCACCAACAGGTTATAAAATTATGTCTTGTGATTATTCACAGGTAGAATTAAGAATTATGGCGCATTTATCAAATGATCCAGGATTACTAAAAGCTTTCTCAAATAATGAAGATGTACATAAATCTACAGCGTCAGAAATATTTGGTGTAGATTTAAAAGAAGTAACTAATGAGCAAAGACGTTATGCTAAAGCAATTAATTTTGGTTTAATTTATGGCATGAGTGCTTTTGGTTTAGCAAAGCAATTAGGGATAGGACGACATGATGCTCAAATTTATATCGACCGATATTTTGAAAAATATCCTAATGTTTTAACTTATATGGAAAACACTCGATCACTTGCTGCAAAACAAGGCTATGTAGAAACTGTTTATGGTAGAAGATTATATTTAAAAGACATTAACAGCAAAAATATAATGGTCAAAAAAGCTCAAGAAAGAATTGCCATTAATGCCCCAATGCAAGGAAGCGCTGCTGATATTATTAAATTAGCAATGATAAAAGTTAATCAAGAATTAATAAATAAGACTTTAGATGCAAGAATTATTATGCAAGTACACGATGAATTAGTACTTGAAGTAAAAGAAAGTCTTGTAGATCAAATTAAAGATATCGTTGTCAATTTAATGGTAAGCGCAGGAGATATATTAAATGCACCTTTAGTTGTTGATACAGGTATTGGTGATAATTGGGGTGAGGCTCATTAAGTTATTTATAATAAATAATATTATTTTAATCTATAAATTCTAAAGTTAAATTCAGAACTTTTTCAAGCCATGGAGTATAATGGCTTGGATCTTGTTCTACATCTTTTATACTAGATTTTAATTCAACCCATTTTACTTCTGCAATTTCATTTGGATTTATATTATTTAATATATCATTATCATTAAAATTAGGATTTTCAGGCATAAAGCCAAGAATTACATGATCAAACTCATGCTCTATTAGATTATGATCTAAATCAGCTTTATAAATGAAGGTACCTATTGATTGAAAATTAATTTGCTCTAATATTTTAGAATCTAAACCTAACTCTTCAGGAATTCTTCTTTTAGTTGCCTGTAGTATTGACTCATCAATTCTAGGATGAGAACAGCAGGTATTACTCCAAAGACCGCCACAGTGATATTTGCCTAAAGCTCTTTGCTGTAGTAAGACTTCATAATTATTATTAATATTTTTTCTAATAAATAAAACAGAAAAAGCTCGGTGCAATAGGCCTTTTTCATGGGCTTCTAGTTTTTCCATTTCACCTATTGGGGTGTCATTAGAATCTACCAGAACTACATTTATTGTTTGTTTATTATTAATCATATGATCAGTATTAATTTATATAAAAATTATCAATAAATATCATAATAATTTAAAAGCATAGCAATAACAAATAATACTATACCTCCATAGATACCTGCAACAGCATCATCTAACATAATGCCTAACCCACTTTTCATATAATCATTAATTTTATTTATAGGCCAAGGTTTGACGATATCTAAAATTCTAAATACAAAAAAGCCAATAACCATAAGGCGCCAATCGTAAGAAGAGCAAGCCATAGTTATTAGGTAACCAACTATTTCATCCCATACTATTGTTGGATGATCAATTGCTTCGCCTTTTAATTTATATTTTATACTTGCAATATTGCAAATAAAAACGCCAGCTGTAAATAAAATTATAGTTACGCTAATATAAGCTGTTAAAGAAAGGTATGTCATTAAGTAATAAAGACCAACGCCTACAATGGTTCCATAGGTACCAGGCATAATTGGAAGGAATCCTGATCCAAAACCACAGGCTATAAAATAAACAATATCTTTGATAATTTTTTTCATTGTGCTACTTTTTTAGATAAACAGGTTAGTTAATCTTAATGTAAGTTTAAATTTAATTAAACTTACCCCCTTTGAGCACATATAAAAGAGATATTTTATCTATGCAGCAATTGTTAAATTTATGTAAAAAAGCACGTTCTTTACGAGGTTATAAATTAAGCCAATTAGCGAACTTACACCAAGTAGGGAGACCCGTTGGTAATAATACTTCAAAAGGATGGTCAGGGCAACTAATTGAGCAAGTTTTAGGTGTAAAAAATAATTCTTTAGCATTACCTGATTTTCCTGACTTGGGAGTTGAATTAAAAACTATACCAGTAAGTTTAGATTATAAACCATATGAGACAACTTATGTGACAACTGTACCATTATTGCCTCAATATATGACCAGTTTTGAAGATTCAGTATTATGGTTAAAATTAAGATGTGTTTTATGGGTGCCTTTAATTGCTAAAACAAAGTCAATAAGCGTCCAGGAGCGAATAATAGGAGAGCCATTTATCTGGCAGCCTAGTAATCAAGAAAAAGAGATAATAAAGCAAGATTTTGATGAAATTATGGAGTTTATTGTAACAGGTAGAATAGATAACTTATCTGCATCAGTTGGTCAATATTTACATGTTAGACCAAAAGCATTGGATTCTTATAAAAAAACTTATACTGTAGACTATGAAAGTAATAAAATTATAACATCTCCAAAAGGCTTTTATTTAAGAACAGTACTTACTAAACAAATATTGAAAAGAAGTTTAGAAATATAATCTAATTTGCTTTAATTATTGTTATAATTAGGACTAGCTTAAAACGATATTAAATATGGAGCAACATTATGTCAAAGAACCTTATTTTCAGCCTATTTGCAAAGTCACCGATCAAACCATTACAAGAGCATATGGAAACAGTACACTCTTGTGTGATGTTATTAATTCCTTTTTTTCAAGCTGTATTTGGTAAAGACTGGAAACAGGTTGAGAGCTTATATAAGGATATTGTTAAATTAGAAAATAAAGCAGACCAAATTAAACATAAGCTTAGAACTAAATTACCTAGAGGGTTATTTTTGCCAGTGCCTCGTAATGATTTACTTGCAACTTTAAGATCTCAAGATAAAATAGCAAATAAAGCTCGAGACATTTCTGGGTTGATTTTGGGAAGAAAAATGAATTTTCCAGAGGAAATTATTGAGACTCTAAATGAGTATTTACAAAAATGTATTGATACATCAAATCTTGCCAGTAAAGCCATAGGTGAATTAGATGAGTTATTAGAAACTGGGTTTTCAGGAAAAGAAGTATATGTTGTTGAAGATCTTGTTCATGATATAGATGATGCTGAAGATGTTACTGATCTATTGCAAATTAATTTAAGAGCTAAATTATTTACAATAGAAGAGAGACTAAATCCTGTAGATGTGATATTTTTATATCAAATTATAGGACGCATTGGTGATTTGGCTGATAGAGCACAGAAAGTAGGAAGCCAGTTGTTAATTTTAATAGCTAAATAATTTTAAACATATTCATTATTCATATAGGTCGTATATTAAGCTATGGAGTATCAAACTTTAATTCTAACTTTAGCCTGTATTTTTGGTTTTTTAATGGCATATGGCATTGGTGCAAATGATGTTGCAAATGCTATGGGGACGTCTGTTGGGTCTAAAACGTTGACTTTAAAACAGGCAATAGTGATTGCGGCTGTGTTTGAGTGCTGCGGCGCAATTCTAGCAGGAAGTGAAGTTACAGGAACGATAAGTCATGGCATAACTGATATGAGCGTATATATTAGATATCCTAATATATTAATTTATGGGATGTTAGCCGCACTCTTAGCTTCAGCCGTATGGTTAATTTTTGCAAGTTATTTTGGTCTGCCGGTATCAACTACTCATACTATCATAGGGGCTATAGTTGGCTTTGCGGTATATAATAACGGGGTAGATGCGGTAAATTGGTTAAAAATAGGCTCAATAGTATTAAGCTGGATTATTTCTCCTTTAATAGGAGGAATAGTCGCATTTGCTATATTTAAAAGTCTCCAAAAGTTTATTTTACAAACATCAAAGCCTTTTGATAATGCTAAAAAATACGTGCCTTTTTATGTTCTAATAGTTGGCTTTATAATAGGCATGGTAACTTTAGTAAAAGGCTTAAAGCATATTGATATAGCATTAAATGATTTTCAAAATATTTTAGTATCATTATTATTGGGTTTATTTTTAATGCTTTTAAGTAAAATTATGCTTAGAAATGTTAAAAGAGTGAAAGAGGATGATATTAAATTTCATTATACAAATGTTGAAAAAATCTTTGGTGTTATGATGATTTTCACTGCATGCTCGATGGCATTTGCACATGGTTCAAATGATGTTGCGAATGCGGTTGGGCCTCTAGCTGCAATTAGTAATATTCTAAGCGGAGATATTACATCTAATAATGTTCCATCATGGGTCTTAATTTTAGGTGGAATTGGAATAGTTATTGGTTTATCTACTTATGGGTATAAGGTCATCTACACAATAGGCCAGAATATTACAGAGCTTACTCCTAGCCGTGGTTTTGCAGCAGAGTTATCTGCCGCATCAACAGTTGTAATATCTTCAGGTTTTGGTATGCCTGTTTCAACAACGCATGTTTTAGTTGGAGCAATTTTAGGTGTTGGTTTCGCAAGAGGAATTGGCGCCTTAAACAGAAATGTTATTAATAAAATCTTTATGTCTTGGGCAATAACTTTGCCGGCAGGAGCAATACTTTCAATAATCTTTTTTATAAGTATAAAGCATTTTTTATCATAGCAATCTTATTTTGTAACTCCGCTCTTTAAATAGAACGGAGTTACTACTAAAATCTAAACATAAGTCTTGAGTATATTTATAACTTTATCTGCATTAACATCAACACAAACATTCGTTGGTGCTATATTGCTCCATTCGTTTTCTTCACCATATTTATCATGACGAGATATAATAGTCATACCATCTGCGATTCCAGATGTTGCAACTCTTATAGGGCCAATTATACATTTAAATAATTCAGGATTAGTTATATATACTAAAGCAGTAGGATCATGAGCTGGAAAGCCGTCATAGTTATCTCTTTCATCATAAAATTCTTTATAGAATTTAGATATGTTATATAAATATTCTCCAGATTTACTTTTAGACTTAATAGTATTTAAAAAATTATTATTTAAAATAACTTTTAAGGTTACATCAAGACCAACTAATGTTATTGGCCATCCAGCGCAAAAAACTTTATCAGCAGACTCAGGATCATTATATATATTAGCTTCAGAAACAGGAGTTACATTACCATTAGTAAATACCGCACCACCCATAATGACTACTTGTTTCACTAATTTTGCTATTTTGGGTTCCAGCTCTAAAGCATGCGCAAGATTAGTTAAAGGCGCTATAGCACATATAGTAATTTCATTTGGGTTATCTAGTATAGTTTTTACTATAAATTCAGCGGCGCTTAAATCTATTTTTGTATTTTTTGGATTTTTTTTATATAGCTCTGCGGTATTACCTAAGCCATCAGTACCGTGAACAAAATCTGCAACTAAATGAGTATCTCGTGCGTATGGTTTTGCTGCACCTTCAGCAACAGGAACATTAGGTTGACCAAAAATTTCTGCTAAGTGTAAAGAATTTTTAGTTGCCGTATCAACATGGACATTACCAAAAACAGTAGTTATACCAATTAAATCTATTTCTGGATGTTTTATAGCTAGATTTAAAGTAAAAGCATCATCGATACCAGGATCTGTGTCTAATATAATTTTGTGCATAGAATAATAAGACCTAAGTTAATATTGCGAAAAATAAAATTTTAGCAGAAAAGATAATGATTTAAAAATATTTCATCAATTTGAATTACTATTATTAAATTATTTGCTCGCATATGTCGAATAAATTTCTATACTTATTTTATTTTAGAAATTATAAAGGTTTATGGCATGATAAAAAAAATTAATAAGCTCTTTGTAGGAGTTTTATCTGGTCTATTATTTTTCAATGTTGGTAATATTTATGCTGAAAAGCAGCAATCTTTTAGTGATTGGCTTGCAAGTGTTAAGAAAGAAGCTGTGATTACAGGAATCGATCCTGTTTTTTTTGATCAGATTTTTAAAGGAATGACAATTAATAAACGAGTGTTAAATTTAAAGAAAAATCAGCCTGAGCATAGATTAACTTTTAATAAGTATAGACATACAAGAGCAAGTAAAAATAGAATTGCAATAGGAAAACGAGAGTATAAAAAATATCATGACCAATTAGTTGCAGCAGGTAATGCTTTTGGAGTTGATCCTTGTATTATTACTTCTATTTGGGGTATGGAAACAAGTTATGGACATTTTATGGGAAGTTTCCCTGTTATAAAATCACTAACAAGCCTTGCTTATTCTGCTCCTTCGCCAAAAAGAGCAGCATTTTTTAGAAAAGAGTTAGTGTATGCTTTACATATTTTACAAAGTGGTCAGGTAAGTTATGAGCAGTTTAAAGGCGAATGGGCTGGAGCATCTGGACATCCACAGTTTTTACCATCAAGTTGGTTTAAATATGCAGTAGACTTTAATGGTGATGGACGTAAAGATATCTGGAATAGTAAAGATGATGCATTTGCATCAATTGCTAATTATTTAAGTAAAAATGGTTGGAAGAAAAATCAACCATGGGCATTAGCAATAGATACTCCTAAAAACTTTCCTCCTGAGCAAGAAGGTCGTAAAGTTACAAAGAAAGTTGGAACTTGGGTAAAAGAGTATGGAATTAAGTCACTTAATGGTAAGCCAGTTCCAAAAAACTATTATGATTTAGACGCATCAGTTGTTTTTCCTTATGGAGGCCCAAATTTATTAGTATTTAATAATTTTAATACTATTATGAAATATAATCGCTCTATTTATTATGCAGGTTCAATAGGATATATGGCAGAAAGTATTTGTCAAAGAAAAGATTCTTTAAAAGGAATGTATTAAAACGCAAATTGGCCATCACCTATCTTAATGTCGTTATAGGTGATGGCCAATATTAATAAAGATTATTATGAATTTATGGTTGTACTTTTAGTAATTCGAACTTTAAATTATTAGAAGTCTTATTTTTTCCATTTAAATTAAAAGCAGTATGTTTCTCAAGATAATTAATATTACTGTTGTTATCTTCAACATTTAAATAAAATACATTTGTATAATTTGTGTTTACAGTGTTATTAATTTCAGGTTTGGCTGTATTCATATCGAAATTATCTAAATTACTCGTAACAAAGTACTTTATGTTATAACTATTTTGATTAGATAGTTTCATTGTTATGATGTTGAACTGATCATCTATGTGTTTTAAGCTTGAAATAAATGCATCACTTTCTAGCTTAGTGTTTAGTTTATCCCAAGGCATTAAAGCATCATTTACTTTCCAAAGATTTGCTGTTGTTTTGAATGTAGAAAAATCTATATTAAAAGATTGGTATAAAAGATTATTTCCTAATGATTGAGAAGTTAATAATATTTCGTAATCACCTAGATTAGCTGGTACCGCAGCTTCATGCCATGTTTCAAAATTATAAGAATAAAATATTCTATGATTAATTCCATAGCTTGAAGGGTTATTAGAGTTATCTATGTCATAAACGATATAATAAGAACCATTAATATAATTTAATTTTTGTCCTATAATTTTTTCAGTTTTTTTATTTTTTATATCAAGTGGTAATGTCTGTGTTTTAAAATCCATTGAGTCTATATTTAGAGTAAATAGGATATTATCAGTAGTTAACCAGATATTTAAAATATTATTATCATATCCAGACCAAAAATATTGAATTTCATATGCAGAAGGCATACTATTTTTTGTGTTAATAATATTTTTTTTATCAATATTAATCTTTAATTTTTCAGAGTAATTTAATAATAATAATTTTTTATCAGCAGTAAAAAGATTTTCAGTATTTACTAAACTTTCTGAATGACTGAAAGAATCATAATCCTGTATTATAGTGTACAGATTTTGATTGTTGCGATCAGTTCCTATTACTACAACTTTTTTGTTATTATGTGTAATAATAAGAGGTATATTTAATTCTGGATCTAATGCGAATTTTTTCCAATCATAAGAGTTGCCATCATTTTCTTTTGCTACAAAAACTAAATTTTGTTTTATATGATCTTGTAAATTATCAGAAAGTTCTGCTGCAAACACAGCAATGGTATTGTTTATTTTAATTGCTTTAACACCGACAGTGTTTTCAAGGTTATTGTTATCGAAGATAGACTTTATAGTGCTAGCGTGAAGATGAAATTTAGGTATAAATATAGTAAGAAAGAACAAAATGAAAGATGTAATAAAAGCTTTCATTATGTTATTTTCAGAATTAAACATTTTACATTCCTAGTTTTAATCATTGAAACGAATCAATTGTAAAGATCTATATAATGCCTTGTCAACATTAATTATTGTCTAATTCTGAAATGAAATAATTTAAAACTTCCACATTCTTTGTAATACATTGTTTTTATATACAAATTTATGCTTAAGAGCAGCTATACAATGTATAATAACAAGAGCAATTATAAAGTAAGAAAAATAAACATGAAAATAATATAAGCTTGATGCGAATATTTTGTTAGTAGTAAATAGATTGTAAACTGGAATTCCAAACCAAGAAAGACCATTGCCACCAAAAAAACTCATCAAAGAACCTGATAAAGGCATTAGAAAAATAGTGCAATATAGTAAAAATTTAGATAATCCTGCTAAAAATTTTTCCCAACAAGGGATATTGTTTGGTAGTTTTGGGTGTTTATTGATAATAGCCCAAATAATAGCAAATAAACCTAAAAATAGAGCGCTAAAGCCTATAGATTTATGTAATAAGATATATTGTATACTGCTTGCTGAGTTTTCAGGAAAGTATGCACGACGATATACTAAATAGTATTGAGTAATAAATAAAAGAATAAAAATTATATGTAATAACTTAGTTACTAAGCCATAGTTCGTGTTTGTGTTTTTTAATTTGTTCATATTAGACCTATGATTTATAAGTTATTTAGGTTGAATAAATATAGTTAAAATTTCTTGACTGTCGTTCTTTTCAGTATTAGGGTCAAATGCTCTTTTATGAACTAATTTGATTGTCGTCATGATTGGTGCTTTAACCATATAGGAATTTATTTTAAAAAGCCATTTAGCTTTTCCTGGCGCTCCAATAAGTTTTTTATCAGAATTATTCGGAAGGAAGCTGTAATTAATTAGATTTAATAACTTATCATTATATTGTTCTAAAAACCATTGATATCCTGTTGTAGGGTTAGCAGCCAAAGATATAGTAAAAATACCATCAGTTGAATTTTCTATTATGGGTTTTGTATTAAATTTAGAGTCATGTATTGAGATATGAAACATACTATTATTATTGTTGTTTATTGATAGTTTTTTAACCGATTTTTTGGCTTTCTCTTTTATCGATTGAGCTTGTAATGTAGATATTTTTGTATCAGCTGCAAATATCTGATTGCTTGATAATAAAAAAGATAATAAGCAGATAATCAAGGGTTGCATATTCTTGGCCATTTTTATTTAAGTCCTTTTATTTATTATATTTAATAGTATTAGGAAGAGTATTAATATTATAATATATATGCAAATTAAAATCATTGATAAAATAGATATGAAACTCAGGTATTATGCTTGACAAAATAATAGAAGACAGGCAAAATATTTCCTATTCATCGCATATGGCTATGTAGCTCAGCCGGTTAGAGCACAGCACTCATAATGCTGGGGTCGGTGGTTCGAGTCCACCCATAGCCACCAAAATTTTATCCATATGTTATCAACAGACTTATCCACAGTTTTCAGATGTTTTCTAAATAAGATTATTTAATAACTATAACTTTAGCATTAACGAATTCATGAATTCCAAGAAAAGATAACTCTCTGCCAAATCCAGAGTCTTTTATGCCTCCAATTGGTAGTAACTTATTTGATGCTACAAGCTGATTAATATAACAAGTTCCAGTTTCAATTTGTTTTGCAAATTTTTCTGCTTTTTGTAGATCATTTGTAAAGACAGCAGCACTTAATCCAAATCTAGTATTATTAGCAAGCTCTAGTGCATGTTCATCAGAAATAGCTGGAATTATTGATAATACCGGACCAAAAATTTCTTCATCAAACATAGGCATTTTTTCTGTTATTTTATCTAGAACAGTAACAGGGTAGAATGCTCCGGGATTATCATCTGGAATTTTGCCACCTAGCAAACATCTAGCTCCTTCTTTTATTACTTGCATTACTTGATTGTGTACAGTTTCTCGAAAATTATGGCTAGCAAGAGGGCCTAATTTGCATGTAGGATCCATTGGATCACTATGATTATATACTCGAGCTTTTTCCAAAATTAACTCACAAAATTTTTCATGAATTTTAGGCGTCGTTATTAATTTCTTAGCTGCAATACATACTTGACCTGCATTTAAAAGTCTAGATTTTATACATTGTTCAGCGGCATTTTCTAAATCCGCATCTTCAAGAATAATGTATGGATCAGCGCCACCTAGCTCTAAAGTCGCTTTTTTAAGATGTTTGCCAGCAAGGCTTGCAACCTGCTTTCCAACTATATCACTGCCTGTAAAAGCAAGCCCCCTGATTTTAGTATTTTTAAATATTTCATCTGATGTTTTGTAATCAGTGACTAATGTTCTAAATAAGTTATCAGGAAACCCAGCATCTTTGAATAATTTTTCTATTAATAAAGCTGTACCAGTACATATGCTTGCGTGTTTTAACACTATTGCATTACCTGCTAATATATTTAAAGATGTAATTCTCATGACTTGCCATAATGGAAAGTTCCAAGGCATGATGATATAAACTATGCCAATAGGCTGATACGTTACATAACTTTTAGTAAATTCTGTATTAACATGAGTGTCTTGTAATAATTTTGCAAAGACATTAGTATTATGTTTAATTAAATCGGCACATTTCTCTACTTCAGCATAAGATTGAGTAATTGGTTTACCCATTTCTTCAGTCATAGTTTTACTAATAATTTCTTTATTTTGCAGCATAATTTCAGCTAATTTATTAGATAAATTTGCTTTATAATCTTCTGTTGTATTTTTCCAGGATAAATAATCTTTATGGGTGCTATCTATAATAGTTGTGACTTCATCATGACTCATATATTGATAAGTCTTTAATTTTTCTCCATTTGCTGGATTAATAGTAGTGACTGACATGATTTAATATTCCTTTTAAACTAAATTGATACTTAATTATCGCTCATAGTTAAAAAAAATCACAGTTTAGTTTTATATTTTCCTATACTAAGAATAATAATATATAAAAAATTATATAAAAATTTAAGGTATCAATTAAGTATGAATTCAGATATACATGAAAATAGCGATAGTTATATTTTACATTTAAACGATTTTGGTAGAAAAAGATTACAAATTCAACATAAAGTATATGCCGAAGCAAGTTTTAGTTTTATAAAAAAAATGCAATTTAATTCTGATATGAGAGTTTTAGAAATAGGTTGTGGTAGTGGAGATATGAGTTTATGGTTTGCACAAAACCTGAATAAATCATCTCAGTTAACTATAGTCGACTTAAATGAAAATCAATTAAAGTATACGGAAAAAAATTTGCAAAAAAATGGATATAAAGATTTTAAAATGCATAATTTGAATATATATAACTTGTCAAATTTAAAAGATAAATATGATTTGATATATGCCAGAATGGTTTTATTACATTTAGATAACCATAATTTTGCTGTAAAAAATATGGTTAGTTGTTTAGCAGATGATGGAATGATTATAACCGAAGATCCATTAATGAAAAAAGATTGGTTCTTATTTTATCCATATAGCTCGGTATATAAAAAATTTATGAAATTAGTAACCATTTGTTTTGATCAAAGTAATATAGATCCTCAGAGTGCTTATAAAATGCCAAGTATTTATAAAAAAAATGGATTAAAAAATGTTTTTATTGAGAATGTGCAACCTTTATTCAAAACTCAAGAAGAAAGATTATTATTGGCAATGGGGCTTAAAGATTTAGCGCCAAGAATACGAGAGCTTAATTTACTAGATGACAAAGAAATAACTAAAATGTATGACGAGCTAACTTTACTAAGCAAAAAAACGGATATTTTAAGCTGGGCTAATTTAATTCAAGTTTGTGCTAAGTTTTAATATAAAAAATATAATACCGTATATTATTTTATTAATACTAGTAGCTATAAACTAAAGCTTTCACCTAAATAAACAGATTTAGCTTCTTTATTTCCAAGTATTTGGTTAGGAGTGCCTTCTGTTAATACAAGGCCATCACTTATAATATATGCTGTATCACAAATAGATAACGTATCCCTAACATTATGATCGGTAATTAATATCCCTATTTCTTTTTTAGCTAATTCTTTAATTATTTTTTTTATGTCTTGAATTGCTATAGGAGATATTCCTGCAAAAGGTTCATCTAGTAAAATAAATTTAGGTTTTTGTGCAACACACCTTGCGATTTCTACTCTGCGTCTTTCGCCGCCAGATAAATGATTTCCAATAGAATTAGCAATATGCTCTATTTGGAACTCTCTTAATAATTCTTCTAAAATATTATATTGTTGTTCTTTATTTATATCATTTCTTAATTCTAAAATTGATAAAATATTGTTTCTGACAGATAAGCTGCGAAATATAGACATTTCTTGTGGTAAGTAACCTAGACCTAATTTAGCTCTTTTATGAATAGGAAAATTAGTGATTTTATTTTGATTTAAATAAATATCTCCGGTGTCTGCTTTAGTCAGGCCTAATATACTATAAAAGCATGTTGTTTTTCCTGCTCCATTAGGACCAAGAAGACCTATAATCTCTCCAGAATTAATTTCCATAGAAATATCTTTTAATATCGTTCGTTCTTTATATTTTTTACTAAGATTTTTTATTATTAATTTATGATTTTGCATTATTGTTCCAAGTTTTAATAAATATAAAGTATAGTTTTTAATTTTTAAGATTAGATAAAATTATTTTAGTTCGGTTGTGTGGTTGATTTCCATAATCAGGTTTAATAGTCTTGGTTATTTCTGTTTTTGTATTATAAATAATTTTAGGTGCATTTAATATATTGTGATTATTATCTAGAGTTGCATCTTTTTCTAGAATAACTAAATTTTCATATTTTAAGTAGTTTATATATTTTGCATGACCAGAAATTGTATTATTTTTTTTAGACTTATCAAAAAATTTAGCAGGATTACCAGTTGCTATGATTTTATAAATTTCACCTTGTTTATTACGAAAAACTTTGATTTTATCAGCAACTAATTCTTTAGCGTTATCTTTTGCAAGAACGTTACCTGAATAGATGCCTAATCCTGTTTTATTATCATAAGTTAATGTGTCTGATATTAAGGTAATAGATTTATTTGCGTGTGCTATATTTATGAAAAAGCTAATAGTTGTTAAAGAAAAAATTCGATAAAAATAATTAAGATTTTTTAGTATAAATTGTTTCAACATTATTGTTAAGCTGCATAAATTGTTTGTCTATATTATAACTTAACGTCTGAGATTTTGCTATTATCTCTGGAGTTTTGATAAATACATCGTTATTAAAAATAATACTTTCAATATCATTATTAGTTACATTTTTTTTATGAGCGATTTTTTTAGAAGTGGTAGATAGATTGTATATTAAAGCATTTTTTGCAGTTATATTATAAAATTTATTGTGATCTTGGTAAGGATAGTGATTCAAATAAGGATTATCTAATTTTATAAAATTATTTTCTTGATATTTATAAGCATTACTTGCTGTGAGTGTATGAGAAAGAGCTCCTGATTTATCAAAATTCGTTAAGGTAAAATCTTCAATAAACCATTCTAAGGATTTATTATTTGAGTTAATTGAATTAAATTTAGCATTATCTATATTAGAATGATTAGATATATTATTAATAAAATAAAGACCAAAAACTATAACAAGACTGAAAGATAGAGTATATTTTATGAAATTAGATTTATAAATTTTCATAATAGTTAATAATATTTTGAAGTTTATCTTGGGAAGTTAAAATTAAATCTGAAACTTCTCTAATTGCTCCATTACCACCTTTTGTTTTAGTAACATATATAGCAATAGATTTTATATGTTCGATTGCATTAGGTACAGATATAGGCGCCTTTACTTGTTTCATAACAGCAAGATCAGGTAAGTCATCACCCATAAATGCTATATTTTGATCCATAATACCAGTTTGTTTTTTTATTTTTTGGTAGTATTCATTTTTATTATGACATCCTTGATAGATTAAATTAGAATCAATGCCAAGATCTAAGCATCTTTTGGAGACTATTTCTGAGTCTCTACTAGAAATAATAGCAATTTTAATATCTGATTTTAATAAGTTCTTAATACCAAGGCCATCATAAACGCTAAATCTTTTGATATGTTCTTCTTTAGCAGAATAATAAAGAGAGCCTTTAGTAAATATGCCATCTACATCTAGAATAAGCAGCTTGATATTTTTTAATATTTCTAATATTTCAAAATTGGGTTTTGTTATCATAAATTATGTTGTAAATATTTATTTCTTTTATTAATACTTCGTTTATATATTTTATCAAATAAACAAGCTATTTTATTTTTTATTTGTTTTTTATTATTAATATTATAGTAATTTTGAATATATATTCGCATAAAATAAATATATATTTTTTTTAATTTAAAATTTGTTGAAATATCTATACAACAATTATTATTATTTAATATTTTAGATACATGATAAAAAAGACACTCTAAGTCTCTTAAAATATTATATTTTCCAAATATCGTTTTTTTACATTTTTCAAAATCAATAAAAGCAATATTGAAATCAGAATTTATGAAAATATGCTTTGGGTATAAGCAATTATGTGAATATTTAGTTTTATGTAGCCTTGCTATTTCAAGAGCAAGAGATTTAGCTATTTTTTTTAATACGTCTTCTTCTGGAAATAAATTATCTTTTAGATTATATAGCACAGATTTCAGATCATAATAATCTGTTAATTCTTTAGTAATCAATAAAGCTTGGCTTTTATAATCTTTAAAGTATAAAATTTCGCAAGTTGGAATTTTATTTTTAGATAGCTTTTTTATATTATTGTATTCTCTTTTAGCAACTAGTGTTTTTTTGATAAATGGTAAAAACTTACTTAATTTATTATTTAAATAATAATTTTGTTGAATTTTTATAAAGACATTAAACTCTCGCTGAGAATCACTTATTTTTAACTTTTTTACACCACTTAAGCCATTTCTGCCTATATTAGGTTCTTCAAACCAAGGAATTGATTTGTTATTTAATATTGCAGAAAAGTCTAATAAATTATTACTAGCTAGTAAATTAGAGTATTTAGAGTTTATATATTTCATTATTGTTTTAACTACATTGAGTGTTTACTTACCATATGAAATCCAGAAAATAATACATTATCTAGAAATTTTTCTAAATTGTCGACAGATTGGTTATAGTTCTCACGTATTTGTTGTGGTAACAAATGAAGTTTTAGCACTATGGATTTACTTTTAGTTATATTATTCATTAATAATTGTGTCGACTCTTCATCTAACTCCTTGCCAATCAGTATGGTCATTTCTTTTTCTATAGTTTTTATAGAGTGCAAAAATATACCTATGTCTCCAGCTATTTGTTGATAGTTATTACCCGCCATGCTTCTTAAATAACGAGTAGTTGAATGATTGTTCATTCTGGCTAACGAATTATCCATTTCTGTATTAGCTAAACAAAGCGCATCTTTTACACTAGAAAGTATTGTGCTAAAAATTTCATCATTTTCAGTGATTATTATATCTGTGATATCAGTTTGTTGCTGCATTACTCTTGCTGATTCTTGATGAGTTTCTAATCTTTTTGCATCCGCAGATAATTGGATAAGAGATTTGATTATAGATCTCATTTTAGGAGTTTCAGTATTAGCTAATATTTCATCAAATAGATCTTTATCTTCATCAATTAATTTATTATATAATTCTTGTATAGAATAATAATTTTGTAGTAACGTATCTTTGTTATTAAAGTTTTTTTGAATTATTAACTCTAATTTTTCTTGTATTTTTGGCTTTATATCATTTGTCCAAATTTTTTTGATTAGATCATAAATATAATTATCTTTAGTATATTTTTTAGCAAATATATGTTTTTGTAAATACTTGTCAGGAGTTTCTGAAAAAGTTGCGCATAAACCATCCCATAATTTCCCCATTTGTCCTTGCACAACAGGGATACAAGTAAAATCTAGATTTGTCTGTATGCTTTTTATTTTTTCAGGATGTTGTTCACATGAATTTTTGATTTGCTCTATAAGATTATTAATATTAATAAAAGTAAAGCCAAATGAACTTTCTTGTTTTTCATCGATGTCTATTGTAAGTTGCTCATGATAGGGAATATTTTCTTTAAATGCTAATTTGCTTAAATGTAATATGTTGATAATTAAGGTATAATCCTTCATGCAAAATCCTTGTTTAATAAAAGTTTAAATACTATAAATAAGATAATATAATAACTATTTTAAATTGATACTATCTATATTATGACTTCATTGCAATCTAAAAATATAATATTAGGGGTCTGTGGCGGTGTTGCTGCTTATAAATCTGTAGAGTTATGTAGATTATTAATAAAAGCAAAAGCTAATGTTCAAGTTGTAATGACAAAATCTGCTTTAGAATTTATAAAACCTTTATCTTTTCAAAGTATTACCGGCAATAAAGTCAGAAATTATTTGTTTGATTTGGACGCAGAGCAGGCAATGGGCCATATTGAGCTTGCAAGATGGGCTGATTTTATAATAATTGCTCCAGCAACAGCTAATACAATTGCAAAATTATCTTATGGTATGGCAGATGATTTACTTTTAACTTTATGTTTAGCATCAATAGCAAAAATATTTATAGCGCCAGCTATGAATAAAGTTATGTATGAAAAAAAAATGGTTCAAAATAATATAGAAAGACTTAAAGAGTTTAATATAAATATTATTGGACCAGATTATGGTGAGCAGGCTTGTGGAGATATAGGTTATGGTCGCATGGTTGAGCCTGAGAGAATAAAAGATTGTGTGTCTAGTTACGTAGAAAGAAATAATTATAAATTTAATTTAAATAATAAAAATATTTTAATAACAGCAGGCCCAACACAAGAATATCTAGATCCTATTAGATATATCAGCAATAAAAGCTCAGGAAAAATGGGGTATAACATTGCTCAAGCCGCAGCTTTTTTGGGTGCAACAGTTACGTTAGTCTCAGGTCCTGTAGATAGTAAAATAAAAGACATATTAAATTTTGGAAAAATTAATTTAATTAATGTTGAGTCCGCTTTGCAAATGAAAACAGCTGTGCATAATAATATAAAAAACCAAGACATTTTTATTAGCACAGCAGCTGTTGTTGATTATAAGTCTAAAGACATCGCATTAAATAAAATAAAAAAATCATATAATGAGCTTGATAATAATTTTAAATTAGATTTAATTCTTAATGATGATGTCGCTTTAAGTGTTGGTGATTTAAAGCAAAAAGATGATTTATTTAAGAATTTAATTACTGTTGGTTTTGCAGCAGAAACAGATGAGCAACAAGCCTTAGATTATGCTCAAAATAAGCTTAAAAACAAAAAGTTTAACATAGTTTTTTTAAATAATGTTGCTGATAAAACGATAGGATTTAATAGCGACTTAAATGAGGTAACCGCTGTTTGGCATAAAAGTAATAAATTTTATAATGACAAATTAGCTAAATGTAGTAAAAAAGAGTTGGCTTATAAAATACTAGAAATTCTGTATAACAAGATTATTTGTTCGTAATACAGGTTAAAATAACAAATGATATTACGATATCTGCTAGGCATAAAAATCATAAATGTTATAATGGCAAGCAAGCTTATACAGCAAATTATTAATTAAGGAACTAACATGTTAGAGACAGTACAAATAAAAATCTTAGATTCAAAAATAGGTAAAGAAATTCCTATGCCTCATTATGCAACTAATGGTTCAGCAGGGTTAGATTTAAGAGCATGCTTAAATGAGTCTTTAGAAATAAAACCTCAAGAAACTAAGCTTATTTCAACAGGTATAGCTATACATTTAAATAATCCTAAATATGCAGCAATGATTATGCCTAGATCAGGTCTTGGCCATAAACATGGAATTGTTTTAGGTAATTTAGTAGGCCTAATTGATTCAGACTACCAAGGTGAGTTATTAATTTCATGTTGGAACAGGGGGGTGAGCTCTTTTATAATTAATCCTGGTGAAAGAATTGCGCAAATGATTATTGTTCCTGTTGTTCAAACTAAATTTCAAGTTGTTAATGATTTTAATGATTCAACAAGAGGAACTGGTGGCTTTGGTCATACAGGCACGGAATAAATCTTAATATCAGATGACATCAACAGTATTTAGAAAATATGATATTCGTGGCATTTTTGATAAAGATTTAACAGAAAAGGTTGTTTATCAAATAGGGCTTGCAGTAGGAAGCATTATTGCAGGAAACTTAAATAATGATAATAAGATTATTATTGGTCAAGATGCTCGAATATCCAGTCCTGTAGTCTTTTCAAATTTAACTAAAGGCATTATTGAAACAGGAGTTGAGGTTTATGATATTGGCATAGTTCCAACTCCAGTTTTATATCACTATGTTGAGACTAACAATTTTCTCAATGGAATTATGATAACAGGAAGCCATAATTCAGCAGAATATAATGGTCTGAAAATAATAATAAATGGGAACTCTTATTCAGGAGAAAATATTTCTAGTATTTATAATAAAATTAAAAATCAAGATTATATTAAAGCTAATAATAAAGCTAAAATAACCTCAAAATATCAGGCATTAGATCATTACTTACAAGATATAACTACTAATTTTTTTAAAATTACGCAAAAAAATAAATTTAAAAGATTAACAGTTGTGGTTGATTCAGGTAACAGTGTAGCAGGGGTGATTGTTCCTAAAGTTTTAAAAACATTAGGCTGCAAAGTAATCGAATTATACAGTGAATTAGATGGATCTTTTCCAAATCATCATCCTGATCCTGCAAAATTAGAAAATTTGAAAGATTTACAGCAAATGGTTTTAAATAAAAATGCAGATTTAGGATTAGCATTTGATGGTGATGCTGATAGATTAGGGGTAATTACTAATAAAGCAGAAGTTGTTTGGCCTGATAAATTAATAATGTTATTTGCCAAAGATTTATTATCTAAAAAGCCTAATTCTAAAATAATTTATGATGTTAAGTGTAGTCGTAATTTAGAAAAAGTAATTAAAAAATATAATGGCATTCCTATAATGTATTGCACAGGTCATTCTTTAATAAAAGCTAAAATGCGCAAAACAGGTGCTTTACTTGCAGGCGAGATGAGCGGTCACATTTTCTTTAAAGATAACTGGTATGGTTTTGATGATGCGATTTATTCTGCAATAAAGCTTTTAGAGATTTTAGTTAATACCAAAGAATATCAAAATTTAAGTTTACATGATGTTATGCAAGAATTTGATGACGGTAGTGTTAGTACTCAAGAAATTAATATCCAAGTTAATGATAGCGATAAAAACAAAATAGTTAATAAAATTATAGAAAGCTGTAAATTTGAAAAGTCTAATAAAATTACTATAGATGGTTTGCGAGTTGAGTATAAGAACGGCTGGGGATTAGTTAGAGCATCAAACACAACACCAAGTTTAGGTTTTAGGTTTGAAGCAGAAAATAAAGAAGAGCTTTATAAAATAAGAGATTTATTTCAGCAAGAGCTCAAAGAAGCTATCCCTGATTTACAGTTAAATTTAGATATATAGATGGTACCGAGGGTCGGACTGGCATAATATTTAAATGCATTATAAAAGTTAAGAAGAAGATTTAGAGATTATTAATTGGTTATTAATTGATTAGAGAAAAATTATTTTATATCGCTGTGGCAAATTTCATTAGTTGGTTGTATTCTCCTTTATCTGCCTTTCGAAGAGCTTTTATATATTGCTCTCTAATTTTAGAAGCGATTTTATAATCATAAATATTCGAGCCTCCCCAAGTAAATTTTTGGTTTGAAATAGTGGCTAAAAGCATATCTGTTAATATTCTAGCAAGTCTGCCATTTCCATTAGGAAACGGATGTATCCAAACAAATTTATGGTGAAACCTTATAGCTATTTCAAACTCTGAATACGAATTTTTATCAATTTGAAATTTTGTATTATCTAATAATTGTTTTAGTTCTACATTAATATATCTCCAATCAACTCCAATATTTTTATCTGATTTTCTATACTTACCAGCCCATTGCCAAACATCGCCAAACATTAGCTTATGGAGCTTTCTTATTAATAGATCATCTAACACAGAATCGAAACTGTATTTTTTTTTGCCAATGGTTAGTTTGGCTTTTGAAATGTTCATTTGCTCAGCGGTATTTAGATCGCTTTGAGTTCTAATATACGCAGGAATTAAATCCTCTAGTTCATCTTTAGTAAGTGGCGTCGCACCGATAGGGTAATTAAACTTCATAGTCCCATAAATTTTTTAAGTTATTATGTAGTAATTCATCAGTTAATGCTTCAGTTTGTTCTTTAATTTCTTCTAAAGCAGCTTGATCCTCTAAAGACATATGTTTTGCTACATCCATAATAGAGTTTCGAGCTATTTTTTCTGCTCTAGATTTAATTAAATCCATTAACGAATTTTTTTTAGGTAAAATAATATAAAATAAGTCACAATCTAATTCATTAGCTACTTTTTTTAAAGTTTCTATTTTAATGGTTTCTTTTGCTTCGCTTTCTTCAATTTTTCCAATTGCGGCCTTACTGTAATGAAGACGTGTTGCTAGTTGGGATTGCGTCATACATAAAGCTTCTCTAATAGTAGCAAGCCATCCTTTTTTGGGAATGAAACCTTCTTTGACGTTTTTAAACCTATTTAGTTTTTTATCAAGTTGTTGAAGTTGATATAATTTGTTCATATTTAAGTTGCCTTTAAAATAATATTATATAGTTACAACTATATTTTATTTAATAAAAGTATAGTTATAGGTATACAAAATTCATATAAAGTATAGCTATAGGTATAATATTAATCAAGTGATAATGGAATTTTTGAAAAGAGAAGTCTTTAGGACAACAGAGATACTTTAGTTAATCCTTTCAACTTATAGTGGTTATGTATCCTTTTTCTTTTTAGCTGCCTTTATCCGAGTGATTTAGAATTTTAGTATATTTTATGTTTGAATATTCATGGCAATATGCGAATATTAAAGGATAATATATACTATGATTCAGATCTAAAGTTTAATTGATTGAAAAATAAAGAAATAATTATAACATATGATATTTTTGAAGAAAAAGTGTAGTTGTAGCTAGTAGTTTTAGTTTACAATGATTAAAAATAATTCTTTTATTATCAGACTGTTAAATACTATTTGAAACTATTTTGAAGGAACTTAAAAGATAAGAAGTGGTACCGAGGGTCGGACTCGAACCGACACGAGGTTGCCCTCACCAGATTTTGAGTCTGGCGCGTCTACCATTTCGCCACCCCGGCTTTTTATTAACTATATATTGCTATTAGCTAATTCTATGAAGCATATCAAAATTTAATTACCTAAGCAAGAAAATATAATCGATAATTAACAGCTAGCGACTAAGCATGTTTTCAAAGAATCAATTTTTTTAGATAATTTATCTTTTTTCTCAGTTAATATGTTTGTTACAGCTTCGGTTGATTTTATTAACTCATTTTTATTTGGTACTGATTTAGAAAAATCAAATGATTTGAAATAAGGAGTTAATATTTGTTCAATGTGTTGGTTGGCATTTGCTTTACAATCTTCATTTTCAGTTAAAACATCTTGAACTTTATTTATAGTTGTTGTTTTAAAAGAAATCTTCTTTTTGATAAACTTTATTGCCTCTCCTGTTTTTCCATACAAAATAATATCATTTACCATCTTTTTTAGATCCTTGATTTTATCTTGATTAACTATACTACCTAAGAAAAGATCATTATATTTATTGATATATGAATTAAGAGTGTCAATTAAGTTATTGAATGGTATTAGTTTTTCTTTTATTTCTTCAGGGCTCATATTATAACTTGTGACTCCATAATGCTCAGTTAATATTATATCAATGATATGTTTGTCTTCTTTAATATTTAAATCATTTGTTTGAGCTTTTAATTGAATATTAAAAAATATTGATAAAACATAATCTATTATGTTTGCTAATGGAGGCAATATTACGCTTTTAACAAGAAAAAATAAATTAATTCCGCTGGCTATTATATTTGATACGAATAAAAAGTTACGAAAATCCCAAGCAAGACTTAATTCACTAGGAGCTATATAAATAAAAAAATAAATTGAAGTAACAATTCCTAATGTATTTAAAAGCAAGTCTAATAATAAATAGTCTTGAAAAATATTATCGTTTTTTAATGAGTTTAATATAGCTTCAACAAAGTAATTAGCTAAACTACATAAACTGATTATAATATTAGTAGTTACTAATATAGCATTCATATTATATATTGTTGTAGCAGTGATTACTGGGGCAAAGCTCATGGTGATTATTACTTTGCTCACCCAATTTACGCTAGATTCAAGAGAGCTAAAAAGACCTTTAGCTATAGACTCTCTATGCTTATTTCTGCTAAATTTTTCTTTTTTCAATATATACGCCATAAAATACCTCTTTCAACTGAATAAGTATTATACCAGAAAACATCGGGGCATTAAAAATTAGCTGTATATATATTTATCATTTTTTGTGCCATAAAACACTATAAAGGTCATGTCTTCTATCTTTTAGATTTTGTACGGTGCCTTGCGCTCTTGAATAATCAAGGGTTTCTAACCTTAAGTCAGCAAAAGCAACTGTCTCAACATTAGGAGTTGTATCAGCTGCAATACCATCTCTTGCAAATGGGAAATCACAAGGAGTTAATATGCAACTTTGAGAATATTGTATATCCATATTATGAACTCGAGGTAAATTTCCAACATTACCAGACATAACAACATAAACTTGATTTTCTATTGCGCGAGCCTGGCAGCAATAACGAACTCTCATATAACTTTGTCTTTCATCTGTACAAAAAGGAACAAATAACATTTTAGCGCCTTGATTAACAAGATGTCGGGCAAGCTCTGGAAATTCACTGTCATAACATATAAGAATTCCTATTGGCCCACAATCAGTATCAATTACAGATAGCTTATCTCCGCCATGAATATTCCACCAATAACGCTCATTTGGTGTTGGATGAATTTTAGCTTGTTCGTGTATTGAGCCATCACGTAAAAAAACATAACATATATTTTGAACAACTTTGTTTGTCATTGTTGGATGAGAGCCGGCAATAATATTAATATTAAATTTTACAGCTAGATGTGAAAAGAGCTCTTTTATTTTAGCTGTGTAACTCGTTAGTTTTCTTATTGCTTCTTCAGGTCTTAAATGAACATTTTCTATTGATAATAATTGCAATGTGAAAAGCTCGGGGAACACTACAAAGTCAGACCTATAGTCTGCTACCACATCTACAAAATATGATGCTATTTGTTCAAATTCTTCAAAAGACTTGATTCCTCTTTGCATATATTGAACTGTTGATAGCCTAATCACATTATCTAATGTTTTTAGTTTGGTTTTATTATTTTCATCATGAGACACTTCTGTATTGTGCCAAACTAAATGTACAGCATTATTCAATGACTCTTTATCATCTGGGAGATAGTTTTTCAATAATCCTAGTATTTCAAATCCTTGTCTTAATTGAAATCCGATTACAGGGTCTCTAATTGCTTTTGATTTTACAAGTTCTAAATATTTTTCAGCGCTTCCAACTTTTTTTATTTTTTTATGTAAAAGAGGCATGCGCCCTCCAAAAACTATTCCTTTTAGACGTAATTGCCTACATAATTCTTTTCTTTTTCTATAAAATCTGTCGCCAATCCTTTTTCCCCTAACATTAGGGTCAACGAAAATTTCTATTCCGTATAAATAATCACCTAATGGATTATGTGTTGTTGCATACCCACCTCCAGTAGCCTCTCTCCATGAATGGTGTTTTAAAATAAGAGCTCCATCTAGCATTAAGCATGCACAATAGCCGACTATTTCTCCATTTAATTCAGCAACAAATTGTCCTTCTGGAAAGTTTTGTATTTGAGCCTTTAAAAGATCTATCGAATATGGCTTGGTCCAGTGATAAACTTTTGAGCATAACTTTTGTATGTTTTTAACATCTTTTTTTATGGCGTTTCTGATAACTAGTTTTATTTGATTCATATCAATCCATTTATATAAATAATAAGCTTTAATAATAATTATATGATAAAAACACTAAAATATCAGACTTTAACAAAAAGCTTATATAAAACTGCGTTATAATTAGCATAGAGTTTATTGCTAATTATAAGGATATAATCTAAAATCAAGAAAATATTATAACTTTAAGTAATCGGAGAAACTAAATATGGGGCAAGAAATATATAATGATTTTATTATTAACTTTGTATCTAGCCTTATTACTTTAATTATTCTCCTTTTATCTTCTTTTGTAGTAATAACTGTATTTAAGAAAAAAAATTATAGCAGTAGAAAATACAAAAAACTTAAAAATAGGGTTCTATATATTAGTTTTTTGATTTATGTGTTTTGTCTGGCAAAAATTTGGGTAGATGGATTCACCCAGCTAATAACGGTTTTAGGTTTAGTTTCTGCAGCTTTGGTTGTTACTAATAAAGAAAGTATAATGAGTCTAGTTGGATGTCTTGTTATTAACTGGAGAGACTTATTTACTGAAGGTGATTTAATTCAAATAGATACAAACAAAGGATATGTAAAATCTATTGGGCCATTATATATAACAATGGAAGAAACTATTGATCAAACAGGATATCTTAAAACTGGCAGAATATTAAAAATTCCAAACAATCAAATTATCTTACATTCTACAATTAATTTTAATTATGAAGACAACCCAGTATTACAAGAACATGAGTTTAATTTTAATAGCATAATTGACATTAAATATACCAAAAAAATTATTATTGATATATTAAAAGAAATTTTAGATAAAGCTGAGATAGAGAGAGGGAAAAACAAAAAAAACAAAGGAAATAATCATATTAAAAAATTTCATATAAGCACTAATTTAAAGCAAAATAAAGATACAGAGCATTGTATATCAATGAAAATATATTTTTATTCTTATATTGATGAATATGAGAACATTAAAACTGATTTTATATCTAGTGTTCTTAAGTCATTAAATCATAAAAATGAAGTTAATATTAAAAGTATTAATACAAATTCATAATTTTAAAAATTAATTATATGTTTCACATGGGCCTAACGGAATGATTCCATTTGGATTTATAGATTTATGGCTCCCATAATAATGTTTTTTTATGTGCTCTAATTTCACAGTTTCTTTTATATTAGGTTGATTATATAAGTCTTTTAGATAATTATAAATATTTTTGTAATCTCTAATTTGTTTAATATTACATTTAAAGTGCCCATAATAAACATGATCAAATCGAATTAAAGTTGTAAATAATCTCCAATCAGCTTCTGTTATTTGGTTATTAACTAAATATTTATTTTGACTTAGTATTTCATCTATATTATCCAGCGCTTTGAATAAACTTGTAACCTCTTTTTCATATATATCTTGCTTTGTTGCAAATCCTACTTTATAAACTGCGTTATTTATATTTTCATAGACAAAATCATTTATTTCATCAATTTGATTTTGTAATTTTACGGGATAGTAATCAATGCTGTTATTGTTTAAATTATTGAAACTATTATTAAGCATTCTGATTATTTCTGATGATTCATTATTAACAATTGTTTCTAGTTGTTTATCCCATAATATAGGTACTGTAACTTTGCCAGAATAGCTTGAATTAGCTTTTAAATATACTTGATATAAGTATTCGTAATTAGCTATTTGTTCTTTATCTTTTTTTAGTTCCCAACCATTTTCTAACATTAAAGGACAAACCTGTGATAATGTTATATGATTTTCAAGATTTTTAAGCTTTCTGAATATTATAGCTCTATGAGCCCAAGGGCATGCATAAGAAACATATAAATGATATCTATTGCTTTGAGGAGGAAATTTTTTTGTGCCTATAAAATTTCTAAATACGGAATCTTTTCTTATAAATTTTCCATCATCTTTTTTAACGTCATGCTCATTTGTAGACCATTTACCATTAAGTAAAATTCCCATATTTATCTCCTAATTAGTAAGGCTCTTTAAATATCTTATTATAAATAACAGAATAGCTGAAAAAATATATTTTAAAAAAAATATTCTCAAGTTTTTTATTTATATATTATAAAAGCTATATACTATATGTAACAATAAAATATTTTTATATAATCATGGATGATTTAGATGCGATTTTTTAATTTAATTTTTCTTTTTTTTCTATCCTATCTTAATTGTACTGCTATTTATGCTAAACAAGGTCCTCAACAAAAAATTGAATCAGTAATATTAACAGCTGTATATGAAGAAGATTTTGGTAATTCAATTGAAGCTCTTGGCTCAACTATGGCAAATGAAACAGTAGTTATTACTTCAGATTTAACGGAAAAGATTAGTAAAATTTATTTTGTAGGAGGACAGAATGTCCAAAAAGGCTATTTACTAGTTAGTTTAAATGATAAGGTCGAACAAGCTGAATTAAAAGCAGCAAAAGCTGAATTAGAAAAAGCTAAGTTATCATATCAAAGAGCCCAAAATTTACAAAAATCAAAAGCTGTATCTCAAGCAACTTTACAAGAAAGATTAGCTGTATTCCAAAAAAGTAAGGCGTTGGTAGAAGAAGTTAATGCCCGTTTAAATCAGTTAAATATTGTCGCTCCTTTTGATGGAACCTTAGGATTTAGAGAAGTTAGTGTTGGAGCTTTAATACAACCAGGTCAAAATATAACAACAATTGATAATATAGATGAAATAAAAGTAGACTTTGAAATACCATCAATATACTTATCAAGAGTGACAAAAGGCATGAAAATATATGGATTAGTTGATGCTTTTGAAGGAAAAGAATTTGAAGGTAAAATACTATTAGTTAATACTCGTGCAGATCCTATTACAAGAACTATAAAAATAAGAGGCATTATTCCTAATAAACAGCATTTATTAAGACCTGGATTGCTGATGAATATAATTTTAAAAGACAAACCCTCTAAGGTTTTATTGGTTCCTGAAGAAGCATTAGTAAAAAAAGGGAAAAAAGATTTTATTTTCTTAGTAAATAAAGAAAACAATGAATATATAGTAAAAAAAGTAGAAGTTAAAATAGGTTCTCGCAAAAAAGGCATAGTTGAAATTATTTCAGGATTAAGCAAAAAAGATTTAATTGTTTTGCATGGAGTACATAAAGTCCAAAGCGGTGACAGGGTCAATGTACTAGCTATTACAAAGCCTAATGAGAGTATAAAAAATATTTTACAAAAACAAATGGAAATTAATTAATTAATATTACTAGCAAGCTAAATATAATATATGTTTTTATCTGATACTTCTGTTACAAGGCCAGTTTTTGCTTCAGTACTTTCTTTATTATTAATAGTATTTGGAGTTATTTCCTTTAATAAATTACCTTTAAGAGAATATCCTGATATTAATCCTCCTGTTGTTTCAATTGATACTGTATATTCTGGAGCTTCTGCTAATATAGTTGAGACTAAAATAACAAAAGTTATCGAAGATCGTATTTCTGGAATAGAAGGTGTTAAATTTATAGATTCAACTTCTCGTGATGGTCGCTCAAGAATTAATATTGAATTTAATGTAGATAGAAATATTGATAATGCAGCTAATGACATAAGAGATAGAGTTTCAGGTATTCTCGATAATTTACCTTTTGAAGCACAAGCACCTGATATTCAAAAAGCAGATTCAAGTGATGATGTCATAATATGGTTAAATTTAGAAAGTAGTAAAATGAATACTCTTGAGTTAACAGATTATGCTAAAAGATATTTAGAAAATAAATTTTCTGTATTGCCTGGAGTTGCTAGGGTCCGTATAGGAGGAGGACTTGAATATGCAATGCGAATTTGGCTTGATAGATCAAAAATGGCAGCTAGAGGTTTAACTGTAAATGACATTGAAAATGCTATCAGAAAAGAAAATGTAGAGTTGCCAGCAGGAAGTATTGAATCTGATAAAATGCAGTTTACAGCAAGAATTAAAAGAGTCTATCAAACTCCAGAAGACTTTTCTCAAATGACAATTATGAAAAAAGATAATTATTTGATAAGGCTAAGTGACGTTGCCAAAATAGAAAAAGCTGCTAGTGAAAATAGAACTTTTTTTAGTGGAAATGGCGTTCCAATGATAGGTATTGGAATTGTTAAACAATCGAAAGCTAATATTATTGATGTAGCAAATGAAGCGATTAAACTTGCTGAAAATTTATCTAAAACATTGCCAGAAGGAATGGAAATTATTAATGCATATGATACATCTGTATTTGTTCGTAATGCTATATTAGAAGTTTATAAGACATTATTTGTTGCAATTGTACTTGTCGCATTAGTTATTTATCTATTTTTAGGTACTTTAAGGGCAATGTTTATTCCGGCGGTTACTGTACCTGTTTCATTAATAGCAACTTTTATTGTTTTATATATGCTGAATTTTTCAATTAATATTTTAACTTTATTAGCATTAGTGCTTTCGATTGGTCTTGTTGTTGATGATGCGATTGTTGTTCTTGAAAATATTTCTAGAAGAATTGAGAATAAAGAGCCAGCGTTGAGCGCAGCTTTTTATGGTACCCGCCAAGTAGGTTTTGCTGTTATTGCAACAACTATAGTATTAATAGCTGTTTTTTTACCTATAACTTTTCTTGAAGGAGATTTAGGACGTCTTTTTAGTGAGTTTGCAATTACAATGGCTGCAGCTGTAAGTTTTTCTACTTTTGTTGCTGTTACATTATGTCCAATGTTAGCTTCAAAAATGCTGAAGAATGTTGAAAGAACACGTTTAACAACTTTTATTAATGAAATATTTGAAAAAATAAAAAAAGTTTATGGGAAAGTTTTATACAAATCTTTAAAATACAAAACAATTTCAATATTAAGTTTTATTTTTGTTGTTGCAATTTCAGCTTATTTGTTAAATTTAATTCCAAAAGAATATGCACCAAAAGAAGATAGAGGTGCTTTTTTTGTTCTTGTCACTGCACCAGAAGGAGCATCATATAAATTTACTAAAGAATATATGGAAGAAATAGAAAGGCGTTTAATGCCCTATGTAAAAAGTGGTGTATTTACCCGTTTACTTACAAGAGCTCCAAGAAGCTTTGGAGGCACATCTAGTTTTAATGATGGTATAGCTATTGCTGTTTTAGATGATTGGAGTAAAAGAAAATCTGGCTTTTTAATAATGCAAGAAGTTATGTCAAAATTATCAGATTTACCTGGAGTAAAAGTATATCCTGTTATGCGTCAAGGATTTCGAGGCTCTGCTGGAAAACCTGTTAGGTTTGTTATAGGTGGTGGGACATATGAACAGCTAATAGAGTGGCGTGATATTATAATTAATAAAATTGATGAAAATAATCCAGGATTTATAGATATAGATAGTGATTTTAAAGAAACTAAACCTCAGCTGAGTATTACAGTTCGTAAAAATAGAGCTGCTGATTTAGGAGTAAGTATTGAAACAATAGGAAGAACTTTAGAGACTATGTTGGGTTCTAGACAAATTACGACTTACATTGATAATGGAGAAGAATATGACGTGATTTTAGAGGGTGTGAGAGATTCGCAAAGAACTCCTACTGATATGCAAAATATTTATGTAAAATCTACAACTTCTGGAAAATTAATTCCGTTGTCAAATTTAATTAAAATAGAAGAGTCTGCTGATTCTAATTCATTAAATAGATATAACAAAATAAGATCAATTACTATAGAGGCTGGACTTAAAGATAATTATTCATTAAATGAGGCTTTAGAATTTTTGCGTAATATTGTCAAAAATAATATTAAAGAAAATGTAGTTATTGACTATAAAGGAGAATCTTTAGATTATCAGAAAAGTAAATCTTCTTTAATTTTTATTTTTTCTCTTAGTTTTTTAATTGTTTTTCTTGTGTTAGCTGCACAATTTGAAAGCTTTATTCATCCGTTGATTATCATTCTTACTGTACCATTTGCTATAACAGGAGCTTTATTTGGGATATATTTAATAGGAGGTAGTTTGAATGTTTATACTCAAATAGGATTGATTATGTTGATTGGTTTATCAGCAAAAAATGGGATATTAATAGTTGAATTTATAAATCAAAAAAGAGAAGAAGGGGTTGAGTTTTTTACAGCTATAGTTGATGCTTCTTTAATTAGATTTCGCCCAATTATGATGACAAGTATTACAACTATTGCAGGATCTTTGCCACTTATTTTTACTTTTGGAGCAGGGGCAGAAACTAGATTATCAATAGGTATTGTGATTTTATCTGGTGTTATTGCTTCAACTTTCTTTACTTTATTTATTGTACCAGTTGCTTATGATTTATTAGCAAAAAATACAAAACCATCTGGTTATGTAAAAAATCAATTAGAAAAAGAAAAAAAAGACACAATATAAAAGAATATTTTATAAAATTATGTTGAAAAATTTACTTATTATAAGCTCATTTTTTCTTTTAACGGCATGTACTGTAGGCCCTGATTATAAGAAACCTGAACAAAAATTTACCGATGACTGGGTTTCAACTAGTAACAAAAATGTTACCACACAAGAAATTGAAATATCATGGTGGAAAATTTTTAATGATCCATTATTAAATAAGTATATTGAAATTGGAGTTAAAGAAAATAAAAATATTCATGTATCCATTGCTAATTTAAGGCGAGCAAGAGCTTTTAGACAAGAAAAAGTTGCGAGCTTTGTTCCAGTAATAAATTTTAATAATCTATCTAAAGTATCAGAGTCAGATTTAAGCAAAGTTAAACTTTTTGACTCAGGCTTTGACTCTTCGTGGGAAATTGATATTTTTGGCGGAAATAAAAGAGGAGTTGAAACAGCAACAGCTCTTGTAGGCTCTGCTGTTGAAAATTATCATGACGTTTTGCTTTCTGTTATTTCAAATATAGCACGAAATTATTATGAGGCAAGAGGAGCGCAACAACAAATAAAAATAACACAAGGAAATGCGAATTTATTTAAACAAACTATGAAGTTAATTGAAACAAGACTTCAGTTAGGTGAAGCTAATGAATTTGATTTTGTAAGATCCAAAGGAGAATATCAACTTACTTTATCACGAATACCTAATTTAGAAGCAAGTATGAAGTCATCTATTTTTGCTTTATCAATCTTGTTAGGCAAACCTCCAGAATTTTTATTATCAGAAATGCAAGTATTTAAACAATTTCCAAAAGCACCTGCAAAAATAAATATAGGGCTTAGGGCTGATATATTAAACAGAAGACCAGATGTACGTAAAGCAGAAAGAGAATTAGCTGCATCAGTTGCTGATATAGGTGTTGAGACGGCTAATTTATATCCAAAGTTTTTTTTATTAGGCGATATAGGCTCTAGAGCTAGAACTTTTAGCGACATGCTTACTATAGGCTCAGGGAAATACTGGTCATTAGGAGGATTTGTTGATTGGTCTATCTTCCAAGGCGGCGCTATAAGAGCAAGAATTAAATCCAAACAGGCGATTAGCGATGGATTTTATGCATCATATGAACAAGCAATACTAAACGCACTTTTTGATGCACAAACAGCGCTAGAGCGTTATCAGCAAGAAATTGAAACTTTTGAGCTGTTACAAACCTCAGTTCGACCTAAGAAATAACCAAATGCTCTCTGTCATCTATAGAAATA
>CAXBNV010000005.1:0-97458 GCA_963977185.1 uncultured Gammaproteobacteria bacterium | reverse complement strand
AGTTTAGATTAATAAAAAATAAGTAGTTACACAAATTTATTTACAGTGCCAGTTACTTATTTAATAATAGCGCTATTTTAATCGAAGCAATATTACAATTTATTAAAAGAGGGCTTGAATTTAAATTTCAAGCCCTAAAAATTATATTTTATACTTTGCTGTCTTCTTTATCATCGGTGTCATCATTATCCATTTCATCGTCATCATCATTATCATTATCATCACTGACATCATTGTCATTATTTAGTTTATTCTTAACATCATCTCTATCCTCGCTGTCACTCATGTCCTCGCCACCGCCAACTTTCTGATAGTTAACTTTTGAGTCATTCATTTCAACGGTCTTTGCTGCAAACATAGATCCTGAGAAAATAAAACTTAGACAGCAGATCATAAATAAATATATTTTTTTCATAATAAATACTCCAGATTTTATTGATTTTTAATATATGGTTATTTGGATGTGTGAAATTTAAATAAGTTTTATCTAAATTATAACTATTTGAAATATAATGAAATAGCTGAAGGCTAAATGTTGATATTATAAGGAATACGGATAAATTATTCCTTGGCGCTGTAAGTTTTTTGTATAAATATTGTTATAGCAAAAAGTTTTTCTAATAAAATAAGATATAGAGCTTGCAAGTAATAAAAATAAAATAGAATTGAAGCTAGAAGTTAATTCTATCAGCATTATAATACTTGTTAAAACAGCTCCAGTAACCCCAGCAAGCATTGCAGACATTGCAGCAAGAATAAAGTAAGTATTGTTTATGTCTACAAAAGGAAATAATTTTTGGCATATTATGGCAAATAGCCCACCTAAACATGCACCCATAAATAAAGTGGGTGATAATATTCCACCAGAAGCTCCAGTTCCTAATGTTAAGCATGTTGCTAATAATTTAGCTATTAATAATAACAACAAGAAATAAGGATTGCTTAAAATATTTTTTAATATACTTATAATAGTCGCATGACCAATGCCTTCGATATGATATTGTCCTGAAAATTTTGCAAAGAGGAAAATCATTATGCCAACTATAAGCATAGCTAAGCTATGACGAATATAATAATTATTACTAAGTTTATTAAAAAAATCTTCTGTAAAATATAAAGCCTGTATAAATAATAAAGCCCAAAGTCCTGAAATAACTCCAAGTACAATAATTAAAATAATATCAAAGTAATGAGTTGCACTGGTCATTGTGGGTATAGATATAATATTTAAAAAAGGGTTTGTTATATTAAATAACTTATTAATATATATTGAACTAGTTACAGCTGCAGCAACAGGCATTATATTTTTTGCATTAAATTTTACTATTAGCAACTCTATTGCGAAAGTAAATCCTGCAAGTGGGGTGTCAAATATTGTTGCAATACCTGCGCCTGCGCCAGCAGCAAGTAAAGATGTTTTTTCTTGATAAGTTATAGTTCGTATTTTCCCAAATATTGAACCAATTGTTGCTCCTATTAAAGATATTGGTCCTTCAATTCCTATGGATCCGCCAGAGCCTAAAGATATGCTAGATGTAAAAAATTTTATTATCCCCGTAATGGGGTTAATATATCCTTTGTTAATTATAATGGCTTTCATTACTTGAGGAACCCCGCTACCTTTAGCATCGGGGGCAATATTTTTTATAAGAAATGCCACGATTATAGAGCCTATGACAGGAATGAATATAATTAAAAAACCGAAAGGAGATAATGTAGTGTATTCACTAGGGTTATATAAAAAACTTATTTTTCCAGAAAAGAATAAATTATGAAAAAGATTATATAAGTATATAAAAATAGCAGAACTAATTCCCGCAAGTGCTCCTATTATTAAGCTTAACATTAAGATATAACAATTATGAGTTAAGCTATTTTTTTTAATTGTATGATAGTTTGCATCCATGCTCTGTAATCTAATTTAAAAAGGTTAATATAAATATTATAACTTAAATATAAGATGTCCTTGATTTTTTTGCCGGTGATGGTTTGGTTGTTTCTTCTAAATCTAATTTCTTCATTTCACCTTGAACAATAGCTATTATGTTTTTTATGTCTGCTTGTTTTCCTAGAATACATTTTGGATTAAAAGATTCGAATTCAAAATTTAACTCAATTATTTTATTAAGGTGATAAATTTCTATAGAGTAATCTATTTTATCAATAATTTGAGTGTCATCAAATAAGTGAAATTTAACGTCAAGTGTTATTTTATTGGTTTTTGCAAATTCTTTAGCAACAGTTTCCCAAATAATCATTTCAGAGTTACTTTCTTTTGTGCCAATAGCAAGGTTCTCTTTTGTTTGCGGTGTCCCTTGTTTTTTTGGATATAAAGAAAAAGCTATGGCATGCAACCATTCATACGAGGTATTAGTGTTTGCCTTAAAGTATTCAAACCACTTGGGTCTTATTTTGTCAAGTTGCTTTAGATCATATTTTGATATCTTTTGAGATAAATAATCTTTTGCTGATGCACCTGTTACTTGTTTTTGAGATGGGGTTCTTGTCCCGGAACACCTTTCCATTTTGGGGTTAAGGCTTATCTTTTTGGTCATAGTGTGTTCATTAAATGATGAGTTGTTTTCTGAGGTATCATCATCATCATCATCAAACGATAGTTGTTTGCTTACCTCAGGAGTAAATAGTATAGGAGTAAAGTTAGATGATGAGGCAGGCTCTTTACTTGGTGAAAATATCGGAACATTAAGCTCCTTTATATTTATTCCATCACTAGATTTTATTCTAACTGAAACACTTCTTCTTGAAACCATTGATGAGCCATTTGGAGTTTTGCCATATAAACGTAAAAAACCAGAAGATGGAGATTGCGACATTATAGTTTGAGTAACAGGTCTGTGTTTTTCAGAAGCATTATTATTTTCATTATAATATTCATTGCCTATACCGGAAATCTCAGTGCTTCTTCTAGGAGTGTTATTTAATCGTCCAAATGCAAAATTTGACTTGGAATAAAAAGATTTGTTTTTATTATTATCTGGCGTATGTAAAGTATTTTTATGTGGCATATTAAGTTTTTATCCTGATAATAATATTATTTAAATAATTGGTTAAATCTTTAGTGTATTTATTTTGGATAATATGACTTTCTATATTGTAGAGATCATTTATTAAATATTCTTTAAGTTTATCTAGCTCAATTGATTCGCTAGCAAAATTATAGATATATATATTTTTATAAATATTGATAACACTAAAAAAAGACTCAATATAGCAACTAATTGCTTTGATTTCTGAAATTAATTTAATATTATCTGCGTTATTTTCAGTGTCTTCACGACTTAAAATTATTATTGATTCAAAGCATAGTTTAAAAAAAGAGCCGTATATGTCTTTATAAGTCTCTATAATTTTTTCTATATCATTAGAGTTTGATAACTGTTTAAGCTCTAACATACCTTCTGATATTTTTTTATTATATTTAGCAAATAGTTCTAATATATCTTTATTATCAATAGATAAAATAATTTCAAATATTTTAGTAAATAAAAAATCTCCTAATAAAACCTGAAGAGTCTTAATATTCTCTTTATCAGAAAAAGGTGATTCTTTATTATGACTTTGTTGAAATTTGGGATTTTCTATATTGAGATGTAGCGTAAATCCTATAAGATAAAGCTCGGTAATTAAAAGAACTTTATTGTATTTTTGGATGTTTTTAATTTTTAAATTATTTTTTAAAAGTAATAAGCTAATAATTGAGATATTTGGCTCTATGGTTAAAAGACTAAATTGGTTCTTAAGATTTTTGATATCATCGCCATTTCTATCTTGATTGTTTTTTATAACAAGCTTATTGAATTCTTTATACAGTGTTTTTAGCTCTTTAATAATAGATTTTGGATATTTAGATAAAAGCATATGTAACAAAACTAAATTTAAAAGACTATATTCTACCTAAATTTTCATTATTTTAAACATTTTTATTACTATATTCACACAAGTGGTTAATAACACATTGACTACACTTGGGTTTTTTAGCTGTGCAAATATATCTACCATGTAATATCAACCAATGGTGGGCATCTTTTTTGAATTTATTTGGTATTTTCATGAGTAAGTTTTTCTCGACTTCTAATGGAGTTTTACCTGGAGCTAGATTTAATCTATTTGCTAGACGAAATATGTGAGTATCGACAGCCATGGTTGGTTCATCAAAAGCTGTATTTAAAATAACATTGGCTGTTTTTCTACCAACTCCAGGGAGATTTTCTAATTCTAATCGAGTTTTTGGGACTACTGAATTATGATGCTCTGATAGAATTTTACAAGTTTTAATAATATTACTAGCTTTACTGTTATATAGGCCTATAGACTTTATATAGTGTTTTAATTTATCTAAGCCTAAGTGATATATTTTTTCAGGTGTGTTTGCAACAGAATATAACTCTTTTGTGGCTTTATTAACACTTATATCCGTTGCTTGAGCTGATAAAATTACAGCAATTAATAATTCAAAAGTAGAATTATAATTTAGCTCGGTAGTTGGGCTTGGGTTATTTTTTTTAAATATCTCAAATATTTTAGTGATTTTTTGCTGGTTCATTATGATGATATTTAGAATTCAAATAATATAAACATGTTTATTACTTAATTTTATTAATATAATTTTTAAAAGCTATTAAAAAACCTAAAACTATAAAAGCCCCTGGAGGTAAAATAAACATTAAAAAATCAGAAAGACCCTCTCTAATCAAGCCTATGATAATTAAAACTAAAGTAAAGCCTATGCCTTGCATGAAGCCATCTAGTATAGCTTTTTTTGGCGTGTTTTTATAGGCAAAAGCTTCTATACGACCAAGTACCGCACAGTTGGTTGTAATAAGAGCTAAAAATAAGCCTAAATTGTGATATAAATCATAATTTATTGCAGCTAATGCAATTTGGCTTAAGGTTACAAAGCCTGCAATTATTAAAACAAAAATAGGTATTCTAAGATAATATGGAATAATGTTTCTTAAAAGAGATATAAGTAAATTTGAGCACATCAAAACTAAAATAGTGGCAATACCTAAAGTTGAGCCATTTGTAAAAGATGTTGACACTGCAAGTAAAGGACATAATCCTAAAAACTGAACTAAGCCTGGATTGTTAAACCATAATCCATCTTGAATAATATTTTTATAACTTTTAGACATAATTAAAAAATCAGTTAAAAATTTTGAATAATAATTTTTTCTTTATATTTAGTATCTATAATAGTTTTATAATTTTTTTCAAAAAACAATAAAACGTTATATGCAGCCTTTGTTATAGCTCTTGGTGTTATTGTTGCTCCTGTCCAAGAGTCAATAATCGCATCGTTATAATCTTTTTTAACGGTCCATTTTTTATTATTCTGAGGATTCATTAAAGATTTATCTTGAAATAAATTTAACCATTTTGTAGCTTTTTGATGATATTTATTTTCATCAAATTTATCGCCAAGTCCAGGAGTTTCTTCATGATTAGTAATTTTAATATTAATAATTTTACTAGATTTTATATTTTGAAAATTAGGCTTTAGTGCAACTAAAACATTAATTTTTCCGTTATAACCATCAGGAGCAATAGTTTCAATAATAATAGCTGTAATTTTATTATTAAATGTTGCTATATAAACAGGTAAGTAATCCTGGGATTTTAAATATTGATTATTTTTTATATATATAATGCTTTTTAAAATATTATTATTATATTTAATGCTATCTGAGCTTAAAATTTTATTTAAAATACTTTTTTGATGATTTTCTTTGTTTTCAGTAATTTTATTTTGAGCTAATAAATATACAGAAGTTACAATAAAAACTGTAATAACAGATATAGTTATAAAAATTATTATAGATTTTTTATTTTTATGATTAATATTTAGCATGAAACTTAATAAACTCCGAAAGGCTTTGGAATATTTATTTTATCTAATAATGGCACAGTTGCATTCATTAGCAATACACTAAAGGCTACGCCATCTGGATACCCTGCAAAAGTTCTAATTATATAAGTGAAAAATGCGATACCAAAAACATAGATAATTTTACTTTTAGTATTAGCTGGCATTGTAACAGGATCGGTAATTATAAAGAACGCAGCAATCATAGTTGAGCCTGAAAATAGAGTTATAATTATGTCTGGATATATATCTGAGTTAATATTTGATAAAAGCAATGCTAAACCACTTAAAGTTACTAGAAAAGTTAATGATGGAATAAATGTGATAATTTTTCTTAGGATTAAATAAATTCCACCTATTAGATAACATAAATTAATTAATGACCAAGCACTAAAAATAGTCTGATTATTTTTTTGAATATTATAAATAGTCTGATCATTTTTGGTTTGTGATTTTATTGTTTCTAAAGGTGTTGCTGAACTTATAGAATCATAGATATTATAATTTGTATTATTTTCTATAAAGTTATAATTAAAGTTTTTGATATTTTCAGTAACTGGCCAATTAGTAAATATTGCAGGAAAAGATATTAATAATATACAATAACCAACCATGGCAGGGTTGAATATATTTTGACCAAGCCCACCATATAATTGTTTGGCCAGAATAATAGCAAAGATTGTGCCTAGAGAAAGCAGATACCAAGGGATATCAGGCGGCATACATAGTGATAATAATATGGCGGTAACAACTGCACTTAGATCTTTAATGCGGTATATAATATTTGTTAAATTTTGACCTCTTGTATATAAAATTAAGCCTTCTGATAAAATTGCACATAATGAGCTGTTAAGAATATAAAATAAATAATTTATTCCATAAAAATATATCATGCAAATTATAGCAGGAAGTAGTGCTGCAAGTACTTCAAGCATAACTATAGTAATGGATCTTGGCTTTTTAATAGAAATGTTATTATATTGCATAAATCTAAAAATAATTCAAATAAACCTTGAAGTTAAGTGCCTAACAAGTTAAGCTGCATGCTTAAACAGTGTATTAATCAACAATCACAATATGGTATATATATGGCTAATGCATTACAAGAAATTTTTAGTAAATACCCAGAAGTTACAATAACCAATCAAAATTCTATTGAACAGCAGTTACCCATTGCGTTATCTATTTTAAAAGAAATTATTAAAGATTTAGATATAAAAGATACTGAAGTATATTTAAATCCTTTTTTACACAGTGGGCATGTTGAAAGTGATAGTTTAAGCCGTGCTATTTTCACCAGCATTGTTTATCAAAAGGAGCTGCCAAACAGTAAAAATGTTTTAACTATTATTCCAATGTTATGCTATGGAGTGCAGCATGCAGTTGCAGCTTTTATTGATAATGAAAAAAAAGAGATAATTTTATTAGATCCAAAAGCTATAGCTCGAGCAAGTAGTTTTAATATTCCTGGATATAAAGTTACAGATGGCATTAATAAATTACAGCAAACTGATAATCAGTATTGTGTAGTATATTCTGTAATAAACTTATTAAATTATTCTAAAAATAACAAAGATTTTAACACTGTACTTCCAGGAGATATTAAAAAAATAAATGCTGTTATTACAGAAAAATATTTACCAATAGTAAGAAAAGACGCTAATTTTGCCAATAGATTAGAGGTTTATTTTAATATATTAAGGTTAGCTTTTATAGAAGCTGTTAATCATGATGCTGTGAAAGATAATTATTTTTTAGATACACCGGTTAATGTTGACTATATTCTCCCATCTCTTAGAGATATGTATTCTCTGGATTATATTGATATTAAAAATATTAATGCAAATCCAGTTGAACTTGATCTAATAGGAGCAAATAATTTTATTAAAAAAAAATCTCTTAAATTAGATGGCTTAAATAATTTATCAAAAGAGATTTTAATTACGTATATAGAGTTTCATAATATAAAGTTAATATTAAAAGCTTTAACAAGTGAAGCTGGTTTAGAGCATTTTGAGCTACCAGAATTTATTAAAAATAAATTCGGATGGCAAAATAAAAATAAAGCTGAAATTTTATCCGAGATACATACCGATATTTTAGGTAAGTTTATGTGTTATATAAAAAATTTGTTTATTAAAAATAATATTGAATCTAATAGTCAGTTTATATTAAAATTTTTAGATGTTGTTGTTTCAGCGCCAAAACCAATATTACCAATAGTAAAAGAAGATTTTGAGAATTATAATTTAAATGACATTATCAAGAGTTATATTGACGAATTAGTTATAAATGTTGCAACAAATATAGGTACAGATTGTTGTTCATCTGTTGTCAGCGTAGTATATTCACCGGAAAATATTTCGCAAGTTGCTTCTAACAGTAATAGAGTTGCAAATGATGAGCCCCAAGAAGCGAGAAGTTTTATGCAAAAGTTGTATGAATTATTATATATGATTTTTGTGTCTATTCCTGTTTCTATTCTTTCTTTATTTTTTAACTTTGAACATAAAGTTGAAAATAAAAATAAACCCATGTGATTAAAAAGCTAGCTAATTTTATTTATTTTTAGCCCGAGCCAATGCTTGTTTTAAAAGCTCAGACTTATTGATTTTAGTTTGGGCTTTAGAGCTTTCTTGTTTTTTTTGCTCAAGCTTTAATTTTCTATTTTGAAAATTATCATAACGCTGCTTTAGTTCTTTTGAAAAATTATGTTGTTCAGTATTATTTTTAATTAAATTTTTACCATATTGAATATATTCAGTGATATTTATATTACTTGGGCAGGCTGTATCACATAATCCGCATTCAATGCAGTGCATGACATTATTATTTTTTAAATTATTAATATCTTCATTTTTACTAAATTTATATAACTGTTGAGGTAGTAAGTTTTGAGGACATTTGCTAACACAAAAACCACAATTAATGCACTCTGATATTTTTTTATCTTGATTTTCTTTGTAATTAATAATTAATGAATTTGTGGTTTTTAGGATTCCTGCTTCAAAGTTATTTATTGAAACTCCCATGAAATATCCCCCCATGGTAATATTTAGTTTTGATTTGTCTTTTAAATCTAAAATCTCTAAAATTTTAGTTATGGGTATTCCAATAGGAAATTCATAGTTACAAGGGTTTTTTATAGCATTACCTGAGATAGTTACTATACGATGAGTTAATGGTTGATTTTTATATACAGCATTATAAATACTGTATACCGTTGCAACATTAAAGCATAATATTCCGTGTGCTGTACTATGCTGATTTTTGGGAATTGTTTTATTTAGTAATAAATTAATTAAATATTTCGCATCACCATTAGGATATGCTGAGGGGATAGTTTTTAATATAATATTTAAACTAGAACTTAAGTGTTTAATGATTTTCTTGAAATTTTTTATGGCTAATTTTTTATTGTCTTCTATTGCTATGATAATTTTAAGATTATTATTATATTTAGTTAAAATATTTTTTAAAATAGTTATACCAGAGATTATATTTTTAACTAATTTTGTATCAGACATTAAAGCGGCATCTGCACTAATTGGAGGCTCGCATTCTGCACCGTTTATAATCAAATAATCAATTTTTTGGTTTAAGATTTTTTTAAAGCTAGGAAATCCAGCTCCTCCTAGACCAATTATTCCTGAATATCTTATTTTTGTTATTAAATTATTATAATTTAATATATTTATAAAGTCCCATTGACGACTTTCAATAAATCTGTGCGGTGGAGAAGGGCTATTATCTAAAATTTTAATTTTAATGTTAGTAGTTTTTAACTCTTTGATGTATAAGTGATCTTCAGAGCTAATTTCTTCAATAATGCCATTACATGGGCTATGAATGGGGGTATTATTACTATTAGATGCAGGTAGAGTCAGTATTTGGTTTTTAAAGACTTTTTGGCCTTTTTTGATAATTATTCGACCCGCATTATTACTACCATCTTGTAGAGATAATATTAAATATTTTACATTATGAATATTTTTATCTTTTTGTTCTAAAAATATTTTATAAATATTTGTGCTAATAGGTTTATTATTTTTAAAAAGAACTTTAGGTAGCATCATATAAGTAAAATTAAACAGGCTTAGTTTTTTTATGATTATTTATATTAATAGGTTTTTCTATTATATCAATACAATCCATAGGGCATGGCGGTAAGCATAGCATACAGCCTGTGCAATATTCACTAAGAATAGCGTGCATTTGTTTTGGTGCACCAATAATAGCATCAACAGGGCATACGTTAATACATTTAGTGCAGCCGATACAACTATCTTCTCTAATTGTAACTACCACAGGTTTTTTAAAAACTTGTTTATTTTCTGAATCTAAAGGAATTTCTTCAGTATTTAAAAGATTAGCTAATTCTTTTATCGTTTCTTGACCACCAGGAATACATTTATTGATAGGGGCGTTATTTTCAATAATAGCGCGAGCGTATGGCATGCAGCCTGGATAATCACATTGAGCGCATTGAGTTTGAGGTAGTAAGCTGTTGATTTGATTTATTGCTTGTTCGATAGGATTATTATTTTTTGCAAATTTATTATATAGAATTGATACTATAATGCTGATAATCAAAGATATTCCTGCTATAACAAGCATGCTATACAAAATAGTATAAAAATCAAAAGCCATAATGATATTTTCTTACAAGTTAATTCCAGTAAATCCCATGAAAGCTAATGCCATTATTCCAGCGGTAATCATCGCAATAGATGTTCCTTTGAAAGCTTCAGGAATATCATTATGCTCTAATTTTTCTCTAATTCCTGCAAATAAGATTAAGACAATGCCAAAACCAATACCAGTTGCAAAACCGTAAATTAAAACTTCTATCAGTGAATAGTTAGTATCTCTTGATAATATTAAAGCAAGCCCTAATACAGCACAATTAGTCGTAATGAGTGGCAAATATATGCCTAATACTTGATATAAGATAGGGCTTATAGCTTTTATGAGCAATTCTAAAAGTTGAACAGATCCTGCTATTACAGTTATAAAAACTATAGTTTGTAAAAATATTAAATTTAAGTTTAATAAAATATAGTAATTAATTATATAGCAAAGAAAAGATGTGATAGTCAAAATTAGGATAGTGGCATAAGCCATGTTTTTGGCAGATGATAATTGTTTTGATACGCCAAATAAAGGACATAGCCCTAAAAATTTACTTAAAACAAAGTTATTAGTCAGCATAGCGCTGACTATAATAGACGTATAAGATTTCATCATATTAAATTAAACCGTAATTTTTTCAACATCTTCTGTTTGTAGTCTTTGTAGTAACGGTTTAAATTTATTTATTTTATGATTTAATAATAAATGCTCAATATCATTCCATTCCAAAGTTTCTAAGTTTAAAAACAGAGCAACTTGATCAGCAATAGTTGGTAGTATAGGTTGTAAGTATGTCGATAATACTTTAAATAAATTCAAGCTTAAAGTACAAGTTTCAAGGACTTGATTTTTATGTTCGCTATTAGACTCTATATTTTTGGCTAGCTCCCATGGTTTTGCTTCTGCTATATAGTGATTAGCTATATTAGCAAGCTCCATAATGATTTTAATGGCATGGCTATATTCTCGAGAATTATATAAGTTTTCTATCTCCTGTTTTTTATCTGTAAATTGCTTGAATAAATCTTTACTAGATTTATTTAATTCTATAGCAAGATTATTATCAAAGTATTTTCTGATAAAGCTTGCTGTTCTTGATGCTATATTAATATATTTGCCGATAAGATCTGAGTTAACTTTTAGAACAAAATCTTCTAGGTTTAAATCAATATCTTCTACTTTACTATTTAATTTTGATGCAAAATAATAGCGAATATATTCTGGTTGAATGTATTCTAAGTATTTTTTAGCTAATATAAATGTACCACGAGATTTAGACATTTTTTTCCCATTTACTGTAAGAAAGCCATTAACATGTATTGCTGATGGTTTTCTATAGTCTGCAGCATGTAGAACAGCAGGCCAAAATAAAGTATGAAAATATGAAATATCTTTACCTATAAACTGTATTAACTCAGTTGAATTTTCTGGTTTATTTGCCCAGTATTTATCAAAATCAACATTATTTTTGTCACAAAAGTTTTTAAAACTTGCCATATAACCAATTGGAGCATCAAGCCATACATAAAAATATTTATTCGGTTTATTAGGTATTTCAAAACCAAAGTATGGTGCATCACGTGTTACATCCCAAGGAATTAAGCCTGATTCAAACCACTCTTGAAGTTTATTAATTATTTCAGGTTGTAGGTTATCGTTGTTATTTATCCAGTTTTTTAATATGGGTTCTAGTTTTGGCAGGTCAAAAAAGTAATGTTCTGATTTTTTTTTAATTGGTGTTGTGCCAGATACAACTGATTTAGGATTAATTAATTCATCATGGTTATATGTTGCACCGCATACTTCACATCCATCACTATACTGATCTTCTGCTTTACATTTTGGACAGATACCTTTTACAAATCTATCAGGTAAGAACATTTGTTCTTTTTCATCATAGCTTTGCTCTATTTCTTTTGTAATAAAATAATTTTTATTATTTAAAGTATTATAAATGTCTTCAACAAATTTTTTATTTTCTTCAGAATGTGTTGTGTAAAAATTATCAAATTTAATATTAAAATCAGTAAAGTCTTGAAGGTGTTCTTGATGAAATTCTTTGATGAATTCTTCAGGAGATTTATTATGCTTTTTTGCATTAATCATTATGGGGGTGCCATGTGCATCATCACCGCAAATATAATAACAAGTATTGCCTAAAGATTTTTGAAACCTAACCCATATATCAGCTTGTATATAGCCTAGCATATGGCCTAAATGAAGATGGCCATTGGCATAAGGTAAGGCACTAGTTACTAAAATATCACGTTTCTGTTTTTGTATTTGAGTCATGGTAAAAATAAAAGATTATATTAAAATTTAGTATTAATTATTATATAAGAAAGTATCATAATAGACTACTGTCTTATAAGTCTATTATATAAATTAGTATTTAATAAATTCAAATGATTAATTACTTTGTTTATATTAGTGGATCTTATAGGGTTAATATCTAATCCACCTCGTCTTGTGTATCTTGCATAAACAGTTAGTTCGTTAGGGTTGCAAGAATTCATGATATCAGTAAAGATTCGCTCAACACAATGCTCATGAAATTCATTATGATTGCGATACGATATTATATATTTTAATAAAGATTCATGATTAATTTTAGAACCAGTATAATTTATAAATACAGTTCCCCAATCAGGCTGGTTTGTAACTAAACAGTTAGATTTTAATAAATTAGAATATAAGCTTTCTGTAATTATTTCTTGATTGGCATTTAGCTTTAATAATTCAGGGCTAATATCATAGATATCACAAGAAATATCTTGTTTATCAAGATTAATAAAATTATTAATATTATAATTCAAATTACTATAAGCTATATTATTTAGCTCGGTGATAATGATTTTGAAAAAGTTATTATTTTGTAAATTTAATCTAGAACTTAAATCAGCTGAAATTAAACGTTGTACTTGGTTTGCCGAATTAAATACAGAATTATTAAAAGAATTTAGATAAAGTTTTAAAGATTTTGATTCAATTAGATGAGTTGAATCAGCAGGTATAATAAATTTTCCTAATGCTGTAATAGGTTTACCTCTCGAATTTAACCAGGATATTTCAAAGGCATTCCACTCATCAAAACCATGAAAAAAGTTATTTTTAGAGTTGATTAGCTTGTCTCTATTATATGATCTAGGGATAGGGTATAATACTTGAGAGTTATAGAGTGAAGTTAAAGAAGTTTTTTTGCCTAAAGGATTTTTAGGTGTATTAATAGTACTCATACAAAATTTAAGTGAAAATAAACAATTGAAGACTAGCAATAGTATAAATATTTTTAAGTTTTATCAAGTTTTATAGAAAAAAGAGGTGATTATGGCGTTTAGTTTTTTTTGGTATGATTTAGAAACATCAGGTATTAATCCTAAAGAAGATAGAATTTTACAGTTTGCAGGAATTAGAACAGATCTTGATTTTAATATAATTGGTGATAAGCAGGTGTATTATAGTAAAATTTCTGATGATATATTGCCTAGCCCAGAAGCTTGTCTAATAACAAGATTAACCCCTCAATTAGTTAATGCAAAAGGGTTAAAAGAAGCTGATTTTATTAAAAATATTTTAAAAGAATTTCAAGTAAAAGAAACCTGTACTTTAGGATATAACTCTATAAGATTTGATGATGAATTTATTAGGTATAGTCTGTATAGAAATCTGCATGACCCATATGCTCGTGAATGGCAAAATAATAACTCAAGATGGGATATAATTGATTGCGCAAGGATGACTAGTGCCTTAAGGCCTGATGGTATTAATTGGCCTTTAGATAATTCTGGAAAAATTAGTTATAAATTAGAAAATTTAACTAAAGAAAATAATATTATTCACACAAGCGCCCATGATGCTTTATCAGATGTTGAGGCGACTATTGGATTAGCAAAATTGATTTCAAATAAACAAAATAAGTTGTTTAAGTTTTTGTTTAATTTAAGAAGAAAACAAGAAGTCTTCAATCATTTAGATTTACATTCGTTAACCCCAATAGTTCATAGCACCGGTATGGTTGGATCAGAGTACTATAATACATCAGTATTTATGCCGTTAACAGCACATCCAAGTAATGCAAATGCTATAGCGGCATGGGATTTAAGATATGATCCTAAATTTTTATTAGAATTATCAAGTGATGAAATAAAAGCTAATTTATATACTAAAGCAGAAGATTTAAAAAATATTAATGAAAAGATGAGATTAAAATTAATTTCTGTTAATAAATGTCCAGCAATAGCACCGTTAAATACTTTAGATACAGCATCTCAAAAAAGAACTAAAATAGATTTAAGTTTAATTAAAAAACATTTTGATTTTATATTTACAAACAGAGATAAAATTATCCCTAAAGTATTTGCCGTATATAACAATAATTATGATTCAGATAATTTAGATAATAAAAAAGATAAAGATGTTGATAGTTTATTATATCAAGGTTTTTTAGATAAGACTGACAGGTTTAAAATGCAAAAATTACATAATAATAATTTTGAAAATTTTCGAAAAATTAATTTTGAAGATGAAAGATTATCTGAATTAGGTTTCAGATATGTAGCTAGAAATTTTAATGAAAAGTTAAATCAAGAAGAAGAGCAAAAATGGTTAAGATACTGTAAAAATAAACTTATGAATATTAATCTATATATGGAAAATATAGACTTATTAATCAATAATGAAACAAAGCAAAAAAATAGTGAAAATGTGAAAATTTTGCAAGAATTAAAATTATATGCAGATAAATTACAAAAGACTTATTTTTAGTATTTGTTTTTAAAGATTATTGATTAAATATATTAAAACAGGATTTTTATATGAAAGAAATATTTATAGAGTATAAGCATGGCGATGATATCTTAGAGGCTTATTGCGCCTATCCTGAATCAGTTATAAGTCAAAAGCATCCATTAGTTCTAATTTCGCATGCTTGGGCAGGTAGAGACGACTTTGCTATTAATACCGCAAGAGATATTGCTAATAAAGGATATGTTGGATTTGCTTTAGATTTATATGGCAAAGGTAAAATTGGTAAAACAGTTGAAGAGAAAGCGGCCTTAATGATGCCGTTTATGGAAAATAGAAGTTTTTTACATAAAAGATTACTCTGTAATATTGAGCAAGCTAAAAGACTAGATTTTGTTGATACAAATAATATTGCCGTTATTGGATTTTGTTTTGGTGGGTTATGCGCTTTAGATCTTGCCCGAATAGGAGTTAATATAAAAGGGGTCGTGAGCTTCCATGGATTACTAAGTAATCCTGGTGATATTAGCTATGGTGACATTAATTCTAAGATTTTAGTTTTACATGGGGCAGATGATCCGATGGTCAGTTTTGCTGATGTTGAAAATTTTTCTAAAGAAATGAATCTCCATGATGCTGATTGGCAAATCAATATTTATAGTAATACCAAACATGGATTCAGTGTTCCAGGAGCAAATGACTTAAAGCTTGGCGTGGTTTATAACAATCAGACAGCAAAAAGAGCTTGGGGTGAAACTTATGGTTTTTTAAATGAGTTGTTTTTATAAATACCAAATCAGAGTAATAGTTATTATTTATGGGTATTTGGTTTTCGATAGAAAAAAAGTATTTTTAAAAGCTTAAGTTTTATACCAAAATACCAATGAGGAATATTTTTTAATAAAAAAAGAGGATGAGTTTTATGAAAAGGAAAATAGCACTATCATTAGTTGCATTATTAGGTGCTTCTGCTTTTGCTGGCGGCGGTCATTCAGATTTATACGCTACTAAAGGATGTCAACAAGAATACAACGGTTACTGGGGTTTCGGTGCTGGTTGGAATCGTGATAACAGTGAATTTAAAGTTGAAGAATATGATGTAGCAACTCAAAGTTCAGCTAGAGTTTCTGCTAAAGAAAATAAATCTGCAGGAGTTGGTCATTTCTTTTTAGGTTATAGTTTCTATAACGACATGCCTTATTCTGTTGCTGTTGAAGCTGGTATGTATACATCTGGCAAAAAAGTTAGCACAACTAAAATGGTTCAAGGTTCTGCTGGCGTAGAGGTTTCTGGAACAGCTAAAATTTCAGCTGAGCGTAGACCAGCTTATTACTTAGCTCTTAAACCAAGATATGCTAGTGGCGATTGGTGGGTTAACTTAACTTTAGGTGCTGCTGCAAGTACTTATAGAGTTAAAAGCGACTTCTATAACGCTCCTACTGTAGCTACTTCAAACTCTTCTACTTTAGAAGCTGGTACAAGCGATGGCGTTGCTACTTATGGCTATATGTTAGGTGCTGGTGTTGGTATGTGGTTCAACCCTAGCTGGGCTGTATCATTGGATTATGATTACATGAACATGAGAAAAGAATCATCTAAAACATTTAAGAACTATTCTGCTGGTGCAGTAACTAGTTACTATAAAAGTGCAATTAAAGATGGTACTTCATCTCATTTTGTTACTTTAAACTTAAAGAACAACTTTAACTGGTTTGCGTAATAGCTTAGTCTATTAACAAATAAGTTAATGATTAAAAGCCTGATAAATAGTTAATATTTATCAGGCTTTTTTTTTGTCAATTGCGAATTGGTTTATAATTAGATATAATTTCTCATATCATTCTTGTTATTTCTGACAAGATAATCATCTTTAAAATAAAAATAGCTTAGCTTAAAAAAAGGAAATAGTGTGAGTCATCTTAGTTATATATTAGACAATAATTTTTCAAAAGATAATTTTTTAATGTTAACTGTTCCTTTGTTTTTATTAAGTTTTGTTATCGCACCTAGTTATTCAATAGTTCATGCTATATTTTATTGCTTAATTTTGCCTTGCTCTTTAGTTTATTATAAAGATTTTTATGTTAAAGAGTTATATCAAAAATATAAATGGATTTTTGGTTTTTTATTATATTTCAGTATTTCAAGTTTATGGTCAGTTGATTTTGAGCTAAAGCAATTTTTCAGAGAAATGAAAGGTGTGGCTTGTGTTTTTATTGGTGTTTGTTATTTAGATTTAGTGATGAGGAAAATATCTACGGAGAAGTTGCTAAATATATTAAAAATATGTTCAATTATTACTAGTATAGTTATCAGTTTAAATTTAATAGTTTTCTATTCTTATAATTCTATAAATGTACGTATGGAAGGATATTTTGCCAGCGGGCAGGAAATTAAATCAGGGTGGTTATTGGGCTCTGTAATTATTTTTATGTTGTCTTATGTTGTTAATAATAAAACTAAATATATAAATTTTTATGCTTTATTAGCTTTACCCTTAGTGATATTTATGGTTTTAACACAAAGCAGAGGACCAATACTTGCTTTATGCGTTGCTCTTTTGGTCTTTTTATATCAAAACAAAAATTATAAAAGTATCCTTGCTTTTTTATCTGTTGCAATAATATATAGTTTATATTTATATTTTGTATCACACGGCTCAAGAGGCTCTTCATATCGATTAGATATTTGGACTCATTTTATGAATCAGATTTTAGCAAAACCAATTATTGGCTATGGCATTTTAACAGATACGAGCTTTGAAACAAACGCTATTGTTGGGCAAAGCTTATTCAAACATACTCATAATGTTTTTATAGCTTGCTTGTTTCATGGAGGCATTATAGGTGGAATATTATTTTTTAAATTAATTTTCGATGCTTTTATTGTCTTTAAAAATAATGTTAATAATCACTTAGTTTCTACTTTGTTTATTATTTTAATATTTTCATTAGCATGTTTTTTAACAGATGGTACTTTACCTATAAAATCACCAAAGCCTGAATGGCTAAATTTTTGGACTCCTATAATATTAATTTCTTATTTAAATTATTATTATAAATCTGGGATTAAAGATTATTAATTTATTTTTAAGATCAGCAAGTTAAAGCAGACCTCCCTTTTTTTGTAAAGGGAGGTTGTTAGATAATAGAAGTATTATCTTATTGAATCTTGATGTTATCAAAGACAGCTTCTTTAACAGAAGCTCCAAATTTATCTGTGAATGTAGATAGCAATCCTGGACTTTTTGTATAGTCAATAATATCCTTTTGTTTAATTATATCTTCTGCAACATTAAGTTTTGAGCTAAATCCATCAATGATTCCAAGGTTTAAAGCTTCATCTCCAGTCCAAAATAATCCAGAAAAAAGCGTGTCATGTTTACTTGAATTTAATTTGTTACCACGTCCTAGTTTCACGGCTTTTATAAAAATTTGATGAATGTCAGCTAATCTGGTTTTAAGGATTTCGATATCTTTGCTATTACTAGGAGAGAAAGGATCTAATATAGCTTTATTTTTTCCAGCAGTAACAAGACGGCGCTCAATACCTATTTTGTCCATAGCATTAACAAAACCAAAGCCATTATATAAAACTCCTATTGAACCAACAATACTAGCTCTATTGGCATAAATTTTATCAGATGCTGCTGCAATATAATAACATCCAGATGCACATATATCTGCTACAACGCCATATATTTTTTTGTCTTTATATCTTTTTTTAAGGGACATAATTTCCTGGAATACTAAATCTGATTGTACAGGAGAGCCGCCAGGACTATTTAAGTCTAACAAAATAGCTTTAGCATTTTCATTTTTAAATGCTTTCCTTAAAGATTTTATTATATTGTCAGCACTTCCCAAAAAAGAATCTTCAGAAATCATACCATGAATTTTTATTAAAGCTGTATGAGGTTTGTTGTCTTTTGTTTTACTAATTGGTTTTTGAATAGTTTGCAGTACACTTAAAAAGATAGATATAAATATTAGAAATATAAAAAACTTTACAAAATTAAAAAAATTAGACCAGCGTCTAGTTTTATTTTGGTATTTTAAGTTTTCTAATAGTACCTTTTCAATACTATTATGAAGATTATATTCTTTGTTTTGTTCCATAATTAATTTTCATTTTCGTTGTCAATTTTAAAAAATCCCTGTTATATTATAGATTATTTATTATTCAATTTAAATTTATAATTTTATAGATGTATTACAATGGAAAATGACGCTTTAGTTCTTTTGTCTAGATTACAATTTGCAATTACTGCATTGTATCATTTTATTTTTGTGCCTTTAACTATAGGTTTGTCTATTATTATAGCCATAATGGAAACTATTTTTGTTATGACTGGCAGGCTTATATGGCGGGACATGGTTAAGTTTTGGGGTATCCTTTTTGGTATTAACTTTGCCATGGGAGTTGCTACAGGCATAACTATGGAGTTTCAGTTTGGGACTAATTGGTCTTATTACTCCCATTATGTAGGGGATATATTTGGTATTCCTCTTGCAATTGAAGGTATGATGGCTTTTTTCTTAGAGGCTACTTTTATTGGAGTATTTTTTTTCGGATGGAATAGAATATCTCCAGTTATGCATTGTATTTCTACTTGGATTTTAGCTATAGCAACAAACTTATCTGCTTTTTGGATTTTAATTGCAAATGGTTGGATGCAGCATCCTGTTGGTTCTTATTTTAATTATGAAACAATGAGAATGGAGCTTTCTAGTTTTTATGAATTAGTTTTTAATCCTGTTGCACAAGTAAAATTTGTTCATACAGTTAGTGCAGGTTATGTAGTTGGCTCTATGTTTGTTTTATCTTTAAGTTGTTATTATTTATTAAAAGGTAGATGCAAAGATTTTGCCAAAAGATCAATAGTTGTAGCTTCATCTTTTGGGTTAGCATCGGCTTTATCTGTTGTGGTTTTAGGAGATGAAAGTGGTTATTTAGATGGAGAAGTTCAGAAAGTAAAAATGGCTTCTATTGAAGCTGTTTGGGAAACTGAAAAACCACCTGCTAGTTTTACTTTATTTGGTATTCCTGATATGGAAACTAAAACAACAAAATATAAAATAGAAATTCCATATGTATTAGGACTAATAGCCACAAGATCATTAGACACTCCTATTTTAGGGATTAAAGATTTAGTTGAAAATCATAAGGATAATATTGCTCAAGGTGTTAGAGCTTATAATGCTTTGACTGTACTAAAAAAAGATAAAAATAATGCTAGTGCAAAAGTTGAGTTTGAACAGTATGGAAAAAATTTGGGTTATGGTTTGTTATTAAAGCGTTTCGTTGATGATCCTAATAAAGCTACTCCAGAAATAATAGATAAAGCTGCATGGGTTACTATTCCACATCATATATGGTTAATATTTTGGTCATTTCGAGTTATGGTTGCTTGTGGTTTTTATTTTATATTTTTATTTGCGGTTATGTTTTGGCATGCATCTAAAAGAGATTTTAATAAAAAATGGCTGTTAAAGCTTGGTATGATAAGTTTACCATTACCATGGATTGCTGCAGAAGCTGGTTGGATTGTTGCTGAATATGGGCGTCAGCCATGGGTAATTGAAGGTTTCTTGCCTACATCTTTGGCAACTTCAGACTTATCAACAAGTCAGGTTTTAATAACTTTAATTGGCTTTATATTGTTATATTCAGGGTTATTGGTAGTTGAGTTATTTTTAATGCGAAAGTATATTAAAAAAGGTCCAGATGGGGCGTTAGTTTCTTTATCTGGTCCAGATGAGTTAACAAGCCGTCCTTTTGTAAGTACAACTAAGAATATAGAGTAATTTTGTATGGATTTAATTAGTTATGATCTATTGCGCATAATATGGTGGGTATTATTAGGTGTTTTATTTATAGGTTTTGCTATTTTGGATGGTTTTGATCTTGGTATTTGTGCTATTCAGCCTTTTTTGGGTAAGACAGATAATGAACGCAGAATAATAATGAATACTATAGGGCCTATTTGGGAAGGCAATCAGGCCTGGTTGATTTTAGCTGTTGGTGCTACTTTCGCTGCATGGCCAAGCTTATATGCAACTGCTCTTTCAGGGTTGTACTTTATTGTTTTCTTAGCTCTTTTTGGGTTAATATTAAGACCTGTTAGTTTTAAGTATCGTAGTAAAAAAACAGAAAAAAGATGGCGTGATAATTGGGATATTATTTTTTCTTTAAGTGGTTTTTTACCTATTTTCTTTTTTGGCTTAATTGTTGGGAATATAATTCAAGGTGTTCCTTTTTATTTAGATGATAATTTAAGATCATACTATACAGGAAGTTTTTTAGGTTTATTTAATCCATTTGCATTATTAAGTGCGTTATTGACAATATTTTTATTTATTGCACATGGATGTAATTACTTAACGATGAGATTAGGACATACGGTTTTAAGAAAAAGAGCTGTTACTTTTGGGCGAGTTTTTTATTTAGTAGCAATAGTATTGTTTTTATTATCTGGATTATGGATATATTTCTCAAAAATAGGATATGTTATAACTTCTGTGATACCAGCCAACCAGCCGAGTAATCCTTTGAATAAGACTGTAGAGCTTGCATCTGGTTATGGTTGGTTTAATAATTTTATCAAATACCCATTACTGACTATTGTTCCTGCTTTTGGTTTTCTTGGTATGATTGTAGGAATGTTATTTATTGGATCTAAACGTTCGGTTATAGTTTTTATTATTAGTTCATTGGCTATTTTTGGAGTTATTGCTACTTTTGGATTAGGAATATTTCCTTTTTTGTTACCTTCTTCAACTGATATGGCATCAAGTTTGACAGTATGGGATGCCTCGTCAAGTCATTTGACTTTGTTTTTAATGTTGGCAGTTGTTATTATTTTTCTACCTATAATTTTATTTTATACATCTTGGGTCTATTATATAGTGAGAGGTATTATCACAGATAAAACTTTAGAAGACCCTGATAACATAGCATATTAATAATATTTTTATAAATTTTAAAGGATATATTGAAATGTGGTATTTTTCATGGGTATTAGGATTAGGGCTTGCGTCAAGCTTTGCTGTTTTGAACGCTATATGGTTTGAACTAAAGAATAATCAAGATAAAAAATAAAAGCTGGTTAATCTTTTATTAACATATTATAATGCTTTTTATTTATTTTTAGTTGTTTTATATTTATGTTTGTTATAGAGAAACTATTTAAAGAGTTAAAAAATTTAGAAAATACAACGCAGAAATATTTTCTTATTATTTTTGAAAATTTTCTTAAGAATAAATTATTTTCAATTAGCAATAAATTTGGAAAAACTAGTTATTTAGGAAAACTAGAAGAATGTTCTAATGTTGAAATGCAAAATAATTTATTTAAAGAGTTAGAAACTTTTTTTTTAGAGCGTAATTTTTCTCACATATTATCTCTTGATAGTAACAAAAAAAAATTAGAAATCGATTCTGCTTTGGACTGTCTATATAAGTATTATAAACTTGAAGCTTCTCGATTGTTTCATCGTATTTTAGAAGAAATAGTTTTAAGTGTAGATCCTAACGATGAAATTACTTGTATTAATAGTCATAGTTCAAAAAATGAGCCACTTTTAACTGAAAAAGAACAAGTTAAACTAAGTGATTGGTATAATGGTTTAAAAGCAAATTTTGGTATTGCCCCTCAATCTGATGTTAGCTTTGAAGACTTAAGAAATTATTGGTTGTATGCAGCATATAAAAAAATACAAGCTGATAATAATTACCCTTTAAATGAGAAGATATATCATCGGTTTCTTAATAACATAAAATATAATTATTTTATCAATTTTTGTTTCAAAGAAACTCCAGTGTTTCTTAATAAATTTGTTTGTGAATATAGGGCAAAATTAGTATCTCGAGATTTGAGCTCTAATGATCTTGCAGCAGAAAAACCAGAGAGTGTTTTTACATTACATAAATTAAAACAAGATCTAAAGCTATCTCAACAAGAAATTAATCCAGGTGATTTTTATCAGAATTTTGTAATTAAGAAATGTTTAGATTTAATGGAAATAGAATTTGGGGCAACTAAAGGGCGAAGCGTTCTGGAGTTTTTAAAAGCCATTAAAATTAACGAATTATTACTATGTCCTATTAGCACAGAAACAATACAAGAGCCTGTGCTTTCCCCTTACGGCTTTACTTATGAAAGAAGTTTTATTGAGAATTGGCTTATTCATACCAAAAAATGTACTGATCCAATGTCGCGAGATTTTTTGGTTATATACATGCTTTCATCTAATGAGCCGTTTATTAGATTGCAAGATCTAATGAAGTCACATTTATTGGAAGAGAAAGAAGAAACACATGAAGCCTGTTTTAAAGCTTCTTTTTTTTAAATATCTTAAATATAATAAAAAATTTAATTTATATTATAATTTATATTATAATTTAAGTATTGATAGTTTATATATAGGGAACATTATGAAATTTTATATCAAGTTATTTTTTGTATTTTTTGCATTTATATTTAATGCTAATAAAGTTTTTGCTGAAGAAGTTAGTTTAGATACAGATACTAAGAAGCAAAGTTATAGCATGGGAACTGTTATTGGAAAGCAAATTAAAAGTTCTATAAATAAAGACCAGTTTAATATTAATAATAAATCTTTTTCTAGTGGTGTTAGCGATGCTTTAGATGATAAGCCATTAAAATTATCAAATGATGAGATACAAGAGCATTTATTAGCATTTACTAAAAAGCAGACAGACGATTTTAATACACAAGTTGAAAAGAATGCTAAAAATTATATTAAAGAATTATTAGATACAAAAGGTATTCCTGAATTAGGAAATTCTAAAGGTAAAATAGTAGTAGTAGAGTTCTTTGATTATAATTGCGCTCATTGTAAGTTAATGTCACCTTTTTTAAAAGAGTTAGTTAAAAGTAATAAAAATGTTAAATTATTGTTAAGAAATTATCCTATTATGGGAGAAAACTCTAATTATGCAGCAAAAGCAGTATTGTGGGCAATGGATAATAAAAAGAACTCAAAGTTAAATAATTATATAAATATTCATAATACATTGTTATCTAATGCTAATCATCTGAAAAAGCAAGATATACAAGATGCTGTAAAAAAAGCAGGGTTTGATAATAACAAGTTTGATTCAGAGCATAATGCATTGAAATTTAAAAAATTAATCGAAAGTAATTTTAAGCTTGCATCAAAATTAGGGATAAAAGGAACACCTAGTTTATTTATCATTAATTCTCAAAATAATAAGATTAAATTTTTATCTGGCGCAGTAACTAATGAAAAAGAATTACAAAAAATAGTTGATGAACTTAAGTAAACTCTTTACAATCTAATATGGTAAGTGTTGGTTGGGCAATCGCGCGTAGTTTTATTATATAATTTATATAATATTGCAAGTGAGGAAAGTCCGGGCTCCAAAGAGCAAAGTGCCAGGTAACGCCTGGGGAATGTAAGTTTACGGAAAGTGCCACAGAAAATATACCGCTATTTTTAATAGTAAGGGTGAAATGGTGCGGTAAGAGCGCACCGCGTAGATGGTAACATTTATGGCAGGGTAAACCCCACTTGGAGCAAGACCAAATATAGTTCATATAGTGCTGCTCGTACTTGAACAGGGTTGGTTGCTTGAGGTATTTGGCGACAAATATCCTAGATGAATGATTGCACACGACAGAACCCGGCTTATAGACCAGCGCTTACCTTATTTTAAATACTTTTTCTAAATATTTGTAGTTACCAAATTATCATGCCAGACCATATTCCTGTTTTATTACAAGAGTCTTTAGAATATTTAATCATTAATCCAGATGGTGTTTATATTGACGCAACATTTGGACGTGGTGGGCATTCTTGCGCCATTTTAGATAAATTATCTGATAAAGGTAAGTTAATATCTATAGATAAAGATTTAACTGCAATCGACGTTGCTAAAAAGTTAAAAAATGATATTAAATATAAAAATAAATTTGAATTTTTTCATGGAAGTTTTGCTGATTTAGATATTTGTTTAGAAAGTTTTGGTATTAAAGAATTAGATGGAATTTTGTTTGATTTTGGCGTATCTTCTCCACAGCTAGATAATGCAGAAAGAGGATTTAGTTTTTCTAAAGATGGTCCGCTTGATATGCGTATGGATACTCGAGTAGAAGTTATATCTGCATCAGAGTGGCTAAAAAAAGTTAATCATACTGATTTGAGTAATGTACTGTATAAATATGGAGATGAAAGATATTCAAGAAAGATAGCTAAAGCTATTATATCTTATAGAGATGATGGCAATGAAATAAATAGCACAAAAGAATTAGCTGAAATTATAAAAATAGCTCATCCTAGATGGCCTAAAAATATTCATCCAGCAACTAAATCTTTTCAGGCTATTAGAATTTTTATTAATAATGAGCTTGATGACATTGAAGCTGTCTTACCAAAAGCATTAGAGTATTTAAAGCCTGATGGGCGACTAGTTTGTATTAGTTTTCATTCTTTAGAAGATAGAATAGTTAAAAAATTTGTTAAAGATAATTTAAGACCTTTTCATGATGTCCCAAAAGAAATTCCTATTTTGTCAAAAGATATGGAGCCTAGAATTAGGGTTTTAACTAAAGGAAGTAGTATGAAAGCTCAAGATAATGAGATATCAAATAATATTAGGTCACGCAGCGCTGTGATGCGAGTTATAGCAAAAATATAGATAGGTTATTTATAATTATTTATGTGATAATATATTAGTTATAAGGACATAAAATGAATAATAAACTATGGATAGTATGTTACCACCAGCAAAAAAATTTTTAGATGCTTTACAAACTGAATCACCATTACAAATAGCAGGTACTATAAATGCCTATAGTGCTATTTTAGCTAAACAAGCAGGATTTAAGGCCATTTATTTATCAGGAGCTGGAGTTGCTAATGCCTCATACGGCTTACCAGATTTAGGTATTACCAATTTAAATAATGTTCTAGAGGATGTTCGACGAATAACATCTGCAGTTGACTTACCTCTTTTAGTTGATATAGATACTGGCTTTGGCAGTATTTTAAATGTATCTAATTCCGTAAAGGAAATATGTAAAGCTGGTGCTTGTGGAGTACATTTAGAAGATCAAGTTAATTCTAAACGTTGTGGTCATAGAGATGGTAAGCAACTTATTAGTACAGATGAAATGTGTGAAAAAATTCAAGCGGCAAAATTATCAATAAAAGATAATTTATTAGATCACGATTTTATTATTATGGCAAGAACTGATGCAGTTGCAAATGAAGGTTTAGATTTAGCAATTGCAAGAGCTTTGCATTATATTGCAGCTGGAGCAAACATGATTTTTGCAGAAGCAATAACAAGTATAAAAGATTATGAATTATTTACCAGTCAAGTTAAAGTTCCTGTCTTAGCAAATATTACTGAATTTGGTAAAACGCCTTTATATAGTTTAGATGAATTAAAGCAAGCTGGTATTAAAATGGTATTGTATCCATTGAGTGCTTTTCGAGCAATGAATAAAGCAGCGTTTGATGTTTATGAGGCTATCAGAAAAGATGGTACTCAAAAAGATGTTGTTACCATAATGGAAACTAGGGAAGAATTATATAATAATTTAGATTATTTTAGTTTTGAAAATAAGTTAAAATAATTTAAAAATATAAATTTTGATAAAAATAAGGAAATATTATGGATAATAATCCTCAAGAAGTATCACAAGGTTTAGCTGATGTTGTAGTGGGTGAAACTAAAATATCCTCGGTTGGATTAAAAGGTATTGGCTTAAATTATTTTGGGTATTCTATTTATGATCTGGCTGAAGGGGCGATTTTTGAAGAAGTTGCCTTTTTATTATTAAATAAAAAGCTTCCTAATCGGCATGATTTAGATAATTTTCAAGCTGAACTTCATGAGAACAGATCCTTGCCTGCATCAGTTTGTAATATATTAGAATCTATTCCAAAAGAAGCTCACCCTATGGATGTTATGCGAACAGTAACTTCTTTTTTAGGAACTATTGAGCCAGAATCAGATGATAATAAGTTAGATAAAATAGCAATAAGGCTATTAGCAATGTTACCAGGGGCATTATTATACTGGTATAATTTTCACTTTAATAATAAAAAAATAGAAACTAATTCTAATGAGCCTAATATTGCATCACATTTTCTCAAATTATTAACAGGCAAAGAGTTATCTGATGATTGTAAAAAAGCTTTAGACGTATCTTTAATTTTATATGCCGAGCATGAATTTAACGCCTCAACATTTGCCGCTAGAATTTGTACCTCAACTATGTCTGATTATTATTCAGCTATAACAGCTGCAATTGGAACACTAAGAGGCCCTTTGCATGGCGGGGCTAATGAGTTTGCAATGAATTTAATAGATAAATATCAAAACACTCAAGATGCTGCAGATGGTATTAAGCATCTTCTTGAAAATAAAGAAAAAATAATGGGATTTGGTCACAGGGTCTATAAGGTATCTGATCCGCGTAGTGATATTATAAAAAAATGGGCAAAAAAATTATCTGAAATTAATAATGATATTAGATTATTTCCTATTGCTGAAAAAATAGAACAAGTAATGTGGGATGATAAACATTTGTTTCCAAATTTAGATTTTTATAGTGCATTAGTTTATAATTTTTGTGACATTCCAAGTATATTATTTACACCTATTTTTGTTATATCACGAATTACAGGTTGGTCTGCTCATATTAAAGAACAAAGAGAAAATAACAAATTAATTAGACCTAAAGCAAATTACGTAGGTCTAGAAAAAGTTAATTTTATTCCATTATCTTCTAGGTAGTTCAAAATATTATGAATAAAATTGAGACAGATAGTGCTTTATCTAATTTACTATCTACGAACCAACCTAATATAGATAAAATATTTGTAATTATTGCTGATTATATTTTTAATTATCAAGTTAAAAGTGATTTGGCTATTAAAACTGCGGGTTATGTTTTATTGGATAGTTTTGCATGTGCTTTTGAAGCTTTAGAGCATAAAAAATGTACAAAACTATTAGGGCCTTATTTTTCAGGTATAACAGTAAATCAAGGCGCAAGAGTTATTGGTACTAATTTTATTTTAGATCCTTTTAAAGCAACATTTGATACTGGAGTATTAATTCGTTGGTTAGATTATAATGACACATGGCTTGCTAAAGAGTGGGGTCATCCATCTGACAATTTAGCAGGTATTTTGGTAATAGCTGATTATATAAATCGAAATAATTTAACTAATCAGTTAATAACAATAAAAGATATTTTAAATTTATTAGTTAAGGCTTATGAAATTCAAGGAATTATTGCTTTAGAAAATAGTTTTAATTCTGTTGGTATTGACCATGTTATTTTAGTGAAACTTGCAACTTCTGCTATTGTCACTAAAATGTTAGGTGGAAATTTTGAGCAAGTAGTTAATGTTATTTCTCAAGTATGGGCTGATGGTAATAGTTTACGACTATATAGACATGCTCCTAATACTGGTTCACGTAAATCTTGGGCTGCAGGAGATGCAGCAAAACGAGCAATTGAATTATCTTGGCTTACGCTAAAAGGAGAGCAGGGATATTTAAGTTCGTTTAGTGCTCCAAAATGGGGCTTTTCAGATGTTATTTTTAAATCTCAAGAACTAATTTTAAATAAAAAATTTTCAAGTTATGTGATGGAAAATATTTTATTTAAAATATCATACCCTGCTGAGTTCCATGCTCAAACAGCCGCAGAGGCTGCAATTACTTTATATCATAAGATGGAGAACTTAAATAATAATATAAATGATATAAGTAAAATAGAAATTTATACTCAAAAACCAGCTATAGATATTATAAGCAAGACAGGTCCTTTATATAACTTTGCAGATAGAGATCATTGTTTACAGTATATTGTAGCTATTGGTTTAATCTATGGTAAATTAACTGCTAGTCATTATGAAGATAGTATTGCAAATAATAAAAAAATAGATGATTTAAGAAGTCTAATGGAAGTGTCTGAAGATAAAAATTATACTAAAGATTATTATGATTTAAATAAAAGAGCTATATCTAATGCTATTAAAATTTATTTTAAAGACGGAAGTTTTATAGAAAAAGAAGAAGTTAAGTACCCATTAGGACATAGAAACAGAAGAGAGGAAGGAGTTAAAAAATTAATAGATAAACTTAATAATAGTCTAGGGTTAGTTTTTGATGATAATAATATAACAAAAATTAAGGAACTAGATTTACAAAATAACTTTGATAATGTATATAATATGCCGGTAAATCATTTTATAGATTATTTTGTTAAAACAGAATAGGTAATGTTATTTAAAGCTAAAGTACTAGTAATTTTATCAAGGCTATTTTCAGCTATATTTTCAATATGAACTTTATATAAATTATTTATATTTTTCATTGTTATTGTTTGATGATTAATTTTTTGATTATTAAAAATATCAGTTATATAATTTTTATATCTTAATGCATTTTCTATTGAACCAAAGGCTCCTGCCTGAATGGTTTGTGTCAAATTATTTTTTGCTGTATAAATTGGTTTATCAATAATAGGATCTTGTAAGTTTTTATTAAGGTTAATTGCTTTTATAAATACTTTTGCTGTACCTTTTGCTAAAACTCCAAGTTTTGCTGCTGCTGCATATGATAAGTCTATAATTCTATTATCATGAAACGGGCCTCTATCATTTACTCTAACAATAAGAGATTTATTGTTTTCTAAATTAGTTACTTCAACGTATGTAGGTAGTGGTAATGACTTATGCGCAGCAGTAAGTTGATACATATCATAGGCATCTCCGTTTGATGTGTTTCTACCATGAAATTTTACTCCATACCATGATGCTATACCTGTTTGAGTAAAATTTTCACTAGATGACATAACATTATATTTTTGTCCAAAAACTTTATAGTTTTTAGGATTCCCAATACGGCTTTTAGGTTCATATTTTGGAGTAATATGATTAATAGAGCTAACGTCTATTTTATTTATTGGAGCACTATCTTGATTTTTTGGAACAGGGCTTGCGTTTTTAAATATTGAGCAGCCGGTAAATATAATGTATATAGTTGATATAGCTATTATTTTTAATATTGCAAGCAAATTATATCCTTATAAAAAACTATTATGTTGATAGTAATAAGTATATTATATAAATACTTATTTTTACTAGATAATTTATATTATAATTTTAAGATATTAAGGATTTATTTATGAAGAATAATATTTTTTACGCTCAATCAGGAGGGGTTACTCCTGTTATCAATGCAACTGCATGTGGGGTAATTGAAACAGCAAGACAAAATAATGACAAAATAGGCAAGGTTTACGCAGGAAAAAATGGTATTGTTGGCGCATTAAATAATGAACTTATTGATACTTCACTTGAAACAGATTTAGATATTGCAAAATTAAGATATACTCCAGCAGGAGCTTTTGGATCATGTCGACATAAATTGCCCGATCCAGATAAAGACATGGAGCCTTTTTATAAATTATTCGAAACTTTTAAAAAGCATGATATAGGGTATTTTTTATATAATGGTGGGGGAGACTCACAAGATACAACGCATAAGATATCAATGATTGCTAAAAAATTAGATTATCCTTTATGCTGTATAGGACTGCCTAAAACTATTGATAATGATTTACCTATCACTGATAATTGTCCAGGTTTTGGCTCTGTTGCAAAATATGTTGCGGTTTCAATTAAAGAAGCAAGTTTAGACATTGCATCAATGGCAAAGACTTCAACGAAATTTTTTGTTATGGAAGTAATGGGGCGTCATACAGGGTGGATTGCTGCTGCATCTGGTCTTGCATCTGTTACAGAAAATGGGCTTAGTGATAATGCTCCACATATAATTTTATTTCCAGAAGTTGCGTTTGATAAAGATAAATTTTTAGCAAAAACTAAAGAATGCACTGAAAAATTTGGATATTGTGTTGTTGTTGTATCAGAAGGTTTAAAAGACAAATCCGGTAGTTTAATTCAAAAGCAAACAGCTACAGATTCATTTGGGCATGCTCAATTAGGAGGAATAGCTCCTTATATAGCAGATATGGTAACTCAAAACTTAGGTTATAAAAATCATTGGGCAGTTTGTGATTATTTACAAAGAGCAGCAAGGCATATAGCATCTAAAACAGATGTTGAGCAAGCTTATGCATTAGGAAAGCAGGCAGTTCTTCAAGCCTTAGATAATAAATCAGATATTATGCTTACTATAGAAAGAATCAGCTCAAATCCATACAAATGGCAAATTGGTCATGCTAGTCTTGCTAGTGTTGCTAATATTGAAAAAAATATGCCAAAAGATTTTTTAAGTGAAGATGGTTTTCATATTAGTCAAAAATGTGTAGATTATTTATTACCTTTAATTCAAGGTGAAGATTATCCTAAATATAATCAGTTTGGTTTACCAGACTATGTTGCTTTAAAAAATCATTTAATCGCAGATTAGAAACTTTTTTATTAACTCCCTATAAATGATACTTTATAGGGAGCGCTAATATTTTTTTATTTTAAAACAACAAGAGCTTCATCATGCTTTTGTTTAATTTTTTGACTTAATTGATAAACGGCCATAGCATAATTATGGCTTAAGTTATATCTAGTTATCACATAGAAGTTTTTAAAGCCTATCCAATACTCTGAATTTGGATTACTTGAATCTTTTTTATCTTTTTTATCAGTTAATTCTATAAGTGATACGATAGTATTTTTGTTGTTATCAAGTTTATTTATTATTTCTTCATTTGCATTAGAAACTTTCACACCATGCTTTTCAAGTGTTTTTATTTGAAATTTAGGCTTTAAATCTTTTATGTTTTTTAATGCTTTAAATTTAGTATTTGTTATATTAGTAGCCAGTGTTACAGGTTTATTTTTTTCCCAGCCATGCTTATAAAAATAATTAGCTACACTACCAATAGCGTCTTGAGGATTATTTAAAAGATCTCTATGACCATCGTTTGTAAAGTCTACAGCATAGTGTCTAAAGCTACTAGAAATAAACTGAGGGTATCCCATTGCTCCTGCATATGATCCGTATATTTTATTTGGCTCCCAATTTTCTTCTTTGGCTAATAAAATAAAATGCTCAAGTTCTGATTTAAAGAATTTTGATCTTGGTTCATAATCAAAAGACAATGTTGCAAGAGAATCAATAACAGGGAACTTACCTCTATTTTTGCCATAGTTTGTTTCAACACCAATAATAGCTAAAATTATTTCAGGAGGAATTCCATATTTTTCTTGAGCTCTTTTTAAGGTTGCATCATGTTTATTCCAAAATTCTAATCCTTGAGTAACTCTATCATTGGTAATAAAGAAGTTTTTATATTGGCTCCAAGCAAGACCTTCATAAGGTTTCTTGATTTTGTCTATAACCTCTTGATTATGATTTGCCGTTTTTAAAACTTTAGTCAAATATTCCTTATCTAAAATTTTATGTTTTTTAGATACTTGATTAATAAAGTCCTGAACTTTAGGGCTGTTAACATCAATAGGAGTATTTGCATAACTATATTGAAATAAAACAAAGCTTATTATTATAGATAATAAAGCTATTATTAAAGAAAATTTTATGTTTTGAAAAATAGATTTTGTCATAGTATAAGTACCTGCTATAAATTTTTAGCTATTAGTGCAAAACCTATTTTACCATAAAATTTTTATGTTTGTGTATAGATATTAAAATTCCTAGGCTAACCATTAGAGTTAGCATAGATGTTCCGCCAAAACTGATTAATGGTAAAGGTACTCCTACTACTGGTAATATTCCAGTTACCATGCTTATATTCACAACAACATAGGTAAAAAATATTAAAGTTAAGCTTCCTGATAGTAATCTCGTGAATTTATTTTGCGCATTTATACTTATAAATATACCTCTGCCTATTATTAAAACATATATAGTAAGTAAAACTAAAGTGCCAACCATTCCAAATTCTTCACAAAATACAGCAAAAATAAAGTCTGTTGTACGTTCAGGTAAGAATTGTAATTGTGATTGCGTGCCTTGAAATATACCTTTTCCAAAAATACCGCCAGATCCTATTGCTATTTTAGATTGAATAATATGATATCCTGAGCCAAGAGGATCATTTTCTGGGTTTAAAAAAGTTAAAACACGTTGTTTTTGATAATCATGCAAAAAGTGCCAGAAAATAGGTAACCCAATAATAATACTAAGAAAAGAAAAAATTATATATTTGTAACTTATTCCAGCAAAAAATAAAGTATAACAGCCTCCTAAAGAAATTAAGATAGCAGTTCCTAAATCAGGTTGTTTTATAATTAATAAACAAGGAATAAATATTAACAAGCAAGAAATAACTATTTCTTTAAATGAAGGGGTTGTTTCTTTAAAACTTAAGTACCATGCAATGACAAGAGGACATGCAATCTTCATTAGTTCAGCCGGTTGAAATTTAATAACTCCAAGATTAATCCATCGTTGGGCTCCTTTTCCTATATGGCCTGTCAGTAAAACGATTATTAATAAAAATAAAGAAATAGCATAAAAAGTTGGAGCCCAATTATATAATATTCTGGGGTTAATTTGTGCTATTACTAGCATAAGGCCTAATGATAACCCTAAGCGTAAAAATTGCTTTATAATAAAAGAGTTATTTGCAGCGCTTGCACTATATAATGTTATCTGAGACAAAGAGATTAATAAAAATATCAATATTAATAAAGGAAAATCTATATTAATTCTTTGCAATTTTGTGGGATGCATTTTCTTTAATATTCCTATTTAGTTTATCTAAGTAAAAAGTTATAAGTTTATTAGCTATGATTGCAGAAGAAGGTAATGTTCTTGCGCCGTTTTCTATGATTATTGCAATTGCTATTTTAGGATTATTGGTGGGAGCAAAAGCATTAAATAATTTATGATCTCTTAGTTTTTCTTTAGTATTATTATGGTCATATTTTTCATTTTGTTTAATTGTAAATAACTGGGCTGTTCCTGTTTTAGCTGCAATAGGATATTTTTTTTTACTATTTATAGCATGAGCCGTGCCTTTAGGGTGACTAACTGTTTTTTGCATTGACTCAATAATTTTATCCCAATGTTCTTTTTTTATTTCATTTAATTTTATAGTATTAGGATTATTAGTCTGTTGATATACTTTTTCTTTGTCTTCGTATGATTTTTGTTTAACTATTAGATGAGGTTTAGGGCTATTTGAGCCTTTATTTGCCAAAAGAGCAGTAGCATATGCAAGTTGTAGAGGTGTTGAAGTTAAATATCCTTGCCCAATTGAAGTAATTAATGTTTCACCTGGAAACCAAGATTGGTTTTTAACATTTTTTTTCCATTCTCGAGATGGCACAAACCCTGTAGATTCTTCATAAAGATCTATATTAGTTTTTGAGCCAAAAGCAAAATTTTCTAAGATTTCTTGAATATTATCAATACCTAGATTATTAGATAGTTGATAAAAAAAGGTATCACAAGACTCATAAATAGCTGAATCAATATTAATCCATCCGTGACCATATGGCTTCCAGTCTCTATATTTATGAGTATGATTTTTAAATTGAAAATACCCTTTATCATAGATACTATATTCAGAATCGACAATATTTTTATGTAATGCTTGCAAAGCTATGAATGGTTTTATAATAGATGCAGGAGGATATATGCCTCGAATAGCTCTATTTAATAAAGGTTGATCTTTTGAATGATTTAAAAGATCAAAATTAGCTCTGGAGATTCCTGTTGTAAATAAATTAGGGTTATATGCAGGTTTGCTTACAAGAGCTAATATTTCTCCTGTTTCTGGCTCAATAGCCACGATAGAGCCGCGTTTGTTTTCTAATAATTCATAAGCATAGCTTTGTAGCTCAGTGTCTATTGATAAGTATATATCATTACCTGGTATAGGAGGCTCTTCAAATAACGTTCTAACTATACGGCCTTTGGCATTAATTTCTACTTCTTGAAAGCCAATCTTTCCGTGTAATGTAGACTCATAGAATCTTTCTACACCAATTTTACCTATAAAATGGGTTGCTCTATAATTATTTACATCAATAGATTCTATATCAGTATCACTAATTCTACCTACATATCCTATAGTATGAGCTAATGGTTCTTTGAAAGGATAATATCGAATAAAATTAGTTTTAATGTCTATTTCAGGAAATAAGTGTCTATTAACAGCAAATTTAGCGACTTCTTCTTCATTAAGATTGAATCTGATAGGAATTGGTTTAAATTTTTGATTATATTTTATAGTTTTATAAAAAGTTTCTTCTTCTGTTTGTGTAATTTCAATGAGTTGTTTTAATTTATCTACAGTATCTTTTACATTTTTGGTTTTTTCAGGAGTTATATCTATTTGATATGCAGGAAGATTTGTTGCAACTAGCATACCACTTCTGTCATAAATTTGACCTCTAGTAGGCACTAGTGGAATTATATTTACTCTATTATTCTTAGATAAGTTTTTATAGCGTTCATGTTGAATTATCTGAAGAAATATTAATCTTAAGATTATTATTAAAAAAGTTAGAATTACAAAAATAAAAGCAGCGGTTGCTCTTTTACTAAAGACTACTTTAGATTTTTTATACTCATCTAGTGATTTGCGCATTTATAAATAAATATAGTAAAACCCTATTTATGGTAAGGGTGGTTTTTTAATATTGTCCATCCACGATATAACTGCTCAGTTATTATAACACGTACTAAATTATGAGGTAATGTTAATTTAGATAAAGACCAAGTTTCTTGGCATTTTTGTAATAAATTTTTGTCAAGGCCATGTGGGCCACCAATAATAATATTAATATTTGGATTGTTAGTTTGATAAAAATTTAATTTATTAGCTAAATCTTCTGTACTGATAGGTTTTGCTCTAACATCTAAGGCTATATTATAGTAATTTTTTAGATGTTTTGAGATATTAGAGGATTCTATAGATTTATATTTATCTATTTGAATTCTACTTAAATTTTTTTCTTTATTTCTTTGAGCTAAAGGTATTTCTATTATATTAAACTTAATATCTTTAGAAAATCTCTTTATATACTCGTCTGTAGCCTGACTTACCCAAGTATCAGGCTTTTGACTAACAATAATAATATTTATTTTCACTATTTAACTTATTAAATTAAGGTATTTTAATAAATACTATTGATTATCATTTATTGTGCTTTGCTCTGATTTACAAAAATTTATATCCCATAAGGCTTCTAAGTTATAATAATCTCTTGTTGCTGGTTGCATAACGTGGATTATAATATCGCCTAAATCAATCAAAACCCATTCTGAGTTATTAGTGCCTTCTAATCCTAAGACTTTTAAATTTTCTTTTTTTGCTGCTTTTACAACATTATTAGCAATAGATTTTACATGTGTTGATGAGCGACCAGAACAGATGATCATTCTATCTGCAATAGAAGTTATGCCTTCTGTGTTTAATATTTTTATTTCTGTGGCTTTTAAATCTTCAATAGAATCAACGACTAATCTTTCAAGTTCATTTATTTGCATTCTCTAAATCTCGTAAGTATATTGTAATTTAAGGTAACTGAGTATTGTCTAAACAAATTCGAAAGAGGATATTAACACGAATATGATCTTTTTTATAGTTAAAAGAAATAAATTATTTATATAAATGATTTATTTTTATATATTTTAATACTTGATCAGGTAATAAAAAATTAGCTGGTTGAGATGATGATATTAGAGATCTAATTTCTGTTGCAGAAATATTTAATTGACGACTGTTTTTTAAATAAACATATCCTGATTTTGTCTCATCTGGTAATTTTGAGTCATTGATTTCGTTGCTGATAGTTACTTGATGTTTTACAGATTCTAGCCAATTAAGGTTGTTAGTTATGTTTTGATTATCTCTTTTTAATATTAAAAAATTAGTTTGTTTTAGAATATTTTGCCATTTATGCCATGTATTAAAGCTCATAAAAGAATCTGCGCCTAATATTAACCATAGAGTATAGTTATTTTGATATAAACTATTAAATTTTTTATTTAGAACATCTAATGTATCAGTCATGTATGACTTATAATTTTGATTATTTTTAAGATTTTCTTTGGCTATTTCTATTTCAGTTTGATCTACAATAATATTTTGAAGATTTTCTGTTGCTAGATTGAGCATATTTAAGCGGTGTTTTATATCAGTTACTTGAGTATTTTTATGGGGAGGAAGAAAATTAGGGATTAATCTTATTTCTGAGATGTTTGTTGATATCTTTAGATCTATTGCTAATCTTAAATGAGCTATATGAATAGGGTCAAAGGTGCCGCCTAAAATTCCAATATGTTTATGTTGGGTATTTGTCATTGCTTGTTATAATCTAGATTTATTCACAGCAAGGATATCAAATGTAGATGCATCTTGGCAATCTTTCTTAGTTGTATGAGATTGAAAAGCTGTAAGTATAGTAGAATTAGAGTTAACAAGGGGGTCAGAACTTTCTGAATCTTCTGTTGTTAATGATTTGCTATAGCTTGATTTATAGCTTTTTTTATTGTTTGATAGAATGCCAGCTCTATTGCTACTATAATCATAACGCTTTTTTTTGCGGGTATCTTTAGTTATTCCCGAATCATAATATTCATCAAAAAATTCAAGATCCCCTTTTTTTAATTTATTTAAAACAAGTTTTACGTGTTTTATAGCATTTTCATTTTCTTTGATTTTTAATTGTTGTAATTCTACTATTATCAGATCTATACGTTTTTCTATTACCGCTATTAATTTTTTTATTTCTTCGTCTGTTTTATCTAAGTTGTTGTTATATATGTATCTTTTTTCATTTTCTGTTAATCTGTGTTCTGAATTAGAATCACCATATTTATGAAAATAATAAGATTGAAATGCTTTTTTAGTTAAATAAATGCAAGCACTACAGCAAACCCAGGAACTAATAATTGTGCTAATTGTAATTGCTGAAGTAAGACTTAGATTGATATCTAAAGCTATATAAGCAAAAAATAAAGCTATTTCTGATAGCTGAGGTAACATAATACCAATAGCAATTCCTATAAAGGCTGCTAAAATTCGGCAAATACTACTAGGAACTTTACGATTTAATGCAAGATTAACAAAGGCTTTGATAAGCATTTCTACGGGGTATTTAACTAACTTCGGCGATAGTTCTGATATTTCACTAAATATAGTCATTAATTTAGCCTCTTATTATTTATTATTATTAAGGCGGTTTCAAAAGAGTATCTAATAATACATAAGAGTATACCCTATAATTTTAGCTTAGCACTATAGTTAACATAATTCTATCTATTGAATTGATATCTAGGCTATATAAATATTTTATTTATATTTTTTATATGTTTGTGGCATAATTAAAGGCTATATTCGGAATCTATTTTACAATCCATTTAAAAGCTAATTTTATAAAATATCTATAATTAAGAGTTATGAAACAGATTTATGATCATCAAGCAATAGAGATTGCATCGCAAAAGTATTGGAGCGATAAACAAAGTTTTAAAGCAGTAGAAGATAAAAGCAAAGAGAAGTTTTATTGCTTGTCAATGTTTCCATACCCCTCGGGAAAATTACATATGGGACATGTAAGAAATTACACTATTGGTGATGTAATTAGTCGTTTTAATAGGCTTTTAGGAAAGAATATTTTGCAGCCGATGGGATTTGATGCATTTGGTCTTCCTGCTGAAAATGCATCGATTCAAAATAAAGTATCTCCAAGCATTTGGACTAAAAATAATATTAAAGAAATGAAGCAACAATTTGATTCCTTAGGATTAGGTTTTGATTGGTCAAGACAAATATCAACTTGTGATCCAAGTTACTATAAGTGGGAGCAATGGTTGTTCACAAGGCTATTGAAAAAGGGATTAGCTTATCAAAAAGAAGCTGTTGTAAATTGGGATCCTATTGATCAAACTGTTTTAGCAAATGAGCAAGTTATTGACGGTAAAGGTTGGAGATCAGGGGCTTTAATAGAAAGAAAATCAATTAACCAATGGTTTATTAAAATTACAGATTATGCAGATGAATTGTTATCAGGGTTAGATAAGTTAAAAAATTGGCCTGACGCCGTTAAAACTATGCAGCGCAATTGGATTGGTAAATCAAAAGGACTGAATATTAAGTTTCCTTTACAAAAGGAAATAATAAAAGAATATAATTTGTCTCAAGATAGTTTAGAGGTTTATACAACAAGACCAGATACTTTAATGGGAGTTTCTTTTATTGCTATTGCAGCAAATCATGAGCTAGCCCGTCTTGCAGTAAAAGTAAATCCTGAATTAGAAAATTTTATTACTGAATGTCAACATATACAAGTTTCTGAAGAAATAATGTCGCAAATGGAGAAAAAAGGGGTAAAGACTCCTTTTTTTGTAACTCGTCCTATTGATAATAAGCTGATTCCTGTTTATATAGGAAATTATGTTTTAATGGATTATGGTAGTGGCGCAGTTATGGGGGTGCCAGCTCATGATACAAGAGATTTTGAATTTGCAAAAAAATATGATTTGGCTATTTGTCCAGTTATTCAAAATGATAATTTAGAAAACAATAAATCAAACAATCAGAAAGAAGCTTTTTTAGATAAAGGTACTTTAATTAATTCAGGCAAGTTTGATGGTTTAGATTTTAATAATGCTTTTTCACAAATCACAAAAGAATTACAAAAATTGAATTTAGGTGAGGTTGTTAAGCAATATAGGCTAAGAGACTGGGGAGTATCAAGACAAAGATATTGGGGATCACCTATTCCTGTTATATATTGTGATTCCTGTGGGGCAGTTCCTGTTCCTGATAAAGATTTACCGGTATTATTACCTGAAGATGTAGATTTTTCTGGTGGAGTTTTATCTTTAAAAGATATGCCCGAATTTTATAATACAACATGCCCTAACTGCAATAAAAAAGCTAAAAGAGAAACAGATACTTTTGATACTTTTTTTGAATCATCTTGGTATTATGCAAGATTTACTTGTCCTGATCAGAATTTAAGTATGCTTGATGAGCGTTATGATTATTGGAATACAGTTGATCATTACATAGGTGGTATAGAGCATGCTGTAATGCATTTACTTTATGCAAGGTTTTTTCTTAAACTCATGCGAGATGAAGGTCTAGTTAAAAATGATGAGCCGTTTGATCATTTATTAACACAAGGCATGGTTTTAAAAGATGGCGCTAAAATGTCAAAATCAAAGGGTAATACGGTTGATCCTAATGAATTAATTAAAAAGTATGGAGCAGATACAGTAAGACTTTTTACTATGTTTGCTGCTCCACCAACACAGTCATTAGAATGGAATGATTCAGCTGTGGAAGGATGCTATAGATTTTTGAAAAGATTTTGGTATTTAGTTCATGAGTTTGTTGAGCATAATGAATATTATTCTACTAATTATATTTACAATATAGATGATTTAAACTTAACGCCCGAACAAAAAAATTTAAGACGTAAAGCTCATGCTACTTTGCAAAAAGTTACCGAAGATTACTCTGAGCGCTATACTTTTAATACAGCAATAGCAGCGAATATGGAGTTATTAAATTATTTAAGTAAATATGAAATAAATAGTTTAATTGATAGTTTTATTTATAAAGAAGTTTTAGAGTTATTGACTATAATGTTATCTCCAATTGTCCCTCATATTTGCCATGATATTTGGCAAGAATTGGGAAATAAAAGACCAATTTTAGATGCAAAATGGCCTAAAGTTGATAGCGCTGCATTATTACTTGATACTGTTAATATGGTTGTACAGTTAAATGGTAAATTAAGAGGCCAGATAGAGGTATCTGTAAATGAAGATAAGTCGAATATTGAGAAGAAAGCTCTAGACTTACCTAATATACAAAAAATGCTTTTAAATAAAGAGATTAAGAAAATTATAATAGTACCTAAGAAACTAGTTAATATAGTAGCTTGATTGAATGTTTAGTTGATGGAAATATGCCCAAAAAATTATTATTGTTATTTATTATTACCATTTTTTTATCTAGTTGTGGATTCCAGCTAAAAGGATTTCGCGACGTTAAAAATGAAAGGTACAGTAATATTAATGTATCAGTCTTGTCTAGTCCTAGAAATAATGATGGTAGAATACTTGCCTCTTTAAAGCAAAGAATTAAAAGCTTTGATTTTAAATATGTAAATCAAATTAAAGATAGTGACTATTATGTGGAAATTATAGATGCTAAATATAATAAAGAGATTCAAACAAAAAGCAGTACAGGTTTAGTTAAACAGTATTTATTAAAATTTAATGTAAGATATGTTATTTATAAACACACATCCAAAGATAGCTTTGATATAGTAAAACCTATGGGTACAATTTATTTACAAACAGATTATACGTATGAGCCGCAAAATATTTTAGGCTCTGATTCTGAAGAAAAGATTATAGCTGATAATCTGCGTAAAGAAGCATCAGGTAAAATTTTAAATGTTTTAACTCAAGTTATAGATAATCAAAAATAGAAATAAATTACATTCATGCAATTAGATGCTTTAAAATTTTCAGAAGAGTATAAAAATTATACAAATCAACAATTAGATAATAAATTTTTATATTTGATTTCAGGGGAAGAGATTTATTTCCTTAATAAATCTAAAAATTTATTATTAAATTATGCTAAAACAAAAGGATTTAATCAAAAAATTACTTTTTATATTACAAATAGTTTTAATTGGGATGAGATTTTTATAGAAATACAGCAGCAAGGATTATTTGCTGTTAATAAATTAATAGATTTACAATTAGAAGTTAAAAAAATTGATAATAATATAATTAATAATTTAAATAAATTAATAGCAAATCTTAATGAACTTATTAAAAAAAATATTAATAATAATATATTAATTATTACTTATACTGGCAAAATAGATGCTAAAAATTTGAAACAAGCTTGGTATAAAAATATAAAAGAATCAGGGCTAATTATTGCTGCTGGATCTTTATATATAAATCAGTTTTCTGCTTATATTAAGCGATATAGTCTTGAACAGAACTTAAAATTATCTAACGATGTTCTTGATTACATAATAATTAAGAATCATGGTAACTTATTAGCTGCAACACAAGAAATAAATAAAATTAAATTATTAGTGGCAAATGATACTGTTATTATAGATTTAGAATATTTAAGTAATATTTTAGAAAATAATGGAATATATTCTGTTTTTGATCTAGGAAATAGTCTTTTGAAAGGTAATTATATCGAAAGTATCAGAATCTTTAATAATTTAGCAGATAATGGGGTTCAGTTAGTTTTAATATTATGGATTATAACAAAAGAGTTGCGAGAATTACACGAGATAATATATAACGCATCTCAAAGTAGTATTAGTATTAATAAGTATATAACGCAGAATATAAAATGGCAGAGTAAAAAAGTAAACACTCAAGATGCTTTAAATAGAATAGGCGTTGATGATATAAATTTAATATTAAATTTAGCATCTCAAATAGATCAGAAAATAAAAAGTTATGATTCTTTAAATTTTATAAAACATCAAATAGAGAAGTTGATTTATAAAATTTGCATTAATAATAATCAGATAAAATAAACAGGACTTATATAAATGTCTAAATTTAGTAAACTCTTGAATAATTTAAAAATAGTTTTTAATAATAAACACTATTTGGTGATTTTTCTACTAGGTTTTGCATCAGGGTTACCTTTATTATTAACGATGGGTACTTTACAAGCTTGGTATGCGCAAGCAAACGTTGATATTGTAACAATAGGTTTTTTAGGCCTTGTTAGCCTGCCTTATACCTTTAAATTTCTTTGGGCCCCTATATTAGATAGATTTAAAGCGCCTTTATGTGGTAAAGCTTTAGGGTTAAGACGAGGCTGGATTTTTCTATCTCAAATATTTTTAGTTATATTTTTAATAGCAATGGCTTTTTCTGATCCTATTTTATCTCCAGGGCTTTTAGCTTTATTTGCTGTATGTGTTGCTTTCATGTCTGCAACACAAGATATTGCTTTTGATGCCTATAGAACTGAAACGTTAGCAATTAAAGAAAGAGGGCTTGGTTCTGTTATCTATGTCTATGGTTATAGGGTCGCGTTAATTATTTCAGGAAGTGTTGCTTTGATTATAAGTTATCATTTTGGTTGGATGATAAGTTATTTATTTATGGCATCAGTTATGTCTATGTGTTTGTTTATAACTTATTATGCTGATGAGCCAGAATCTCATATCAAATATAGTAACAGTGATAAATTAAATAGAAAAAATAAAAAACAATCTGATTTTAATAGCGTAGTTATAGAGCCATTTAGAGATTTTATAAAAAGAGATAAAAGTATTTTGCTTTTACTTTTACTAGTTAGTTATAAATTAGGTGAAGCTTTTAGCGTTAGTTTGCAGACACCATTTTTTATTCAAGCTTTAGGATTTACAACAGAAGAAATAGGTTATATAAGTAAAACTTGCACAACTATTGCAACTTTAGTAGGTATATCAATAGGTGGTGGTATTATTAATTCATTAGGTCTGTACAGAGCTTTATTTTTATTCGGCGTTTTGCAGGCAGTTACTAATTTATTATATATATGGATGTTATATGTAGGTCATAACCTTTGGGTTATGGGTATTACAGTGTTTTTTGACCAATTTGCTGGCGGTTTAGGTACGGCTGCATTTATGGTTTTAATTATGATTTTATGTAATCAAAAATATACAGCAACTCAGTTCGCATTGTTAAGTGCTTTAGCTTCAGTTGGGAGAGTATATGTGTCTCCTATATCAGGATATATTGTAACTCTTTATGGTTGGTATAATTTATTTGTTTTTTCTTTTATTATTAGTTTACCGTGTTTATTTTTATTATTTTTAACTAAAAAAAATATATTATTAGCAAATCAAGATCAGGAAGACATTAGTAAAGAAGAGCAATCTTTGAATATTAATGAATCAATAGCAATTGAGGATTAAAAAGAATATTTATTTGTAAATTCTGTTATTTTGCCACACATTTTTTCTGGAGTAGTAATATTGGTTACAAGTTCAACTGATAAAGACAGAATAAAAGCAACCGTTGAACTTACATTTATCTCAGTATGTTCTTTTATTTTATATATTTTCTCCCTTGCAATACTTTCAGAGCATTCTAGTTCTTTATTTATATTAAGATTAAGTAAATGTAAGAAGTTTTTATCGGTTTTTGATATTTTTAAATAAGAATTTTCTTGAATAAATTTAAATGTTATTTTAAACGTACTGTATAGGTTTGTATAAAATTTAGGATTAACATTAAGTGCATTTAGATCAAATCCATTATGATTAATAAGATAATTCATAGTATCTAAATATCCTAAAGTATCCATAATATTTGCGTATTGTTCTGCAATATCAAAATCAATGATTTTTATATTTCCAATTTTTAATTCAACTGTTCTTAGGGCATGAAACTTTCGTATTTTTTGCAGTCCTTTATCTTTTTGTTCATCTAATCCAAATGGTGTATCTAAAATCCCAATTAGGTTCGGAATTTTTCTTATAATCATTGATAGCCAACTTGGATTGAATATAGGTATATTGTTTTGTTGATTAATATAGCTGCCATATAAAGCTTGATGAATCCAGTTGTAACGATTATCAGCTCCTTCACCAAAGGCAAATAGCAAAGTATCTGATTGACTAGAGACTGTTTTTTTAGTTGATTTTTCAAAATATTTTACAGGCAGGTTATCATTAATACCACCATCAACAAATCTTTCGCCATTAATATCAATAGGCAATAATAGACCAGGAATTGACGAAGATGCTCTACATGCAAGAGCAATTTCAGTATCAGGAGTTTTTGATGAGTTAAATATTTTTAGCTCTCCACCGGGATGTTTTGCTGCATTAATTGTTAATAATTTAAATTTATCAGGAAAAAATTTATGTAATAGAGCTATTTCTATAAATGTGATATTTAAAGAATTTATATTTGTTTTTAATACTTTTTCTTTAAGAGAGAATAAATTTTCAATATCTTGATCGTTTTGATTTTGTTTATATTGACTTCTTAATTCAAATTCAGAGCTATTTATAAAGTTAAAAACAGACTCATTTATATTTTTTTTTATAAATTTATATAAAGGATCGCCGTTTCTTGTTAAGAATCTTATTGTTCCTGGTGATTGAGAAAATATTCCAACTTTTTTTCCTAATAAAGATTTAAAGTTTGTTGAGAATAGATTTTCTCTAAATTTGCTGATCGGCATGCCAGTTGCAATGAAAGCTGCATTTATAGAGCCTGCTGATGCGCCTGATACTTGCTCTATTTGATCTATCATTCGACTATCAAGTAAAGCTCTATATGCTCCAGGATATACAACGCATTTAGCTCCGCCTCCGCTAAATGCAAGTTTGCTAATTTTGCAGCAATTAGTTTCATTTAAAGTTGAATCTAAATTTATTGAAACCTGTTGAAATAGTTCTTGTATGCTAGAGTAAATATTTTGTAAATTATTTATTAATTCTAATTTATGATGATCAATATTATATTTATCATAAGATGCTGATTTTGTATTTGTTATAAAAGATTTAAATATTGATATAATCCATTTGGATATTCTTTGTAAGATGTAATATAAGTAATCAAATAACATAATTGATAAAAGACGTAAAAGTAAAAAAAGATGACAAGAAAGGAGATTAACTTAATGTTGAACTGGTGTCAAATTACTTAGTTTGCTTATCCTATTTGGTTTGGTTATTATCTGATAACAAAGAAAATAAGGAAAATTAAACTCAAAATTCCCATTAATGGATGGATTTTTTTTATATTACCAGTAAACAAATTGATGATTGTATAGCATATAAATCCGATACCAATTCCATCAGCTATAGAAAAGCTAAAAGGAATAAAGATAATAATTAATGCAGAAGGTATGGAATTAGTTATATCATGCCAGTTAATTTCTGTTACGTTTTCGATCATTAAACAAGAGATATATAAAATAACAGGTGCTGATGCGGCCATTGGTATTAATTTTACTATTGGTGCTAGAATTATGACTAGTATGAAGCATATTGCAACTGTAATAGCTGTCAGACCTGTTTTACCATGTGATTTTATACCAGCGATGCTTTCTAAAAATGGTACTGTCGGTGAAGTACCAAATATACTGCCAAATAAAGTAGCGTAATTATTAGCTAATAGTGCATTAGGAATATTTTTTTCTATATTTTTATTATATTCAGGATTTAATTTTCTGTATTGTTTTAAAATTGCTATATAAACACCAAGACTATCAAATAATACTATAAGAACAATAGTGAAAATTATATTTAAAGTTGGAGTGTGTAATATATTGGAATTTATAAAAGAAAATTTCATGCTAAAAAAAGTATCTGCAATGCTAAAATTTGGTAGCTCAAGTACTTGATTAAATTCGTTTATTACTTCATGGCCAGAATAACTAATATTTATAGCAAGATTTGCAATTGTTGCTATAGCAATACTTATTAGAATACTGGCTTTTACTTTATAATTTTCTAATATAATGATAGTAAAAAAGCCTATTGAAGCTATTAAAATATTTTGAGTTTTCAAGGAGTTTAATTTTAGAAATGAGTGGGGATCATAAGAAATCATATTTATTTCTTTTAATGCAATAAGAGCAATGAATAACCCAACTCCAACTGATATAGCCATGCTAAGTGAGTGAGGAATTGCCTTGATCAAATGATCTCGTATTTTTAATGAAGTAATTATTATTAGAATTATACTAGCAATGAATACTAATCCCAAAGCATCTTGCCAGCTATAATTATAGTTTTGTGTTATTTGATAAGCAAAATATACATTAAGACCCATTCCTGGCGCTAAAGCAGCTGGAAAATTTGACATTAATCCTAGCAAAAGACAGCCTATTGCAGCAGTAAGACAAGTAGCTATAAAAATACTATCAAATGGCATACCTGATTTTTGTAATATGATCGGGTTTACAACTACTATGTAAGCTATAGTAATAAAAGTTGTAAAACCTGCAGATACTTCTTGATATACTTCTTGTTTTGTTAGTTTTTTTATATTTAAACTAAAATAGTTAAGTGATTTAAAATATTTATTCATATTTCTCAAATAGTATCAATTAAATAGTAGAAAAACAAATTTTAGTATGCTAATATTGGCGCAAGTATTATAAATTTGCTATTTTTGTAGGATAATTCCCCCAAAAATTTTATATAGTGTGCCCGCATAGCTCAGTAGGTAGAGCACTTCCTTGGTAAGGAAGAGGTCGCCGGTTCAAGTCCGGTTGCAGGCTCCACTGTTTTGCTTTTGTAGTTAAACAAATCAATTATTTATTTTTAAGATATAAAGTAAGAGGACATATATCATGGCAAAAGAAAAGTTTAATCGATCCAAGCCACATGTTAATGTTGGAACAATCGGTCACGTTGATCACGGTAAAACAACTTTAACAGCTGCTATAACTAAAGTTATGGCTGATACTTATGGCGGTGCCGCTGTTGATTTCAGTAATATTGATAAGGCTCCAGAAGAAAGAGCTCGTGGTATAACAATTGCAACAGCTCATGTTGAATATGAATCAAAAGTTAGACATTACGCTCATGTTGATTGTCCAGGACATGCTGATTATGTGAAGAACATGATTACTGGTGCTGCTCAAATGGATGGCGCTATATTAGTAGTAAGCGCAGCAGATGGCCCAATGCCTCAAACAAGAGAGCATATCCTATTATCAAAACAGGTTGGCGTACCTTATATCGTTGTTTTCTTGAACAAAGCAGATATGGTTGATGATCCTGAGTTATTAGAATTAGTAGAAATGGAAGTTAGAGACTTGTTAAGCAGCTATGAATTTCCAGGAGATGATACTCCATTAGTAACTGGTTCTGCTACTAAAGCTCTTGAAGGCGACACTAGTGATATAGGCGTTCCTTCTATAATTAAATTAGTAGAAGAAATGGATAACTATATTCCTATTCCAGAAAGACAAACTGATAAGCCATTCTTAATGCCAGTTGAAGATGTTTTCTCTATTTCAGGTAGAGGAACAGTTGCAACAGGTAGAATAGAAAGAGGTATTGTTAAAGTAGGTGAGGAAATCGAAATTGTAGGTATTAGAGATACTCAAACTACTACATGTACTGGTGTTGAAATGTTTAGAAAGCTTCTTGATGAAGGTCAAGCTGGTGATAACGTAGGTGTCTTATTAAGAGGTCTTAAAAGAGACGAAATTGAAAGAGGCCAAGTTTTAGCTAAAAAAGGTAGTATCAAACCTCATACTCATTTTGAAGCAGAAGTTTATGTGTTGTCTAAAGAAGAAGGCGGCAGACATACTCCTTTCTTTAAAGGTTATAGACCACAGTTTTACTTTAGAACAACTGATGTAACTGGCGAAATGCTTTTACCAGAAGGCGTTGAAATGGTTATGCCTGGTGATAATCTTAAATTAGAAGGTAGATTAATTGTTCCTGTGGCAATGGAAGTTGGATTAAGATTTGCTATTCGTGAAGGTGGTCGTACAGTTGGTGCTGGTGTAATCACTAAGATTATTGAGTAATATAAATTAATTGATGTCTTTATGTTTCCGTTTTTTATTTACTTATGAAATAAATCGCGTTAACATAGAGACGGTCAAAAGGCTAGTAGTTCAATTGGTAGAGCAGCGGTCTCCAAAACCGCAAGTTGGGGGTTCGAGTCCCTCCTAGCCTGCCATAGTGTAGAATTCTAGAGATTAATCATGGGCATAATGTTAGATAAAGCTAAGTGGACGATAATATCTTTATTTGTAATAGGAACTTTGTATCTTAATTACTATTTTTATTCAGAATCTGTAGCTTATAGAGTTCCAGGTATAATATTAATGGCAATTTTATGTTTAGTTGTGGCTTTTTCTACAAAAAGAGGAAAAGTAGCCTGGCAATTTGTCAAAGATTCTAAGATGGAGCTTTACAAGGTTGTTTGGCCTACTAAGCAAGAAACAGTGCAATCAGCAATAATTGTTATGATAATGGTTATAGTTATGTCATTATTGTTGTGGATATTTGATTCAATTTTATTTAAATTAATTGCTTGGATTACAGGTCAAGGGGTTTAATGCAGATGTCGTTTAAATGGTACGTATTACAAGTTCATTCAAGTAAAGAAAAATTAGTCAAACAAATGCTTGAAAAAAGAGTCAAAGATGACCGTTTAGAGCATAAAGTCGGTGAGATTTTAGTTCCTACAGAAAACATAGTTGAATTAAGATCAGGTCAAAAGCGCAAGAGCGAAAGAAGATTTTATCCAGGATATGTTTTACTAGAAATAGATATGGATGATGCAATTTGGCATTTAATTAGATCTATACCAAAAGTATCAGGTTTTATTGGCGGTGATACACCAACTCCATTGACTGATGAAGAAGCCAATAAAATGATAAGCCAGGTCGAAGAAAGCGTTGAAAATGTTAAGCCGAAAACTTTGTTTGAAAATGGTGAAGTTGTTCGTGTTATAGACGGACCTTTTGCTGATTTTAGCGCAGTAGTTGAAGACGTTAATTACGAAAAAAATAGATTAAAAGTTTCAGTTTTAATATTTGGAAGATCTACTCCAGTTGAATTAGATTTTTCGCAAGTAGAAAAAGGTTAATAAGGAACTCTCATATAAATTAGAAGAGATTCTTTGTTAAGGGGAGCTAATATATAAAAAAGCGGTTGAACCCATTATTTTAAGGTGGTAATAATTTATGGCAAAAAAAATACAAGCATATATAAAATTGCAAATTCCAGCAGGCGCAGCTAATCCAAGTCCTCCAGTAGGTCCAGCATTAGGTCAGCATGGCGTTAATATTATGGAGTTTTGTAAAGCATTTAATGCTCAAACACAAAAGTTTGAGAAAAATATGCCTATTCCTGTAATCATAACAGTATACAATGATCGTAGTTTTACTTTTGAGTTAAAAACTCCGCCAGCATCTTTTTTAATAAAGAAAGCAGCAGGAGTAGCTAAAGGTAGTGGAACGCCTCATACCGATAAGGTTGGGAAAGTTACTGTTGAGCAATTAAAAGAAATTGCTGCATTAAAAGAACCAGATTTAACTTCAGCAGATATATTTGCTGCTGTTAGAATATTAGCTGGAAGTGCGCGTAGTATGGGGATTACAGTTGAGGGTGAATTAAATGGCTAATTTAAGTAAAAGAAATAAACTTTTTAAAGAAAAAATTGATCCATTAAAAGTTTATAAGTTTGAAGAAGCAGTAGCTTTATTAAAAGAGCTAAGTGGAGAAGTAAAAACTAAATTTACTGAGTCTATGGATGTTAGTATTAATTTAGGAATAGATCCAAGAAAATCTGATCAGAACGTTAGAGGTGCCGTGGTATTACCTAATGGTACTGGTAAAACTGTAAGGGTTGCTGTATTTGCTCAAGGTGATAATGCTGAAAAAGCAAAAAAAGCTGGAGCAGATATTGTTGGTTTTGATGATTTAGCTCAAGAAATTAAATCTGGTAATATGGATTTTGATATAGTTATAGCAACTCCTGATGCAATGCGAGTTGTTGGTCAATTAGGTCAAATTCTTGGACCAAGAGGTTTAATGCCTAATCCTAAAGTTGGAACAGTAACAGCAGATGTAGAAACAGCTGTTAATAATGCAAAATCTGGGCAAGTTCAGTATAGAGCTGATAAAGGCGGAATTGTTCATTGTACTTTTGGAAAAATATCTTTTGAAGAAGAGAAATTGAAAGGAAACTTAGTTTCTATAATTTCAGCCTTAAAAAAAGCAAAGCCTAGCTCATCAAAAGGAATATATATTAAGAAAATTTCATTATCAAGTACAATGGGTCCTGGTATCAATATAGAAAAAGGAAGCATTGAGTAAAAAGTTATTATTTATAACTAAAAGTCATTATAGCTTAATGACTTTTAGTTTATTGGTTGTTTGATAATGCTAATTTAATTTGTTATAATATTTCGGGTTAATTATTGTTTACGTCCAAAGACCATAGGTGGTTTTTAAAATCTTAATATAGAATTATTATGCCTATGTAGGTGTTATTGTAAGTGGTTTGTAATAACTTCCTTATAGTAAGCGGCCAGACGTATTAGCGTTATAAATATGTAAGTAAAAAGATATGCGCTTTTACAGGAGGTGTGTTTATCGTGAGTTTATTAAAAGAAGATAAAATTAAAATAGTAAAAAAATTAAATGAAGTTGCTTCTTCAGCTGTCTCGGTTGTGGGTGTTGATTTTAGTGGAGTATCTGTTAATGAGATTACTAAGCTAAGAACCGATGCTAGAAATCAAGGGTTATATCTACAGATAGTAAGAAATACCCTAGTAAAGAGAGCTGTTTCTGGAACTGGTTTTGAGTGTATTAGTGATTCTTTACAGGGTCCTATAATGTTGGCATTTTCGATGAGTGAACCAAGTGCTCCAGCACGATTGTTTAAAGACTTTGCTAAAAAAAATGAGAGCATACAAGTTAAAGTATTAGCTTTAAGTGGGCAGTTGTGTGATGTTTCTGATATGGAAAAAATCGCTTCTCTTCCAACTAAAGATGAGGCTATTTCTAGATTGATGAGTGTGATGCAAGCTCCTGTTGTTAAATTGGCTAGAACTCTTAAAGAGACGTATACTGGTTTAGCAAGAGTGATTTCAGCTGTGGCTGATAAAAAGAAAGAAGAGTAATCTTATTAATTATTTTATAATTTATTAATATATTTAGGAGATGTTATTATGGCTGCAAACGCTATAACAAAAGAAGATGTTTTACAAGCTGTTGCTGAAATGAGTGTAATGGATGTTGTTGAACTTGTTGAAATGATGGAAGATAAATTTGGTGTTACTGCTGCAGCTCCTGTTGCTGTAGCTGCTGTTGCTGGCGCTGGCGCTGGTGCTGAAGCTGCTGCTGAAAAGACAGAGTTTGATGTGGTAATGAAAAGTTTTGGAAGCAACAAAGTATCAGTAATTAAAGCAATTAGAACTATTACTAGCTTGGGCTTAAAAGAAGCAAAAGAAATGGTAGAAAAAGCTCCTGCAACTGTTAAAGAAGCTATATCTAAAGAAGAAGCAGAGACTATTAAAAAGCAGCTAGAAGAAGCTGGTGCTGAAGTAGAGTTAAAATAATACAATTATTTTAATTTTTATAAAAAGCAACTGATTATACTTTTAATAAGTAATCAGTTGCTTTTGCTTTAGGGATATAGTATTAATGGATAGATATTTATCTAGAGGTTTTATTGACTAAAGACTAGCGTCAAAGTATATTAGTTTCTTTGTGTGCTTATTACAGTAACTTTGGGTAAAATAGTCTTAGTCTTAGATTGGTTATAGGCTATATTTAATTGTTTGAGTTTTAGCTTCATCTTTTTTTGGTTTAATGAGGAAAATGCATGTCAAGTCATATTTCATCTAATTCTAGCAATAAAAAAAATAAGAACGCGACAAAATTTCTTAAAAAGAGATATCGTAAGAATTTTGGTAAAATTAAAAATATCATTAATGTGCCTTATTTGCTAGATATTCAAGTAGCATCTTATAATAAGTTTTTGAATGGGGATGAACATAATAACTACAAGTCTGGTATTGATTCAGCTTTTAAGTCTATATTTCCTATTGAAAATTATGCAGGCAATGTTCTTTTGGAATATGTTGGTTACAACATAGACAAACCAGAATATACAGTGAAAGAGTGTCAGGTAAGAGGTGTAACTTATTCTTCTCCGTTGAGAATTAAAGTAAGATTAACCATTTATGAGACAGATCCTGATACTGATAATAAAACTCTAAAAGATATTAGAGAACAAAGTATATATATGGGTGAAATTCCCTTGATGACAACAACTGGTTCTTTTGTCGTTAATGGCATAGAAAGAGTGGTTGTATCTCAGCTTCATAGATCTCCAGGCGTGTTCTTTGAGCATGATAAGGGTAAGAAGCATTCTACAGGTAAAAAATTATACTCAGCAAGAATTATTCCATATAGAGGATCATGGTTAGATTTTGAGTTTGATGTAAAAGATAATTTATTCGTTCGAATAGATAGAAGAAGAAAACTTCATGTTTCAGTTCTGTTAAAAGCTTTAGGCTATAATTCTGAAGAAATTTTGGAATTATTTTATGATACAGAGCAAGTTAATTTAGAAGCGAATTCTAATGATATTATAATAAAAGTAGTACCGGAAAGATTACGAGGCGAGACAGCTTATTGTGACATAGCATTACCAAATGGTGATATTGTCGTAGAAGCGGGTCGTCATATTACGGCATTACATGTTAAAAAAATCAAGAAAGCTAATATAGAAGAACTTAGGCTTTCCGAAGAATTTTTGTTAGGTAAGGTATTTGCAAAGAATATTAAAAATCCTGCTTACATTGCTAATGAAGATAAAGATAATAAAGATAATAGAGTATTTTTAGCTGAAGCAAATGATGAAATTTCATTAGATGTTATAGAGTTGTTAAAGAAACATAATATTTTAAATATAGATATTATCTATACTAATGATTTTGATAAAGGTCCTTATGTATCTCAAACAATGAGAGCAGATAGTACTACAGATCAATTAACGTCATTATTAGAAATATATAAAATGATGCGTCCAGGAGAGCCTCCTACTAAAGATTCTGCAGAAGGTTTATTTGAAAGTTTATTCTTTTTACCAGAAAGATATGATCTATCTGAAGTCGGTAGAATGAAGTTTAATAGACGTTTAAGAAGAAAAGATAGTGAAGGACAAGGTACTTTAACTAATGATGACATTGTAGATGTTGTTAAAGAGTTAATTGATATAAGAGATGGAAAAGGAAATGTTGATGATATTGATAACCTAGGAAATCGTCGTGTTCGTAGCGTTGGTGAAATGGTTGAAAATCAATTTAGACTTGGTTTAATTAGGGTTGAAAGAACAGTAAAAGAAAGGCTAAGTATTGCTGATTTAGAAAATATTATGCCTCAGGATTTATTGAACTCTAAGCCTGTTTCAGCTGTTATAAAAGAATTCTTTGGTACTAGCCAATTATCACAGTTCATGGATCAAAATAATCCTTTATCTGAAATTACCCATAAAAGAAGAGTTTCAGCATTAGGACCTGGTGGTCTGACAAGAGAAAGAGCTGGATTTGAGGTTCGAGATGTACATACAACACATTATGGTAGATTATGTCCAATTGAAACTCCTGAGGGGCCAAATATTGGGTTGATTAATTCCTTGTCGGTTTATGCTAGAGCCAATAAATATGGTTTTATCGAGACTCCATTAAGAAGAGTTATTGATGGTAAAGTAACTGATGACATGGATTTTATATCTGCAATTGAAGAGTCTGCTTTTTATATAGCCCAAGCTAATGCAAAAGTTGATAAAGAAGGTAATTTAATAGATGATTTAGTTCCTTGCCGACATCAGCAAGAGTTTGCTTATGCTAGTCCTGATAAAATAAATTACATGGATATTTCGCCTAGTCAAATTGTATCTGTTGCAGCTTCATTAATACCTTTTTTAGAGCATGATGATGCAAATAGAGCATTAATGGGATCTAATATGCAACGTCAGGCAGTACCTACTATTATTGCTGAAAAGCCTTTGGTAGGAACAGGATTTGAGAGAACTGTTGCTGTAGATTCTGGTGTGACTATTGTTGCTACTAGAGGTGGAGTAGTTGAGTTTGTTGATGCATCTAGAATCATTATAAAAGTAAATAATGAAGAGGTAGATGATAATAGCTCTGGTGTTGATATTTATAATTTAAGAAAGTATATAAAATCTAATCAAAATACATGTATAAATCAAACATCTTTGGTTGATGTTGGTTGTGAAATTAAAAAAGGTGATGTTTTAGCTGATGGCTCTGCAACTGATATGGGTGATTTGTCTTTAGGACAAAATCTATTAGTAGCCTTTATGCCTTGGAATGGTTACAACTTTGAGGATTCTATTTTAATATCAGAAAGAGTAGTTGAGGAAGATAGGTTTACTTCTATACATATTGAAGAATTGGTATGTATAGCAAGAGATACAAAACTAGGCCCAGAAGAAATCACAGCTGATATTCCTAATGTTAGCGAGTCTGCCTTATCAAAATTAGATGAGTCGGGAATTGTCTATATTGGTGCTAAGGTTACTTCAGGAGATATTCTTGTTGGGAAAGTTACTCCAAAAGGTGAAACTCAATTAACTCCTGAAGAAAAGCTATTAAGAGCTATTTTTGGTGAGAAAGCATCTGATGTTAAAGATTCTTCTATAAGAGTTCCTACAGGATTATCAGGTACAGTAATTGATGTACATGTATTTACTAGAGAAGGTGTTAAAAAAGATCCAAGGGCACTTGAGATAGAAAAAGCTGAGCTTGCAAGAGTAAAAGAAGATTTAGATGATGAATATAGAATTTTAGAACGTAATTTATATTCTAGAGTTAAAGATCTTATTTTAAATAAAAAAATTAAACAAGGTCCAAAAGGCTTAAAATCTGGCACTGTTATTACAGATGATATTCTTAATAATTTGATTTTTTCTCAGTGGTTTGAAATAACTTTTGACGATGAAGACTTAAATATTACGTTAGAGCATATGCAAGTTCAATTAAAAGAGCTAGCTGAAAATTATGAAAAACTTTTTGAAGAAAACAAAAAGAAAATTACCCAAGGAGATGAATTATCTGCTGGCGTATTAAAAGTTGTAAAGGTATATGTTGCTGTAAAAAGAAGGATTCAACCTGGCGATAAAATGGCAGGAAGACATGGTAATAAGGGGGTTATATCTACAATTGTTCCAGTAGAGGATATGCCTTACTTAGAAGATGGAACTCCAGTTGATATAGTTTTAAATCCATTGGGTGTACCTTCTCGTATGAATATTGGTCAGCTTTTAGAGACTCATTTAGGATGGGCAGCTAAAGCATTGGGTATTAAAATTGGAAGAATAGCTGATAAGCAATATGATGCAAGAATATCAAATTCTGGTAAAGTCGATACTAAAGAATTAAAAGAATTTTTAGGTGAAGTTTATAATAAAAATTCTGTTGAACAATATAGTATTGATGATTTATCTGATGATGAAGTTTTTGACTTAGCAGATAATTTAAGAGCTGGTGTTCCTATGGCTACTCCTGTTTTTAATGGTGCAAGTGAAAAAGAAGTTAAAGATATGTTAAGGCTTGCAGATTTACCCGAAAGAGGCCAGGTGAAATTGTATGATGGTCGTACAGGAGAAACCTTTTCTAGAGAAATAACTGTTGGATGTATGTATATTTTAAAACTAAATCATTTAGTAGATGATAAAATGCATGCTAGATCTACAGGTTCTTATAGTCTTGTCACACAGCAACCTCTTGGTGGTAAAGCACAGTTTGGTGGTCAAAGATTTGGAGAAATGGAAGTATGGGCACTTGAAGCTTATGGAGCGTCTTACACGTTACAAGAAATGTTAACGGTTAAATCTGATGACATTGAAGGACGTACAAAAATTTATAAGAATATAGTAGACGGAAACCATTCTATGGATACAGGTATACCGGAGTCATTTAATGTATTATTAAAAGAAATTAAAGCATTAGCATTGGATATAGAATTGGATAAAGAGAATTAAAATTCTCTTTATTCTTTGCTTTTATATAGCTGATAGCAAATGTAATTTCTAATAGGTTATAATTACTAATTATTTTTAACGATCTCTTTTTTCTTAAGGAGCTATGCTTTGAAAGATTTACTTAATTTGATAAAGCCACAAAATGCAATTAAAAGTTTTGATTATATAAAAATAGGTTTGGCATCGCCTGAACAGATACGAGCAAACTCTTATGGAGAAGTTAAAAAGCCAGAAACGATTAACTATCGAACATTTAAGCCAGAAAGAGACGGTTTATTTTGCGCTAAAATATTTGGTCCAGTTAAGGATTATGAATGTTTGTGCGGAAAATATAAAAGGCTAAAACATAGAGGAATTATCTGTGAAAAATGTGGAGTAGAAGTTACTCAAGCAAAAGTTAGAAGAGAAAGAATGGGCCATATAGAATTGGCATCTCCAGTAGCACATATATGGATGTTGAAATCATTACCATCTCGTATTGGGTTAATGTTAGATATTCCATTGAAAGATATAGAGAAAATATTATATTTTGAATCTTTTGTTGTTGTTGACCCAGGTATGACTCCTTTAGAATCAGGACAATTACTATCTGATGAAGCTTATTTAGAGTCAATTGAAGAATATGGCGATGAATTTGATGCTGGAATGGGTGCTGAAGCAATAAAAGCATTGTTGAATAAATTAAATCTTGATGAAGTAATCACAACTATTCGAACTCAGTTAGAAGAAGTGACTTCTGATACTTTAATTAAAAAATATCGCAAGAGATTGAAGTTATTAGAGTCTTTTGCTAAATCAGATAATAATCCAGAGTGGATGATTTTATCAGTTCTCCCTGTTTTACCTCCAGATTTAAGGCCATTAGTTCCTTTAGATGGAGGACGTTTCGCTACATCAGATTTAAATGACTTGTACAGAAGAGTTATTAATAGAAACAATAGATTAAAAAGATTATTGGACTTAAATGCGCCTGATATTATTGTAAGAAATGAAAAAAGGATGTTACAAGAAGCTGTTGATGCTTTATTAGATAACGGCAGAAGAGGTAGAGCTATAACTGGTTCTAATAAGAGACCTCTGAAGTCTTTGGCTGATATGATCAAGGGTAAACAAGGTAGATTTAGACAGAATTTATTAGGTAAGCGTGTAGATTATTCTGGTCGTTCAGTTATTGTTGTGGGTCCAACGTTGAAATTACATCAATTTGGATTACCTAAAAAAATGGCTTTAGAATTATTTAAGCCGTATATTTTTAGTAAACTAGAAAGATTAGGTATAGCAACTACTATTAAAGCTGCTAAAAAAATGGTAGAAACTGAAGCTCCTGAGGTATGGGATATTTTAGAGGATGTTATAAGAGAATATCCTATGTTATTGAACAGGGCTCCTACATTACATAGACTAGGTATTCAAGCTTTTGAGCCGTTGCTAATTGAAGGTAAAGCTATACAGCTTCATCCTTTAGTATGTGCTGCATATAATGCCGATTTTGATGGAGATCAGATGGCTGTTCATCTCCCTCTAACTACAGAGGCTCAATTAGAAGCAAGAGCTCTAATGATGTCATCAAACAATATTTTATCTCCATCAAATGGTGAGCCAATTATTGTTCCTTCTCAAGATATTGTTCTAGGTCTATATTATATGACTAGAGAAAATATTGTTGCTGTTGGCAGAAATAAAGTTTTTTATGACTTTGCTGAAGTAGAAAGAGCTTATGAAACTAGAGCTATTGATTTGAATGCTGCTATCAAGGTAAGAATTGATGGTGAGATAGTTAGTACGACAGTAGGAAGATCATTGTTAGCAGAAATTTTACCAAAAAAATTACCTTTTTCATTAGTTAACAAAGTATTGACGAAAAAAGAAATATCTAATTTGGTAGATTATAGTTATAGAACTGCAGGACTTAAAGACACAGTAATTTTTGCAGATCAACTTATGTATACAGGATTTAAGTTTGCGACACGAGCAGGTGTATCTATTTGCGTTGATGATTTAGTCATTCCAAATTCAAAGAAAAATATTATTGAGCAAGCTGAGTTGCAAGTTAAAGAAATTGAAACTCAATATTCATCAGGTTTGTTAACAGATGGTGAAAGATATAATAAAGTTATTGATATTTGGTCTCATACTAATGATCAAGTTGCTAAGGCAATGATGGACGGTTTATCTAAAGATAAAGTAGAGTTAGAGAATGGCGATATAGTTGAGCAAGATTCCTTTAATTCCGTATATATGATGGCTGATTCAGGTGCAAGGGGTTCTGCTGCACAGATAAGACAGCTTGCAGGTATGCGTGGTCTTATGGCTAAACCTGATGGTTCAATTATCGAAACACCTATTACTGCAAATTTCAGAGAAGGTTTAGATGTATTACAGTACTTTATTTCTACTCATGGAGCTCGTAAAGGTCTTGCTGATACTGCGTTGAAAACAGCTAACTCAGGTTATTTAACAAGACGATTAGTTGATGTTGGTCAAGATTTAGTTATCACTGAAAATGATTGTGGTACAGTAAATGGAGTTTTTGTTTCTCCGTTTATTCAAGGTGGTGATATTGTTGAGCCTTTAGCTGAAAGAGTTTTAGGTCGAGCTGTTCAAGAAGACTTAAAAGATCCAAAAACTGGTAATGTTATTTTAGAAGCAGGATCTTTATTAGATGAGACAAATATAGACTTAGTAGAGCAAGCTGGTATTTATACTTTGAAAGTTAGATCTGCAATAACCTGTGAAACTAAGTATGGTATATGTGCTAAGTGTTATGGGCGAGATTTATCACGAGGTCATGTGGTTAATATAGGTGAATCAGTTGGTGTTATTGCGGCGCAATCAATTGGTGAACCAGGAACGCAGTTAACGATGAGAACTTTCCATATTGGTGGTGCAGCATCAAGAGCAACAGCTAGTAATAATATTCAAGTTAGATTTGATGGTAAAATCAAATTACATAATATGAAAACTATTGCTAATAGGCATGAAAAGCTGGTAGTTGTTTCTAGATCAGGTGAATTAGCTATAGGTGATGAATATGGTCGTGAAAGAGAACGTTATAAAGTTCCATATGGAGCAGTGTTAGATCATAAAGATGGTGCTACTGTTAAGGCTGGAAGTATAGTTGCTAAGTGGGATCCTCATACTCATCCTATAATAACTGAAGTTTCTGGTAAGATATCTTATGTAGATATGTATGAAGATGCTTCTGTTAAAACACAAATGGATGACATCACAGGGTTAAGTACTACTATAGTTATTGATTCTAAGGGTAGAAGTTCAACTAGCAAAGAATTACGACCGATGGTGAAAGTAACGGATGTTAATGGTGATGAAGTTATGCTTCCTGGCACTAAGTTTCCAGCGCAGTACTTTTTACCAGTTAATGCTTTAGTTTCTGTTGATGATAACAGTGACATTCAAGTCGGTGATGTAATTGCGAGAATACCTCAAGAATCTTCAAAAACTAGAGATATTACCGGTGGTTTACCTCGAGTAGCAGATTTATTTGAAGCTCGCTCTCCAAAAGATTGTGCAATACTTGCAGAGATCTCTGGTTTAGTTAGTTTTGGTAAAGAAACTAAAGGAAAAAGAAGACTTATAATTACTCCTGTTGATAGCGAGAAAGGACCATATGAGATAATGATTCCTAAGTGGAGACAAGTTTCAGTTTTTGAAGGTGAGCATGTTGAGCAAGGTGATGTTATTTCTGAAGGAGAAACAAATCCTCATGATGTATTAAGATTGCTAGGTGTTAATGCATTAGCGACTTACATTATAAGTGAGATACAAGATGTTTATCGTTTACAAGGCGTTAGAATTAATGATAAACATATTGAAGTTATTATTAGACAGATGCTAAGAAAAGTCACAGTTGTTAATAATGGGGATAGTGATTTAATTCCTGATGAACATATTGAATTAAGTCATGCAAGAACTTTAAATGAAGAGTTGTATAGTAATAAAAAACAGCTTGTAAATTATAAACCAATTTTAATGGGAATAACTAAAGCATCATTAACAACAGAATCATTTATATCTGCAGCATCATTCCAGGAAACGACTAGGGTCCTAACTGAAGCTGCTGTTAGTGGAAAAATTGATATTCTAAGAGGATTAAAAGAAAACGTTATGGTTGGTAGATTGATACCAGCTGGAACAGGTTTTGCTTATCATCAAAGAAAGAAAAGAAATAAAGCTATTTTAAGTGGTAAAAATGTTAATTTGAACGGTGATGCTACAAAAGATGTATCTAGTTCTGATGTAAAAAGCACAGTTCCAGAAATTAGTGAAACAGTTGTAGATAATAAATAAATTATAATTAAGCAAAAATTTAAGGATTATTGTTTAAATTAAGATTTAATATATATATTTTATAAAAACGCTTGACCATTAGGCTATAGGATTATACTATCCTATAGTCGTTAGGGGTTTGGCGTTATATTTTTAGATAGAGGTAATTATTTTAATGGCTAGAGTAAATCAAGTAATAAGAAAAGCATCAGCTAGAAAGCAGCAATTAAAAAAAGCTAAAGGCCCGGCTCTGAAGGGAAATCCACAGAAAAGAGGTGTATGTTTAAGAGTTTATACAACGACTCCTAAGAAACCAAATTCAGCTTTAAGAAAAGTTGCTAGGGTTAGATTGACTAATAAGATTGAAGTTACAGCATATATTCCTGGTGAAGGCCATAATTTACAGGAGCATTCTATTGTTTTGGTAAGAGGTGGAAGGGTTCCTGATTTACCAGGTGTTAGGTATACAATTGTTCGTGGTAATTTAGATACTACAGGTGTAAAAGATAGAAAGCAAAGTAGATCTAAATACGGAGCTAAAATGCCAAAAGATTCAAAAAAAGATAAAAAGTAAGATTAAATTGTTATAGGGTATTAAAAAATGGCAAGAAGACGTAGAGCGATTAAAAGACAGATTATTCCAGATTCTATATATGGAAATGTTAAAATAGCAAGATTTATTAATATGATTATGCTAAGCGGGAAGAGATCTATAGCTGAAAATATTTTATATACTGGCTTAGATGGCATGTATAATAAGTTAAAAGTTGCTGGTAAATTAACTGATACTGAAGGTAGAACAGAAAAAGATATTCAAGTTGATTTGTTTTATAAAGTGTTAGACAATGTTGGTCCATCAGTTGAAGTTAAGTCTAGAAGAATTGGCGGTGCAACTTATCAGATTCCAACCTCAGTAAATTCTGCTAGAAAAGAACAAATAGCAATGAAGTGGCTTATTAAAGCATCAAGAAATAGAAAAGAAAAAGGTTTTGCTGCAAGATTATCAAATGAAATGGCAGATGCGTTTGAGGCAAAAGGTAGTTCTATTAGAATGCGTGAAGATATGCATAAAATGGCCGAAGCAAACCAAGCCTTTGCTCACTATGGATAATAGCTTTGCTATTAATTGTAGCAATGTTATGCAACTATTATTTTAGAAGTTTTAACAGTTTTAGAAGTTTTAGCGTTATTTGGGGAAATAATTAAAATGGCAAGGCAAACACCAATTGAAAGATACCGTAATATAGGTATTATGGCTCACATTGATGCAGGTAAAACAACAACTACAGAAAGAGTTTTGTTTTACACTGGAGTATCTTATAAAATAGGGGAAGTTCATGAAGGTGCCGCTGTCATGGATTGGATGGAGCAAGAGCAAGAAAGAGGTATAACTATAACTTCAGCTGCTACAACTTGTTTTTGGCAGGGTATGGGAAATAGATTTACTAATAAATATAGATTTAATATTATTGATACCCCTGGGCACGTTGATTTTACTATAGAAGTAGAAAGATCTCTTAGAGTTTTAGATGGTGCTTGCACTGTTTTTTGTGCTGTAGGTGGTGTGGAGCCTCAATCAGAGACTGTTTGGAGACAAGCAAATAAGTACGGTGTTCCAAGAATAGCGTTCGTTAATAAAATGGATCGACAAGGCGCAAATTTTTTAAGAGTAGTTGATGAGATAAAAAACAGACTTTCTGCTAATCCAGTGGCAATGCAGCTAGCAATAGGCAGCGAAGAAAACTTTGAAGGAGTTATAGATTTAGTCTCAATGAAGGCTATCTATTGGGACGAGGCTTCTAAAGGTCTTGAGTTTGAAGAAAAAGATATTCCATCTGAATTAGTTGAACAAGCTAATGAATATAGAGAAAAGTTAGTAGCAGCAGCAGCTGAGGCTAATGATGAGCTAATGGATAAGTATTTAACAGAAGGTGATATTTCAGTTGAAGAAATAAAATTAGCAATTAGAGATTTAACTCTTAGAAATGAGATTATTCCTTGTTTTTGTGGCAGTGCATTTAAAAATAAAGGTGTTCAAGCTATGCTTGATGCAGTTGTTGAGTACTTACCATCACCTATTGATGTGCCGTCTGTTGTAGGACTAGATTCTAATGAAGATGAAGTTTCTAGAAAAGCTGATGATGGCGACAAATTCTCGTCATTAGCTTTTAAAATTGCAACTGACCCTTATGTCGGGTCTATTACATTTTTCAGAGTATATTCAGGAGTTCTGAAGTCTGGTGATACAGTTTATAATCCTGTAAAGCAGAAAAAAGAGAGAATTGGTCGTTTGCTACAAATGCATTCTAATAGTAGAGAAGAAATTAAAGAAGTTAGAGCGGGTGACATAGCTGCTGCAGTTGGATTGAAATATACAACGACAGGAAATACTCTTTGTGATTTAGAGAATATTGTTACCTTAGAGCAGATGGAGTTTCCGGAACCTGTTATCTCTGTTGCAGTTGAGCCAAAAACTAAAGCTGATCAAGAAAGAATGAGTCTAGCATTGAATAAACTTGCTCAAGAAGATCCTTCTTTTCAAGTTTCTGGTGATGAAGAATCGGGTCAAACTATTATTTCAGGAATGGGTGAGCTACATCTAGATATAATTGTTGACAGAATGAGAAGAGAATTTAATGTTGAAGCGAATGTAGGTAAACCACAGGTAGCTTATAGAGAAACCTTGACTACTCCTATTGATCAAGAAGGAAAGTATATTAAGCAGTCAGGTGGACGAGGACAGTATGGTCATGTGTGCATTAAATTTGAGCCTTTAGAAAGAGGTGAAGGTTATAAATTTGTAAATAAAATTGTTGGCGGAGTTATTCCAAGAGAGTATATTCCTGCAATTGATAAAGGTATACAAGAGCAATTGGCAAATGGAGTTATGGCTAACTATCCAGTTGTTGATGTTCAGGCAACTTTACATTATGGCTCATACCATGATGTTGATTCGAATGAAATGGCTTTTAAAATTGCAGCCTCTATGTGTTGCAAAGAAGCTGTTAAAAAAGCAAATCCTGCTATATTAGAACCTGTAATGAAAGTTGAGGTTTTAACTCCAGAGGATTATATGGGTGATGTTATGGGTGACTTGAACAGACGTAGAGGTCTTGTTCAGGGCATGGAAGATGCTCCAGGAGGCGGTAAAAAAATTAACGCTGAAGTTCCATTATCTGAGATGTTTGGTTATGCCACTGATCTAAGATCAGCTACACAAGGGCGTGCAACATATTCAATGGTTTTTTCTAAGTATGAAAATACACCTCTGAATATAGCAGAGCAAATAATTAAAGAAAGGGGCTAGATTTTTTTTAAATTTAGTATACTATTGTATGGTAAAGTTTTAAGTATCTTTATTTAGCAATATATTATTTAGCACATATTAAAGATTGAGTATAAGTATGAAAAAAGAAAAGTTGAAAAAGCAAAAAATACGAATAAATTTAAAAGCATTTGATCATAAGGCTATTGATAGTTCTGCTGCAGACATTGTTAACACAGCAAAAAAGACTGGAGCTAGAGTTAATGGCCCTATTCCTTTGCCAACTAAAATCGAGAAATATACAATATTAACTTCTCCTCACGTTAATAAAGATGCAAGAGATCAGTATCAATTAAAAACCCATAAGAGGCTTATAGATATAGTTGATCATAATGATAAGACTATAGATGCTCTTATGAAATTAGATCTTCCTGCTGGTGTTGATGTTGAGTTGGAATTAGGAAAAGACGAAGCAGCATAATAATTAATTAAAAAGTATTTTATGAATTTGTGAGGTAAAAATGGCTATTGGATTAATTGGAACTAAAGCGGGCATGACCCGAGTTTCAAAAGACAATATATTTATTCCAGTGACAGTTGTTACTATTGATGATAATAGCATAGTTCAAATTAAGACTTCTAAAAAAGAAGGGTATGATGCAATTCAGGTTACGACTGGGGAAAAGAAAGCAAAGAAAGTAACTAATCCTTTAAAAGGGCATTACTTGAAAGGAAACGTAATTCCAGGCAAGCTTTTGCATGAATTTAACGTATCTGGTAAAGAGTTAGAAAGTTATAAGCTTGGAGATAAATTAGATTTAAATATTTTATCTGAAGGGCAAAAAGTTGATGTTCAAGGGACATCTAAAGGAAAGGGTTTTGCTGGTGTAATTAAAAGGTGGAACTTTAGAACTCAGGATGCATCTCATGGTAATTCATTATCACATAGAGCTCCTGGTTCCATTGGTCAAAATCAGAGCCCAGGTAAAGTATTTAAAGGAAAGAAGATGGCTGGTCATCTTGGTAATGAAAAGCAAACTATACAGAACCTAGAAGTTATACAGATCAATAAAGATAAAAAGTATTTATTGATTAAGGGCGCTGTTCCTGGTTGTATTGGTTCCATAGTTGTTGTTAAGCCTACTGTAAAAAATAAAGAGGTGTAATTGTGTTAGCTGAAGTTTTAGATTCGAGTTTAAAACAAGTAAAAGAAAAACTAGAGCTTAATGATGCATTGTTTGATTGCAAGTATAATGAGTCTTTAGTTCATCAAGTTGTTGTTACATATTTAAATAATTCTAGGTCAGGTACTAAAGCTCAAAAAACTAGAGCTATGGTTCGTGGTGGTGGAGCAAAGCCGTGGAAACAAAAAGGTACTGGTAGAGCAAGGGCTGGTACTATTAGAAGTCCTATCTGGAGAAGTGGTGGTCAAACTTTTGCTGCGACGCCTAAAGACTATAATGCCAAAATAAACAAGAAAATGTATAAAATTGGATTGCGTTCGATTTTATCTGAAATGTACAGGCAGAATAGAATTGTTTTTGTAGATAGTATTGATGTGTCTGAGCCAAAAACTAAAATAATGGATCAATTATTATCAGGTGCTGATATTAGCGCAAGAGATAAAATTTTGATTGTTACTGATAGTCTTGATGTGAATTTATATCTTTCGACGCGTAACTTGCCTAATAAATGGGTGGTTGATGTTGAAGATTTAGATCCAGTTAGTTTAGTTTATTCTGACAAGGTTATTATGTATAAATCCTTATTACCAAAATTGGAAGAGAAGTATTTATGAAAAACAGTGCAATAAAATATGATGATTATGATGTTTTAGTTTCTCCTATTTTAACAGAAAAGTCACTTTCAGATGATACTGGGGCTGTGCATGTTTTTAGAGTTCAAAATAAATCAGATAAGAACCAAATTAAAAAATCTGTTGAGAATATTTTTAATGTTAAGGTTGTTAAAGTTGGTATTGTGAATTCAAAAGGAAAAGTTAAAAGCTTTAAAAATAGAACTGGTAAGCAAAAAGATTGGAAGAAAGCCTATGTTCGCTTAGCCACTGGTTGCGAAATAGATTATTCAAAGTATAATATGACGAGGTAGTTATAAATGCCAACAATTTCTAGAAAACCTACATCAGCTGGAATTAGAGGTTCTGTTGATGTTGTTCATCCACATTTACATAAAGGCAAGCCTTGTAAATCTTTAACTGTTAAGAAAAGTAAAAACGGTGGAAGAAACAATCAAGGTCGAATTACTGTAAGACATAAAGGTGGCGGCCATAAGCAAAAATATAGGTTAATCGACTTTAGAAGAAATAAAGATGATGTTGATGCAAAAGTAGAAAGGATTGAGTATGATCCAAATAGGACTGCTCATATCGCTTTATTGGTTTATTCTGATGGTGAGAGAAGATATATTTTAGCTCCTAAAGGGCTTAAAGCAGGTGATAAAATTCTTTCAGGTAATAAAGTAGAGGCAAAAGTAGGTAACTCTATGCCATTACAAAATATACCTGTTGGTCAAATGGTTCATTGTGTTGAAATGAGGCCAGGCAAAGGCGGACAATTAGTTCGCTCAGCTGGTACTTCTGCTCAGTTGGTTGCTGTAGAGAATGATGTGGCTAAATTAAGAATGCCTTCTAAAGAAGTAAGGGTTATTAATGCAGCATGTAGAGCGACTATTGGTGAACTAAGTAATAAAGAAAATAACTTGAAAAAGTTAGGTAAGGCTGGTAAGGCACGTTGGAAAGGTATAAGGCCAACTGTTCGAGGTGTTGCTATGAATCCTGTAGATCATCCGCATGGTGGTGGTGAAGGAAGAACATCTGGTGGTAGACATCCTGTTACTCCTTGGGGTATAGCTACTAAGGGTAAGAAAACCAGAAATAATAAGCGCACAGATAAAAATATATTATCTAGGCGTAAAAAATAGAGTTAAGTTTGAATATAATTAAAAGATAGAGGGGTTCATAAAAAGTGCCTAGGTCAATTAAAAAAGGTCCTTTTATTTGTGTTAAGTTATTAAGTAAAATTAAAAAAGCTGCACAAGATATAGCAAAAAAAGTTAAAGTTAAGCCAATTAAGACTTGGTCTAGAGCAAGTATGGTTATTCCTGACATGGTGGGTTTAACTATAGCTGTGCATAATGGAAGGCAGTTTATTCCGTTACTAGTTTCTGAGAATATGGTTGGACATAAATTGGGTGAGTTTGCGCAAACCAGGACTTTTAAAGAGCACTCAGGAGATAGAAAAACTAAATAATAAGTCATTATTTTGATAAGTTTTTCTTTTAATTTTGTTTAATATTATCTATTTTGATTAAATTGTATTAGAATAGCTTAATATTTTTTAATAGGTTTGATGTTATTGAGGTTTTTATGGAAGCTGTTGCTAAGTTAAAGTATGCAAGAATATCTGCACAAAAATTGCGGTTGGTTGCAAACGAAATTCGCGGGGTAGGTGTTTTAAATGCTATGAATAATTTAAAACATACACAAAAAAAAGCTGCTCGTATGTTAGAGAAGTTATTAATTTCAGCTATAGCTAACGCTGAAAATAATTTTAATATGGATCTAGATGCACTGAGAGTTTCTAAAATTTTTGTGGATCAAGGGCCTGTTTTTAAAAGGTTAATGCCTAGAGCTAAAGGGCGAGCAAATAGAATTGAGAAGAAAACTAGTCACGTGACTTTGATTTTGAAAGAAGACATTAATAAGAGAGAATTATAATGGGTCAAAAGGTTAATCCAAATGCAATAAGACTTGGAATAATTAAAGAAGCTAAGTCAAAATGGTTTGAAAAAAGAAAAAAAGTTTTTAGCCAGTATGTTTACAATGATTATTTGATAAGAAAATGGATCAAAAAAGAATTATATAGCGCTGGAGTTGGTGATATATTAATTGAACGTCAAACAGATAAAGTTGGCGTTATAATTAAAGCTTCTCGACCAGGGATTATAATTGGGAAAAAAGGTGAGGATATTGATAAGTTAAGACGTGGTTTGTCTCAGCTATCAGGTGTTCCTACCCATGTAAGTATACAAGAAATTAAGAAGCCAGAATTACATGCTCAATTAGTAGCTGAAACTATAGCTCAGCAATTAGAGAAACGTGTGATGTTTAGAAGAGCCATGAAAAGAGCTGTTAGCACGGCTATGCGTATGGGCGCTAAAGGTATTAAGGTTTGCGTTGCTGGTAGATTAGGTGGTGCTGAGATTGCTAGGTCGGAATGGTATCGTGAAGGAAGAGTTCCTTTGCATACTTTTAGGGCTGATATTGATTATGGTGTTGCTGAAGCTAATACTACTTATGGTATTATAGGCGTTAAGATTTGGATCTTTAAAGGCGAAGTAATCAAAGGTAAAAGCAATAAAATAGCTTCTAAGAATGAGCAGGAAAGTAATAAGAAGTAAATAGTTTTGAGAGAGGCTTTTGCTTATTATGTTCAGTAAGATTGAAAAGGTTTAATAATTATGTTGAGACAACCAAATAAGACAAAATATCGAAAACTCCAAAAGGGGCGTAATAAAGGGGTTGCAACTTCAGGTAATACAGTTTGCTTTGGTGAGTATGGCCTAAAGGCTATATCTAGAGGTAGAGTTACTGCTAGACAAATTGAAGCAGCTAGAAGAACGATGACAAGGTTTATTAAAAGAGGTGGTAAAGTTTGGATTAGAGCTTTTCCTAATAAGCCTATTACAAAAAAACCAATTGAAGTTAGACAAGGTAAAGGTAAGGGTAATGTAGAGTATTGGGCTTTTGAAGCAAAGCCAGGTCATGTTTTGTATGAGATGGAAGGTGTTCCAAGAGATGTAGCAAAACGAGCCTTTGAGTTAGCAGCTTCAAAATTACCTGTTAAGACTATGTTCGAAGATAGAACGGTAATGTAAAATAAAATTGTTACGAGGTAGTTTAAAAGCTATGTATGCAAAAGACTTGAGAGAAAAAACTTTAAAAGAGTTGAAAGAGACATTAAAAGAGCTAAAAATGGATGCTTTTAATTTAAGATGGCAGAAGGTTTCAGCTGAATTTAATCAAGATCATAAATTCAAGGATATTAAAAAAAATATTGCTAGAATTTTAACGATTGTTAAAGAAAAATCATATAATGATGCAGTTTAGTCTTTTTATAATTAAAGATTTGACTGGTAAATTTGGGGAGAATGTATCGTGTCTGTAGCTGAGATTGCGAATGAAAAAAGCGCTAAGTTAGTTTCTGGTGTAGTAATAAGAAAAAAAGCTGATAAAACAGCAGTTGTAGAAAAGTCTTATTTGAAAAAACACAATAAGTATAAGAAGTACGTTAAAAAATCTACAAGATATTATGTTCATGATGAGGATAATAAATTAGAAGAAGGCAATTTAGTCTTAATTAAGTTTGTTAAGCCAATTTCAAAAACAAAATGTTGGATTGTTGAGAAAGTATTAAGTTAATTAGTAAATTTTAATTGATATAATTATTTATTTATTTATAATTACTAATTATTATATTGTTCTCATTTTTTTTGAGTTTTAAATATTCATATTTATTAATATGATTTTTTAAATTGCTGACTTTTGCAGCAATTTTAAAGTTTTGAGGTGTTATCTACTATGATACAAATGCAGACAGAAATGACCGTTGCTGATAATAGTGGCGCAAGAGTAGTTGAGTGTATTAAGGTATTAGGCGGTTCTAAGAGGCGTTATGCTGGAATTGGCGATATTATTAAGATATCAGTAAAAGAGGCTATTCCTAGATCTAAAGTTAAGCAAGGCGATGTCCTGAAGGCTGTTGTTGTTAGAACAGCTAAAGGAGTTAAGCGTAGTGATGGTTCAATGATTAGGTTTGATAGTAATGCTGTTGTGTTACTTAATAATCAGGAGCAGCCAGTTGGAACTCGAATCTTTGGTCCTGTTACTAGAGAACTAAGAAGCGAGAAGTTTATGAAGATTATTTCATTGGCTCCAGAAGTAATATAAAGAAGTGGTGTAATTATGAGAAAAATACAAAAGAAAGACTTTGTTATAGTATTAGCTGGTAAAGATAAAGGAAAGACTGGAATAGTTCAAAGTGTTATTAATGGTAGTTCCATTAAAAAAACAGACCCTAAAGTAATTGTGATGGGCGTTAATAAAATTATCAAGCATGAAAAGCCTAATCCAAATAAAGGCGTTAAAGGCGGCAGAGTTGAAAAAGAAAAGCCTATTGATATTTCTAATGTTGCTATATATAACAAAACGACCAGCAAAAAAGATAAGGTTAAAATTAAAGTTGAAGATGGAAAAAAAGTTAGAGTATATGCTTCAACTGGTGAAATTGTTGAAAAAGAACTGAGTTAAAAGGTTGTTAAAGATGTCTAGATTGCAAGAGTTATATAAGAAGGAAATTGTTCCAAGCTTGATGAAAAGTTTGAACTGTAAGTCAGTAATGGAAGTTCCTAAGATAACAAAGATTACTTTGAATATGGGTGTTGGTGCTGCGGCCAAAGATAAAAAAGTATTGCAGCATGCTGAAAAAGATATGAACTTAATTGCAGGTCAAAAGCCTCTTATAACTTTAACTAAAAAGTCTATTGCTGGATTTAAGATTAGAGAGAATTGGCCTATAGGTTGTAAGGTTACTTTGAGAAATAAGAAGATGTATGAGTTTTTAGATAAACTTATAAATATAACTATTCCTAGAATTAGAGATTTTAGAGGTTTTTCTGCCAAGTCATTTGATGGTAATGGTAATTATAGTTTAGGAATTAAAGAGCAAATAGTTTTTCCTGAAATAGATTACGATAAAGTTGACATGATTAGAGGTATGGATATTACTATTACTACTAGTGCGAAAAATAATTTAGATGCAAAAGAGCTGCTTTTAGCATTTAAGTTCCCGTTAATTGTTAAATAAGGTTTAGGGTTTTTATATGGCAAGAAAATCTGTTATTGAAAGAGAGATAAAGCGAGAAAAGTTGGTTGCAAAGTATGCTGAAACGAGAAGCAAGTTAAAAGAAATAATACGAACTTCTATAGATGAGAAAGAGAAATGGGATGCTGTGCAGAAATTGCAACAATTACCAAGAAACTCTTTGCCTTGCAGAAAAAGAAGTAGATGCAATATCACAGGTAGACCAAGAGGAGTTTTAGAGAAATTCGGTCTTTGTAATAAAAAACTAAGAGAAGAGTTTGGTAAAGGATCTATTCCAGGTTTAGAAACATCTAGCTGGTAAGATTTTATTTTAAAGAAGATAAAGTAGAGAGATTTATAAGTTATGAGTATGCAAGATCCGGTATCTGATTTGCTTACAAGAATAAGAAATGCGCAAAGGGCAAAAATTGTCAATGTAAAAATTCCATATTCTAAGCAAAAAAGTAAGATATTAGAAGTATTGAAGGAAACTGGCTATATTGCTAGTTTTGAAGAAAATTTACCATCAGGTTCTAATATTAGTAAAAAAACCTTAGATGTAGTATTAAAGTATTACAACGGGAAACCTGTTATTGAGAGCTTGAAAAGAGTCAGTAAACCAGGATTAAGAGTCTATACAGGTTATAAGGATATCCCAAGAGTATTAAATGGTTTGGGTATAGCGATCTTATCTACTCCAAAGGGAGTAATGACTGATAAATCCGCAAGAGCTCATAAGCAGGGCGGCGAGATAATTTGTTTTGTAGCTTAAGTAATAGGAAGGAAGTTTAAAATGCCTTTAAATATTTTAAAAAGATCAATACAGTTGCCAGAAGGCGTAGCTTTTGATATAACTAGTTTGAATGTTGCTACTTTAAAAGGACCAAATGGAGTTTTTTCCAAAGAATTACCAATGAATGTTTCTGTTAATTCAGAAGAAGGCCTTGTAAATTTATCTGTTGAAGATATCAATGATAAATCACAACGTGCAACTTTGGGCTTGGTTAAGTCTTTAATATCAGGTGGAATTTTAGGGGTAACAACTGGCTTTGTAAAAGCACTTGAAATTAAGGGTGTTGGTTATAGAGCTATTATTAAAGGAAAAGATTTAAGTTTAAGCTTAGGTTTTTCTCACCCGGTTGATTTCCCAATACCTGAAGGAATCACTTTAGAGACTCCATCTCAAACTGAGGTATTAGTAAAGGGAGTAGATAAGTGTTTAGTTGGCCAAGTTGCCGCTAATATCCGTAGGTATCGCCCAGTTGAGCGTTACAAAGGAAAGGGAATTAGATATAAAGATGAAGTAGTGATAATTAAAGAAACCAAGAAAAAATAATAATTGTTTTATATTATTTATAAGGTTGATTGGAGTTTTTATGAAAAATATTAAAAATAGAAAAAAAGTAGCTAAAAAAGTTAGAGCTACTATAAAAAGAAGTGGAGAGTCAAAAATTAGATTGACAATTCATAAGACGTTGAAAAATACATATGCTCAGTTAATAAAAGAGAAAGATGGTGCAGATGTTACTTTAGCGGCTATATCTACTTTATGTGATGCTTTTAAGAAAGAAGCAAAAAATGATTTTGGCAGTAATGTTGAAGCAGCTAAGCTTGTAGGTAAATTAATTGCTGGTAAAGCTAAAGATTTAGGTATAGATAAAGTTGCTTTTGATAGGTCAGGATTTAGGTTTCATGGCAGAGTTAAAGCAATTGCTGATTCAGCTAAAGAGAATGGTTTAATAATTTAATATTAAATTTATTGAGTTTTTATTGAGGTTTATTTAGGAATTTTTTATGGCAATTAGTTCAGCTTCTTTTGATCAAGGTGTAAAGGGCGACGGTTTAATTGAAAAGCTTGTTACGGTTAGCAGAAATGCCAAAGTAGTAAAAGGTGGTCGTGTATTTAGTTTTTCCGCAATTGTTGTTGTTGGTAATGGTAAGGGTAAAGTTGGTGTAGGTAGAGGTAAATCAAAAGAAGTGCCTTTAGCGATTCAAAAAGCTCTTGAAGCTGCTAGAAAGAATATGGTGTCGATAAACTTAAATGGTGATACTTTATTTCATCCTATTAAGGCTAAACATGCGGCATCAAGAATTATAATGTTGCCAGCATCAGAAGGTACGGGTATTATAGCTGGAGCATCAATGCGTGCTGTGTTTGAGGTTCTAGGTGTAAGAAATGTTCTTTCTAAGTGTATTGGTTCAACTAATCCTGTTAATGTTGTATATGCAACAATAAAAGGATTACAAAGTATGTTAACGCCTGAAATTGTGCATGGCAAATTAGGTTAACATAGTAGAGTATTATTGAGTATTTAAAGGGTTATGTATGACTACTAATAAAATGGTAAATATCACTTTAGTAAAAAGTTTGATAGGAAGAAATCCTAAGCATGTTGTTACAGCAAAAACATTAGGCTTGACTAAGATTAATAAAACTGTTCAGCATAAGTTAACAGCTCCTATTCAGGGTATGATAAATAAAATTAACTATCTATTAAAGGTAGAAACAGTTTAATTTGAATATCAAAAAATTAAAATAAATATTATAGTAAAGGGTTTATAGGAGTTTGCAATGAGTTTAACTTTAAACACAATTAGTCCGGCTAAAAATTCAAAGAAAAAAGCTAAGAGAGTAGGTCGCGGTATAGGTAGTACTCTTGGTAAGACATGTGGTAAAGGTCACAAAGGCCAAAAAGCTAGGTCTGGTGGTTATCATAAAGTTGGTTTTGAAGGCGGTCAAATGCCTCTTCAAAGAAGAGTTCCGAAGTTTGGTTTTACTTCAAGAAAATCTTTATTTAGTGAAGAAATAAGATTAGAAGAGTTAAATCAATTTGAAGAAAATACAGTTGTTGATGTTAATAAGCTTAAAGAAGTGGGTTTGATTAATAAGAGCACAAAATTCGTTAAAGTGTTTTTGAAAGGTGAAATTAAAAAACCTTTAATAATTAAAGGTATGAAGGTTTCAAAACAAGCACAAGAACATATTGTTGCAGCAAAAGGAAAAGTTGAATAAGCATTATGAATGAGCTAGCTCGTAGATTATTATATGTCCTTTTTGGGATATTGTTATTTAGAATAGGTGCACATATTCCTGTTCCAGGTGTTGATCCTCAAAAGTTAGCTGATTTCTTTCATCAGCAGCAAAACACAATTCTTGGATTGTTTAATATGTTTTCTGGCGGTGCTTTGCAACGATTTAGTGTTTTTGCTCTGGGTATTATGCCTTATATTTCAGCGTCAATAATAATTCAAGTTTTAACAGCTATACATCCTTCTTTATCTGAATTAAAGAAAGAAGGAGAGTCTGGTAAAAGAAAAATAAATCAATATACTAGATTGGGAACTATCCTATTGGCTACTATACAAGGGATAGCAATAACAAGGTATTTAGATGCAACAGGAATGCTTATTGACTCTGAATTACAAACATTAGTATTAATTGTTATTACAACCATAACTGGAACTGTATTTTTGATGTGGCTTGGAGAGCAAATGACAGAAAGAGGTTTGGGGAACGGTATTTCTTTGATAATTTTTGCAGGTATAGCTTCTGCATTACCTGGGTCATTTGCTAGAATTTTTGATAGAATTAGAGACGGCCAGCTTCTAGCTATAGAAGGATTAATTGTTATAGCATTACTTGCTGCTTTAATATTGTTTGTTGTTTTTGTTGAAAGAGCACAAAGAAGAATTATGATTCATTATGCAAGAAGGCAGCAACAAAGGTCGATGACTCAGGCGCAGACTAGTCACTTGCCTTTAAAAGTTAATATGGCTGGAGTGATACCTGTTATTTTTGGCTCTAGTATATTGTTATTTCCTGCAACAATATCTAACTTTTTTGCTTTCGGAAAAAATATTGACTGGTTAAATAATCTTACTTTATTATTGTCTCCTGGGCAGCCATTATATATTTTAACAATGGGTATAGTGATAATCTTTTTTAGCTTTTTTTATACCTCTTTAATATTTAATCCTAAAGAAACAGCAGATAATTTAAAGAAATCTGGAGCATTGATCCCAGGAATTAGACCAGGCGTTCAAACATCCAAATATATTGATAAAGTTATGACTAAATTAACTTTAATTGGGGCATTATATTTAGCTTTAGTTGCTTTATTGCCAGAAATAATGGTTTATGGATGGAACATACCATTTACTTTTGGTGGGACATCTATTCTTATAGTAGTTGTTGTGGTAATGGATTTTTGGGCACAGGCACAGGCTCATTTAATGTCAAATCAATACCAATCTATTATTAAGAAGCAAAAAGTAGATACAAAATCTTTATTTTTTAATAATAAATTTTAATTAAGAAGGTATTTTAATATGAAAGTTCAAGCGTCAGTAAAAAAAAGATGTAGAAATTGTAAGGTTATTAAGAGAAAAGGCAGAGTTAGAGTTATTTGTGTTGATAAAAGACATAAACAAAGGCAAGGATAAAATATATTTATTCATTTAAATATATTTTATTTGTAATATGTTAAAAGTTTTTGTAGAATTATAGGGCTTTAATTTTTAAATTATATATTATTAAATAGACCTTAATAATTTTAGATAGTTACAACAATAGTAGAAAAGAGGGTTATAAATTAATGGCTAGAGTCGCGGGAGTTAATATCCCTGATAATAAACAAGTTTGGGTATCATTATCCGGTCATGTATTCGGTATTGGTCGAACTAGAGCTATAAAGATTTGTGAAGATACAGGAATAGATCGTACAATTAATGTTGCAGATTTATCTGAAGAGCAGCTTGCAGATATAAGAGATGCTGTTGCTAAATATGATACAGAGGGCGATTTAAGACGTACTATTGCTATGAATAAGAAACGTTTAAGAGATATTAAATGTTATAGAGGAGATAGGCATCGTCGTGGATTACCGCTAAGAGGGCAAAGAACACGTACTAATGCAAGAACAGCAAAAAGAAGAGGAGCTAAGTAACACGTTTAAGTGTACATAGTTAACAAAACGTGTAGAATTATTTGATGATTAATTATAAATTATCTTATAATACTTATTTAGAAAATCAAATTGATTAAACGTGGTAGATTTTTATTATGGTAAAAGCTAAAACAAGCAACACTAAGCAAGTGAAGAAAAAAAGGCTTAAGAGTGTTTTGAATGCCGTGGCTCATGTTCATGCATCATTTAATAACACAATAATTACAATAAGTGATCCACAGGGTAATGTGGTTTCTTGGGCGACTGCTGGAGGCTCTGGTTTTAGAGGTTCTAGAAAAAGTACCCCTTATGCTGCGCAGGTAGCTGCTAAAAAAGCAATGCAAAATGCGATGGATCATGGGATAAAAAATATTGTAGTTAAAGTAAAAGGACCTGGTCCTGGTAGAGATTCATCTATTAGAGCGATTAGTGAATTTTGTAGTATTACAGAAATAGTTGATGTTACTCCTATACCTCATAATGGGTGTAGAGCAGAAAAAGAACGTCGTGGATAAGCCAATATAATTTAGGAGTAAACCAGTGTCTAGAGATACGAGCCCAAAATGTCGCCAATGCAGAAGAGAAGGCGAAAAATTATATTTAAAAGGAACTAAGTGTTACACAAGTAAGTGTGCTATAGAAACTAAACCAAATAAAGCTCCAGGTATGCACGGGCTTCGTAAAGCTAAGCGTGGAGATTATTACATTCAGTTGCGTGAAAAACAAAAGTTACGCCGCATTTATGGATTAGGTGAGAAGCAATTTCGTAATTTCTATAAAGAAGCTGATAGGTTAAATGGACCTACAGGTGAAAATTTATTGAAATTAATGGAAAAAAGACTAGATAACGTTGTTTATAGAGCAGGTTTTGGTGTTTCTAGAACAGAGGCTCGTCAAATAGTTCTTCATAAGTTAATCACTGTGAATGGAAAGCTTGTAAATATTCCTAGTTTTTCAGTAAAAGAAGGCGATGAAATAGCTGTTTATGAAAAAGCTAAAGGTCATTTGAGAGTAAAATCTTCGTTGAATTTTGCTAAAGAAAAAGGTTTTTCTGAGTGGTTAGATGTAAATCCCGATGAAATGAAGGCTGTATTTAAGTCAATTCCTGAGCGTAAAGATTTACCGGCTTCAATAAATGAGCAGTTGATTGTGGAATTATATTCTAAGTAAAAGAAAGTAATCAGAAAAAAGTAATTAGAAGTAATAAAAATCTTAGCAGTTTTTAATCTTTAAGTAGTTTTTTAAAAAATTGTTTTTAAGTTATAGAGGAAATGTTAATGTTAGCAACTTGCGAACAGTATTTGCAACCAAAGATATCTTCAGTTGAACAGATTGGGAAGAATCGCACTAGGGTTGTTTTATCACCTTTAGAAAGAGGGTTAGGGCACACTATAGGGAATTCTTTCAGAAGGTTATTATTATCTATGATACCTGGTGCAGCTATATCTGAATTACAGATAGAAGGCATAACCCATGAATATACAACTATACCTGGTATAACAGACGATGTTGTTAATATTATACTTAATCTAAAGCAAGTAGCTGTTAAGTTAGAAGATAAGTCAGAAGAAGTTTTATATATTGAAAAGCAAGGGCCTGGTCCTGTTTTGGCTGGAGATATTAAAGCTTCTGATAATGTTACTATAATTAATCCTGAGCAAATCATTACTAATATTAGCAATGATTCAGTATTTAAAGCTAAACTAAAAGTTAAAATAGGCAGAGGGTACGTTCCAGCAAATATCGGTAGCGTAGTTAATGTTAATGATATAGCTTTAAATGTTATTGAAGTTGGTAAATTAAGTTTAGATGCTTCTTATTCTCCTATTAAGAAAGTTACTTATAGAGTTGAAGCTGCAAGGGTTGAGAATCGTACAGATTTAGACAAACTTATTATTGAGTTAGAAACAAATGGGACAATTGATGCTGAAGATGCAATTAAATATGCTGCTTCTATATTAATTTCTCAAATTTCTGTTTTAGCGGATATTAATTTAATTCCTCAAAAAGCAGAAGTTATAGAAGAACCAAAGCATGATCCAGTATTGTTAAAACCAATTGAAGATTTAGAGCTTACAGTTCGTTCTACTAATTGCTTAAAAGCTGAAAATATTATGTACATTGGTGATTTAGTTCAAAAAGCTGAAAGTGATCTGTTAAAAACACCTAATTTAGGGAAAAAATCTCTAAATGAAATCAAAGGTGTTTTATCTGAGAAAGGATTAAGTTTAGGGATGTCAATTGAAGATTGGCCTCCTACGGAATTATCTTAATAAAGATTAATTAAATATATTTAGGGTGTTGTTTTTTTATGCGTCATAAGATATCTGGAAGAAAATTAAATAGAACATCAAGTCATAGAAGAGCTATGTTTCGTAATATGGCTACTTCTTTAATTGAACATGAGACTATTAAAACTACTTTAGCGAAAGCTAAAGATTTAAGAGGTATAGTTGAGCCATTAATTACTAAAGCTAAAAAAGATTCTGTAGCTAATAGACGTTATGTTTTTGACAGAATTAGAAGCAAAGATGCAGTTGGTAAATTATTTACTGAGCTAGGTCCTTTTTTCACTGAACGTCCCGGTGGTTACACTAGAGTTATAAAAGCAGGTTATAGAAAAGGTGATAATGCACCTATGGCTATAGTTCAGCTTGTTGCACGTAATGAAGATGTAGCTGCAGCTGAATAAATTATTAAGTTGCTATAGGAAATTATCAAAGCTAATATTTGTAATATAGCTTTGTATTAAAAAGCTCACTACTAATTAAGCAAAATTAGTAGTGAGCTTTTTTTTATGCTGTTTAATAAATATCTATTATTAATTACATTCTATAAATATATAGTCTTATATTTACTATTTGTTATTTGCTATTTGCTAATTTTTTTCATGCCGCATAAAATTATTAATTTATGAATTTGGTTTTTATAATTTACAATAAACTTTTCATGTTTTTTTTACTTATATTTAATAGCTATAATTATTTATAAAGCGATTAGATAAGATATGCTTACAACTAATATTTTTTTGCATGCTTGGTGCTGTTTTTAAAATATATTTTATATTGATGCCTAATTATTTTAATATAATTGTGTCTGGTAATAAATCTTGAATAAATAACTATATTAAATATTGTAAAGTGAGACTGATTTGTTTTAACTATTAATTTATAAAAGTTATTTTTTATAAAATTACGTATATTGAGATGGAAGTGATGTATTGTAAATTTGAGCGCTTTTATTTTAATACGTTAATAAACTTAAATATAATATAATGTGAAAGGGTTTTATTTATAAGCCTATAAAATATTGGACAAACATTTTAGGTTAAAAGACCTATGATTGTTGCAGTAAGACAAGTTGCAATTGTACCAGATATTAGAGACTTTAATCCTAAACTTACTACTTCAGTATGTCTTTCAGGAATTAATGTTCCAAGGGCTCCTATTGTTATACCAACGCTACCAAAATTTGCAAATCCACATAATCCATATAGCATAATTAGCTTTGAATGCTCAGAAAGTTGAGATGCGCTAACTGTAAATTCTTTGTATGCAAATATTTCATTTAGAACTAATTTTGTTCCCATCAAGCTTCCAGCAAGATTTACTTCATTCCATGGTATTCCCATAAACCACATAAAAGGTGAGAAAAGATAACCAAAAAAACCTTGTAGAGTGATTTTTGTATTATTAAACTCAGGCAATGCTGCGCCTAAAACTTGGTTTGCAAGATATACTAAAGATGTTAAAACTAGTAACATAGCAGTTATATTAACTAATATACCCACACCATCATTAACGCCTTTTGTTATAGCGTCCATAAATCCAGAAGCTTTTTCTCCTGTTGTTAAGTGCCCACCTGTATTGTGTCCTAGCTGAGGTATCATAATTCTAGAAATAATTAGGGCAGAAGGCACATTGATTAATGATGCTGAAATTATATGACCTAGTATATAACCTGGATCTGGAAATAAAGGTTTTAATATATGGACATAAACTATCATTACCGCGCTTGCAACAGTTGCCATTCCACATGTAATTAGTGAAAACAGCTCGCTTCGTGTCATGTGTTTTAAATGTGGCTTAATTAACAAAGGGGTAACATCCATTCCAAAAAATACTGAAGATGCAGATCCAAGGCCTAATGCACCACCTATACCCAAAGAATATTCTAAAACTTTAGATATTGATTTTATAATGACTGGAATTACTTTCCAATAAAATAGTAAAGAGCTTAATGCGCTAGCGACAATCATAAGAGGTAATGCTTGAAAAACTAAGATAAATTTGTGTGCGGCCAATTCAGCAGGAACATCAAAAGGGGTAGGGCCACCACCTAAATACCCAAAAACAAAACTAGTTCCTTGTTCAGTTGCTTGTTGCAGAGCAATAATTGCTTGATTTAGAGAGCTAAAAATATGTTGAATAACTTTAACTTTTAAAACTAACACTGCCATTATAAACTGAAATATTAATCCTGAGATTATATATCTTATTTGAATGTTTCTTTTATCAGAACTTAATAAAAAAGATAAAGACAAGAAAAATATTATGCCTATTATGGCTTGCATTTTATATTGCATTTAATTTCGCCTTAAATATATGATGAAAGTTTCAAAGAAATAATATCAATCTGCTTGATTATTATAATTTTCTAATAGCTCATTCATTTTTGCTTTAATCATATCAATAGCAATACGATTTTTGCCGCCCTTAGGTACTATGATATCCGCATATTTTTTAGATGGTTCTATAAACTGTAAATACATAGGTCTAACTGTTTCTGTATATTGATTTATAATAGAGTCAACTGTTCTTTTTCGTTCTATGGTGTCACGTTGAAGTCTTCTAATAAAGCATATATCTAATGGAGTATCAACAAATATAAGAATATCCATTAATTCTCTTAAAATTGGATCCGCAAAAAGCAAAATACCTTCAAGAACTATAATTGAATGGTTACCTACTGTTTTAGTAGTTTCGAGGCGTGAGTGTGAAGAATGATCATATTGAGGAACTTCTACATTATCGCCTTTTTGTAAAGTAGCTAAGTGCTCTGCAAGAAGCTTATGATCTAAAGCTTCTGGATGATCAAAATTCATCTTCTTTCTAACGTGCTGAGGAATATTAGATAAATCTTTATAATAATAATCTTCTGAAATTACAGCGACCTTATTTGAGCCTAATTCTCTAATAATAGTTGAAGCTAATAAACTTTTCCCGGAGGCCGAAGGGCCTGCGATTCCTATTATTATAGCTTTTTTATCTTGCATATTTTTAAGTTTTATTAAAATAGATAGCAGGTGAATTTTAAAATTAATTATACTATATAATTCACTATGATAATATAATTATTTTAAATTTAATTAATAATTTCTAATAAGGATAAATGATGACTTTTGTTGTTACAGAAAAATGTATTAAATGTAAATATACGGATTGTGTTGAAGTTTGCCCTGTTGATTGTTTTAAAGAAGGGCCTAATATGTTAGTAATCGATCCAGATGAATGTATAGATTGTGCATTATGTGAACCAGAGTGCCCTATTAATGCAATATTCTCAGAAGATGATCTGACTGAAGAAAATAAAAAGTTTTTAGATTTAAATACGAGACTCGCTAAAAAATGGCCTGAAATCAATACGCTAAAAGATTCTCCAGCAGATGCTAAAGAATGGGAAGATGTTGCAGATAAGCTACAATACCTAGAAGAGTAAAATAACCTTAAGTATCTGTAAGAAATATCCTACAAACGGGTTAGGTTATTTGCGCTTACAGGTTAAGATAAATGGATGAGATTAACTGTTTATTTTTAACCTTGTTGTAACTTGCTGAAAAATAAAGAAAAAATAGATTACATAATTAAGCGGATCAATTATAATTAAAAAAAATGATTTTTTTATGAAATTTCAGCTTATTGGCCTAGTTGTTTAGTTTTTTAAGGATGGTATCATTCTGATTATGGAAGCACGGAGAAGCTTTCTTTTAGGGATTAGTTTGAACTAGGAATGTTCAGGACAAGGATAGTCAATGGAAATTATAACAAGGGCATGGATGTCCAATTTAGCAGGTAACCTTTGATAGATAAGCTTTATATATTATAAAGCTTATCTTTTTTCTTCCAAGCAATTTTGTCCTGAATAATCATTATCTGATAGTTCTAAATATAAATCAAACAATATTAATTGTTTTCTGCCGCTATTTTTTGTTAATGCCCATTTTTTTTGACAAATCAGAAGTTTTATCATGGAGCCTATTATTTTGTTCTTGAGATGATGTAGAATTTTGCGGACTTTGTTGCTTTGTATTTTCGGTTGATATTATGCTAAATAAATTTTGATTATTAATATAGTAGGTCATTTTTTTATAATTGATGATTATTTTATAACTGCCAGAATTAGATATTATCACATTTTTTGTTTTTAACTTTTCTAAAAAACTAGGCATAATTTCTTTTAATCCGTTGGGAAGATAATTTTTTTGTTCTTTTACTAAACTTATTAAATTATTATATAAAAAGACAGGAATATCTAAATGGATATCTAGTATGACATTTTTATATATTAAATTAATTAAATCATCTTGAGTCATATTACTTAGGTTTTCTTTATTTGGATTTAAATTAAGAGCTAATTTAAATATAAATTTTTGATTGTTATTTTTAGGAAAGATCATCGAAAAATCTTGAGAAACTTTAAAACCTTTTTGGATTATTCTTGCTAAATTTGTTGTATTAATTCTATTGATCTCAATGACGTTATCAATATTGTTAATAATTCCATTTTGATTTAAAGCCTCTGATGAAACTAGATGCGTTAAAATAACTGAGAAAAGATTAGGATCTATATTATAAGCATTTGAATCTAGATTTATAGCATTATATTGTTCATTATTATACTTTATATCTTTCAATGATAAATCTGCTGTATCTTTATTATTTTTTCCATTAGCTTTGAAACTTAGGCTATCAATAATGAGATTATTCCCAAGTGAGTTAAATTGTAATAATGGCATCTGGCCAGAGGCAGAATATATGGCTTGATCGTCTTGTTTTAATAAAAAATTAGAAAGATTTGACTTATATTGTCCTGATATATTTGTTTTCTCTAGTTTTCCAGAAACAAGAGAATTCTTTAATTTATTAGACCATTCTAAATTTTTTAATAAAACATCATTATTAACATGAATATTATTTTTTATTTGGTTCATATTTGTTAATAAATGTAACTCGTTTAAAGTTAAGTTACCAAATTCAGGTTTGCTAATACTAAATTGATCAACTTTTAATGAATACATTAAACTTTGTATTTTTAAAAGATAATTATTCATTTCTTCAGGAGTTATATTTAATGGGTTTGTTGCAAAATTATCACCATAATTATTTATTGCAGTATTTTGAAGTTTAGATAGTAAATCTGGTAGATCTTTAAAGATTAAACTTTTTTGTACATCAAGAGCTGTTTGAAAGCCTATAAATTTAGAATTTAATAATTTAGTATTTATTTCCTTAAATATAAGCTCTAATTTGCTTTTTATATTGTCGTTGTATCCATTAAAAGCAAAATGAAAATTAATATTTTCTATTGCTTTATCGGAATTATTTTGAGTTAATATTTTCGAAGATACGTCATTAAAATTAATATTAATATCAGTATTAATTAAATTCAAAAGACTCCATGGGCTTACAAAAATAGTTTGCGCTATTAAAGCAGGGGTTAAAGTTTGTGGTATAAGAGTAATATCAGCAGTTATATTATCTATTTTTGATTGGATGCTAGGTAAATTTATTCCTTCTAACTTAATTTTAAATACGGTTTTATTATGAAAATCATCATTAGATTTATCTTTTTCTATGTAAATATTTAGATTTAACAATAAGTTATCAACTTTAAATGTTAAGAAAGGTATGATATTAGAATTTAAATTATTTAAATTTGCAGATGATTGAAGTCTTGCTTTTATAAAGTTTTCAGAAGATGCATTAATCATTAAACTTCCAGTAATTGCATTATCTTCTAGTTTTCCATTTATCACTTTTAATGAGTTAATAATACTTTGAGATAAGTAAATTTTAAATCTAGTATCTATATTGCCATTTAAATTAACTAAAATTTCTTGAGAAGATACTTTATCTTTTGAGTTATACATTTTTACATCGCCAAAAGCTTGTAAGATAAAAATCTTTTTATTAAATAAATTATTATAATTTATTATAATTGGCATATGAGTTATATGTATTTTAGCTACACTCATTGGCCCAGCAGATATAGATAAAGATGAACTAAATATTCCTTTATGATATTTTGATATATTAATTCCTTTATCTGCAAGTTGTCTTACAGTGTGGTTTAAGTTTTTTTCTGCCATATTACCCATTAGGTATGAGCCAGATATAAACATAGCAATTAAAACTATTAATATAATAATAAAAGTTTTTGATATGGAGATTTTTTTCATAATATAATAGAAGTAATAAAAATTTTAAAAAGTAACTAATATTTATAGCTGATATTTTTATAATAGTAAACCATCAGTTTTTTTTCAAACTAACCAGTAAGGATATGTATCAGCAAAAATATGGAAAAAGGATTTGTTAATTTTGATTTTTCGTCAAAAGAACTAGCTTTTTCAGGTAATTGGACTATTTGGTCTGAATTACAAGAAAGCGATATGATATTTGAAAAGCTACAAGATAATCACATTATTAAAATTAAATTAGATGAAAATACTAAGTGGGACAGTAGCTTTGTTGTTATTCTATTAGATATTTTGAAATATGCTAAAAAAAATAATTTAATTATAAACTTAGATTGTTTACCAGATAAAATTATAAAACTAGTAGAATTATCGAAAGATGACTATTTAAGTAATAATATCAGTAATGAGCAAACATCTACTAGTATAAAAAATAATAATAATGAGAAGTCACATAAGAGTTTGGCTAATAGATTATTGTCATCAGACCCTGTAAAAAAAACAAAAAAATTTGTGGAGTTTTTTGGTGAATGGGTTTTTGCACATGTATTATTTGTTAAAGGTAAAGTAAGATTTAGATCTAAAGACTATTTAGAATTAGTGTGCAACTCTAGTATTGATGCTTTACCTATTATAACTTTAATAAGTTTTTTATCTGGAGTAGTCTTAGCATATGTTGGATTAGTTCAGCTTGAAGCTTTTGGGGCAGAAATCTTAATAGCTAATTTAATAGGTTTTGGGATACTTAGAGATATGGGGGCTCTAATGGCAGCAATTGTTATGGCAGGACGAACTGGGGCCGCTTATGCAGCCCAGTTAGGAACGATGAACTCTAATGATGAAATTGATGCCTTAAGTAGTTTTAATATAAATCCTATGCATTTTTTGGTGTTACCAAGAACTTTAGCTTTAATTTTAATGATGCCGTTGTTAACAATATATGCTGATATAATAGGTTTAATAGCAGGTGCAGTAATAGCATGTTCAACTACAAATATTTCTGTAACGGAATATTATAGTCAAACGATATATGCTTTAGGTGTTAATGATTTTATAGTTGGAATAATAAAATCATTTGCATTTGGTTTTGTTATTGCCCTTTGTGGTTGCTATTATGGTATTAACTCTGGTAAAAAAGCCATGGATGTTGGAAATTCAGCAACAAATACAGTAGTTGCATCCATAGTTTATATTGTTATATTTGATGCTATTTTTACAATATTTTTTAGTTTAGTGAAATTTTAATATGATGAATGATATAATTATTAAAGTTGAAAATTTATTATTACAGCATGATACTAAAGTTATACAGCAAAATTTAAACTTTGCTATAAAGCAGCAAGAAATATTTACTATAATGGGACCATCAGGTTGTGGTAAAAGCACAGTTTTAAAAGCTCTTACAGGATTTTTACAGCCAACAAAAGGAAATGTTTCTATAAAAAATAAATCTTTATGGCGTGGTGATGCTGTAGATCAAAGTCTTAAACGTTATTTTGCCGTTTTATTTCAGAATAGTGCTCTTTGGAGCTACATGACTATTGAAGAAAATATTTCATTACCTTTATCTAGATTTAGCAAATTAAGTCCAAAAATGATATCTAAAATAGTAAAGTATAAGCTGTCTTTAGTAAATCTTTCTGGCTATGAAAGTTATTTTCCTTATGAATTAAGTGGTGGGATGCAACGTAGGGCAGCATTAGCAAGAGCTTTAGCATTAGATCCTGAAATTTTGTTTTTTGATGAGCCTCATGCTGGATTAGATCCTGTGACAATTGAAAAATTAGATGATTTAATACTTAGTATTAGAGATAATTTAGGTACTACTATAGTATTAGTTACACATGAAGTTGGAAGTATAAAAAAACTTTCAGACAATATATTATTTCTAGATAATACAAAAAAAACATTCTTAGAATTAGGAACCCTGGATGTTTTGATGCATTCTAAATATAATAAAGTACAAGAGTTTATTAATGCTCATTAAAATAACAATATAATAAATTAAAATATTGAAATAAATTATGGAAGATAGATATCAAAATTTTTTACTAGGAATGTTTATTCTAGGAGCAATGATTTTAGCTGTTGTTGTAAGCTTTTTATTACTCTCAACAAATTTTTTTGCTAAAACAGAAAAATATATTATGTATTTTAATAACTCTGTAAGTGGATTAGGACCTGGAGCTCCAGTAAATTTTTTAGGAGTTAAAGTAGGTCAAGTTACAGAGGTTTCATTAATAGTAAACTCAACTGAAGATGGAAGTGCCCATTCTCAAGCGGCAGTATTAGTTGATATAGATGCTAAATTAATAAAATATGACGGCCAAAATAATGGTAATAAAAATCCTATAATTATTTTTATTAACAACGGCCTTAAAGGAAGGTTACATAATCAAAGTTTTATAACAGGAAGGCTAGAGGTTGATTTGGTTTTTACACCTAAGGTGCATAGTGTTTTTTATAATAATATAGAACAATATCCTTATAAAGAAATACCAACGCAAGCATCAGAATTAAGTATGTTTGCAAAAAAACTAGATAAGTTTCCTTTTGAGCAAATAGGAGAAGGCTTAAATAACTTATTAGATAAGTTTAATACTGCTATGATTAAAGGAGATGTTGAAGGTACGTTACAGAATTTATCTATTATTGCCAAAAAATTAGATCATATTTTGTATAATATGGAAGGAACTTTGAATAATAAATCTGAGTTAATGATAAATATAAATGAAGCATTAATGAGTATTGTTAATGCATCTAACTCTGTTAATGATGCAGCTAATACTATTGAGAGAAATCCTAATTCAATAATTTTTGGGAAAAGATAATGTGTGAATTTTTTAAAGTTATTAAATATAAAAAGATATTATTATTAATATCTTTTATATTTTTATCATCATGCAGTAGTAAAAAAACAGAGTATTATTCTTTATCAATTGCTGATAAGAATTACAGTAGTTATAATATAAGTACTAAAGGCACTATTGCAATAGGACCAATTTCAATTAGCCAGGTTTTAAAATCAAAAGATATTGTTTTACAATGTAAAAATAAAGTTCAAATTAGTGAATTTCATCAATGGGATGAAAAATTAGATAGTAATATTGAATCTGCTTTAATTAATAATTTAAATAATTATTATTTTAATAGAAAAAGCAAAATCATGTCTGTTCCTTATAGGTTTAGAAAATTTACTAATAATGATTATACTGTTGCAATAAATATACAAAAATTTCAAAATAAAATAATTAAAAAAAACAGATTAAAAAGTATTTTATCTGTTCAATGGTCTATTTTAAATAATAAGAACAAAGTTATTGCTAGTTTTTCAAGTAAATATATAGATTACATTGACGCAAATTTATCAAACAAAAATACGACTTATTTAGCTATAGCCGAAGTTATGAGTAAGAATATAGCTAAATTTAGTAACGATATTGCAAAACATACTTAGATATTTTTAATATATGTAATAAAAATACTGCGTGTTGTTGCTTGAGAAAATTTAATACTAAGCTTTATAAAATATATTTTTTATTAAACATATCTAAATTAATAAAATATTCTTTATTTAAATTTTTACTAATAATTAAAAATTTAAATAAATCTCCCATTTCATGAGGCATAGTTAATTTTTTTATGTCTTGTGAGAGTTTTAGTTTTGCATTTTCTGATATATCTATGTCATTAATAAAGTTTTGAATATTATTTAAAATTAAAAAATGGCCTTGAGAAATATAGGCTTCAATATCACATGAATTATTAAAAGCAATTTCTGCAATGTTATTAAAGTCTACATGAGTAGTTATATCTTGTAACCCTGGATACCAAAGAGGCTCTGAGTTAGAGTGATGCTGATAATGGCATTGTAGGGTGCCTTGGTGTCTATCTTGATGATAATATTCTTTCTTATTAAATCCATAATCAATAATATAAATTAAACCTGAATTTAAAATTTTACTAATAGTATCAATCCATAACTCTGCTTGGTAATTATATTCTATTAAATATTTTGTTATGTTTTTCTTTTTTAATTCTTGTCTGTCGATATTAGGTAAGATTTTATTATTGATATAGTCCTTGAATTTAGAGTCTATATGTTGATTTTTATTAAATATAATTTGCTGTTCTTTATTTATAACTTGCGAATTTAAGCTAACTCCTATTTCCGCAATGTTATTTTTATTGGTAAAATCAATTTCAAATAAATTAACAGGCATCGCATCTATTACTTCATTGGCTAAAATAATGCCATCAAAGTTTTCTGGAAGTGAACTTAAAAAAATAATTTTATCTTTAATATTTTTAGACAATTGTTTAAATAAGTTTTTTTGTTTTTGTTTAAGATCAGGGCTTACATCTAATATATAATAGTTACATGGCAACGTTTTTAAAGTATTTAATCTAGATAAGATGTCATAAGCTAACTTTCCAGAGCCAGCACCAAATTCTAATATATTGAAATTTGGGTTTTCTTGAATAATAAGTGATAGAGAGTTTGCTATAGTATATCCAAATAAAGGCGATATCTCTGGTGCAGTAATAAAATCACCTGCATAACCTAATTTTTCAAGGCCTGCGACATAATAACCTAAATTTGGAGTATATAACGCTGCTTGCATATAATCTTTAAAACTAATCCATTTATTTGGAGATTTTTGAATTAAATCTGCAATATAGATTTGTAATTTTGAGCTATGCTCTTTTGCAATGTTACCAGGCTCTGGTAAAATAATATTCTTTGTGTTAAAAATCATAGTCAGACATTATAATATATAATTTATGAACGATTCAAATATTAAACATGATCTTAGCTCTAATGGCAAAAAAGTAGCCTTAATTACAGGAGCTGCTAGAAGAATAGGTCGAACTATCGCAGAATATTTACATAGTAAAAATTATAATATAATTATTCATTATAAAACCTCAGAAAAGGAAGCTATTGAGCTTAAAAATAGTTTAAATAAGATAAATCATAATTCTTCTGAAGTTATGCAGTTTGATTTTAATAACACTAATAATCAAAATATTAAAGAGCTTGTAATTAAGGCTTTAAGTTTTTGGGGTAAAGTAGATTTGCTTGTAAATAATGCGTCTAGCTTTTATGAAACTAAAATAGGAGATATTACAGTAGATGCATGGGATGAGCTTATTAATAGCAATTTAAAAGCTCCGGTTTTTTTATCTCAAGAGTTGTCTGCCAGTTTAATAAAAACAAAAGGTAGCATCGTTAATATTTGTGATATTCATGCTAAAAGACCTATTAAGAATTACATCGTGTACAGTATAGCAAAATCAGGGCTTTATATGGCAACTAAATCTCTAGCAAGAGAGCTAGGTCCAGATATTAGAGTAAATGCTGTTGCTCCAGGTAGTATTATTTGGCCAGAAGAAATTAGTCTTATTCAAGAAGATGTAAAGCAAGTAATAATAGACAGAACAGCACTTAAAAAACCAGGCGAGCCTTTAGATATTGCCGAAGCTGTATATTATTTAGCTAATGCGAAATATGTAACAGGTCAAATGTTAGCTGTTGATGGTGGTAGAACTTTACAGGATTAGAGTTTGTTATCTTTAATTTTTTCTAGATATTTCTATAGATACTAAAGCCCCTTTAGATATTTCTTGTAGAGCTAAAGGTTTTGATATTCTTAAATCTAGTTGTTGAATATTAAATTCTTTTAATAAAATATTACATAAATTTTCAGCTAATGTTTCTAGTAAATTAAATTGATTTGAGCTTACATAATTTATTATAAATTTAGATAAACTAGCGTAGTCGCAAGTATTATTAATACAATCAGTTATAGCGGCAAATTTTACATTAGTATAAATCTTGAAATCCATAATAACAGGTTGATTTATGGTCTTTTCATGGGGATAAATGCCTATTTTTGTTATTGTTTCTAGGTTTTGTATGTGTATAATATCATTTACTTGATTTTGCATAATATTTTAAATTTTTATTTGGAAAACTGTATGGATATAAATTTTATTCTAATTTTATCATTAATTCTAGCTTATTTAATAGGTTCACTAAATTTTGCATTGATAATTAGTAAAATTTTTAACTTATCTGATCCCAAATCAGGTGGATCAAAAAATGCAGGTGCTACAAATGTATTAAGACTTTCTGGTAAAAAATTTGGAATAATAGTTTTATTAGGGGATTTTTTAAAGGCAGTTATTCCTCTGATGATTTGCAAATATTTTTTAGATTTTGGTGTTCCAGAATTAGTTTATATCGGATTTGCTATCTTTTTAGGACATGTATTTCCCATTTATTTTAATTTAAAAGGAGGAAAAGGAGTTGCAACAGGTTTGGGGGTGATTTTAGTATTATCACCTTTAGTTACTTTATGTCTTTTAATAATATTTGTTTTAACATTAGTTACTACAAGGTACGTTTCATTTTCATCTATATTAGCTGCTTTTTTCATGCCTATTTTAAGTTTTTTGATTATTTATAATGATTTAAATGCTCTATCATTAATAGTCATGTGTGCGCTGTCCTTATTATTAATATTGATGCATCATAGCAATATTAAAAAAATATTTAATAATACTGAAGGTAAATTGTGGTGAGTTTACAATTAAATTTATTTAGTCTTTAAGAGAGCTCAGAGGCCATTTAGGCTTAACGCTAGCATCTAATGGACTATGCTCGCCTTTAAGAAGTCTTTGCATTCCTGCATAAGCAATCATCGCTGCATTATCAGTACAAAACTCAAAACTTGGATAATAAGTTTTGAGTTTAATTTCTTTTTCTAAAGAATTAAATTTATCTCTTAAATATTTATTAGCACTTACACCGCCAGCTATAATTAATTTATCAATGCCTGTTGATAGAGCTGCTTGTTTACATTTTTTAATAAAAACATCGGTGACGGCTTCTTGAAATGCATAGGCAATCTCTGCTTTTTCTTGATGCAAATTAATATTCTTGTTGATTAGTGATTCTTGTTTTATTTTATCAAAAGTATTTAAAGCAAAAGTTTTAAGTCCTGAAAAACTGAAGTTTAAGTTATTATGCTTTAAATTTTTCATAAGTGGTCTTGGAAAAATATATTTTTTAAAAACTGCTTGTTTTGCTAACTTTTCTATTTGAGGACCGCCAGGATATGGTAGTCCTAATATTTTAGCTGTTTTATCAAAAGCTTCTCCTGCAGCATCATCAATGCTTTGTCCTAGAATTTCATAGTTTCCAATACTTGAAACTTTAATTAATAAAGTATGACCTCCAGATACTAGCAAAGCTAAAAAAGGAAAAGTAATTTCTTTTTCTAAGTCTTTTTCTAAAAAAGGAGCTAATAAGTGACCTTCCATGTGGTGTACGCCTATAGTCGGTATTTGTAGGCTAAAAGCAAGAGTTTTTGCAATCGTTGCACCTACTAATAAAGCACCAATAAGACCTGGGCCTTGAGTATATGCTATGCCACTTATATCTTTAAGCTCTAGTTTTGCTTGATTTAAGGTTTCTTTAATTAAGGGTAAAATTTTTCTAATATGATCTCTTGATGCAAGCTCTGGCACTACTCCTCCATATTGAGTATGTAGCTCAATTTGGCTATATACTTTATGTGCTAATAGACCATTTATTTTAGAATATACAGCTATTGCTGTTTCATCACATGATGTTTCTATTGCTATAATATTATTAATTTTATCTGCTGCAGGCATATTGGTGTTTAGTTATATTTAATTAAAGTAAAATAAGAATGTTAATTTAATCAAATTTAGAGCATATTTTCAAAAAAATCTAAATATTTTAGAAAATTTTTGCAATTTATAGAAAACTCCTCTAAAATCTCATAACTTAGGGGTGGATATTGTCTGGCCCTTTAATATAATTAAATCAATTTATACTAATTAATGAGGTGATTCCTAAATGCCATCTGTGATATTGCGTGATAACGAAAATATAGATAGTGCAATGCGTCGTTTTAAAAGGTCTATTGACAAATGCGGTGTGATTACTGAAGCTCGTAGACGTCAAAGGTTTGAAAAACCGAAGACTAAGCGTAGAAGAAAGAAAATTGCAGCTGTTAAAAGACAATTAAAAAGAACTTCTAAAGAGAATTTCTATAAAAAACAACGTCGCGATGTTACTAAGAGCTTAAGATTTAAAGATCCTATAGCTTCTATAGAGCAGACAACGGTATTAGTAAGCGAATAGTCTATTATTATTTGTTTAGTGAAATTTAGTAAGGCCTAATATTTTTTAATATTAGGCCTTATTTTTATCTTTTTTAGATTTAAATATATTTATACTAGGTATTTTATGGAACAAAGCTTAAAAAATAAGATTCAAGAAGATATTAAATCTGCAATGCGCAGCAAAGCAAAAGATCTTTTAATTACCTTAAGAATGCTATCAGCAGCTATAAAGCAAAAAGAAGTAGATGAAAGAATTGAACCATCTGATTCTGACATTATAAATATTATTGAAAAAATGGTGAAGCAACGTAAGGATGCATCAGAACAATATTTGGCTGCAAGTCGAGCTGAGCTTGCTGAGAAAGAAGAATCAGAAATCGAAATTTTAAAGCAATACCTGCCTGAGCAGTTATCAGCAGAAGAAATTCATTCTATAGTGAAACAAACTATATCTGATGTTGAAGCAGTAAAAATGCAAGACATTGGTAAGGTGATGGCTGATTTAAAACCAAAATTACAAGGGCGTGCTGACATGGCTATTGTTAGTAAATTAGTTAAAGAATGTTTGCAAGGTTAGTATTTTTTACCATTAATGGGATATATACCCGAAGATTTTATATCAAGTTTACTTGATAACATAGACATAGTAGATGTTATTGGTAGTTATGTTCCATTGAAAAAAATGGGACATAATTATATGGCCTGCTGTCCTTTCCATCATGAAAAAACTCCATCTTTTAGTATTGTTCAAAATAAACAATTTTATCATTGTTTTGGCTGTGGTGTCGGCGGAAGCAGCATTAAGTTTGTTATGGAATATGAGAAATTGGCATTTGTTGAAGCTGTAACTAAATTAGCCGGAATAGCAGGCATGGAAATTCCTGTTAGCTCATCTATTTCAAATGAAAAAATGAGTATCGATAAGGCTTTATATCGAATAAATCAGCTAGTCTCTAATTTTTATTATAATAACTTATTAAATAATAATTTAGCAAAACAGTATTTAGTGCAAAGAGGAATTATTAAAGAAATTTGTGATAAGTTTCAATTAGGTTATTCTAGTGCTGATTGGGGTAATTTAGATCAAGTATTAAAAGATAATCATGATGTATCTTATACATTATTAAAACAAGCGGGTTTATGGTTAGAAAATAGTAATCCAAATAATAATGCAAAGGGTTATGCTAGATTTAGAAATCGTATAATGTTTCCAATACATAATATCCAAGGAAAAATTATAGGTTTTGGAGGCAGATTATTTGTTGAGAGTAATAATAATAACCAGCCAAAATATTTGAATTCTCCTGAGACTTTTATTTTTAAAAAAAGTAATGACTTATATGGGTTATATCAAGCATTACAAACAAGCAGCTCTAATAGAAGTAAAGATAGTTATTTTTTGATGGTTGAAGGTTATATGGATGTTATTTCTTTAGCACAGCATGGTATCTCTAATGCTGTTGCTACATTGGGAACAGCATCATCACATCAACATTTTGTTAAATTATTTAAATATACAGAGAAAATAATAATTTGTTTTGATGGTGATTTGGCTGGTAAGCGAGCAGCATATAGAGCAATGATCCAGGCTTTACCTATTATTTCAGCTGAAAAAAGCTTAAGTTTTTGTTTTTTACCAGGCAATCATGACCCAGATAGTTATATTAGAGAATATGGTAAAATTGGTTTTGAGAAATTTTTGAAAAATTCAGAATCATTATCTACATTTATATTTAATAATTTAACAAAAGAATTAGATATTAATTCTTTAGAAGGTAAATCTAAGTTTGTTAGTCTTTTTCGTTCCATTGTAAACAAAGTTTATGATGAAATTGTAAAAGAATTTTTATTATCTGATTTAGCTAATAAATTAGATTTAGCTTTAGATAGATTAAAGCATATGTTAGAGATTAAATCTGAACATAAGCTGAATCAGGCTAGTTATAAAATTGAAAGATATAGTCATGTAAATAAACCTGCTGTTAAGGGTAATAATAAATTAATAAATAATGCATTAAGTATTTTGTTGCAGTATCCTTATATGGTAAAACTTGTTGAGCAGTATCAAGTTGATTTAAGTAAAGACAGCACAGAGGCTAATATTTTTTATCAAGTTGTTACATTGATTAAACAAGGATTTATTACAAGTGCACAAATATTAGATAATTGGAATGATGACAAAAGTAAAGCTTTTATTACAGAGATGATGTTAGTTGAACATCTAGTAGATAAAGAGCATTTAGAGTTAGAGTTCGCAGATATTATGAAAAATTTAAAGAAGACTAATAAAGATGAAGCTTTAGATAGTTTGTTATGTAAAGTAAAAAATACAGGGATAAAAGCGTTATCTTTGGAAGAAAAGCATATGTTGACAGAGTTATTAAAAGAAAAATAAAATAAAAGTTGATTTTGTGAATATTTTTTACTTAATTTATGGTACAATTCGTAGTTTGGTTAATTTCTAGATTTATAGTGGTGGAGTAAAGATGAGCTATTCTAATGAGCAAGAATCGCAGCTTAAATTATTAATACTATTAGGCAAAGAGAAAGGGTATTTAACCCATTCTGACGTAAATGACAATTTGCCATCTGACATTGTGGATGCTGAGCAAATAGAAGGCATTATCACTACTATAACAAGCATGGGAATTCCTGTATTTCCTGAAGTTCCAACAGAAGATGAACTTATGCTAGCAAAAGATAATGCTACTACGGATGAAGACTTAGATGATACAGAGATAGCTTTAGCTGAGTTAGAATTAGGTGGAAGTGCAGATCCAGTTCGAGCTTACATGAGAGAAATGGGTAACGTTGACCTTTTAACTAGAAAAGGTGAGATAGTAATTGCTAAGAGAATAGAAGAGGGTACAAAAGAAGTTATTCTATCTTTAGTGTTATATTCTGAAAGTATTAAGACAATATTAGATTTATATGATTCATATGAACAGGGCGAGGCAAAATTAAGCGATTTAATTACCGGTTTTTCAGAAATTGAAGAGGATATTGCAGTAGGGGCAACTGATCTTGGTTCTGGTTTATCTGATGATGAAAGAGATGAGTCTGATGATGAAGATTTAGTTGTGCCACAGATCAAGTCTGTAAACAAAGCCAAGATAGAAAGTACATCTAAAGAAGAAGCATCTAGCGATGATAAATCTAAAAGTGCCAAATCTCAAAATAGTTCAGAAGATGATAGTTCAGATGATGATAGTTCAGATGATAGTAGTACTGAGTTTGGTCCTGATCCTGAAGAGGCAAGAGAAAGATTTGCTGAATTAAGAAATGTATATAATCTTTTAGTTAAATCAGAAGTTGAGCAAGGTCGTAAATCAAAAGAGGCTGAAAAATTACGAGATGAAATAGCACAATTATTTTTAGGCTTTAAAATTACCCCTAAATTATTTAATATATTATTTAAAAAATTAAGAGATTTATTAGATAAGGTAAGAACTGAAGAACGTGTTATTATGGATTTGTGTGTAATCAAGTCCAAAATGCCTAGAAGAGTTTTTATTAATAGTTTTCCAGGAAATGAATCAAATGCAGAGTGGATTGATGAGCATATAAAAAGTGGGAAATCTTATTCGTCATTGTTAGAGCAAGATAAAGATAAAATTATTGCGACTCAAAAAAAATTAGATAAAATTGAGAAAAATTCTAATCTATTAATTTTAGAAATCAAAGATATTAATAGATATATGTCTATTGGTGAAGCAAAGGCTCGCCGCGCTAAAAAAGAAATGGTTGAAGCCAATTTAAGATTAGTAATATCTATTGCAAAAAAATATACTAATAGAGGATTACAATTCTTGGATTTAATCCAAGAAGGTAATATAGGTCTTATGAAAGCTGTTGACAAGTTTGAATATAGAAGAGGATATAAGTTTTCAACTTATGCAACATGGTGGATAAGGCAAGCGATAACAAGATCAATTGCTGATCAGGCTCGTACTATAAGAATCCCTGTGCATATGATTGAAACTATTAATAAACTAAATAGAATTACAAGACAGATGATTCAAGAAGTGGGGCGTGAGCCAACTCCTGAAGAATTAAGCAAAAAAATGCTGATGTCTGAAGATAAAATCAGAAGAGTTTTAAAAATATCTAAAGAACCTATTTCAATGGAAACACCAATTGGTGATGATGAAGATTCTCATTTAGGGGATTTTATTGAAGATACTCTAAGTGAATCTCCTTTAGATTCTGCTGCAAGAATAGGTTTAGAAAAAGCAACAGCTGAAGTATTGCATAAATTATCTCCAAGAGAAGAAAAAGTATTAAGAATGCGTTTTGGAATAGGAATGAATACTGATCATACTTTAGAAGAAGTAGGCAAGCAGTTTGACGTTACAAGAGAAAGAATTAGGCAGATAGAAGCTAAAGCTTTAAGAAAATTGCGCCATCCAGCTAGATCGGAGTTATTAAGAAGTTTCTTAGCTGAAGAAGATAATGAGTAATAATTTTAAATATAAAAAACTATAAAAAACAGATGACAAGCTCAAAATAATGGTGTAAAATTTACCCATATTTTGAGTGTTATTAAAACACTTTAAATCCCCTTTTTATAAGGGCCTTTAGCTCAGTTGGTTAGAGCAGGGGACTCATAATCCCTTGGTCGTAGGTTCGAGTCCTACAAGGCCCACCAATTATTT